>JBDTAV010000112.1:0-85154 GCA_039924385.1 Steroidobacteraceae bacterium
TGAAGCTGCCGGCTGGTTAGTCGTTCGCTTTTGAATGCCAGCTTCTGGCGCTCGCCTGCCTTGAGAAGATGCCGACGCTCGCGATCCTGCGCATAGCTTGCACGCACCTCGTAAGTCGGGCCGAAAAGCCGGACGTAGTCGCCGCTCGGCAGCAGTTCATATAGGGTGATGTTCAGGTCCACATCCATTTTGTTGATCTCAAAATCCACGCGGCCGGAAAACAAGCCGCTGATCGTGCTCAGTTCGCGTAGCGGCTCGCTCACGAATATCGTGCCGTGACGCGGCGCCAGGCTTCTGCTGATGAGATCCGTGGGCGGCGTCCAAGCTGCATCCTTTCGATCCACGTAGCTCATGCTCTGCGCCACGAACGCATCGTTGCTCTTTTTATGCAAACTTAAGCGGTGATTTGCACCGGACAGCGCCGCGTCCAGGTAGTACCTGAGCGAACCGTCCGCCATCGCGTCAAGCGAGTCTGCGTGCATCCATTCGTTTGCTCCCATCACCTCATAGTTGACGCTATTGGACAATAACGGCGGCAATGCGGCATCTTTAAAGATGTGGTCGAACCACTGATAGCGTAGCTCGCGAAAATCGACGAGCGCGGCCGGGTCTACTTGATAATTGCGCAGACTCGCCGCGGCTCCGGCCCGCATCATGCTCTCATCATAGGGTCCGATGAGCAGAGTGTGGTTGGCGTGCGGGTTGTATCGATGGTGCTGCGAGTACAGATACAAATCCCCCGGCTCGCTCGTTGCGTAGTAGCCGGTCATGGTGAGCACCGGGATGTCGAGATGGGCAAATTGCTCTCGGTAGGGCAAATAGTTCTGCCAGTAAGCGTCATAGCTTGGATGATTCAGCCAGCGAATGAAGACCGGGTTGTGCTTTCCGTACAGCCGGCCCAGATCCCGGTAGGGTCTGCCGCTCCGATACCATTTCTCGTTGAGTGCCCGCCACTCCGGCGCATCAGCGGAGTCGGGTTCATCCACTCGAGCGGCTTCGCTCATCTGCAACGACCATCCGTATGCGGAATTTTGAAAGATGCTGCCCTCCATGGGAAAATTGATGCCGGGCGCCACAGATACCGAGATCGCAATGGCCTTGAGCGCCTCGGGCAAGCGCTTAGCGGCCGCCCACGGCGCATGGCCGCTGTAAGCGTCGCCATACATGCCGACGCGGCCGTCGCTCCAGTCCTGTTTCGCAATCCAATCGATCACTTCACGCGCATCGGCGCCAGCGAATTCCAGGGGATCGATATCCGCGGCGGCTTTCCGCTTTGCGGCGGTATAGGCGATAACGCCCACGTAGCCATGCGCGGCGCACTCCTTTGCATAGCTCGGTGCATCGCGCACGGTGAACTCGAGCAGTGCCGGGAGGGGAGTTTTGACACTCGTCGGTCGGATCACGGCGATCGAAATGCTCCCGCCGCCATGCGTTTGGATGAGGATGCCGCTATCGGTTGTGTAGCGCCGATGATCGTCTTCCGCATTCAACAACACCACCAACGCGCCGAAGGTTCGATGCGCATCAAATGCCAAGTATTTCGAAATGAGGTCGATGGCTTCGGATTCGTCAATACTGTCCTTGGCTCGGTACTGATCGAAGGCCCGTTGCAGCGCGTCCCGATAGACCAACGGGGACATGCCGAGCCAGTGGCTGACCGTAAACGCGTCGCGATCATCCAGACGTCGCATGGTTTCTCGATATGAACTCGTAAAAGCATCGGCGAAGGTGACCTTATTTTCAATCTCGAGCGCCTTGGCGTGTGCGTAGATGTCGAATAGCAGCGCACGGCTGACCGGATGACCAAAGTCCGATTTCCGCCGCCTGTCGCGCAACGACTGCCGCGAGATGTCAGCCGACGCATAATCGCCGACAGCCATTTGCAGCGCGGATAGATTCGCCAGGTACCGCTCAGGGTCGGAATCCTGATAGACGGGAATAAGCCGGGAAGCCAGATCGCTGATGGCAGCGGCGGCATTCGACGGCGTAGCGGGGGCCCGAAAATAAAAATTCTGCGCGCCCCATGATGGCGAAGCCGCCATAAATAGAAATACCGCGGTCGCGAGACATGCGTCGATCAACCGAGCGCGAAGCGTGATGATCTGCCTCATCGGGGCTTGCCGCGCTCGATGCGCGATGCCGCCCGCTCGACATCCCCCGCATGCTCGTCCGGCGGTTGCACGGGTGCCTTGATGAGATGCAGACTCGCCGAGAAGAGATCGTGGGCGTCCCCCGGACCGCCGATATGTATGATGCCGGTGCTTTTGAGCTCCTTGGTAAAGATGTCGATCACCAGTTCGAGCACATCATCATCGAGCAAGCCAAAGGTCCCGTCGATGAGCACCCAAGGCGGCGTCTGAATCAACATTCGCGCGAACACCAGGCACAACTGCTCGTCCTGGCTCAGTTCGCGATCCCAACGGCGGGTGTCATCCAGCAACGGCGCCAAGCGTTCGAGTCCCAAACGATACAACGCCCGCGTAAAAGCATTCGCGGTGAAGTTTTCCGCCTTTAAGGGATAAGCCAGCACTTCCCGCAGGCTGCCTCGAGGTAAATACGGTGTGCCGCGCGGCAGGTAAGAGATCTGTTCGCCGCGCGGTCGAATAATGCGGCCGGAACCCCATGGCCACAGGCCCGCCATCGCCCTGAAAAGCTGCGTCTTGCCGGTTCCGGGCGCGCCGTGCACCAATACGCGCCCGCCCGCCTCGATGACCACCTTGGGTTCTTTGAGCATGTCGGCGTGCGCGGACGATACACTGTGGAGGTTTTCGATCCTGATTCTGCCGGGATCGCCCTCCTCGTAGACGATACGGCTTTCGAAGCCGCGAGGCTCGTCCGTATGGATCACGGCTTGACGGAAATTCGCCACGCGAAGCAAGGTTGCGCGCCAGTCGGCGATGACGCTGAAATTGTCGATGAACCAGCGCAGCGATGATTCCGCCTGGGTGAACGCGCCCGCGGCCATCATCATGCCGCCGAATGACACCTTGCCTGTGAAATACAGCGGTGCGGCTACCAGTATCGGCGCAACGGTGGTTATCCAGCCGAACCCGGCAGTCACCCATTCGAGATTTGTGTGGCCCCACACGATGCGCCGTGTCGCGCGCAGCGCGTCCGCGAGACGCCGCTCGATGCGGCGTCTCTCGTCTTGCTCTCCCGCGGCCAGCGAAATGGCATCGACATGTTCATTGACGCGCACCAGCGAAAAGCGCAGGTCCGCTTCACGGGCATAGCGCTCGGCATTGCGATTGATTAGACCGCGCCCGACCCAATAGCTCAGCAATGAACCGGCGCTGGCATAGACTATTGCGGCCCACAACATGAAACCGGGGATCGTGTAATCCCGATCCTCGAAATGAATACTAAAGTTGCTCGACAGTCCCCAAAGAATGCCGGCAAAGGTACCGAATAAGATGGAGGCCTGAAACAGGCCTATGCCTAAGCTGGCCGACAACTCGCACAACTTTCTCGCATCTTCGTGAATGCGCTGATCCGGATTGACGCCCATGCTGCCGGTATTGGCGAGCCAAAATGCCCGGCGCGGCAGCATCCAGTCGCGCAGGAGACTGCGCACCAAGCCCTCGCGCAACCTGACCTGCAGCATTTCACCAAGCCATCTCTGCAGCACGTTGAGTACCAGGATGCAGCCGGCAATGACGAAAAAAACGCCGAGCTGAAACAAAAAGTCTCGAAAGTCGCGGCGCGACAAGGCATCGTAGAAAGGCCTGTTCCATCTGTTGAGACGAATCTGGCCATAGGCTGTGGCAACGATGACCAGCACGATTGCGATCATCAAGATCACGATCTTTCTGCCCACGGGCGAACTCGAGATCGCCCGGATCATCAGGGATAGCTGCCGCAGAAAGCCCAATTGAGCCGTCTTGGCTTCCGCCGTGTTGCGCGAAGTTTTGGTTGCGGGATCCGTCACGTGCTCAGCGCCCCTTCCGATAGGACTTTACACGCTTGCGCGGCGTATCGCCGCGTCCGCGCCATGTAAATCCTACTCTCTGTGCGCGTCGCATAACGGCGTCACTCTTGCAGCGCTTTGCGCAGCATGGACACTCCGCGGCGAATTTCCGGTAGATCGACCGTGTCGTAACCAAACACGAGACCCACCTGGGTCTGCGGCCCGAGAAAGTATCGGCTCAGAGTGTGAATCTTGACCTGCTGGCGCTGCAGCGCCAGCGCCGCCGCTTCAACATCGATGCCGGGAGAAGCCAGCGCGGCAATGTGCATGCCGTAGAAGGACGGAATGGGACGCAGCCACTGATTGAGTTTGTCCCGCATCAACTCCAACAGCAATTGACGGCGCTGCTTGTAGATGTCGCGCATTTTACGGACATGGCGCGTCAAATGACCCTCGGCAATGAAGTCTGCAACGGCGCTTTGAATCGGCGTCGGGCAGTGCCAGTCCAGGCAATTCTTTGCCGCAGTGAGCGTACCCGTCGCCCAACCTGGCGCAATGATGAACCCCAGGCGCAGCGCCGGCAATGGGCTGCCGTCATAGCGAAACTCTCCATCGTATTCGTCTTCAATGATGATCGCGCCGCGCTCGCGAGCAAATTCGATCAGCGCCCGCCGTCTGCGCAGGGACATCGTCACACCCGGGGGAATTGATGCGACGGCGTAACACAAATTATCCTGACGTCGGCCGGCAGCTTTTCGATAATCAGACCTTCCTCATCGATTCCACCGGAACGAGTTTCGCACCGGCAGCGGCAAACGCCACCCGCATCGGGGGATAACCCGGATCCTCGAGCGCAACCGTGGTTTCATGAGGCGTGACCAGTGCCCTGGCGAGCAGATCGAATGCCTGCTGCGCTCCGGAGGTGACGAGTATGTCCTCCGGCTGGCAAGCCACCGCGCGCGTGATTGCAATGTGCTTGATGATCGCTCTGCGAAGATGGTAGTTACCCTGGTTTCCCGGCGCGCTTTTGTAGGTGGCGGCCCTGCGTTCCAGTCTGCGCAATTGCTTGGCACTGACGCGGCGAAACACGTCCAGCGGAAAGAGACGCGAATCAACCATCGCGGGCCGAAAATCGGTCAGTGCGCGTTTGCGAACAGGCGGCGAATCCTGCCGGTCCTGCCAAAAGCCCATCGCCGCGGTGACATCGGCACGCAGCCAAAACTCGTTCAATCGCAACACTCCCGAGACCTCGGCGATCCGGCGCGCCGATGGCCGCGCAGTCCTTTCTACGACATAGGTTCCCGCGCCGTGGCGGGTCACAGCGTGACTCTCGGTCACCCGCCTTTCATACACCTCAGCCGCGGTGTTGCGCGAAACGCCAAAGAAGGCCGCGGAACTGCGGGTGGCTGGCAATTTCGCGCCGGTCGCCAGACCGCAGTCTAAAATGGCGGCGCGCAACTCCTTATGCAGGCTGCGAGACGCCTCGCGCGAACCACGCGGTTTGAGGCCAAGCTTGATCTCGAATAGCGGGTCGACTGCCCGCTTGCGGCGCGCTCCCGGGTGGCCCAATTATCTTTCCCCCAAGTGGCCCTTCAGCGAAGGCATGCGCTCGTTGCAAGATCTCATCGACGACAGCTTAGCGCCGCCGCGGTCGCGACGGCCGACTTTGTTCCGAAATTTTGTGGAGACCATGATGAAACGCTTGAAAATCATCGCTATCGGCACCTTCGCCGCCTCGGCCGCCCTGTGGGCCTTCCCCTTAAGCGCACTGAGCGAGTCCGCACAGACGCCCCAGGAAACCCGCGACGGACAGCACGATTTTGACTTCAACTTCGGTACCTGGAAATCTCATATAAAGCGCATCCTCGACCCACTGTCGGGTTCGACCAAATCGATCGAATTGAACGGCACTGTGACGGTGAGAAAAGTCTGGGGCGGCCGCGCCCAGTGGGAGGAGATTGAAGCCGATGGGCCCTATGGGCACTGGCAGGGACTGACGCTCTTTCTCTACAACCCCCAGGCCCATCAATGGAGCCAGTCGTTCGTCAACAGCAAGGACGGTGTTCTCACAGTGCCGAGTATTGGCGCTTTTAAGGACGGCCGCGGCGAACTCTTCGCCGCCGACACATTCAATGGCCGCGCGATCCTGGTCCGGGGTGTTTGGTCGGACATCAAGCCCGACTCGCATCGTTACGAGGAATCGTACTCGGATGACGGCGGCCGGAGCTGCGAGGTCGACTGGGTAAATCGCCACACGCACGGCAGCACTTTGTAGGACGATCCCGACGCCCGCTTGAGTGCTTCAGACTTGCGCCTTATCGAAGCAGGGCGCATATGTGCGATGGAGACTTCCAACAGCAACGGGATAACTATGTCGCGAGTACTAATTGCTGACGATCACGCGGTGGTGCGGGCTGGCTACAAGCAATTTTTAGAGACGCCTGAGCGTAAAAGCGGTCAGCACCTATCGCTCGAGAATTTTGGAGAAGATGAATTTCAGCAGCAATGCGGACATGACCGCTCAGACAAGATGACTGACTCGCCGGGAACTGCACCAAAAAGGAATCTACAGGAAGATGGCATCACGAACCCGAAGGACGGACGCGGACCGCTTCGAAAATCCGACGATTCATCGACCAAGCTGCCGCCGCACACAGACGAATCGAAGCAGAACCGACCGCACTAGCGTTCTAAAGCTTAGCGCGGCACGATCGGCGCAAGATTCGAGTACGAAATCCACCCGGTGCGGCCCGTCCGGGTCTCAATGAGCGCGAAGCCGTCGTGTTCAGCCGTAATTTTTACCTTGTCGCCCTCCGCCAGAGAAAAAAGCGGATCTCCCATGGGCACCGGGGAAACCCGCACCGGCGTCGCGGCTACGATGACAACGCCTTGGTGCAGTCGGGGCCAAAGCGCCAGCGCGCTGCTCAGCGTCAATCCGAGCATCGATACGCCCAGCAGCGTGGCCACGCCGCGCGCCCGCCGATACCAAGAAGACAGTTGCGAGGCGATAAGGCTCACGCCCGCCAAGCTCAGTCCCAGGACACCGATCCACGAGATCCAAAAAGGACTGGCGATACTCGCGGTCCGATCCAGCAGATCGGTTGATTCCGCGGGCAAATGCGCGGATGCGCGCACGAGCCGTAAGTTAAACTGGACGTCGGGGTCGCCCGGTGAGAGTAAGCTCGCGCGTTCGTAATTCAGAATCGCCATTCCCGGCTTGCCTGCGCGCGCATACGAGTTGGCGATGTTGTAGAGGCTGGCGGCAGAATAGCCGACAGGCTCGGATTCCGAGTGACCCGCGACCGCGCCGAGCAACAGGAAGAACGTCAATGCTGCCCGCATTCCGCTGTTCATGGGGTTGCATCACCCATCAAGTGGCGCCGGACGACCCGCAGCCAGCGCGCAAAATCGATGGCATTGAGCTTGCGCCCTGAATACTTCGCTTCGTCCGCGAGGGCAAACAACTGGCGGATATCATTTTCCACCCCAACCCGGCCTTCCACTGCAGTGGTTGTGATCTCTTCCGGCGCGAGCTGCCAGCGCTCGGCAAGTACCGACTGCAGTGCCGTTCGCGCCGAATCGAAAAATAGCGCGGCATCTCCGGCGCGAGCCGCGCCTTGCAGTTGAGCCAGCACGCGCTTCGCGGCCCGCGAGGCTGTCCGATCAGGCTCCCGCCCTCCCCCGCGGCGGCGTCTGGCGCTCAGCCACCCGGCCGCGAATGCCAGCACAATGATCGAGGGCACAGGCAGAAACCTCGCCTGCAAATACAGCGGAATTAGGGAAGACGTTGTCGTGGTCTCCACGTGATCAGGGCGCAATCCCGCGGCGTCTTTGCTCGCAGGCGAGGCTGCCGCGGCAGATGCCGGAGGAGCTGTCCGGCTATCGGCGAGGGATGGTGAAATCGATACGCTCAAGGAAGCGCTGCGAGCCGTTTCGTAGCGCCGCTTGTTGGGATCAAAGTAGCTGAACGTCAAATTCGGAAGCTCTTGCACGCCGGCCTTGGAAGCGATCACCGGCTGCTCAAAGGTTTTCATACCGCTGAAACCAAGAGGATCGCTGCTATTGAACGAGGACTTCGGAGGATAAGTTTTCCATTGATCGAGATGATCCAGCATGGAGCTGTCGACACGGTCAAAATTTCCGGATCCGGTGATGCGTATCCGCAATGTCAAAGGTTCGCCGACTTCTGCCTTGATGGGCGATACATCGCCCGCGATGCTAAATGTGCCAATGGCGCCGTGAAAATCGGCGGGCCGGCCCTCCGCCGGCAACTCGTGCACCGTCAACTCTTGCGCCGGGCTGGTGACGTTGATGTCCTTGGGGATGGTCGCGCCAAATAGATTCTGCCAGAAGGGATCGCCAAAGCGATCGTCCATGGATGATTCCCGTTTCGGCCGCGTTCTTATTTTCACCGTAAGCGGCACTTCGGCCGAAAGCGGGAATGAGCCCGGCTTGACCACCGCGAGAGTGCTGCGCCAGGTCAGCAGCACAAAGGGTTCGCCGTTGATCAGTTTTTCCGTACGCTCCGGCTGATGCGAAAGATTGTTGAGCGTGAAATTGTCGTCGGTGAGTTTCGGCAAGCCGTTTATCGACGCTACGAAGCCCGACCGCATGCCCACTTCCATCTCAACCGGAACACTCTCGCCGACATAGACGTCCCGCTTCGGGATACTCAGGCGAACGTAGGCGGAGCCGTCGTCGGTCAAATGCACACCCTTCGGTATCGACCCTCCGGAAAGGATCGGCGGCGGAATCGGCGCACCGGGTCCGGTGGGGTGCGGAATGCTTGTGCCGCTGGAGGCTGCGCTGACCTGCAGCACCAGCGGCTGGGCCTTGGGCGTTACCGCCGGAATGGTAAAAATGCCGGCTATTTGCGGCGTCACTCGCATGACAATCGAGCTGGAAGGCAGCGTTGTGCCGTTGATGATTTGCACCTCGCGCGTACGGGCGATGATTTCAAACTTCAAGCCCGAAACTACGGGCATGGTGATTTGATTCGTGCCATCTCCTAGATTCGTGATGGTGAATTGCGCCGACTCGCCCAACTGGATTTGCGCGGGCTGAATGATGGCGTAGACAAGAGGATCGTCGGCGTAGGCTGCCGCAGCAATAAAAAATACCAGCAGACCGAGGGCGGCCAGCCGAACGCGTCGAATGTGATTGCGGCCCATTACCAGTTCTTAAAGGGCTTGTCTGGCGGCTGCACCACGCCGCGTTGCGCCCAAGGGATCGGCATGACGCGATGCTCGTCGCCTTTTACCGAGTCGAGGAGTTCGCGTGCTTCTTCTTGGGTCATCTGGCCGGGAACGCGCTGATTGTCCGCCGCCCGCGGCCGACCAGAGCCGGCGGGAGGCTGATCGGCCTGACCTTGGTTTGGATCCTGCCCTGGCGGCTGACCCGAGTTCTTGTCCGCTGGTGGCTTCTTGCTCTGTTGCGGACTGTTAGGCGGTTTTTGCGCCTGATCCGGCTGCTTTTTCTGATTTTGAGCGCTGTTCTGACTTTGCTCCTGCTTTTGGTTTTGGTCCTGCTTTTGCTGGTTCTGGTCTTGCTTTTGATCCTGGTTTTGCTTTTGATCCTGGTTTTGCGTCTTGTCCTGATTTTGATTCTTATTCTTCTGGTTGACTTGATTCTGCTGATTTTGCTGTTGCTTCAATGCGTCGATCTTGCGCTTCACCAAGTCTCTATTGAATTTGCTGTCGGCATCGTCTGCGCGCATCTGCAACGCGGTTTCGTAAGCCTTCACCGCTTCGTTCCATTTCTGTAAAGTTTCTTGAGGTGAAGTCTGCTCGGTTTTCTGCCCGGAGCGGTACAGGGTATTGCCGAGGTTGTAATAGGCGTCTTCTTGAACGGCCAATCGCTTCGGATCATTGGAAGGTGAGTGGGCAATGGATTGCTGGAACGATTGTGCGGCTTGCGGGAATTGTCCCGCACGATAAGAGACCGTCCCGGCGTTGTACTCCACCACTGGACGCTTCGAGTCTGGTATCGAATCAGCGTGCACGTTGCGAAAGACCAACGCCAGCAGCAAGACCCCCAGCGGCGCGGCGGCAAGCGCCCTGAGCGGTGCCTTGGTCCGGCGCCGCGAACCGATGAGCAGACTGCTGAGCAGCATCGCGAGGGAAGCGGCGAGCGGCCACTGATAGCGCTCGATATATATCTTCTCCTGCCTGGATGCCAGGTTGTGCTTTGCAATCGAACCGAGGACATTTTGGAAAATCAATTCCAGCCCTTCTGCCTGGGTTCCCAGCGGCACGTAAAATCCGCCCGTCGCACCGGCGATGGCTTTCAGACCCTGCTCATCGAGCCGCGACCTGACGAACGCGCCGGTCTCGTCTTTCACAAATCCGCCGCCCTGCGCGGGCGGGATCGGGACCAAATCACCCGCTGCTGTTCCCACGCCCACGGTGAAGATCTTAATGCCATCTGTCTTGGCCGCCGCCTGTGCGGTCTCGAAAGCGCTGCCCTCCAGATCCTCGCCATCAGTCACAAGTATCAATATCTTATCGCTGCCGGGACGCCGGCGCAGGACCCCCTGGGCTGTCTGAATGGCAGCCGCGATATTGGTGCCGCCGCGCGGAATCGTGGCGGTATCGATGGCGCCCAGAGATTCATGGAAGGCTCCGTAATCCAGCGTTACCGGACAAGCTAGAAAGGCCGTGCCGGCAAATGCCACGATCCCCACAGCATCGCCGTCCAATTTTTTTGCGAAGTCATCGATCGCAAGTTTGGCGCGAGTGAGCCGGTTGGGTTTCACATCGGGAGCCAGCATGCTGCGCGATGTATCGATTGCGAAAATAATATCATTGCCGCGGCGGCTAACCTGCTCCCAACGAAATCCAACTTGTGGACCCGCAAGGGCCGCGAACAGGCCGATCAGAGCTCCGAAGAACAATCCTCGCTGCAGGCGCCGCCGCCCGGCGGATATTGATCGGGTCAGTTGCTGCCGCAAATGCGCCGACACGAACTTGGCCAGCGCCGCGTGTTGGCGCGCGTCATAGCGGCGCCACAACCAGATGAGCGCAAGGGCACACAATAATCCTGTCGGCAGCCAGGCGGGATGGGCGAAGTTCACGGCAGCCTCCGCAGCCGCGTCTGCTGCAGCAGCAGGCTAAGGCCCAGGATGCCCAAAGCGGCTATCAGCGCCCAAGGATACAGTTCCTCTGTGTGCTCAAATTTCTGCACCGTTTGTGCGGTTTTCTCGTAGCGATTAATTTGTTCATAAATTTTTTGCAAGGAACTCGTATCGGTCGCGCGATAAAATTTTCCGCCGGTCTCGTCGGCTACCGCCTGCAGCGTCTTCTCGTCCACATCGACTCTGGCCGTAATAATCCGTGTGTTTCCAGCGGCATCGCGGATCGGGATCGGCGCATCGCCGCGTACGCCGACGCCGATCGTGTATACCTTGACGCCCATGGCGCGGGCCGCCTCTGCGGCGGCAATGGGAGAAATCTTGCCGGTGTTATTCACGCCGTCCGTGAGCAAAATGATCACCTTGGATTTTGCCTGCGTCAGGCGCAGCCGGTTGACGCCGGCCGCGATTGCCGAGCCAATCGCGGTGCCATCGTCGGCGCCCCCCACGGCGACCCGCTCTAGATTTTGCTGCAGCCAGTCGTGATCAAGCGTAATGGGACTGACAAGATATGGGGCTCCGGCAAACGCAATGATGCCGATTCGATCGTCCGGCCGCTCGTCGATGAATTTGGATACCACGGATTTGACCACTTCAATGCGGTTCACGCGTTCGTTTTCGATCTGGAAATCCAGCGCCTGCATTGAACCGGAGACATCCAGACCGAGCACAATATCAATGCCGTTGGCCGTGACTTCGGTGCGGCCATGCGCGCGCTGCGGCCGGGCGAGCCCGACGATCATCAAGGCGCCGGCGAGGACCGGCAGCAGCCACGCGAGCACGCCCATTCGGCTGCGGCCGCGCCGCGCAACGTCGCGCGCCAGGCTGACATCCGAATATTCAATGGCGGCGACCGGCCCTCGCCGTCCTCGCCACAGCAGCACGAACGGCAGCAGCGTCAAAAGCCAGAACCATTCAGGTTGCAGGAAGCGGGTCATGCGTATTTGCGGTTGCCAAAACGAATGCGCGGGCGCTTTGCTGCAGCGATTCCATGTTCCGCCGAGTCAGCGACAGGGCCGCAAACTTTACGAAGTCGCACTGCTGCAGAAATTCCGCCAGCAGCCCTTGATGCTGGGCAAGCGCGGCGTCGGAACTCTCGGGCAGATCGCGCAGGAACTCCTCGGTGGTGCGGCGCGTGGCTATCAGACTGAATCTCTGCTCGATATAGAGCCGGACAATATCGGACGCCGCGATGGAAAACTCCCGGGCGCGCGCCGGCTGCATGAGCGCGCTGATGGCATCCAGTCGCTGCAGGGCGATTTCGTACGGCAGCAAAACCCGCACGCCGTGGTTGCGCCGCCAACGCCACAAACCATAAACCCCCAGGGCGATGAGCACCGCGCCGCCGATGATTGCGGGCAACACCCATTCGGGGAGGACGGTCATCGGGCCGCGAATATCGCGAATATCGCGAATATCCTCCGCGACGGGCGCGGCACCGGCGCCGATCGCCATGCTGATCAGTGCGGCAGCCGCTGCGCAGCGCCTGCCGATGAACCCTGCCTTCATGCGCGCCTGCGCTCTCGGGTTTTGAAGAATCGTTGCAGCGCCGGCATGTAGGCTACATCTGTCTGCAACTGCAGGGTATCGATGCCCTCAGAACGAAAATCGCTGACCAGCCGGCGTCCTCTTTCCAAGGAGAGTTCTTTAAATCGCTTGCGGACAGTGGCACTCGCAGTATCCAGCTCGATCACCTCGCCGCTTTCCGCATCTTCGAGCGCAACGATCCCCACGTCCGGAAGCTCCTTTTCGCGCGGATCCTCGACGTGCACCGCAATTAAATCATGGCGGCGGTTCGTGCGGCGCATGGCACGGCGCAGATCGAGACGTGTGGCGGGCGTGCTTTTTGGCGCTTCAAAATCCGAAATGAGGAAAACCACTGCCCGTCGGTGCAGCAGCCGGTTTGCGACGTCAAGCGCCTTGACCGTGTCGGTCCCGATACGCTCCGGCGTGTGGTAAAGGATATCGCGCACGACCCGCAAAACGTGACGTCGGCCTTTCTTCGGCGGCAGGTATCTTTCGACCTGATCGGTATAGAGCAGCAACCCGACCTTATCGCTGTTGCGAATGGCGGAAAATGCCAGAACGCTAGCGAGCTCAGCGGCAAGATCGCGCTTGGCAAGGACGCCGGAGCCAAAATTTCCCGATGCGCTGATGTCCACCAGCAGGAAAATGGTGAGTTCACGCTCCTCGACGAATTTCTTGACGAACGGGCGGCCGGCACGCGCCGTGACATTCCAGTCGATGGTTCGCACCTCATCGCCAGGGCTGTATTCGCGCACCTCGTCGAAATCCATGCCGCGGCCCTTAAATACCGAATGGTAGGACCCTGCCAGGCTGTCATTGACCATGCGGCGCGTGCGAATCTCGAGCTGGCGCATGCCGCTCATGATGGCCTTGTTGGACTTGACGGCGTCCTGCGCCACTACGGCACCGGTAGGGTATCGAGTATTTTCTCGATCACGTTCTCGGAGGAGATATTTTCGGCTTCCGCTTCATACGTCACCGAGACGCGATGACGCAGCACGTCGAGCGCGATCGATTTCACATCCTGCGGAATCACGAAGTGACGGCCGTTCAGGAACGCCATGGCGCGCGCTCCGAGCGTCAATGCAATGGTTGCGCGCGGCGAGGCGCCGTACTGAATGTAGCCGTTGAGATTGAGGGACGTCGCGATGGGAGGCCGCGTCGCCAACACCAGATCGACGATGTAATCGCGTATCTTGTCATCCACGTACAGCGTATTGACGACATGACGGGCCTCCACGATCTGCTCGGCGCTTACCACGGCGCGGGGAACGAGCATCGCTTCGGTCGTGGCCATCGCGTCCAGGATGGCGCGCTCATCGGTGCGGTTGGGATAGGTGACGATCACCTTCATCATGAATCGGTCGATTTGCGCCTCCGGCAGCGGATAGGTCCCTTCCTGCTCCAGGGGATTCTGGGTGGCGAGCACCAAGAAAGGATTGGGCAGCGGGTAAGTCTCATCGCCGATCGTCACTTGCCGTTCCTGCATGGCTTCGAGCAGCGCGCTTTGCACTTTCGCCGGCGCGCGATTGATCTCATCGGCCAGGATGAGGTTACTGAAAATCGGCCCGTGCTTGGTGCGGAATGCCCCGTCTTGCGGGTTGTAAATCATCGTCCCGACGATGTCGGCGGGCAGCATATCGGGAGTGAACTGCAGCCGCTTGAAACGCAGCGCGATGCAGCTTGCCAGCGTCTTGAGCGCGAGGGTCTTGGCCAGGCCCGGTACGCCTTCGAGCAGGACGTGCCCGTTTGTCAGCAGCGCGATCAGCAGACGGTCCAAAAGATGACGCTGACCCACGATGACCCGTGCCATCTCGTGCTGCAGCGGACGAATCCAGGCCGAACTTGCCGTAACCGTCTCCCGCGCGGCGCGCATCGCCGGATCAAACGCCAGCGGCGCGGGAATATGCTCTCGAGGCACGGCGGCGGGCTGAAACCTCGCGTTCGTCTCGTGGAGCGGCGGGGCAGCTTTCTGATTCATTAGACGCAATCCTTCATGGCGAACTTTGGAAACTCGGGCACAGGCCCGGCCGGCGGAACGGGCCGCCACGCTCGGCTCGAGGTTGATGCTTTGAACTTGGAGAGGGCTGTCGGGTTCCCTGATAACTGCGAAGCGGGACGCAAATCTAGAATTCTCCGTATCCCCGCGCCATTGCCGCAGCAAATATGGGCAAAAATACGAACAGCGCCAGTTCGCAGTGCAGATAGCGTCTGGCGGACCGTACGTTCGATCCATTCGGCCCCAGCCCCGATTTTGATGATTTTATCATGCCACTACCCTGCCGAATACTTTGACCTGCAAAACAATAGTCCGCATCTGCCACGGATTCAATTGAGTGCCTTCTGCACGCTTGAATGTAACACTCGGTACATTATAAGATCAGCGCCGTGCCGACGCGCAAAGCTACGCTGCTGGAGAGCCTCATCGCCTACTTGGTCAGACGCGGCGTCGCCGATGTGTCGCTGCGGCCGATGGCTGCCGCTGTGGGAACCAGCGCGCGGCTGTTGATTTTTCACTTCGGATCGAAGGAGCGGCTGCTGCTCGAAGTATTGGATGAGATGCAGGCGCGACTACAGCGCTCTCTGAGCGACCTGTTGCGCGAACCTAGCCTGACTCGTTCGGCGCCGCTGCGGCAATTTTGGGACTGGGCGCTCAAGGACGCGAATTTCGCGCAGCTTCGCGTGCTGTATCAATTGCACATTCTCGCAGCCCAAGACCATAAGACCTACGGAAGATTCTTGAAGCGAAATTCTCTCAACTGGCTCGAGTCGGTTGAGGCGGTGCTGAAGCCCTTGCAGCGGTCGCCGGCGTTGGCGACGCTGATTGTGGCCGTGTTCGACGGCTTGTTCATCGAGGTGATGAGTAGCGGCGACCGGCGGCGCGCCTCGGCCGCCATCGACGAATTCATCGCCATGGCAAGAAAACATACTCATGGCCGACGTCTCGTCCGAAAGCGTGCCTGGGCTAGGAGCTAACGATGAAATTGCCATTGCAGAGCGTCTCTCTAGCCGTCTTTTTGCTGACGCTCAACTTTGCCCGGTCCGCGGACTTGGCGCCCGGCTCCATGGATGTGCATGACTTGGTCGCCTATCAGGCCAGCGCGCTGCGAGTGGCCCACTTTCTCGAGGACCAGCCTGTCAGTTTCGGCTTTTCCTGTTCCACCAACCGGCAGTGCGTCCAGGAAGATGGCGGCATCTGGGACCCACCATTTCGCAACGCGTTCGGCGAGAAACGCCAGAATCTCATTTCCCTCAAGCGGCTGGTCCGATTTGCGCACGATGAAGAGCAGCGGCCGCTCTTCCCATTTCGGGGGCCTCACGCCGACGACGGCGGCCATCGCGACCGCCGGATGGGACATGGCCACTCCTTCCAAATCGATCGAGCTGATCCACTCTCCGCCCGTCTTGATGAGGTCCTTGGCGCGATCGCGGATCTGCATGGTCCCCTGCGCATCAATGGTCGCGATATCGCCGTGGGCAGCCAACCGTCGATGAGCACCGGGTCTTCAGACTTGTAGTAGCCGGAAACCGTCCACTGCCCGCGCACCATCACCTGACCCTGCGAGAACACCGTAGCTTAACTTAGTGCGCGGCCGTTCACCGCGCGCCTCTGTAAAAAGTACAGAGTTAAACCGTATCTCGCCCCCTGCGACAAGGAAGTGCAACGCATCAATTCATCGGCATTCTTAGTGCGCGTCCTATGGGTACAATGGCTGATGAACCCGGGAATGCGGCAAGTTGGCGTTCAGCCGCCCGACGCGGCGGACGAAGGCACCATTAAGTGGTGGTTGGACGCGCTCGCCAGCGGCAGCTGCGATGCACCGGCTTTTCTGCGCGCGATGCAAGGCCGATTCAGCGCCGACCCGGACGGAACTTTCGAAGTTCTGTCGCAGCTGGACCAATACTATCGCCGCGGCCGAATCGAGATCGAAACCTTTAAGAAGATCAAGACCGCATTGGCGGAAATGGTGCTTGGAATCGGCTCGGCCCCGGCCGCCGCGGAAACAGCCGTTCCCGTGGCACGCGACATCATCGTGCCTGCCCGTGCCGAGCAAACCGACGCCCATCCGCGCCGCGAGGAGGCGCAATCGTCCGACTCGGTGGGCGATCCAAAGCCAGGCAGTGTGCTGCGGCGTCGCTATCGAATAGAGACCATGATCGGACAGGGCGGCACGGGCACGGTGTTCCAAGCACTCGATGAATTTCGCCTGGAAGGTCCAGGCAGCCAGCGATTGGCGGTCAAGATCCTTCATCCGGCCGTGGCCAAGCGGGCCGAATTGCTGGCCGAGCTGCGCCGGGAATTTCAATCTCTGCAATTGCTGACGCATCCGAACATCATCCGTGTGTTTGATTTCGACCGCGACGGTCCGTTGCTCTTCTTCACGATGGAACTGCTGACCGGCGCGCCCCTCGGCCGCATATTGCAGGCGAGAAAACTCATACCCCTGGATCGGCCGCAGGGCTTGGCTGTTATCCGCGACGTTGGCGCCGCCTTGAGCTATGCACATGCGCGCGGTGCGGTGCATGGCGGCCTGAATCCGCAAAATATCTTTATCACGGGATCGGGCGAGTTGCGCGTAATGGGCTTCGGTGCTTCGCGCAAGGCGCGCCAGAATTCTAAAGCGCCTGATCCCGAGATGACGCTGCCGCTTTCAGCATCCACCTACTCAAGTTGCCAAGTACTCGAGGGCGAACACGCAGACGCCCGAGATGATGTGTTCTCGCTTGCATGCATTGCCTACTTGTTGCTGTCCGGCGCGCATCCATTCGCGAAGCGCACGGCGATCGAAGCCCGTGAGGCTAAATTTAAGCCGCGCCGACCTGCCAATCTCAGCGGCGGGCAATGGCGGGCGCTGCGTAGCGCGCTTCATTGGGAGAGCGAGAGCCGTCCTGCCGACGTGCAGCGGTGGCTTTCGGAGCTGGAACTCGGCGGCGCGGTCAAGAAACTGGCCCCGCTCAACGACCTTGTCGAGCCTCCTGCCGCCAAGGCACCCAAGCCCTGGCTGGCTACCGGCATCGCAACCGGCATTGCGGCCCTGCTCTTCGCAGTCTATTGGCTGGTCAGCCACCGGGACGTGTTGCCGAGCATCGACTCGACCGCATCGATCCGCGCGCCCGCAAGCGCCCCACCCGCCGTCACTGCTCCGCTTGTCACTGCGCCGCTTGTCGCTGCGCCGCTTGTCGCTGCGCCGCTTGTCGCTACGCCGCCCGTCGCTGTGGCGCCATTCACTGCACCACCCGTCTCGGCGCCGCTGAATTCGCCTCAGACACCGCTTGCGGCGCTTGCGGCAGCTGTTGCGCCTCCTGCGACGACGACGTCGCGCACTGCATCGCCGGTCGATGCGCCCGCGGCTGCGCCAGCCGTAAAAGCCCCCGCGGGCGCATCAAAGATCGAGTTGGCAGCGGACACGCTCGATGTTCCCGCAGGCCAACCATCGGCCCAGGTTACGGTGCATCGCAAAGGCAATCTGCGCGGCGAGACCAGCTTTACCTGGTGGACGGAGTCGGGTACCGCAAAACCGGGAGCTGATTTCTCAGCGGTCGTGCCGCAGCCCGCGTACGTGGCGGACGGCAAGTCCAGTGTTTCGCTGAGCATTCCCGTGAGCAATGCTCCCCATACGCAATCGAAAAGCTTCTACGTGGTCATCGATCAGTCTGAGGGCGGTGCGACGCTCGGCACCCGAACCTTGACGATGGTGACGCTGCTGCCGAGCGACTGATTGCTAAAGCCGTAAAGCAGCATAGATCGCAGCAAACGTTTTTCGCAGCGCATTTTTTTGCACCTTGCCCATCGCGTTGCGCGGCAGCTCCTCGACGACGAAAATCCGTTTCGGCACCTTGTAGCGGGCTAACCGCGTCTTGATCGATTCCAACATCGCCTGCTCCGAGAGAACCGCGCCGGGCCTTGCCACGACAACGGCCGTAACCCCCTCGCCAAAATCCGGATGCGGCACGCCAAATACGGCGCTTTCCAGAACGCCCTCCACGGCGTCCAATTCAGTTTCCACTTCTTTTGGATAGACGTTGTAGCCGCCGCTGATCACCAGGTCCTTGGCCCGCCCGACGATGTGCACGTAGCCGTTGCGATCGATGCGCGCCACATCCCCGGCCTTGAACCATCCATCCACGGAGAACTCGCTGCGGGTTCTCTCCTCGTCGCGCCAATATCCCGCGAACACGTTGGGACCTTTTACCTCAAGGGTGCCGACAACATCCGAATCCAGTTCGACCGCACCGGTTTCCGCGTTTCTCACGCGCAGCGAAATTCCTTTTAGAGGCGGACCAACCGAGCCCGGCAATCTCACGCCATCATACGGATTGGACGTGTTCATCATGGTTTCCGACATGCCATAGCGCTCCAGAATCACATGTCCCGTCCGCCGCAGAAATTCCCGGTGAGTCTCGGCCAGTAAAGGCGCCGAGCCCGAAACAAACAGGCGCATCGTCGCCGTCGTGTCTCGATTCAGATTTCCCAGCTGCAGCAGGCGCGTGTAGTGCGTCGGCACCCCCATATAAACCGAGGCATGCGGGAAATGTTCGAGCACCTGGACCGCATCGAATTTAGACGCCAGCAGCAGGCTGGCTTTCGACGCGAGAACCGCGTTGATCGCCACAAACAAGCCGTGAATGTGGAATAGCGGCAACGTGTGCAGCAACACGTCTGCCTCGCAGAAGCGCCATGCCTCCGCCAGCACAACAGCATTCGAGGCCAGGTTCGCGCGTGTCAGCATCGCGCCCTTGGGACGCCCGGTCGTGCCGGACGTGTAGAGGATGGCCGCAGTCGCGTCGCTCTCGAACCTCGGCGGCGCGGCGAAATCGGCGGCACACCCGCCGGCGAGCAGCGGCAGGGACCCGGTGCCGTCCATACCCAGCGTTTCAACACAGGCAACTTTTGCGTGCCGAGCCAGCGGCTCGATCAACGTCCGGTCTTGCGGCCGGACGATGGCGACTCGCGGCTGCGAATCACGCAGGTAATACTCGACTTCGTTGGGGGTGTTCGCCACATTGATGGGTACAAATACCGCGCCGATGCGCAGACAAGCGACGTAAAGAAAAACCGCCTCGGCGGATTTGTCGACTTGAACTGCAACCCGGTCGCCGCTTTGCACGCCGCGCTGCATGAGGGCTGAGGCCAGTCGTCCGGACTGCTCGCACAGCGCCGCATAGCTGAAATTGCGGCCTTGCCGCGTCCGTAAAAATGGCCGGTCGGAGCGGCGGGCAGCCTCTCCGATCCAGTCGGCCGGATCTTTAGCAAACGTCATTTTCAAATGATGCCATAGCCCGCTATGGACCGGCCGTCAGCCGCTCCCAGATCGGCTCCACCAACGTATCCGCCAATCCAATATCATTGGCCGTTGCCAGACCTTCGTCGGCCGTAATGACGCTCTGTGTCTGCAGCAAGGACAAGGTTCCCAGCAATTCCCCAGCGCACAGTGCCATCGTCAGAGCCTCGCCCGGGGACCTTGCAATCGCAGCGACCAGGCGCGGCGAGGTCTCCCAATGTTGCGCGATACGCTGCGAAACCTGTGGTCCCAACGCCGCTGTCAGAGAGACAAACAAGGCCGGATTCGGTGTCAGCCGTGGACGCTGTGCGTACACATCGAGAGTGGCGCCATACACCACCAAGGGCCCCAAGGCGCTGAGGAGAATCAGCAGCTGCGCCTCGAAGCGGTCCTGCGGCAGCGCTTTGAGCGCATACAGTTCCGCGGCCCGTGCGGCGCGCTCCGTTCGCTCCCATAACATGCGGGGGAAACGCGGGAAATTGCTGCGCGTCGCGCGAAACACCGGCTGCAGCATGGCCGTTGCCACCAGCCCTCGCAGTGCCTCCACGCCAAGCATCACGATCGCACGTTGGATGGTTTCGATGGGCACAGGAGAAGTTCTGTAAATTGGGGAGTTCGCGAGCCGCAGCACATCGGAGGTCAGCACCGGATCGTGCGCGACGATGCGCGCAAGCTTGTCAGGGGCGCTGCGCGGATCATCCACTGCGCGCAGCAATTGCGGCATCAAGGTCGGTCGTCGCGGAAAATACTTCGGGTCCGGCGTATCAGCCTCGAGCACGGCGGAAACCGCGTCTCTCACCCGGGCATGCGCAGGTTCCAAAGGTTGGAACTCCGGCGCCGCCGCGAACGCCAGCTTCCAGAGCCGCTCGGTGACCAGGTTATTCGCCTGTGCGGCTCGAGCGGCATCCGGCGCGGGAGCAGACGCGCCGGCTCGGAGTTTAACTGCCGCCGCAATCCCGCGCGATGGCAGCAATGTCGGCGGCTTGCGAGTCCGGAAGAACAACCACGCCGCAAGGCCGCCGAGCAGGCTCGCAACCGCGATCCCAACGACAACCATACCCGATACCCCTAAGATTAAGAAGTCAGTAATGAGGCGGCCGCTCCTGTTCCAACGTGCGCACCTCGTCTAATGGCGCGCCAGCCATTCTTTCTTTGATGGCTTTGAGCTGCGTCTCGATCGATTGAATATCTTGGTGCTGGCGAAACACGCCGTCGCTGAGCTCCGCGACGGCGCGCTCAAGATAGGCTATTTTCGATTGGACCCCCTCCAACGGGTCATCCTCTGCCGCGGTCAATGTCTCGCGCCATAAAATAAGTAATCGGCGGTGTACGCCGCACGCAGCTGTTGTCCGGCTTGTTCCCTGCGGCAGTCCGCCGCGGGCAGGCTGCCTCCCGCCGTGTTGATGCGCAGGATGAACTGCACGTGCGTGAACAGGCCATTGCCGGCGGTCGCCCTCGCCTTCAACAGCAGCCAGGGAATCGAGTTCGGCTTCGGACTCGGGCTGCTGCCGATCGCCTCGGCGACAACCCGGCTGCCGTCACCGGCTTCCCATGTCGGTCCTGCGTAGTGCGTGCCGACGATCCGGCCCCCCTTGGTAAGCAGGTTGGCCTCGGGCCCTCTGGAAACCCAGTCAAATTGCGCAGGATCATTCTTCGCGGGCTGGCACTCGTAAACTTGAACGCCTGCGCCATGCAGCTGTTTGATCAGTGCTTGATCCGCAGGCACGCGCAACGGTCCGGGCGCCGGCGGGGCTGCCGCGCAGCCTGCGATCGCCGCACACAACGCAATAGCGAGGCCGAGCGATAACTGAATTTTCATAGCGCACATTATGTCAGGAGATACGACTGACGAGCGATCCTCAAGTGCGCTATTGTGCGCGCATCATGCAACGAAAGGCCCAGCGGCGGGTGCTCGCCATCGATGTCGGCGGGACACATGTAAAAACAAGGGTCTCGGGTCAGCGCGAAACTCGCGAATTTGAATCCGGGCCGACTATGACACCGCGCCAGATGGTCGCGTGCGTGCGCCGGCTGACCTTGGATTCGAAATACGATGTCGTTTCAATTGGCTACCCCGGGGTCGTCGTCCACGGCATGATCGCCACCGAGCCCTACAATCTTGGGCGAGGCTGGGTGGGTTTCGATTTTCGCAAGGCGTTCGGACGGCCGACGCAGCTGATGAACGATGCTGCGATGCAGGCGATTGGCAGCTACGAGGGCGGACGCATGCTGTTCCTGGGCTTGGGTACAGGACTGGGCTCAGCGCTCGTCGTCGATGGCACCGTGGCACCGATGGAGCTTGCGCATCTGCCATACAAGCACGGCCGCACCTACGAGGACTTCGTCGGCGATCGCGGCCGCCGTCGTCTCGGTGCCAAGAAGTGGCGCCGCACGGTCGCAGCCGTGGTCGAGCAACTGAGCAAAGCCCTCGAAGCAGACTATGTCGTGCTCGGCGGCGGCAATGCAGACAAGCTGAAAAAGCTGCCCAAGAACGCGCGGCTCGGAAACAATGATTTCGCATTTTTGGGCGGCTATCGGGTCTGGCGCACCCCGGCGCCCCGCCTCGCCACCTAGGCAACGGTCAATCCAAAGAGAAACATTGCCGCCATTGCAGTGCCGCTATTTAGCCCGGCGCAATTCGAAACCCAACCGGGGGAAGTGCACCACTACCCTGCCGGCGCGCCTATCCTCGCGCCCGATCGAAAACCGGGTTTTGGTGGCGCCGTACAGCGTTCCTTCTATTGGGTCGGTTCCGGTGTCGGTCGCAGCCGCGACCACCTTGTCGCCGATGGCAAGACCGTGTGAACCGAGATTTCCCGCTGACTTTTCCACCGTGGCTTCGCGGGCGATGCCGATTGCGGCGCCGCTATCGAGTTTCTCATGCGTGCCATGGCCGAATGCAGCCATACGCGTCCGCCAGCTTTGCAGTGCCGGGAAACTTTCAAGAATCTTGGCCACCGGACCGCCGCGCGTCACGAACCAAAGACAATGATAGATCGAAAAATCCGCGATGCTGGGCGCGGTTCCGAAGAAGAAATTTTGCCTGCCGAGCGCCTCTTCCAGCCGCTCCAGGTACAGACCCAGCGCTGCATTCGCATCCGCAGGACGCATGCGCGGCATATTGGCGCGAAACGCCACCCGGTCATCGCCGAAAGCCTTGATGGTTTCGGGCGGCACGCCTTCAAAGAGATGCGCGAGTCCCGCAGGCTGCATGGCGAAGGGAACCGCGGTCCAAAACAAGGTGGAATCCGCCCATTGGGCCAGCAGGCGCGATGCGCCTGTCACGCCGCTCGGATATAAAGTCGGACTCGATGCAAGTTCCTCGAGCACGTCGGCGATCAGCGCCGTGTCGCAATAAATGTCGGCACCGATTTGCAGCACCGGCGTCTTTCGGTATCCGCCGGTGAGCGCCGTCAAATCTGGTTTCGGCATGATGTTCGGGATGTGAACCGACGACCAACGCAGACCCTTGAAGCCCAGGATCAGGCGCACCTTCTCCGCGAAAGGCGACATCGGGTAGTGATGCAGAATGATCTGTTGCATAACTATAGCCGGACCAATTGCTTGCCGAAGTTCTGACCCTTAAGCATTCCGATGAATGCCGTCGGCGCCGCCGCCAGCCCCTCCGCGATGGACTCTTTATATTTCAATTTTCCCGACGCTACGAGTCCGCCCAGGGCCGACAACCCTTCAGGCCAGAGATTTAGGTGATCGGAAATGATGAATCCTTGCATCTTGAATCGGGCCACCAGAAACATGCCCGGATTTAAGATGGCGCTCTTTGGCACGGACCCGGGCGTCATGTTGTAGTCGGCAATGAGGCCGCAAATCGCCACGCGCGCAAAGGGATTGAGCTGCGTCATCACCGCGTTCAACACATCGCCGCCGACGTTCTCGAAGTGCGCGTCCACACCTTTGGGTGCCGCAGCCGCAATTAAGCCGGCCAATGATTTTACGTCCGCGGCCGTCTTGTAGTCGACGCATGCATCGAATCCCAGTTCTTGGGTGACGTAGCGGCATTTGTCCGGGCCGCCCGCAATTCCCACCACCCGCACCTCCGCAATGCGCGCCAACTGCCCCACCACGCTGCCAACCGCTCCGGAAGCCGCACTGACGACAACCGTCTCGCCGGCTTTCGGTTCCATGATCTTGTTGTAGCCGTACCAGGCCGTCATGCCCGGCATGCCGACCACGCCCAAATATGCCGACAGCGGCATATGACGCGTGTCGACTTTGCCCAGGCTTTCGGATTTGCTCACACCATACTCAGCCCAACCCAGCATGCCACGCACCGTGTCCCCCACCGCGAATTGGCTGCTGCGCGACTCCACCACTTCGCCGACGGTTGCACCGCCCATGGTCTCGTTGAGCATTTGCGGCGTTGCGTACGATTTCGCGTCATTCATGCGCCCGCGCATATAGGGGTCGAGCGACAGATACTGGTTGCGCACGCGCACTTCGCCTTCGCCGAGCGCAAGAATGGGAACTTCTTCGAGGCGAAAATTTTCCGGACTCGGCCAGCCATGCGGCCGGGATGCCAGCACGATGCGGAGATAAGAATTAACCATCGGCGATCGCTCCTGATTTTAGATATTTGAATGTCCCCATCGCTTTGGCTATCAATCGCTCGTGGGTATCGCTGACCTCGCCCTCGCAGAACGCCATGGTCATGGAGCGATGATACGCAAATCCGGAGGCCAGCAAGCGTGCGCCGGCCTTCGCAGGCTGTAAAAAGCTGGTCTTCATCTCGACGGTTACACCGCCGCCCGCGTCCGCGTTGAGTGAACGACCGGCCACCGCCATCGCCACGTCGAGCAGCGACATGATCACGCCGCCGTGTGCGACGGACCAGCTGTTGAGGTGCCAGGGCTCAAGGTTGAGCGCCAGCATCGAGCGGCCGTCGGCGGCGCTGATGAACTCGACTCCAAGCTCTTTGATAAAGGGTACATTGAGTCGAAATGCGTTGGGTTGAGGCACAAGAAACCGTACCTTGCACCGCCGGTGCATGTCAATCAAACGATGAACCGCGCGGCGCACGTTGCTGGCACAATGAGCAAGATGATGAGCACCAGTACCGCAAGTGTTCTGCGAATTGCCGCCATGCTGACCGCAACTTTGCTGCTCGGCATTCCGGTGGTGTGGGCCGCACTGGCGCTCTGGTATCAGGGGCCGGGTGGTCAATTTAAAGGCGTTATTGTTGTGCTATGGAGCGCATTCGCGCTCGGCGTGCTGATCGCGCTCTGGCAGGGCCGTGCGGGACTCGCGGTCTTGAGCTTCGCGCTCGCCTTCGGACTCCTGCTCATCTGGTGGCAGCGCATTGTCCCCACCAACGAGCGGCTCTGGGCAGACGATGTCGCGCAAATCACCCATGGCAGCGTCGACGGCAACCGCGTGACGCTGCAAAATGTCCGCAACTTCGATTGGCGCAGCAACAGCGACTACACGCAGCGCTGGGAAACGCGCAGCTACGATCTGGACAAGATCAACTCGGTCGACATGATCATGTCGTACTGGGACGGCCGGGCGATTGCGCACATGTTGATATCGTTTGGATTCGATGACGGCCAGCACGTCGCCTTTTCGGTGGAAGTGCGGCGCCGGAAAAGTGCCGGCTATTCGGAACTCGGCGGCTTCTTCAAGAGAGATGGCCTCAGCATTATCGCGGCCGACGAGCGCGACGTCATCCGCGTGCGCACTAACATTCGCGGTGAAGATGACTATCTGTACCGCATCCGCATGCCTTTGCCGGCGATGCGATCGTTGTTCCTCGGCTATGTCGAGCAAGCTGATCGTCTGGTCGACACCCCGCGCTTCTATAACACCATTACCGTCAACTGCACCATGTTGGTCTATCACATGATGCAGCGAATTGTGGGCTATCTGCCATGGAGTTATCGCTTGCTGTTCACGGGCTACCTGCCCGAGTATGTCTACCGCGTGGGGGGCCTGGATAAGCGCTTCAAGCTGGAGGAACTGCGCGCGTTGGGCCGGATCACCGAGCGCGCCAGACAATCGGATCGCAGCGTTTCGTTCTCCGCCGATATTCGCAAAGGCATTCCCGTCCTGGATCCCGCGGATCTGCCGGCGGCACGCGCGTAGTGCGGCAACTCGCAGGGCTATCGCAGCGGAGTGAACCCGTAGTGCTTAAACGTCAGATCGCCTGCGGGTCCGCGAATATAGGCTAGAAACTTGGCCGCATCGGGCCCGGCGCCGTTGATCAGTGCCGCAGGATAAATGATGGGCATATGACTGTCGGCCGGAAACAAGTCGAGCACGCGCACATTTTTGTCGACCATGGCGTCGGTTCGATAGACGATGCCGAGTTCGGCTTCGCCGCGATCAACGAACGCCAGCGCAGAGCGCACGCTGTCGGTTCTGACCAGCCGTGGGGCGACCTGGTCCCAGACGCCGAGATTGCTCAACGCCTCATGCGCATAGCGCCCCACCGGCACGGAATCTGGATCTCCGGTTGCCAGCCGGCCGTTGCCCAGGGCGGCGGCCAGCGCGAAGTGCGGCACGATCTTCAAACTGATTTTACTGGTCACCGGCGCGATCAAGACCAATTGATTCCCCAGCACGTCATGTCGAGTTGCCGCCTGAATCAAGTTTCTGGCCTGCAAGTAATCCATCCACTCGAGATCCGCCGAGAAGAACAGATCGGCGCGCGAGCCATTCTCAATTTGGCGGGCGAGCGTCGAACTGGCGGCAAACGAGAAACGCACGGGGATCGAGGAGTCCTTGGTGAATGCATCGCCCAAATCCTGCAGCGTGTTGGTCAGCGACGCTGCAGCAAACACGGTAATCGTTTTTTTCGAGTCCGCGGCAAAACAATGCAGCCCGAAGAGACAGGCACTCAGCAGCAACCATGCGCGCAAGGCCGATTTCATGGCTTGGAGCCTGTCTGAGTCCTAGTTGTGTGCGAGTACCGGCGATCCGCTGTAAAGCTGCGGAAAGGTGCGGCGGAAATTTTCGATTTTCGGTATGTCGTAGATTGCGATGTAAGGCTGCGTCGGGTTATGGATCAAATAATCCTGGTGATAGTGCTCCGCCGGATAGAAGCCCTTGAGCGGATCCACGCGCGTGACGATCGGCCGCGAAAACGCGTGCGACTGATCGAGTTGGCTGATGTAAGCCTGCGCAATCCGCTTCTGATCCTCATCGGCGTAAAAAATGGACGACCGGTATTGAGTGCCGACATCGGGTCCTTGGCGATTTATTTGCGTCGGATCGTGGACCACCGAAAATGCAATTTGCAATATCTGTCCATAGGAGATCGCTGCCGGATCGAAGGTTATCTTGACGGATTCGGCATGCCCGGTGCTTCCCGAGCTGACCGTTTCGTAATCCGCGCTCGCTTTCTCGCCGCCCGCATAGCCTGCTATCACATTCGTTACGCCGCGCACGTGCTCGAACACGCCCTGCACGCCCCAAAAACACCCGGCTGACAACACAGCGGTCTGCGCAGGACCGGCGCTCTTGGAGTTATCGACCAGCGGCGGTGCGATGATGACAGGCGCCTCTGCGCCGAACAGGGGGGCGTGCCAAAGAAACACGCCCGCCGCAATGGCGCCGGTTAATGCGGCAACCCGTAGCGATATTGAAGACTTCCAAAAAGCCATATCCTTTAGTCTCCTATGCGCGAGGTGTAAAGTGCAGCGCAACCGAGTTCATGCAATAGCGCAGTCCCGTGGGTTTCGGGCCGTCGTCAAACACGTGGCCTAAGTGCGCATCGCAGCGCCGGCATGAGATCGCATCTCGCGACATCCCCAAGGTAATGTCGCTGCTCTTGACCACATTCATTGCGGAAATCGGCTGCCAGAAGCTGGGCCAACCGGTGCCGGAATCGAACTTGGTCTTTGAATCATAGAGCGCCGTATCGCAGCAAATGCAGTGATAAATGCCGTCCGCATGATTCCTGTCGTACTCGCCCGTGAATGCCACTTCCGTGGCTGCCTGGCGCGCGACACGATAGCTCAGCGGCGATAATTGCGCCTGCCACTGCGCATCGGTCTTCGCAACTTTTGCCTCCCGCACGACTCCCAAGCTTTTGCCGGCCGGCGAGAAATTCTCAATCGAAACCTCGCTGTTCAGGATCGGACCCGATAACGTCGCGGCAGCGACCCGGCCCACCAGAGGCAGCGCCGACCAGGCGCCCAATCCTGCGATGACATAACGACGACTTACGATTGACTGCATGACTTACCCCTCACCCGAATGTAAATGAATACGCTTGCACGCCTGGATCGAAGAATTCTATCGAAAATACGTGCTCGCCGACCTTGCCGGACTGCCTGATCAATTGATACAAGCGCTGTCGATCAATGACTCCGGCGCCGCCTGAATCCGTATCGGCGCCGTGGCTGGCCGCCGGCTGCGCGCCATCCAAGGTTACGCGAAAACGCACCGGCTTTCCGTCGCTACCCGGACCCAGCACCAGGTGCAAATCCCGCGCGTAGAATCGAAATTCAATTTTACCGCCGCTGGCGCCCAGCACCGCTTTTTCAGGGTCTACCTTCCATGACCCGCCAAGCGCCCATTGATTCAATTTTAATGCCGCCGGCGCCGAGTAAACGTGCGCTTGGTCCTGCGCAAAGCCGCCCCGCGACGCGAAATTATCCGCACGGCGGTAGCCGACGTAGGTTTCCGGCGACTGATCGTGCGCCTCATCGGGGGGCGCCTCAACGCCCGCCGCCTTCACGCTGCCCATTCCCGCCGGCGGCAAGCCGCTCTGCCCCGCCTCGGTCAGCAAGGTGCGAACGATCTGTTCGGACTGATCGTAGTCGCCTTCGCCGAAATGATGCGCGCGGACCCGTCCGGTGGCATCGATGAAATAATGCGCGGGCCAGTATTGATTGTTGAATGCCTGCCAAATGGCATAGTCGTTATCCATCGCCACCGGATAGGTGATTTTCAAATCCGCGACTGCCCGCCGCACATTGCCGGAATCTTTCTCAAATGCAAATTCAGGTGCGTGCACGCCGATCACGACCAAACCGTGATCCCTATATTTCTGATACCACGATTCCACGTAGGGGAGCGCACGCAGACAGTTGATGCAGGAATAGGTCCAAAAATCGACCACGACCACCTTGCCCCGCAAGCTCTCCGGCGTGAGCGGCGGCGAATTCAACCACAAGGTGGCGCCGGCGAATGAGGGGATTTCTCCCTCCACCGGCAGATTGCCGGCGGGCTTTGCCGCCGACATCATCATGGCATTTCCCGCTGCTTTGGTATTGCTCATGGCCATGGTGGAGTTGCTCATCGCCATCATGCTGCCGCCCGGTGCGCCCGCATCCTGAGGCTTGATTTTGTCGATGAGCGACTGTTCGAGACTGTTCGTGCCGTTGAGCGATAAACGCGTGAGCACGGTTGAATCCCAGCCAAACACAATGGCCGCGACGGCGACCAGCACCGCGACGCCGAGACCGCGCCTGATCCATTCCCCCGTGCCCAATGATCTCTTCAAGAATGCGAACACCCGTGCGCCCGCCAGCAACGCGACAGCCAATGAAGTAGCCGCGCCCGCGGCATAGGCAAACAGCAGCAAGGTGGTGCGGGCGTTGGGACCGGAAATCGCCGCGCCGGTAAGAATGAGGCCAAGAATCGGACCCGCGCAAGGCGCCCAGAGAAGGCCGGTGGCAACTCCGAGCAGCACGGAGTTCAACGGCGTGAAGCGCGCGGCGGCTCCCGGGTTTGATTGCGCCAGCCGATTTCCCAGAGCGACGAACGGACGTGCCAGCCAATCCGCCAGACGCGTCGACAATAGAGTTGCAGCGAAGGCGGTCAACAGCACCAGTGCGAAGATGCGCCCATATTGATTGACCCTGACGGCCCAGGAACCCCCGACCGCGGCCAGCGTGGCGATCGCGGCAAACGTGACGGCCATGCCGGCCAGCATGGGCAGGCCATTGGTCAGAAATTTCTGCTCTGAGCGCGCGAATACAAACGGCAGCACAGGCAGGATGCACGGACTCAAAATGGTCAGCACGCCGCCTAGAAACACCAAGATTAAGATGGTCATGGGTTGCGATCTTACTCCTTGCAAATAAGACCGGCGATTGCACCATTACATGGCAATACGCGGCTAAGTCCCGCAGAAAGTCTGCAGCACGCGCTCAGCAGGTTGCGGCGGATTTGCGTACGCCGCGAAGGCGGCGCGCGCAACGTACGGCGCCGCCAGCACCTCCACGAGTTCCTCGAAGGGTGCGAAATCGCTGCGCTCGACCGCCGCAACAATCACTTGTTCGACGCGGTGGTTGCGCGGAATATAGGCTGGATTGGCCAGTTGCATCGATTCGGCGCGCGTTTCGGGTGTCGTCGCCTCGGCGCTCAGCCGCGCCCGCCAACGCCGCGCCCACTCGTCATAGTCGTCGGCCGCAGCACTGGCGAAATGGCCGCGGGCCATGGCATCGCCTTGCGGATCGCGGGCCGCGGCGCAAAGCGCACGAAAGCTTAAAGTGAAGTCGGCTTGACCGCGCTGCATTACCTGCAGCAAATCCTCGGCGAGTTGCCGGTCTCCCGGTTGCGCGGTCGACAAGCCGAGCTTGCGGCGCATTCCATCCAGCCAGCAGTCTTTGAACAGCGTTTCAAAAGTTTTGATCGCTTCGGTCGCTGCAGCAATGGCCCGCGGTGTGTCCGCATCGATGAGCGGCAACAATGCTTCCGCGAACCGGGCCAAATTCCACAGCGCGGCATTCGGCTGATTGGCGAAAGAATAGCGGCCGCGCTGGTCGATTGAGCTGAACACAGTTGCCGGATCGAATGTATCCATGAATGCGCAGGGCCCGAAATCGATGGTTTCGCCGGACACCGCCATATTGTCGGTATTCATGACGCCATGGATGAATCCCACATTCATCCAGCGGGCGATGAGCGCAGCCTGGCGCGACACGACTTGCAAAAGCAGCGATAGATAAGGGCTCTTATCGTGCGCGCAGAGCGGGTAGTGCCGATCGATTACGTAGTCGGCGAGGATTTTGCTGCCGGCAACGTCGCCCCGAGCGGCGAAATATTCAAACGTGCCCACGCGCACGTGGCTCGCAGCCACCCGCGTCAAGATGGCACCCGGTTGCGACGTTTCGCGCTGCACGGATTCGCCGGTGCTCACCGCTGCGAGCGACCGCGTCGCCGGAATTTCCAGTGCATGCATCGCTTCACTGACCAGATATTCGCGCAGCACCGGTCCTAACGCGGCACGCCCATCTCCGTTGCGCGAGAACGGGGTGCGGCCGCAGCCTTTCAGCTGAATATCGCGCAGCACACCTGCGCGGTCGCGCATCTCGCCAATCAAGATCGCGCGGCCATCGCCCAGTTGCGCGACAAAATGGCCGAACTGATGCCCTGCATAGGCCATGGCAATGGGAACAATGCCCCGGGGCAAGACGTTGCCGGAAAAAAGTTCCGCCGCCTCCGGCGCATCGAGACGTGATAAATCCGGAGCCAAGTCCGACGCGAGCGCTTGATTGAGTTTGATGAGACGCGGCGCCGCGACGTGCGTGGGTTGCACTCGCGCGAAGAAGCGTTCCGGCAGATTCGCGTAGCTGCTGGGATTCACGCGTTGACCGTCGCCTCGATGGAAGTATTGGTTCGAGATATCTTTCCGCGGGTTGCGAGCCACGATCCCAGCAGAATGAGCGCAAAAGCAATGTAGCCGCCGATGCCGAGATGTTCATCGAGCACCAGCACGCCGAGCAATGTCGCGACCACCGGGTTGATGTACGTGATCACCGAGGCGCGCGAGGCGCCGGCATCGCGAACCAGATAGAACATCAACAACATGGCAATGGCCGTGCAGACGATTCCGAGCACCGCGATCGACGCCAAAGCGTTGCCTGACGGCAGACTTGATGGGATCTCGAGCGCGGCCGGAACCAGCAAGAGAATGCGGGCCACGCCCAAGCTTGCCGCAAGCGGTCCGATGGAATCCAGCTCGCCGAGGTGGCGTTGGATGATCAGCGGCCCCATTGCATAACATATTGTGGATACCAGCATGCAGCCAACGCCTGCCCAACCCAGCGCGCCGGAGAGGGGGCCGGTGCCGAGCAGCGCGGCCACGCCGATAAAGCCGGTCGCAAGACCCGCCAGGCGCCACGCCCCCAGCGCTTCACGGACGCCAAAAAAGCGCTGAATCAACGCGATCGAGAGCGGCACCATGGCGATCAGAATTCCAGTGAGGGAGGAACTGATCCAGCGCTCCCCCAATGAGATCAGCGAAAATGGAATCGCAAATTCGACCAGGCCGAAGGCAACGATGGCTGTCTTGTGCGCTCCCAGCGAACGCAGCGCCCCGCGCCGCCAAGCGATCGGCATCAGAATCATCGTGGCCAGCACCACACGGCTGAATGCCAGGGTAAACGGCGAGACTTCCTGCACCGCAACCTTGATGAAAAAATAGGGCAGCCCCCAAATGATTCCGAGCGCCGCAAAGGCCATCCATCCACGCCACGTCACCGACCAGAACTCCCAATACCAGTGAGCAGCGCATCGACTAGACACGCTCCGCTCACTGCCACGGCAAACGATTCAGATCGAGGTTGCCGCCGCTCAAGATGATCCCGATATTCGCTCCCGAGGCGCAGATACGGCCCTCGACAACTGCTGCATAGCTGACCGCGCCGGAGGGCTCGACCAGAAGCTTCATCACTTCCCATATTTGGCGCATCGCCTGCACGATCGACTCCTCGCGCACCGTCACAATGTCATCGACCAGCCGCATGATTTCCGCGAACGGCCTGTGCCCCAGTGAAGTCTTGAGTCCGTCCGCGATGGTGTGCGGCTCGAGCATGGGAATGATATGACCCGCCTTCAGGGAGCGCGCGGCATCATCTGCGCCGGCCGGCTCGACGCCGATCACGCGCACGGCAGGTTTGATATCCTTCGCCGCCACGGCGATGCCGCTGAGCTGCCCTCCGCCGCCAACCGGACAGAGAATCACATCGAGGCTGGGAACCTCCTCGAGCAGCTCGATGGCAGTGGTGCCCTGCCCCGCCATGACGCGCAAATCGTCATAGGGATGAATGAATACTGCGCCGGTGCGCTCCGTGACTTGCCGGGCAGTCGATTCACGCGCGGCGAGCGTGGGTTCGCACAGCACCACATTGCCGCCGTAGCGGTGCACGGCCGCCTGCTTCGCCTGCGGCGAATTGCTCGGCATGACGATATAGGCCGGGATGCCGCGCAGTCTCGCGGCCCGCGCCAGCGCCGCTGCATGATTGCCGGAAGAATGCGTCACCACGCCCTTGGCCGCCTCCGCGTCGGTCAATAAAAACACCGCATTGGTGGCGCCGCGCGCCTTGAAAGCGCCGACTTTCTGAAGATTTTCGCACTTGAAAAACAGCCGACTCCGCGCCAGCGCGTCGAGCACTTCGCTGGTCATCACCGGGGTGCGGTGAATCTTGTCGCGGATACGGGCATGCGCTTCGCGAATCAACTGCATGGTCAGAGCAGGCTTAAGTTCAGTGCTACGTGTATTCATAAACTCTGTGCTAAAAGTACAACATGAAATTGCGTCTGACCTGGTTTGTCATTATCGCCATGATCACCGGGCCGCTCTTCGGGCTGCTGCTGCATCGAGTTCTCAGTGCCGGTGCCGCCGCCGACAGCGCGGCAGCGGCGTTTTCCCTGGTCACCATAAGCTTTTTGCGCCTCATCAAGATGATCATAGCGCCATTGGTGTTCTCCACGCTCGTCGTCGGGATTGCCCGTATGGAGGGCGCCGCGGCGATCGCCAGAATTGGCGCGAAAGCGCTGGGATGGTTCGCGATTGCAACGCTGATTTCAATGGCCATCGGCCTGGCGGCGGTGCAGCTGTTCAAGCCGGGTCTGGGGCTCTCGGCGACGGCGGCCGCGGGCAGCTTGGGCCCCACCGCACCCTTGCAATTCAAGGAGTTTCTCGAGCACATCATCCCGACCTCCGTGGTGCAGGCCATGGCCAATAACGAAATATTGCAAATCGTGGTGTTCTCGTTGTTTTTTGGCGCCGCGGCGTCGAGCCTGGGCTCCAAGGTCAAGCGGCTCATCGACATCATCGACGAAATCGCCGCCGTTATCTTGAGAGTGACCCGCTATGTCATGGCGCTGGCCCCCGTTGCAATCTTTGCCGCGCTTGCAGCCACGGTCTTGAGCCAGGGGTTGAACGTTTTGCTGGTGTATGCAAAGTACATCGGCAGCTTCTATCTGGCCTTGCTGCTGCTGTGGATTTTCTTCGGCTGCGCTTTGTACCTCAGCATCGGGAGGCGGTCATTGACGCTGCTGCGGGAGATCCGCTCGCCGCTGCTGCTGGCTTTTTCGACTTCCAGCTCCGAAGCGGCGTATCCGCAAACCTTGCAACGCCTGGAAGCCTTCGGCGTCAGCACCCGTATCGCGTCCTTCGTATTGCCTTTGGGCTATTCGTTCAACCTATGCGGTTCGGCGATGTATTGTTCCTTTGGGGTGCTGTTCATCGCGCAAATTTATCGCATCGATCTGAGCGTTCATCAACAAATCATGATGCTGCTCATTCTCATGGTTACGAGCAAGGGCATAGCCGGCGTGCCGCGCGCGGGACTGATGGTGATTGCGGCATCCTTGAGCTATTTCGGTCTGCCGGAACAGGGCCTGGTATTCGTCCTTGCCGTCGATAATGTGCTCGACATGGGACGCACCGCCACCAATGTGCTCGGCAATGCCGTCGCCTCCACGCTGGTGGCGAATTGGGAAGACGAGCTCAAGGAAGGGTGGCACGGGGAGCTTAGGGAGAGCATGGCTTGAACCTGAATTCCAGAGACAGCGAACTTAAGCGGGCGCAGCGGCTTCTCGCGCATGATAGCGAAGCCCATGCCAGCGAAGCCATGGTTCCCGCCATCGCTCAAACCTCACTGTTCACCTTCGAAAGTTACGCGGAAATGGCCGAGACATTCGCCGGCAACCGGTCGCGCAATGTTTATTCGCGCACCACCAATCCGACCGTAACCCTGTTCGAGCAAAAAATTGCTGCCCCGGAGCACGCGGAAGATGCCATCGGCTTTCCGAGCCGCATGGCGGCCATTTCGGGCGCGGTACTGGCATTTGTGCAGCCGCAGGATCGCATTGTCGCCATGCAGGACGGCATCGCTCAGCAAGTCGGCACTCCGGCGGAGCTTTACGGCAATCCCGCCAACCTTTTCGTCGCAGGCTTCATCGGTACGCCCGCGATGAATTTTCGCGCCGAGCCTGTCTGCTAGCCGCGGCCGGCGCTGAACACCGCAAGCATGTCTTCTTCTTCCTTTGGAGGCTCGGCATCATTACGCAGCAGCTTTAATATCTCGTCCGCCGGCATGGGCCGGGCGAATAGAAACCCCTGCCCGACCGAGCATCCCAGCCTTCTTAAGATCTCCACTTGTTGGTACGCCTCGATGCCTTCGGCAATCACTTCGATGTGCAAATGCCGCGCGATGGCGATGATCGCGCTGACAATGGCCAGATCGCTGGAATCAGTCACCAGATCCCGCACGAAGCTGCGGTCGATCTTGAGCGCGTCAACCCGCCAATTCTTAAGATAACTCAAGCTCGAATAGCCGGTTCCGAAGTCATCGATGGCGATCTTGATGCCCAGATCGCGCAGCCGCGCCATGCTGTCCTGCCGATTCTCGCCGGCGGGAGAATGGGAATCGAACACCGCGCGCTCGGTCATTTCCAGCTGCAGCATCTCCGGACGCAGATTGTGCGACTTGAGCAAGGTCGAAATCGTCGATTGCAGCTCGCCGCGCTGCAGCTGCGCCGGCGCAACGTTGAGCGACACCGGCACCAGCGGGATGCCGGCTTTGCGCCAGGCGCTCATGGTTTGCAGGGTTCGATGTAGCACGAAATTCCCCATCGGCACGATCAACCCGGTTTCCTCGGCGACCGGAATGAATTGATCGGCGGGTATCATGCCGTGAACCGGATGCGACCAGCGCATCAATGCCTCCAGGCCGACGATCTTGCGCGTGATCAGGTTGACGAAAGGCTGATAGTGCACGTCAAGCTGTTTCAAGCGCAGTGCTTCGCGCAGCGAGGCCTCGACGGCAACACGATGCTTGAGCTTGCGGTTCATCGCATGACTGAACATTTGCACATTGTTGCGGCCGCGATCCTTCGCCTGGTACATCGCGGTGTCGGAATGCTTGAGCAGCTCGATCATGTTGGCGCCGTCGCGCGGATACAAGCTGACGCCGACGCTGCCGGTGGTTTGCAGCGAATGACGATCGATGATGATCGGGCGATTCAGGGTTTCGATGATCCGGCCCGCGCCCAACGTAACCTCGTCGTAGTTCTTGACATTGCGGAACACGACGACGAATTCATCGCCGCCCATGCGGATGACCACATCGGAATCCCGCACGCAGGCGCGCAGCCGGCTCGCCACTTCCTGCAGCAGCTTGTCGCCGGTCTCATGGCCGCGGGTATCATTGATATGCTTGAATCGGTCCAAATCCAGGAACACCACGCCGAGCATGGTGTTGGCGGCCTTCGCCTCCTCGATTGCCTGCGGCAGGAAGGCGGTGAGGTAGTGACGGTTCGGCAACCCGGTCAGTTGATCGTGATGCGCCATCTTGTCGAGCCGCTGCTGATTCTCGATGAGCTGCTGTTCGGCCTTCCTGCGCAACGAGACATCATGCGTCACGTAGGCGAGCACGTCGCGGCCATCCACATCGAGGGCGTTGCATCGCACCTCGGTGTCGAAGAATGAACCATTCTTGCAGCGCTGCTGCATGTTGAGCGCCATTTGCGAGTCCGCTTCGACGAGCCGCGACAGCACGCTCTCGGGTGTGGCGTCGCGATCGGCAAATATGTCGGTCAAGGTCAACGACTGCGCTTCCTCGTTGCTGTAGCCGAGGCGGCTGAGAAAGGCGGGATTGGTATACAGCACTTGGTGGGTACGGGAATCGACGATGACAATGCCGTCGTTGGCCTGGTCGATGAGCGCCTTGTAGCGCGCATCCACCGAGCGTTGATGCCGAAAATAGCGCCGCACTGCGATGAGGATGAAGCCGGCGATCGCCAGCAGCATGAGCAGCCCGATAAGCATGAAGGCGGTCGCCCTGCCGGCAGGTCCTGGGGCGATGAGCGAAGCACCTGAAGCATTCGCCGCGCGCGTCAGCCGCAACACTCGAACAGCGCGGCCGCCCGCGTCGCGCAGCACGGCTAAACCCGAGGCGTCCTCGGTCGACAGTTGGGTCGTTACGCCGAAGGCGCCGGGCGCCCCGGCCGGTAGCGAATCGAGCGCCTTGGTAGGCTGAACGCTCAGCGTGCCACCCACCGAATTCGCGATCCGCGAGATCAACGCCGGCGACAACGCGCGGCTCGCAGCCACCCAGCCCAAGATCGCGGGCGAAGAGTGCCCGATGACCGGCCGCACCACCAGCCACCGATCATCGCTAAAGGTCGTCAGTTGCGAGCTGCGAGTTACCGTCTCCGGGGATGCGGCGAGCGAATCGACCAACTGCATCAATGCCGGCTCGGGCGGCTGTTCGCTCAACTGACCGTCGAGGAGGGTGACGCTGAAGCGAACGGTGCGCGGCGCACTGAGCACCAACAAAGCGTCCAAGCCGCGCCGCGACATATCGGCGAGCTCCAAGCGGTCAGCTGAAGGATCGGTGGTCTCCTGCACCAACCGGATGACGGCGTCGGAGTCAGCCAGCTCGCGAGTTCGCTCCGCCAAGCTCTCGGATTGCGCGTTCAATTCGCGCGCCAACTGAGCGAGCTGCAGGTTCAGATTCTCGCGTTCCAATACCGAAGCGCGGTTGCGCCAGTCTCGCTGGCTTAAGGCAACCGCTGCCAACAGCAGCAGAAACAGGAAGGCAACCCCGGCCAGCCAGAGCGCTCGCCGCTGCAGCTGCGCTTGAATCCAGGGCGACTTAGCCATGCTAAGTCAGCGCTCCTGGATCATCGCCTCGTTCAAGCCGGCGTCTATTCGACATAATCATGCATAGATTGAGTTACTTGCCCGCAGTATCTGCGATAGCGCCTGAAGTAACCGATATGGGGTCCACAGTCCGATGATTAGAGGCTGGATCCGGCCAGCCGGAGGGCTGCGTTCAAGACATAGCGCTGAGTATCCAGCAAGCCATACGTCGAGGAAGTCTCTGTGGAACAATGAGCGCCATGGACGTGCGCCTCGATACCAGTCTCGAACGCCTATTAGAGCGCGCGCCCAGCGCGCACGCGTCGCGTGTCCTTGCCACCGTAGTCGCGACAGCCGGGTCCACCTATCGAAAGCCCGGCGCGCGCATGCTGCTCATGGCCGACGGCAGCTTTATCGGGTTATTGAGCGGCGGCTGCCTCGAATCGGACTTGCAGATCCACGCGCGCCAAGTGTTGGAGAGCGGCGCGGCCCGCGCGTTCGACTACGACGCCCGCGGTCCGGACGACACGCTTTTCGGCGTGGGGGCGGGTTGCGAGGGCACAATGCGAGTATTGCTGGAACCCGCGGGCCCGATGAGTGCGGCGGAGGCGGCGCTTGCTGCGGTCGGCCGCACCACAAGCTTGGGCGAATCCGCCTCCTTGGTCATGGTGCACGATTCGGCGCAGCTGCGTCTCGGCACCTATCGCAACGAACAGGAGCTGCCTGCGAACGAGCGATCACGCGCATTCGTGCAAAGTCTCGCCCCGCCTCCGCACCTGTTGATATGCGGCGCGGCGCCGGATGCTGAAGCCGTGGTCAGCACGGCGCGTGCCCTGGGCTGGCGGGTCTCCGTGGTGGATCATCGTGCGGCGTATGTGATTGCCGCGCGATTCGCCGGCGCCGAATTACACGTCGCCAGTCCGAAGAGCTTGCGCGCCGAGATCGATCTTGAGCGTTGCCACGCGGCTGTGGTGATGAGCCATCATCTGCCCTCGGATGAGGCGTACCTGCGCGAGCTCGCCGAAGCGGGCGTGCCTGCCTATGTCGGATTGCTCGGCCCCAAGGCGCGCCGCAGCCGCCTCGCGCAGGAATTGGGGCCGCTGATGGAAAATCTCAACGGCCGAATTCGCGGGCCGGTGGGCCTCGATATCGGCGCAACCACGCCCGAAGGCATTGCGCTCGCCATCATTGGCCAGATTCACGCATGGCTGGCGGGGCGCGGCTACAGCGAGGCGGTATTGACCTAGTGCGGGCGCGGGGGACGTACGTGCCGGCTCCCTGGCCGGCACTCAAGTTTTGCGCGCTGTTGCCGAACTGGAAGGGCTCATGTCAAACGTGGCCGCCCCCACATATCGCTCCGGCGCCGAATCGGTCCCGGCAAGCGATGCGGCCGCGACGCGCGAAGAACGCGCCATCGCGCTGGCGTTCCTGCAGAAGTTGGCAACTGAAGTTTCCAAGGGGACGGTCGACCTGCCCTGCTTTCCCGACGTCGTCGTCCGGATAAGTCATGCGCTGGCAGACCCGAACACCACATCAGATAAGGTCGTCACCATTGTCGGCGCCGAGCCGCGGCTGGCGGCGCGTGTGCTGCAAACCGCCAATTCCGCGGCGTTCAACAGTTCCGGCAAGCCTCTGGCAGACTTGCGATCCGCCATCACGCGGCTTGGACAGCAAATGGTACAGAGCACCGCCATGTCCTATGCCATGCAGCACATGAAGAACGAGACTTCGTTGCGTACGATTGCCCAGCCGCTCATCGAGTTGTGGAACAAAAGCATCGCGGTGGCTTCGATCTGCAAGCTCGTCGCGGCGCGAAACAAGGTATCCGCGGACGAGGCATTTCTGACCGGACTGCTTCACGGCATCGGCAAGCTTTACATCATGGCGCGCGCCGTGAGTGCGGACAATAGCCTCGGCGGCGAGCAATCATGGATGGAACTCATCAGCGGCTGGCAGGCCTCGATCGGCGAAGCGGTGCTGCAAAGTTGGGGCTTCGCGGAGGAAATGTGCGAAGCCGTGGGCGATCAAAACGACGTCGAGCGCCGCTGGAAGCATGAGGCGGGGCTCGCCGATGTGCTCATCGCCAGTCTGGTGTTATCCGATGCCCGCAACACACCGGAGCCGCGAGACTTCGCCACTGCAGGACTCAATGCGTTTCTGAGTATCGGCGTGACGCCGGCGGATTGCAGCGCAATCCTCGAGCAGGCTGACGCAGAAATTCACCTGATCCATGAGGTCTTGGCGTAGAATAATTGGATGCGAGGATTGGTTGGATTTTTGCTAGCCGCGTTCTTTGCCGGCGCATCGCTTGGCGCCCCGGTCCCGCCGGCCGCAGCGGCGCCGCCGTCGCAGGATTGGCGGGCGAGCGTGCGCTCGCTCGCGTTGAGTCACTTCAAAAATCCCGCTTGGGGATACTCGCACTGCCTGCGCGATTATGCCTTGGCGCTGGAATTGGCTGCGGCGGACCACGTCGCGCTCGATGATGATGTGCTTTTCGCGGCTGCATATTTGCACGACATGGCAGCTTTCCCGCCCTGGGAGGACGTCAAAGTTGATCACTCGGATGTCGGCGCGCGCCTGGTCGACACGATCCTCAAGGGCAGCGGTTTTCCCATGGAAAAAATCGATGCGGTGCGAGGCGCGATCCGCACGCACATGTACTATCGAGACCCCGTTGGAGCGGAGGCTCTCTACCTGCACGACGCTGACGCGCTTGATTGGCTTGGCGCGATCGGCGTTGCGCGCATCATCGCTCTAGTTGATCCGCACGGCGGCAACCCCGATGCGCCGAAAGCGGTGGCGATGCTGACGGACAATCTGAACAAGGTGCCGTCCCGCGTGCTATCGCCTGCCGGCCGTGCACGCGTTCCGGAGCGCACGGCAGAGTTGGAAAAATTTCTGTCGGACTTGAAGCGCGAGACTGACGATCTGCGCACGCTGTAGCGGCGCGGCTATCGGGGCGCGGGGTGGACCGGATCGATCCAATAGACTTCTTCGAATCTCTCCGCGGCATCGATGTTCAAATTAACGACCACCGATTCGTTGTCGCTGCGCACCAGTACGCATTCGAGCGGGACATCGCTTAGCGCGTTGATTTCCTGGTGCGGCACGTAAGGCGGCACGAAGATAAAATCGCCCGCGTCGGCCTGGGCGACAAATTCCAGCCGATCGCCCCAGCGCATGCGCGCTGCGCCCTTCAGCACATAAATGACGCTCTCGAGCGCGCCGTGATGATGGGCTCCGGTTTTGGCATTGGGTTGAATGATCACCGTGCCCGCCCACAGCTTCTTGGAGCCGACGCGCGCGAAATTCACCGCGGCTGCGCGCAGCATGCCGGGTGTCTGCGGCGTGCTGCTGTCCAACTGGACGCTCTTGATTACCCGGACGCCCTCGGTGCGCCAATCTGACTTCAACTCTTTGCTCCAAGAGGTTATAACTGGCTGCGGCCATGCTCCGCCAGCCCAGAGAATAACCGAATCGAATGAACTCAAACACCCAAACTTTGCCGCGCGCCTGGCTGGCCGATTTGCCTTTGTGGACCATTTGCGCGCCCATCATTGCCGGAATTATATTGGGCGCGGCGAGTTTTGGGTTTGGCTCCAGCGGAATTTCCATAGGCGTCATCGCTGTGGCGCTGGCCGGCAGCGTATTCGCCGCCGTGCATCACGCCAAAGTGGTCGCACACCGCGTGGGCGAGCCCTATGGCACGCTGGTGCTGGCCCTGGCGGTCACTCTTATCGAAGTGGCATTGATCGTCTCCTTGATGATTGCCGGCGGGTCGGAAGCGGCCGCGCTGGCGTGCGACACGGTACTGGCCGCCGTGATGATCATTCTCAACGGCATCATCGGCCTGTGTCTGCTGCTGGGAGGCCTGCGGCATCGTCAGCAGACTTTCAGCCTCGATGGCGTCAGCGCGGCGTTGGTCGCGTTGGCCGCCATTGCGGTCCTCGCCCTGGTCTTTCCGAACTACACGGTCACGACGCCGGGACCCTATTACTCGCCCGGTCAACTCATGCTCATTGCCGTGGTATCGCTGGCCATTTATGGAGCGTTCGTTTTCGCGCAGACCATTGGCCATCGCGGAATTTTTGTCGAGGATGAGCCGCGCTCGCCAGCATCGGATTGACGATTCCCGCGGTCAGCGTGCTGTCGCTGTACATGCATATTGGGCTGGTGCTCGGGATCGACACAAAATCCACGGTGCTGCTCGTCCTGTCTCTGTTCATCACCGCAATTGCGCTGCGCACCGGACGAACCATCGTTCTGCACGGCATCGTGCTGCTGGTCATTTTTGTCGTCTATCTGTTCACGACGGTCATTCCCTAGAGATCGCGATCGCAGCGTGGAGATTCAGCAACCGTGCCTCGGTTGCGACGGCGTTTTCCGCTCGTGAGCGATCAAAACGCTGAATTGCTTTTTCAGTTCGTCAGGCAGCCACGGGCTTCAACGCGAACGCGACCACTACCGCCGCAATCAGCAGCGCAAATGAGACCGCATAGTTCCACGCCATTTTCTCCTTGAGATAAACGACTGCGAACACCATGAAGACCGTCAAGGTAATGGCCTCTTGGATGATCTTCAGCTGAAAGCCGCTAAAAGCACCGAAGCCCAATCGATTCGCGGGTACCGCCATGCAGTACTCGATCAAGGCAATCCCCCACGATACGAGAATGGCCTTCCACAGCGGCCAGTCATGGCCGTATTTAAGGTGTCCGTACCAGGCGAAAGTCATGAAAACATTGGAGCCGAATAGCAGCAGGATTGTCATCGTTAAACCTCTCGGGTGGCGTCAGCCGCAATTTTCCGCCGTCGGCGCGGGCGTGTACAATCGCAGGCATGCTAAGAATCGCGTTGCACACCGAAGTCGCTGATACGCGGCACCGGCATGCCGTCATTACCGAATTGAAGCAACTCGAGAGATTATGAAAGCCCTGATTGCCGCTTATGCGCGCTCGCCCCAGACCTTCGCCCGCAAGGGCCCCCTAGCCGTAATAAGGCCCGACACCCTGGCCGCGCAGGTCGTCACCGGGTTGCTGGAGCGCACGCGGCTCGACCCTACCCTCATCGAGGACGTGATCTTGGGCTGCGCCTATCCCGAAGGGCCGCAAGGATCAAATATTGCGCGCATCGTGGTGCTCTTGGCCGGACTGCCGTTGGAAGTCGGCGGCATGACGGTCAATCGCTTTTGCGGCTCATCCATGTCCGCGATCCAGATTGCCGCAGCCCAGATCGAAGCGGGCATTGGCGAGGCGTATCTGTGTGTCGGCGTGGAATCCATGAGCATGGTGCCGCAGGGCGGCTTCAACCGCTCGCCCAATCCGGAATTGCTGAGCCGCTTCCCGGATGCGTACATCAGCATGGGACAAACTGCCGAGAATGTGGCGCAGCGATTCAATATTTCGCGCCACGATCAGGAAGTGATGGCGGTCGATTCTCACCGCAAAGCCGCGCAGGCTCGCGAGCAAGGAAGGCTGCGCGATGAGATTGTGCCGATTCGCCTGGAAACCGGCGAGCTGGTCTCCGAGGACGGTTGCATCCGGCCCGCCACCTCGCTCGAGGCGTTGGCCGCGCTCAAACCCGCCTTTTCGGAGAACGGCGTGGTGACCGCTGGAACTTCCTCACCGTTGACTGATGGTGCATCGGTGGTGCTGGTGACCAGCGAGGAATTTGCCGCACGTCATGGCTTGCACCCCCTGGCGCGGATTCGTTCCGCGGCTACGGTGGGCTGCGACCCCGCCGTGATGGGCATTGGACCGATTCCCGCCACTCGCAAGGCATTGGCGCGCGCCGCGCTCAAGGTCGATGCGCTCGACGTGATCGAGATCAACGAGGCATTTGCCTCGCAAGCGCTCGCTTGCATTCGGGAACTGAAGCTTGACCCGGGCAAAATCAACATCGATGGCGGCGGCTTGGCGCTCGGGCACCCATTGGGCGCAACCGGCGCACGCATCACCGGCAAGGCGGCTTCTTTGCTCGCGCGCACCAGGGGACGTTACGCCCTCGCCACCCAGTGCATCGGCGGCGGGCAAGGCATCGCGACGGTGTTGGAATCGATCTAGAAGCTTGAATCGAGCGAAATGCTCACGGGGCAGTGATCGCTTCCCATGATCGAAGCATGGATTTGGGCACTCTGCACCGCGCCGCGAAGCGCCGCCGACACCATGAGATAATCGATTCTCCATCCGACGTTTCGCGCGCGTGAATTCGCGAAATGACTCCACCACGAATAATGGCCGTTGCCCTGGGTGAACAAGCGGAATGTATCGACGAACCCGGCGTCGATAAAAGCCGCGAATCCCGCACGCTCCTCGTCGGTGAATCCCTTCTTGCCGCGATTGGGCTTCGGATTCGCAAGATCAAGCTCGGTGTGCGCGACATTCAGGTCGCCGCAAAATATCACGGGCTTGGTTTTTTCCAGCTGTTTGCAATAAGCCAGAAAAGCAGGATCCCAATGCTTGTGCCGCAGAGCGAGCCGGCTCAAGTCGTCCTTGGCATTCGGCGTATACACGGTGACCATGAAGAACTGGGCGTACTCCGCCGTGATGATGCGGCCTTCTTCTGCGCTGTCGCGCTTGAGCTCGTCGGCGAAACTGAAGCGCTTGGCGAATTCGTTCGGAAAGCCGTTGATGATCTTCAGTGGTTCCTGCTTGGAGAATATCGCGGTTCCGGAGTAGCCCTTCTTCACGGCCGAGTTCCAATATTCTCGGTAATCCGGCAACTCGATTTCGATCTGGCCGCGTTCAGCCTTGGTCTCCTGCAGGCACAGGATATCGGGCTTATGCGCCTTGAGAAATTCAAGAAACAAGCCCTTCTTATGCACGGCGCGAATGCCGTTGACGTTCCAGGAATAGATTTTCATTTTTGTCCTATAGCGCGCCAACCGGCTAACTTATCAACACCCATTCGCGTCCTCGAGCGCGCCGAGCACCGCATCATCATCAAGCAACCGACGGCGCAAATCGTTTTTATCCCATTGATTCTTATCATTTTCTATTCCTACCGCATCCCTTTAAGGCCAAACGAATCGAAGCGGGCGGCAAAGCAACTGACTGTGGCATTACATGGGCATGCTCTTAGACAGAATCAAGCTACCAAAGTCGCATTTACCGAGCCCCACACGTGATACGGTATTGACAATCATTCGCATTCGCGTTCACAATAACGCCCATGATCGTATGTGTATGCAAAGCCGTTTCAGACCGTCAAATCCGCAGCGCCGTCAGGGGCGGCGCGACCTCGTTGCGCGATCTGACCCGTGACCTGGGGGTCGGGACCTGCTGCGGCAAGTGTCTGCCTGAGGCGAAATCAGCATTGGCTGTTTCGCTTAAAGCATGTGACTCCGCGTGTTCCGGCCCTTTCTCGCCCGCCACCGAATTCGCCGTTTAGCAAATTCGCCGTCTAGCGATTGATTCCTTGAGCCTTGGGTCCGGGCTTACAATCCGAAAACACATTCATGCGCAATCGATAAGGGGACCAGAGTGCAAGGCGACGCTAAAGTATTGGAATTCCTCAATCAAGCACTGAAAAACGAACTCACATCGATCAATCAATATTTCCTGCACGCGCGCATGCTCGACAACTGGGGCATGAAGCGGCTCGGCAAGCTCGAGTACGAGGAATCCATTGATGAAATGAAGCATGCCGACCGCCTGGTCAAGCGCATTCTTTTTCTGGATGGCCTGCCGAACCTGCAGGACTTGGGAAAACTGTTCATTGGCGAGGATGTGCAGGAAATCCTGCAGTGCGATCTGCGCCGGGAAATGGAAGCGCATCCCATGTACACCGCGGCCATTGCGCACTGCGAAGCCGTCAAGGACTTCGTGACCCGCGATCTGCTGGTGAATATCCAAAAGAGCGAAGAAGAGCACATCGACTTTATCGAAGAGCAGCTTGGATTGATCGAAAAAATGGGACTGCCGAACTACGTGCAGAGCGCAGCCGGCGAACTGGAAGACGCCAACTCCGGATAGGCTGCAAATATCAAGGGAGCAAGCATGATAAAAAAAATATTCATCGGACTCATCGTTCTGCTCGTCGTGATCAGAAGTCTCGAAAACCCGACACGCTCCTAAACGCGCGTGCCGCTGAAGGTTGCGCTGCCCAGCATATGCCGGGCCGTACCGCTGATGCGATCCGCATCGACGATCGCCGTGAATTTAAAGCTCAGGCGCATGGGCTTGGTGATCCTCGCCTGCCAGCTAAGCTTATTGCCCTCAATCTTGCCGTCGGTAATGGCGACGTTATGATCGGCATCGGAAAGCGACCCGGTCAGCGTCTTGCCGCTGACGAGCAATTCGAGCACGCCCGATTTCTCGCCCATCGGCGTGTTGATCCTGATGTTCCATTTGCCCTGCACCATGCAATAATCTCGGCGAGCTTAAGAGCACGCCTGCGGATATCTCGGACAGGCGCCGCTGCGCGGGCATATGACGCTTGCCTTGGCGCCGAGTGCGGCCGCAATCCATGAAATATTCAGCACCTGCGAGGCTGCGCGAATCGCGCTGGTCGCCGCCGCGGGAATCACGCCATCGCCGCCGCCGCGCCGGCAGGACTCGGCGACTGCCGAAACAATTTCCTCGCCGTCAAAGCCCTGCGCATCGAGCGCCGGCAACAGGTCCACGCCGACGGATAATACATGCAGTTCGTCCAAGGCATCGCGAGTCAGCAGCGAATGACAGCAATAAAGACGCGCGCGCTTGCCGTCTTGCATGACTGAAATCTGCGATTTCGGGGTCTGCATCGACGGCGCATCCGGCGTTTGCAGCAGACGAAACACCGCCCAACGCGGGCACGGGTCGGACACCAAGCTCATGTTGCCCCAGGGAAGCGGGATGCCGTTGCCGCGATAAACCGCGCGTAGGTAGCCGGGCGGATAGGCATCGAAGAAATGCCAGTGCCGGTAAGGCGACACCGCCGTCATACGCCGCATCACCAGCGCCGGCGTTACGCCCACCTTATGGCAGGCCTCGACGCTGTGAGATTCGCGAATCAGGAATCGCCGAAACGGAATGCGTGGACATAGCAGCGCGCCCGCGAAAAAACTGCACTCGAAATCCCGCCATGCGTACAGCACATCCTGCGCACCCATGCCGCCCGCGGCACCGGGCGATTCCCCATCACCAATTTGCGCCGCGCTGTGCGGGGAAATCATGCCGTCGCCATTGTGAAGAATCTTGTGGCCGATGAAAAATGCCAGTTCGTACTTCAGACGCTCCTCTTGACCGCGCAACCGCTTGTTGACGAGCACGGTTGCCGGTGCCTCGAATCGGGAACGTACCGGTGCGCCGCCCGACTTGCGGCCATCGCCATCGAACCATTTGATCTGCAATCCGTGACGCTCGCAAATCGTCATGACGGCGCTCAAGGTCAGGGGCATCTGTCGATTGCCGCACCCCTCCGCCGCGCGCTCGATATCGGGAAAATTATTGTGCCGGGTTTCCTGCCAGACCCGAATCAGCAACTGAGCAAATTGCCGCCCGGTGGTACCGGTCTGCGATAGCAGCTCGGGCAATGCGTTCTGCAGCAACTCGTGCGAAAACAAGAACGCCGGCTCCAACGGCATCGCCTCCAGGCCGCCGCGCTGGCGCAGCGTGGGCGCGGCCTCGACGGCCGTATTCTCGTCCAGGAACCAGCGCGAATCCTTGCTGAAAATTCCCGCGAGCATCTCCAGCATTTCCGGCGAGGGCATGCGTTTGCCGGTTTCCACCATGCTTAAGTACGACACCGACGGAGCGCCGCCCGCATCGATTTGCACGCAACGCGCCGACAGTTCATCGAGGGTCAAGCCATTGCGCTTGCGCAGCGAGCGCAGCTTTGCACCGAGAAAGTGACCCTGTCTGATGAGGCCAGCCATACCGCCCTCTGTGAAATTCACATTGTTAAATTTCTAATGTATAAATCCGCTCTTTAAACACTCTAAGCTTGCTGCGTCCCATTAGGCAAGACTTTGAGGAGAATGACTTGAATGCAGATGTGAACAGCCGCTGGCAAGGCGTGGAACGGCCCTACAACGAAGCCGACGTGGCGCGCCTGCGCGGTTCGGTCAAGATCGAATATTCATTGGCGCGGCTGGGAGCCGAAAAGTTCTGGCGGCTCTTACATAGCGAACCGGTGGTCGCGGGCTTAGGGTGCATGACAGGCAACCAGGCCATCCAAACCGTGCAGGCGGGCTTGAAAGCCATCTACTGCTCCGGATGGCAGGTGGCGGGCGACGCCAATTCCGCCGGCGAGGTGTACCCTGATCAAAGCCTCTATCCGGTCGATTCGGTGCCGAAAATGGTGGAGCGCATCAATAATGCGTTGCTGCGCACCGATCAAATTCATCACATGGACGGCAAGTCCGACATTGACTGGCTGGCGCCGATCATTGCCGATGCCGAGGCGGGCTTTGGCGGCAACCTCAACGCGTTCGAACTGACCAAGGCGCTGATCCGCGCGGGCGCGGCTGCCGTGCATTTTGAAGATCAGCTGTCGTCGGCGAAAAAGTGCGGACACCTCGGCGGCAAGGTTTTGGTGTCGACGGCGGAAGCCATCAACAAACTGGTCGCCGCGCGTCTCGCGGCCGATGTCATGGGCGTGCCCACCGTCATCATCGCGCGCACCGATGCGGACGCGGCAGATCTGCTGCTGACCGATCATGATCCTCGCGACAAGGCGTTTGTCACCGGGCAGCGCTCCAGCGAGGGATTTTTCCACGTGAGAGCCGGCATCGAGCAGGCCATTGCGCGCGGACTGGCGTACGCGCCGTATTGCGATCTGATCTGGTGCGAGACCTCGAAACCCGATTTGAACGAAGCGAAGCGCTTCGCCGCTGCGATTCACGCCAAATTCCCGGGCAAGCTGCTGGCCTATAACTGCTCGCCGTCCTTTAACTGGGCCGCAAAACTCAACGCCGCGGCCATGAAAAAGTGGCGCGAGGAATTGGCCGCGCTCGGCTATCGCTTTCAATTCATTACTCTTGCCGGCTGGCATGCGCTGAACCTGTCGATGTTCGAATTGGCAGTCGCATACAGCGCGGACGGCATGTTGGGCTATTCCCATCTGCAGCAGCGCGAATTCAGTCAGGAAGCCGCCGGTTATCGCGCCACCAAGCACCAAGCATTCGTCGGTACCGGGTACTTCGATGCAGTGCAGACCGCAATCAGCGCTAAGAGCTCGACCGTCGCGATGGCGGGCAGCACCGAGACGGAGCAGTTCCATTTGAATCAGCCTGAACGCGTGGTGGCATAGCGCGTGGCGCCGGAGGGCAGCGTCGCGTTGCGTATAGATCTCGCCGCCGATTTGGCGGCGCAGATCGCCGAACATTTTCGCCTCTATAACGAGGAGTTCGGCCGCATCACGCGGCGCGCAGCAAGAAATTTTTTTGCCGAGGATTGGCACGCTGCCAAAATCGATTCCGTCGCAAGAATCGAACTGTACGAGCTGCGGGTCGCGAGCTGCGTCGCTGTCGTCGGTGGTCGACTACAGCAGCGCCGCACCGACGTACCGCTTTGGGTCGACATCAAGCTTGCCTTCGAAACGCTGGTGGCGCGTCGCCCTGACAGCGATTTCTACCACACGTTTTTCAATTCCGTCACGCGTGATTTGTTCGGCACCGTCGGCGTCAACAAGGAAGTCGAGTTCTGCGCCACTACCGCCGGCCGCGCCTCCGGCTCGGTGCCGATCAGGGTTTACCGAGTGGGCGGATCACTGCCGGCGGCTGTGCGGGAGATTCTCGTCGATCTGCCGTTCAGCGCCGCAATCGGCAACACCGACGCCGCCGTGCACCGCATTAGCGCGGAGATCGGGCGCTATTTCGCGACCGGGCGCCTTAGCGGCGCGCCCGAATCGATCGAGTTGATCGAGCCGGTGTTCTATCGCGGCATGCAGGCGTTTGCGGTCGGCCGCGTGATCGGAGACGGCACCATTACGCCGCTGGTGCTGGCCTTCACCATTCTGCAGGGGACGGTGCAAGTCGACGCGGTGATGCTCGCGCGCGCCGAAGTCGGCTCGCTGTTTGGTTATGCGCGCAGCTACTTTCACGTGGATCTTCCGGTTGTCAGCGCCGCGATTACCTTGTTGCGCTCTTTCATGCCGCGCAAATCCGTCGATGAACTCTATACCGTGCTCGGCCGCGCCAAGCAGGGCAAGACAGAGCGTTACTTCGCGCTGCAACGTCACATGGAGAAATCGATCGACAGCTTCGTGCATGCGCCCGGAGAGCGCGGCCTGGTGATGATCGTCTTCACCCTGCCCTCGCACGACTTGGTATTCAAAGTCATCCGCGACAAATTCGGCGCGCCGAAAACGGCCAGTCGCGCCGATGTGATCGATCGCTATGAATTCGTGTTCCGCCATGACCGCGCCGGGCGCCTGGTCGACGCACAGGAATTCAAGCGCCTGCGGCTGCCGCGCGCGCGCTTCATGCCGGATCTGGCCGAGGAGCTGCTGCGCGAAGCACGCGAAAGCTGCCGGGTCGAGGGCGAGGACCTGATCATCGAGCATTGCTATATCGAGCGGCGCTTGCGGCCGCTCAACTTGTTTCTGCGCGAGGCCGAACCCGCGGCCGCCGAATCGGCGATCATCGACTACGGCAACGCGCTGCGCGACCTGGCGGCGAGCAATGTGTTCCCGGGAGATCTGCTGCTGAAGAATTTCGGCGTGACCAGCCACGGCCGGGTTATCTTTTACGACTACGATGAAATAGGCCTGGTGTCCGATTGCGTATTTCGCGACCTGCCTCGCGCGAGCACCGACGAAGAGGAATCGAGCGCCGAGCCCTGGTTTCATTGCGGGCCGCGGGACGTGTTTCCTGAACAATGGCTGCCGTTTCTTTCCATGCCGGCCGCGTTGAGCGAAGTGTTCATCCGCCAGCATGGCTGCCTCTTGACCGCATCCTGGTGGCGCGCGCAAGCGGCGCTCGCGCCGGCCGCCGCGGCGGCCTTGACTGTTCAGTCGTCGAACGCCGCGTAGACCAAATCGCGGAACAGGGTTCGAAAGTAGTCGCGCTGACCCGGCCCCTGAATCATCATGATCGCGAACAACTGCTCGACCGGATCGACCCAGAATGTGGTGCCGGCTAGACCGCCCCAAAAATATTGGCCCACCGAACCCGGCACGTGGGAAATTCCGGGCTGCAGCCGAACTGCGAACCCTAAGCCAAAGCCATAGCCCGGCAACAACAGATCGGGGGCGCCGGTGATCGGACCCAGATGATCGGCCGTCATGAGCTCAATGGTCTTGCGGCTCAAGTACCGCACGCCATCGAGGCGGCCCATGTCCAGCATCATCTGCAGAAAACGCGCGTAGTCGGCGGCGGTGGAGACCAACCCGCCGCCGCCCGATTCAAACTTCGGCGCACTTTTGACATTCACGAGTTGCACGCCCGCACCCGTGTCCGGATCCTTCGCAAAGGCTTCGGCCAGTCGTTCCTGCAGCTGTACCGGTACATGGAACGCCGTATCAACCATTCCCAACGGAGCGAAAACCTGCTGCCGCAGGAACCGTCCGAGCGACATGCCCGAGAGGACCTCCACGAGCCGACCGACCACATCGGTCGAGCGGCTGTACTCCCACGTGGTACCGGGCTGGTGCAGCAGCGGCAGCTTGCTGAGCGCAGTCACCTGATCGGCATTGCTTTGATCACGGCTATAGATTCGCGCGGCAGTGTACATCTTGTGTACCGGCCCGTTGCCGCGGAATTCATAGGTCAGTCCCGAGGTATGGCGCAGCAAATCTTGAATGGTGATTGCCCGTTCGGCATCGACCTGGCTCAAGTCCGCGCCCTGCGCGACCGCGACCTTGACATTGCCGAGTTCTGGAAGAAATTTAGTGACAGGATCGCTGAGCAGGAATCGCCCTTGCTCCCACAGCATCATGGCCGCGACCGAAACGATGGGTTTGGTCATCGAATAAATGCGAAAGATACTGTCCCGCGCCATTGGCGCGCCGCTCAAGGGATCGCGCCGTCCAAAGCTCTCGTAATAGGCCAGCTGACCGCGCCGTGCGATGAGCGCCACCGCTCCGGGGACACGGCCGCGTTGAACTTCGTCCTGCATCACCCTGCCGATACGTGCCAGACCGGCGGTGGAAAGACCGATATCTTCGGGCGTGGCGCGCGGCAGAGGAACTGAACTCATGAAGCGTCCTGAATTGTGCGAAGGCAGTACCGATCTTCATTATAATTGAGCGGGCCTTAAGTTACCTTGCGACGCGTCCATGAAGCTCTGCAACGAACACAATCCCGCCCCGAACCCGCCCCGAGTGCCGCCGCTTGATCTGAACTGCTGGTAGGAGGACGGCAGGCTATTCACCTGCCGTCCGAATCGCTACGTTTGACTTTCAAATTTCCGAATCACGGATTGCTCGGCGTGCCCGGCGCGCCGGCCGCAGGGGCCCTTTGCTGCAACAGGAAGTTCTTTACATCGAGCGTGCTGTTGCCCAGCACTTCGCTGTACGCTTGGCCGGACTTGACAGAATAACCATTGTTGTCGCCGGAAATGTTGCGATGGAAGAATTGCAGCGCCTTAGGCGCATGGACGCCGCCAAAGATGCTTTGCACCGCCGACAAGGAATAGATCAACGGATTGACGTTGCCCAGGCGGCTGCGATTCAACTCAACGGCCAGCGCCAGTACGCCGGCCATTTCCGGTGCCGACGCGCTGGTGCCGATCAGCAGGGCGGGACCGCCGCCGATCCACACAATGGCCGCGCTGCGCGGCAATTGGGTGCAATCCTGCGCTCCCAGATCCGCATCGCCCGGGCAGCCACCCATCATCAGCGAGACGTCCGGCACAGAACGGTGCATTTTGCTGCCGGTGTTCACAAGGAATTGATACAGCGGCTTGGAGAAAATCTTGCTGAAGCCGCCGCCCGAACCCCAAGTGTTGTTGCCCACCGTCGCGGTCTGTCCGTCGAACGAAAACACCGCGGGAATCCGCGGATCGAAATCCGCGTTCTCACTGACGTAGGTGACATCATTGACAGTCGGCGTTGCCGCCGTTTGCAGGTTGGTGCCGCCCACGGCGGTGATATTCGGGTCGCTCGCCGGATTCTCAACCCCAAGCACAAAGTCCGTGCCATTGATGACACCGGGGGCATCGGCGAATGCCTGCGAGACGCAGTCCGGCGCGCCGTTGTCGCCGGAGCTCGCCAGAAAGGTGATGCCTTGCGCATTGCCTTGCTGGAACAGGGCATGGAAGGTCTTGGGAATGCTGGTGAAATCCGTGCCGTTGTTATAGGCGGCCGTGAAGTCCAACTCGCATTGGCCGAAAGATGAGCTCACCACATCGACTGCATTGTCCTCGTCGACGAGCGCATACGCTTCCGCCACCGAGTCGTTGGACAAATCCGGCATGTCGTACAGCGTCTCCTCGGCCCCCGGGGCCGTGCCCAACGACATCTGCGTGTCGAGAGAAGCTTCGGCTGCCGCGCCGTTATTGAGACTGAACGGACCGCTGCCGGCGCCAACCTCACGGATTTTCACGGTGGGAACCGGTAGATTTGAATTGGCCGAGTAAGCCTGCACATCGAGGGTCGGTCCAATGCCCACGGTGGAATTGAACGACGCCGCGAGATCGGCAGGATCGATCACCGATGAAATTACGATGCCGATGTGGGCGCCAACGCCGGCGATCTGCAATTGCTTGCGCGAGAACAGCGGCGTCACCTCGGCCGAGAAGGCGGGCAACTGATAGGCCTCGTTCAGATCGTTCGCGTAGAAGAAGCTGAAGTCGTTGGCCAACCGGTCTGACGGCGCCCCGCTCCCCGAGCCCTCTTGGACCAGCTTCGGGGTGGCGAGAGTCTGCTGCAGGACCCTTGAATGCACATGCGCCTCAAGACGTGGCGTGAATTCAGGGATGACTGCGCCCATTGCGCTGAGCGCCTGCGGCAGATTCAAATGGCCCTCGCTGGCCGCGAGTTTGATGTGCCCGGACTTCGTCTTCACGCGTTCGATCTGCGCGTTGAACGTTCTTTCGACGGCCGAGACGGGACCCTCGACCACGAGATTTTGCGTTCTCTCTGCGACAATCGTAAAGCCAGCCGACTCCAGCAGAGACTTGGCTTTCGCCACATCCGAGCGGCTCGGCCCGAACTGCTGTTTGAACTGTGCCGGCGTCAACCATTGGTGGTAGTTGGCAGAGGTTGTGTCCGTCTGACTCTGCAGCAACTTCTTCAAGGCGTCGGTATGAGTCAGCGGTAAGTAAACGTTGAAATGCGCGAGCGTATTTTCATCTGCCGCGCCCATCGATTGGAGACGATGCATCGCGCCCGCAGTTTGCATCAGCCTGCATCGGCGGGAAACGCACCTCGCCGGCTTCTTGGATGGCCTGATCGAGCGGCGTGCAGCGTTCGCGGAGCTGATTTGTAAAATCTACCAAGAGGATCGAATTCTTTGCGTCAAACCGCACGGCCAAGAGAACACCGGTGGCGGTGCTAAAGGTCCGTGTATATTTCGCAGATGAAAATAATCCTCCTTCTCGTCGGACTCAGCGTAAGTGCCCTTCTCAATGTGGCTCTGGCCGGAACGCCGCCTTCCGGTACGGCTACGACACTGGATCCCTTTCTCTGGCTGGAGCAGGCGCATAGCGCACGTTCAATGCAATGGGTGAAAGCAGAGAACGCCAAGACCGACGCCGTGCTCGAGCGCGACCCGCGATTTAAGGTGCTGTTCCACGATGCCAAAGTCATTCTCGAGGCGAAGGATAGGATCCCCGAACCTTCGGTCATCGCCGGACAAATTTTTAACTTCTGGCAGGACGCCGACCACGCGCACGGCATTTGGCGGCAATCCAGCCAAGCGGATTATCAAAGCGCCGCGCCGGACTGGCGCACCGTCATTGATCTGGATGCACTGTCGAAATCCGAGAAGGCCAACTGGTTCTGGAAGGGAGCCATCTGCCGCGAGCCGGACGAAGAGCGCTGCATCATCAGCTTGTCGGACGGGGGCGAGGATGCGGTGACCTTGCGCGAGTTCGACCTGGCCAAATCAGCCTTTGTCGACGGCGGATTCTCGCTGCTCAGGGGCAAGCAGGATGTCGCCTGGCTGGATGCCGATACGCTGCTGCTTGCGCGCGAGTGGGAGCCGGGCGAAATGACCCGCTCCGGATATGCCTTTGTCGTGAAACGCATCAAGCGCGGCCAACCGCTGGACGCGGCGGTCGAGGTGTATCGCGGCTCGGCGGATGACGTCGGTGTCTCGCCGATTTCGTTGAGCGACGGAGCCGGCCACCGTGTCGCGCTCATTCAACGCGCCCTATCAATTTTCGAGTTCGAGTACTTTCTACTGGGCCCGAAAGGTCCCGCGAAATTGCACATGCCGATGAAGGCTGATGTGCTGACGCTGCTCGACGGCCGTTTGATCGTGAGCCTGCATGAGGACTGGAAGCGCGCCGGTCAACCGACGTTACCTCAAGGGTCGTTGGTATCGCTCGAGCTCGCGGCTCTGTCGGCCGACCCGCAGCATCTTGAGCCGGATCTTATCTATGCCCCCACGGCCCGGGAGGCCTTCGTCGAAGCGGGCGCAACCCGTGGACATCTGCTGGTCCACAGCCTCGACAATGTCAACGGACGCGCCTATTGCTACACGCCGGCGCCAAACAACCGCTGGTCGCGGCGCCAGCTCGAACTGCCGAATAACGTCTCGGTCAATGTGATCGACACGGACTTGCACAGCGAACAAGCGTTCGTGCAGGTCACAGGATTTCTAACGCCGCCCAGGCTGATGCGCGCCGATCTTGGGCTGGGCACGCTCACAACGACGAAGACGCTGCCGACCAAGTTCGACGCGTCGCGCGATGTGGTGGAGCAATTTGAAGCGACGTCGAAAGACGGCACTAAAATTCCCTACTTCATCGTGCATCCCGTCGCGATGAAGATGGACGGCAGCACGCCGATGATTTTAAATGCCTACGGCGGCTTCTTAGACGCGCAAACCCCTACCTATTCGGCCGAACTGGGCAAGCTCTGGCTCGAACGCGGCGGCGCCTTCGTGCTGGCCAATATTCGAGGCGGCGGCGAGTTCGGTCCCGCTTGGCACGAAGCGGGACTGAAGACCCACCGTCAACGCATTTACGATGATTTCGCCGCCGTCGGCGAGGATCTCATTGCCAAAGGCTTCACGAGTTCGGCGCATCTGGGAATTATGGGCGGATCCAATGGCGGCCTGCTCATGGGCGTGGAATTCATCCAGCATCCGCAACTGTGGCGTGCGGTCGACATCCAGGTTCCGCTGCTCGACATGTTGCGCTACGAGCAAATCGCCGCCGGCAGTTCCTGGGTGGCGGAGTACGGCAGCGTTTCAATCCCGACGGAGCGGGCTTTTCTCGCATCGATCTCTCCGTATAACAATTTACAACCGGGTGTGAAATATCCGGAGGCTCTCATTTGGTCGACGACCAAGGATGACCGCGTGGGACCGCAGCATGCGAGAAAGTTCGCCGCCAAGCTTGCGGCAATGGGCGTGCCTTATCTTTACTTTGAGGTCATCGAGGGAGGCCACGGCGCGGGAGCCACGCCGGACGAACGGGCAAAAATGCATGCCCGCGAGTACACCTACTTCTCGAGCAAGCTAGCACTGTAATCGGCAGTGCGCGCCGAAATCGGCGAGCACCATGCTTACGCACTCGGTCAGCCGCGTCGCATAGTCGATATGCAAGAATTCGTTGGGTCCGTGCGCATTGGAAAGCGGACCCAGCACGCCGGTCACAAAAAACTGCGTTTGCGGAAAGCGCTCGCCCAACATTCTCAAGAAGGGAATCGTGCCGCCGCCGCCCAAGCTCACGGCATCGCGTCCGAACACGTGTTTCGAAGCGCGCTGCATTGAGGCGTCGAACCAGGGTGCAAAGGCCGGCGCGTTCCATCCTCCGGAAGAAGATTCCACCTCGAAACTGATCTGCGCTCCATAGGGGGGATTGCGCTGCAAGGCTTCGGACACCGCGCGGCTGGCGCGCGCAGGATCTACTGTCGGCGGCAGCCGCAGGGAAATCTTCAGAGAGATCTGCGGCAACAGCACATTGCCGGCCGCACTTAACGGCGGCAATCCATCCGCCCCGGTCACGGCCAGCGACGGGCGCCAGGTGTTGTTGATCAGCAGTTCGACAGGGTCCGCCGAGACGGGTTTCACCCCGGGGGCAAATGGAATTTTGTCGAGAAATTGCGCGCCCAAAACCTGCGCCGCGGCGCCGATTTGCGCATGACGATCCCGCGGAATCTCCGCATGCAGTTCGGCGAGGGTGAGCTCGCCGGTGGCCGGATTCTCAATGCGCGCCAGCAGCTGTCCGAGCAGCCGAAACGGCGTGGGCGCGATGCCGGATGCCAGGCCGGAATGCGCCCCCTCCGTCAGAACCCGCACCTTGAGCGTACCGACCAAGTTCCCGCGCAGTGAGGTGGTCGTCCAGAGCTGCTCGAAGTTGCCGCATTCCGCATCGAGACAAACAACCAGGGAAGGCTCGCCGATTTTGTCGCCCAACGCATCGAGGTGCGCAGGCAGGTGAATGCTTCCGCTCTCCTCGGTTGCCTCGATCATCAGCACGCAGCGCGGCAGCGGTACGGCCTGCGCCTTGAGCGCAGCGATCGCGGTCAGAGAGCTGAACACGGCATAACCGTCATCCGCGCCGCCCCGTCCATAGAGTTTGCCGTCGCGAATCACGGGCTCCCAGGGTCCTAACCCCGGCAGCCATCCGGTAAATTCCGGCTGCTTGTCGAGATGCCCATATAGCAACACACACCCGGGCAACTCGCCGGGAATATCCACCAACAACAGCGGAGTTAGCCCCTCGAGGCGGCGCACTTCGACCGCCATGCGCGGTACCGGCTGGCTGCGGCACCACTGCGCCATCAGCTCGACGGCCTGATTCATGTAGCCATGGCGCTCCCAATCCGGATCGAAAGCCGGAGATTTGTTGGGGATGCGTACGTAAGCCTGTAGCCGTTCGATAATCGATGTCCGCCAAACGTTCTCGATGAACTGCCGTAGCGCCGTTGAATTCATTCGAGCTCAGCTCCCGATGTAGATAAATGTCGTCTTAGGAGGCAACGCATCCGTCCAGAGCGCCTGCCCTGAATCCGATCGCATCACCAAATTCCATTCGCCGCCCGGCATCGGCACTCGCTGAGCCTGATCGCGCCAGTTCAATATGACGAGTACGCCATTATGAACGAACGTCAGCCATTGCGCGGCTTCGTCGACATTGACCTGAGGTGCAGGTGCATCGGTGCGGCTTTCGCGCGGCATTGCGGGCCGATCGCGCCGGAGCCTTATGAGCCGGCGGTACCAATCGAAGAGTTCGGCATGACGCGGCTTGAGTAGTTCGGACCAGTCGAGCTTCGAGCGCTCGAAAGTACTCAAGTCCTGAGGATTCGGCACGGCACCCTGCCAGCGAAACGCGCTGAATTCCTTGCTGCGTCCTTCTGCAACCAGTTTTCCCAGTTCCGGCTCCTGATGGTCCGTGAAATAGAGAAACGGCGTCGACGCACCCCACTCTTCGCCTTGAAACAGCAGCGGCACGAACGGCGACAGCAGCGTCAGCGCCGCAATAGCCTTGAGTGCCCCCGTCTCCACCAGGCAGCTCAAGCGCTCCCCTTGCGCGCGATTGCCGATCTGATCATGATTCTGCGCGCTCACAATCAGCTGCTGCGGCTCGACCCCCGCGGGCGCCCGGCCATGCCTGCGGCCACGATGCACCGAATACTGCCCCTGATACACGTAGCCGTCGCGCAACGCCGTCGCCACATCGTGCAGTCCGTGAAAGTCCGCATAGTATCCGTCGGTCTCGCCGGTAAAATAGCGATGCAGGGCGTGGTGGAAATCGTCACACCACTGCGCATCCAAACCATATCCGCCGCGAGCGACCGCATGCACCAGACGCGGATCGTTCAGATCGCTTTCGGCGATCAGCAGCAGGGGCCTTGTCAACTCCTTGCTTGCATTTCGCACCGCGTTCGACAGTTCTTCGAGAAGGTGCACGGCCTCGAAGCTGAAGATGGCATGTACGGCGTCCAGCCGTAGACCGTCGAATTCATAGTCCTTGAGCCACATGAGCGCGTTATCGATTACGAAGCGGCGCACCTCATCGCTATGCGCAGCGTCATAATTGATCGCGGCACCCCATCCGGTCTTGTAGCGATCGGTGAAATACGGCCCATACGACGCCAGATAGTTTCCGTCCGGCCCCAAATGGTTGTAAACCACGTCCAGGAGCACGGCGAGGCCGGCAGCATGGCAGGCGCGCACAAAGGCAGCGAGCTCCGAGGGCGTTCCGTACGCGGGGAGGGGGGCAAACAGATCGACGCCGTCATAGCCCCACCCGCGTTGCCCCGGGAAGGTCGCGAGCGGCATGAGCTCAAGATGCGTCACGCCGAGCTCGCACAAATGCGGCAGCTTCATCTGCGCCGCCGCGTAAGTACCCTCATGGGTAAATGTCCCGACGTGCAATTCATAGATAACCGCCTCATCGAGCGGCCGCGGGCGAAAGACGCCGCGAAGCGGCGCCTGATCATCGGCAACGCAGGACTCGAGGACTTGCGAAGCGCCGTGCACGCCCGCAGGTTGCCGGCGCGAGCGCGGATCGGGCAGCCCGGCGGCACCGTCCAGGGAATAGCGATAGTTCTGCCCGGCATGGGCCGGAACATCGGCCTGCCAGTAACCCCGTGCCGCCAAAGCCAGCGGAATTCGCCGTTCATCGAGCAGCAAATCGACCGACTTGGCGTGCGGCGCCCAGACCGAAAAGATCACGCGGCATCTCGAAACAACAAAGCCACCGGAAAGGATGCGAACAGCGCGCCCGGCGTTACCTCGCGCTGTACGCATTCGCCGGTAAAGCAATTGCGCCACGCACCGCCCGGCAAAGGCAGTCGTGTATCGCCCCACTCGCCCGACAGCGTCATGATAAAGCGCGGCACCACCGCGATAAGGTTCTCGCCGCGACGAAACGCCAGCAGGCTTCCCAAGTGACTGCCCTGCGCTACCAGGGGTTGATACTTGGCAGCGGCAGAAAAATCCTCGCCTCTCTCATGGCGAAGCCGCAGCACGCGGGCGGTCATCCACAGCTTCGGCAATCCGGATTCCGAATCGGCCAGTGCCTCGGCGGCGCCAAGCTCGGGCGCGCTTTTCAACAGCCGCGCGCGCTCCTCAAAATCGACCGCCCTGCGATTGTCCGGATCCACCAAGCTCAAGTCCCACAACTCGGTGCCCTGATAGAAATCCGGCACGCCCGGCGCAACCAGCTTGATGAGAGTTTGCGCCAGACTATTGATGCGTCCGGGCAGTACCAGAGGCTCGACGAAGCGTTCGAGACTGGCGATGAAATCCGGCGATTCGAATACTCCGCCCACGAATCCGCGAATCTTTTCTTCAAAGCTGACGTTGGGTTCGTGCCAGGACGTGCTGATCTTCGCTTCGCGGCAAGCTTTGAGCATGTAGCCCCAGGCGCGATCGTGATCGATGGGCCAGGCGCCGATCAAGGTCTGATACAGGAGATACTCGGCATGCCTGTCGGGGAGGCGGTTCTGCCAGGCATTGGCGTTGAGCTGCGACCATAGATGCAGCGCCTCCGACCAGCGGTCGGGTATCTCGGAAAGGATGGAAATGCGCGCTCGCACATCCTCGCTGCGTTTATTGTCGTGCGTCGAGGTGGCGAGCATGTTGTGCGGCCATCGATCGCTCAGGTAGTGGCAAAATTCGTGAAATTTGTCAGCCGATATGCCGATCAGCGACGCCTGCGAGCCGACTTCATTGCATGACACGAGCCGGTCATAGCAATAGAACATCGTGTCTTCCACGCCTTTCGCCATGACTGCGGGCGTCAATTGCTGCCACTTCGCAATGAAATCCGCCTCCGCCGCGTCCAGATCCGCTTTAGTGAACAGCACGGCAAGAAAATCGAAGGCGGCCGCATCGATTTCCGGCGAGCCGATTCGCGCGCTCTGCAGCGCCTCGAGCAGGATGCGCTTGTCCTCATCGTCCAGTGCATTGGCGCTGCGGTAGGTTCGATAGACAGGCAGTGCCGTGATCAGTTTCTCCAGCGCCTCGCGCAGTTGCCGAGGACTTAAGTCGCGCGTTTGCCAAGCGGCGCGCGCGATCTGCAGGGCCTCCTGCGCCAGCAGTTCATGCGCTGCAGCAAACGTCGTCTCGAGGATGGCGCGTTTTTTCTCACGCACCAATTTGCCGAAGTTCACCGAGTGGCCGGTGAAGTCTGCGTAGGTCGCGGTCAGAACATCCGCGCGTTGATCGTCCATCCACAGTCGGTTTACCTTGGCCAAGAACTCATAGCCCACGGTACCGTCGATGGGCCAGCCCTCTTTCAGACGCTCATCGTTCTCTAAAATTTTCTCAATATAGACTCGGCCATCTGGCAGCATGCGCCGCAGGCGCTCGAAGTACTGCAGCGGCTCGCGCAAGCCATCCGGATGATCAACGCGCACGCCGTCGATCTCGTCCTGGGCGATCATCCGCTCGATGCGCGCATGAGTTGCCGCGGCCACCTCCGGACGCTCCGCGCGAATCCCAACCAGCGAGTCGATGTCGAAAAAACGCCGATAATTGCTCACCTCGCCGGACAGCTTCCAGCCGTGCAATAAGTAGTATTGCTTGCCCAAAATCGCATCGATGCGCGCCTTATCGCCCCGCACACGAGCGACGGCCTCTACGAGCCGCCCGGACTCGGCCGCCGCCGCGAGAATAACGCGTGCTCGGGCCGCACGGCGCTGATACGCGCATCGATCCTCCTCTGCGGGAATCGCGACACTGCGCAAATCATCGAGTTCCTCGAAGCAGCGATCCGCGCTCTGTGCCAGCAGTGCGCCCCAGGATGCCGGCGCGAGCGGCCACGTATTTTCATAGTGCTTGACGCGCGGTTCGTTGCCGATAACTTCAATGCCGAGCTCTCCGGCTGCCAATGCCTCGCCGTAGGGCTGGGCGAGGGAACACAAATGCACGCAGAACGGTTGACCCTGCGGATTTCTGATATCAAAAAAACCGGCGAATGGACTGAATGGCCCCTGTTGCAAGACGTCGTCCCACCACGGGTTAAGGTGCGAGGCGGCCATGTGATTCGGCACTATGTCAAGCAGAATTCGCAGCCCCAATTCGCGCGCAGCGCGCACGAATTCGGACCAGGCGACCTCGCCGCCCAGATCATCGCTGATCTTGCTGGGATCGACGACATCGTAGCCGTGCTGGCTGCCGGGTACGGCCTGCAAGCATGGCGATAAGTACACATGGCTGATTCCCAGCTTGGCCAGATACCCCAGCACCTGCTGCGCGGCGGATAACGGGAAGCCGGCATGGAGCTGCAGCCGATAAGTCGCGATCCATCTAGCGCTCATGACTGAGCAGCACCATGGAGCGGGCCGCGAGATTGACCAGCCGGTTGCGCTTCACGGACTCCTTGTCGATTTCCAGCATCGGCCGCGCGGTGTCGAATGCGATCTTCCAGCCGCCATGGTAGAGCTCGTGCGAAATCCGGAAGGCAACCGGCTCGTGATGCGCGTTCAGAAGCAGCAGGAAATCCGTGTCCTCGGCGCATTGCCCATGGGCGTCTCTGATCTCGGATGCCGTGCCGTTCATGAACATGCCGAGGGTGCGCATCCAGCCGCCGTCTTCCCAATCCTTGCTCTCCATGCGTTTGCCGTCCGCACGAAACCAGACAATGTTTTTATCCGGATGCTTGGCGTCGGGATCATGGTCGTAGAACGTGCCGCGGTGAAAGTTGGGATGTTGCTTTCGGTACGCAACCACGCGTTGCGCGAACTCCAGGAATGCTTGCTTGGGGGCGTCCAAATCCCAGTGATACCAGGATAATTCGTTGTCCTGGCAGTAGCCGTTGTTGTTGCCCATCTGGGTGCGGGAGAGCTCATCCCCGCCGCTGATCATCGGGGATCCCTGCGCGAACAGCAGCGAGCACCAGAAATTGCGCATCTGCCGCTGCCGCAGCTCGATGATGTCCGCGTCCTCCGTAGGGCCCTCCGCACCGCAATTCCATGAACTGTTGTCGTCTGCGCCGTCGCGATTGTCCTCGCCATTGGCTTCGTTATGTTTTTGCTCGTAGCTGACCAAATCCGCGAGTGTGAAGCCATCATGCGCCGCCACAAAATTGACGCTTGCCGAGGGCGGTCGGCGCGTGTTCTCGTAAAGATCTGCACTGCCCGCAAGACGGGTCGCGATTTCCGAGTGCAAGCCCATGTCGCCCTTCCAAAATTTGCGCACCGTGTCCCGATACTTGCCGTTCCACTCCATCCAACCCAACGGAAAGTTACCGACCTGGTATCCCCCTTCCCCCAAATCCCAGGGCTCGGCAATCAATTTCACCGGCGCCAAGGTGGGATCCTGATAAATCGTGTCGAAGAATGCGCCCAGTTGATCAACATCCTTCAGTTCTCGCGCCAAGGCCGACGCGAGATCGAACCGGAACCCATCGACGTGCATTTCCGTGACCCAGTAACGCAGGCTGTCCATCAGTAACTGCAGGGCGTTCGGATGCACCATGTTTAGCGTGTTGCCGCAGCCCGTGTAGTCCATGTAATGCCGCGCATCTCCCGCCACGGTCCGGTAATATGTCAAATTGTCGATTCCGCGGAAAGAAAGCGTCGGACCGTCCTGATTGCCTTCAGCGGTATGGTTGTAAACCACGTCCAAAATCACTTCGATTCCCGCGTTGTGCAGAATCTTGACCATGCCTTTGAATTCGCGCACCGCTTGATCCGGCGATTGGGGGGTAGAGGCGTAGCTCATCTCCGGCGCGAAAAATCCCAGGGTGTTGTAGCCCCAATAGTTGTGCAGCCCCTTGTCGACAAGATGCCCGTCCTGCACAAAGTAATGTACAGGCATGAGTTCGAGCGCCGTCACGCCGATTTTTTTAAGATGCGCAATGATCGGTTCGGACGCGATGCCCGCATAAGTGCCGCGTAGATGCTTCGGCACCCCCGGATGCAGCTGCGTCATGCCACGCACATGGGCTTCGTAAATCACGGTTTCGTGCGCTGGATAAGACGGACGGCTCTCGCCGCTCCAATCAAAGGTGGAATCGATGACCGCGCCCAACGGTGCGAACGGTGCGCTGTCGCGGTCATCAAACGACAGATCCGCGTTTGCATCGCCCAACTGGTAGCCGAACAACTCGTCGGCCCATCTCAACTGCCGCCCGATCGCCTTGGCGTAAGGATCGAGCAGCAATTTATTGGGATTGAAACGCAGCCCGCTCTCGGGCAAGTACGGGCCATAGACGCGATAGCCGTACAGTTGTCCCGGCCCGATGTCCGGGACATAGATATGCCATGCCCCATTGGTGCGCTCGCGGATGCGCATGCGCGTTTCGATCTTGCCGGACGCATCGAACAGGCACAATTCCACCGACTCGGATGATTCCGAAAACAGTGAGAAGTTGACTCCTCGCCCATCCCAATTGGCACCTCGGGGGAAAGGCAATCCCGCGGTCTGTTTTGACCGTTCAATGTTGTTGGAAATTTCAAATCCTCGACGGGCGGCTTCCAGAGCGTAGGCATTATTCATCTTGGCTGCGCCGCCGACGTAGGCGTCCGTCCGTAGGACCTGTCGGTTCGCGGCTATACGCCCTGTAGGAAGACGGCTAGTTCGGCCAAACCCAGTTCCGGACTTCGGGCATGTCCTGACCGTGCTTGTCGATGTATTGCTTGTGCTCGACCAGCTTGTCTCGCAGCTGCTGACGAAGATGATCGGCGCGCGCACCGATTTGCGGCAGCCGATCAATGGTGTCCATCACCAAGTGAAAGCGATCCATGTCGTTGAGCACAGCCATATCGAATGGCGTGGTGATCGTGTTTCAACCATCCATTGCCGTTGGTGAACTCGAACACTGCTTCCAGTCCGTTCGATAGAGTCTCATCGGGACCGAAAATCCGAAAATTTCGGGGCACGGCATTGAGCTTAGCCACGTCACGCAAAAATTTGCCCAGTACATGGGTATCGCCGATACCCTCAATGCCGGGTTGGGGAACGTCGACCGTGTAGTCGGCGAAATCCGGCATGCGCAGATCGCGCAGCAGCAGCCCGCCATTGGCGTTGGGATTGGCGCCCATGCGCTTATCGCCTCTGGGCGCGAGGGCCGCGAGCTCGGGTTTCAGGCGACCACTCTCGTCAAACAGCTCCGCCGGTCGGTAGCTGCGCATCCATTCTTCGAGCTTCGCTGTAGGTGCCCTCGAGATAGGTTCCGGCGACCACCGCCGGCCGCCGTGCCCTGGGCCCGAGATATAAATCATGTCCAAATATTTCTTGATGACGCGATTCAAGTGCGTGTAGATGAAGTTCTGTCCGGGCGTGGTGCCCCAATGTCTCAGCAGCATGTGCTTGATGTGCGAGACGGCCAGCGGCTCCTTCAGCAAGGGATTGCATGTCTTATTTCTTCATCGAGATACGATAAGAGAACACGCTTTCAACGAGATTACAACGGCATGTCGGTGTCGATCTGAGGTTGCGCTGCAGCGCTTTCTTACGCTGGACCTGGTGCAATAGCAGCCTGCACGAGCTTTTCCAAGCCGGCAACATTTGCCATCAGCGCCGCGGGGAAACCATGCCGCTGCTGCAAATATTCCGCCGTGTTGAAGGAAACCCAACAGCGATTCTCTGGATCTTGCCATGCGAGCACCTTGAGCGGTAGATCCAATGCCGTTCCGGGCTCGGCCACCATCAGCGGTGTCCCCGCAGCCGGGCTGCCGAGAATCATCAGCTGCGTTGGCTGCATGCTGAGACCGGTCGCGGCCGCATCTTTGGAAAAATTGATGCGCGCGAACACCGTTAGTCCGCGCTTCTTCGCCAGACTCTCGAGTCGATCCAGGGTTTCATCGACGCCGCCGGAAGCGGCCACCACCTTTATGCCCTTGCCGGATTCATTGGCGCTCATTGCAACTCCTTCGTGACAGCAATTGACACCGTGCCGCATTCATAGTTTTCTGTCCAGCCGCAGCGCGGAGTATCGATGGAAGCCTTTTTAGTTTCGATTACCAGCATATCGGCCGCTGAAATCGGCGATCGCACGCAACTGCTGTCGCTGCTTCTCGCTGCCCGGTATCGACGGCCGTGGCCGATCATCGCAGGAATATTTTGCGCCACATTGGCGAATCACGCGGCGGCAGGCGCGCTGGGGGTATGGTTCGGCAGCCTGCTCAAGCCGCACACTCTGGAGGTGGCGGTCGGGTTCAGCATGATCGCGATGGCCCTTTGGACCTTGAAGCCCGACAAGCTGGATGAGAACACCGGCGCGGGCAGCGCGATGGGCGCCTTCCTCGCAACACTGACGAGCTTTTTCGTTGCGGAGATCGGCGACAAGACGCAAATCGCCACGTTGGCGCTCGCGGCAGCGTATCCCAATCTCTTGGCCATCGTCGCCGGCACCACCGCCGGCATGATGATCGCCAATGTTCCCGTGGTATTTCTCGGGAAGACGTTTGCCAGCCGACTGCCGCTCAAGGCCATTCACTACGGCGCCGCGCTCTTGTTCGCAATCTTAGGCTGCCTCTTCCTTGCGCGCGCGCTTTGGACGTCCCAATGGGCTCCGTAAGCGCAATCGGTGCGCTGCTCTTGTCGGTGGCCGCAACTGCGGCCGCGGACGATGAGGCATTTGCCGTTCACGGGCAATTCACCTATGTGGAACAAGGGACTTCCGGGTTCAACGCGCCGTATCGCGGCCCCAACAGTCTGACGCCCAACATCGGCGCGGAAACCACGGATGCGACCTTGTTCCTCGGCGCACGGCTGTGGCCGGGAGCAGAGGCGTGGCTCAACGGCGAACTCGACCAAGGACATGGACTTGACAACACCTTGGGCGCAGCCGGCTTTCCCAGCGGCGAGGCCTACAAGGTGGGCAAGAATCAGCCCTACTTTCGTCTGCAGCGCGCGTTCGTGCGGCAGACGCTCAATTTGCAGGATGATGCAAATGCACAAGACATCGACGCCGCCGCCAACCAATTGCGCGGTTCTCAAAGCGCAGATCGCGTGGTGATCACGATCGGCAAGTTGAGCGTGGTGGATATTTTCGATACGAATCGCTACGCACACGACTCGCGCGGCGATTTTTTGAACTGGACCGTGATCGACACCGGAACTTTTGATTATGCCGCCGATGCCTGGGGCTACACCGCAGGCGCCGCCATCGAGTGGTATGCGCATTCCTGGGCTTTACGCGGCGGCCTGTTTGACCTGTCAGACGTGCCCAATAGCGTGCATCTCGAACCGGGATTTCATGAGTTTCAAGTCAATCTGGAACTCGAACACCGGCACGAGATCGCCGGCCGGCCGGGTCGCGTGCTGCTTACCGGGTTTGAGAGCCGAGGCCGAATGGGCTTGTTGGACGAGGCCATCGCAGGCGCGGCAGCGACCGGCATGCCCGTGGACATCGCGGCAGTGCGCCACTATCGCAGCCGCGGCGGTGTCAGTTTGAATGTCGAGCAGGAAATCACACCGGAATGGGGCGCATTCATTCGCACAGGCGGTGCCGCCGGCAATGTCGAAACCTACGAATTTACCGATGTCGATCGCACCTTGGCGGCTGGTCTTTCTCTGCAGGGATCGCGTTGGCGTCGCCCACTGGACAGCGTCGCGATCGCCGCGGTGAACAATGCCATATCCGGCGCGCGCGAAGCATACTTAAATGCCGGCGGATTGGGCATTTTGGTCGGCGATGGCCGCCTTCCGCACCCGGGTCCGGAACAGATCATCGAAAGCTATTATTCCGCGGCGCTCTTTAATTTCGCGCACCTGACTCTCGACTATCAGTGGATCAACCATCCCGCCTATAACCGGGACCGTGGGCCGGTATCCGTGATTGCTGTACGATTGCACGCTCAATTCTAAAATCAAGGATCCGGGAGAATGCCATGGGAATAGCATCAGAATTCAAAGAATTTGCGATGAAGGGCAATGTGGTTGACTTGGCGGTCGGCGTGATCATCGGTGCGGCATTCGGCAAGATCGTGTCCTCGCTGGTCGGCGACATCATCATGCCGGCCCTCGGAAAGGTCATCGGCGGCGTGAATTTCTCGGACCTGGCAATCAGTCTCGGCGCCGATCCCGCCGGCAAGGCAGTGCTGATCAAGTACGGCTCTTTCATTCAGACCATGCTTGATTTCACCATCATCGCAATCGTCCTGTTCATTTGCATCAAGGGCATCAACAGGCTCAAGAAGCCTGCACCGGCGGTTGCGCCGCCGCCCCCGCCGCCGCCCAAATCCGAACTGCTCCTCGAGGAGATTCGGGATTTGTTGGCAAGGCGCGTCTAAAGAGGCCGCCGGTTTGCGGTTGGATTCTGCGCAGACAGCAAGCGCGTCAAGCGGCGACGCTCGCGTTATTTTTCAATCATTTTTTTGAGAAACATCATGCCTATCAATCCTAAATTCGCATTCCTGCTGCTAATCGCCCCCTCCGTCAGCGTTTGGGCCGATGATGGCCCGCCGCCGCCGCAGGATGTTTGGATTGGCAAGGGACAATTTGGCTTCTTGAGCTCTCATGGCAACAGCGACGCCGAGTCCCTCAACGGCAACATTGACATGCTGCGCTATGACGGCGCTTGGAAAAACGAAGTGTATCTCGCCGGTCTATACGGCAAGAATTCGGGCATCGTCTCGGCAGAGCGCTGGGAGACGCGGGGCCAGACCAACTACACCGTCTCCGGCGATCTGTTCGCCTTCGGTGGTCTGCGATACGAACACGATTTGTTTGATGGATTTCAATATCAGGCGAGCTTGACCGCCGGCATGGGCTACAAGCTCATCAACGATCAGGACACGAAATTGACCGCGCAGCTCGGCGTGGGTTACCGGCGACTGCGGCCCGAAACCGTTGACAAGGATTCGACCGGACAGGTGATTTCGCGCACTCCGCTCGATGCAACGGGGGATGCGATCGCAACAGCCGGCGTGGATTTTTCGCATGCCTTCACCAAGACCACCGTCTTTACCAACAAATTTCTGACGGAAGCGGGCGCCAGCGACGTTTTGCTGCACGACGAGCTTGCGCTTACCGTTAAGATGTCGGATAAGCTGGCCTTAAGCGTCGGTTATGCGATTACCGACAATACCAAACCGCCGGCGCCGCTCAAGAAGCTCGACACGCTGGCGAGCGTGAATCTGGTGTTCGGGTTTTAAAGAATAAAAGGGGTCGCGAGGAGGGCTTATGGGCATGTTCGACGGCATATTGGGCGGCGTGGTCGGTGCCGAAATGGCCACGGTAGTCAATGGACTCATTCAAAAGCACGGCGGCGTGCAAGGTATCGTCGCCCAACTGGAGCAACAGGGATTGGGCGGCACGGTTCGTTCGTGGGTTGGAACCGGTGCAAATCAAGCCATTACACCCGACCAGATCCATCAAGCCTTTGGCTCTGACACGGTAACAGAACTGGCCGCCAAGGTCGGCTTGTCTCCCGACGTGCTGGCCGCAAAACTTTCGCAAGTGCTGCCGCAGGCAATCGACAAACTGACCCCTGCCGGTGTGGTAGCCAAGAGCTAAAGACGAGACCGCCATGAACAAAGCGCTGAGTATTGCTCCACGCCGCCGATTCCGGCCCAAGCTTTATTACACCGCCGGGCGCGGATCCCAAGGTGGCGGCGCCGTTCAACAACGGCGTGCTGATCGGCGGGACGCTGTACGTTGGCGGTGCGCGCGTTTCGAAATAGCGGGAGTCGCCGTCAAACCGGCTAAGTCTCGATAATTTTTCGCAGGCGTTCGATCTGTTCGTCGAGCACGTGGTCGGCGGCTTTCGATGCGCCGTCGAACCCGTCCTTCGCATAACCGCCGACGGCGTAGCTGACCGAGATGTCGGTGCCGTTGGCGCCGGGCTTCAAGGTCCAAGTCAGGGAACCGTCGACGCCCAAGCCTTGAAACGGACCGAGAGCGCCGCGTAGCTGCAGCGCTTTACCGGACGCGACATAGACCACGTGAAGGTGTTCGACCGAACCTCCGTCCGGCAAATTTTCGCACCAACAGCCGCCTGCGCGCGCATCAAGCACCAGATTCGCCGCACTGCCCGAGAAGGTGTGTTCAGAACTCCACCAACGCGCCGGCTGCAACAGCGCCGCGAACGACTTATCTGCCGCCGCCGCCACGTGCACGGTCTCGCGCACCTCGAAGCCATTTGCGCCGACACTCAGCACCTCGGCCGCCGCGGGTTTCGCCAACGAACTTGCCAACAGCAAGCTCATGCACATCAGCGATTGTTTTGCCGAAATCATATTCATCCTCCGTCAACCGCACATTTTGTGAAAGATTCGAGAATCGCCGTCCATCCGCCGGGCCCGTCCACCATGCCACGCATTTGCGCCGCCTTATCGCCGATGCGCTGTAGATTGCGATGCTCCAACTCGACCCGCGTGCTGCCTGCACTCTCGGCAATGAATCGAACCTCGACTTCGGTAACAAGCTCGGCATCAAATTGCCAATCGCCGCTCAGTTGCCAGGCAAGAACCAGCCGCTGCGGAGGCTGCCACTCGATGACATAGCCGGTCTGTCCGGTCGAGCCATCTTCGGCAACGGCATACCAGCGGCCGCCCACGCGGGTTCAATCACATATTGCTTCAGCGGAGACTTGAGAATCGAGTGAGTAGCGGGCCACCAGCGCGACATTTCGTTGGTGAACAAGGCAAAGGCCCGCTGCTGACTTGCGGCCACCGTCACTTGCTTGCGCACCGGCGCGATTGTGATCATTTGTTGGTTCCTCCCTTCTCCAGTTCGGCTTTGAGCGCCGTCAGCGCGTCGCCCCAAAATTGATCCAACCAGATTCGGATGGACGCAAGACCGTGCGGATCAATGTAATACACGCGGCGAGTCCCCTCGGCGCGATCAGCTACCAGCCCGGCTTTCTTCAGGACGCCGAGATGCTGGGACACGGCGGGACGGCTCACGGGCATTTGTGCGGCAATGATGCCGACCGGTTTTGGACCGTCGCGCAGTTGCTCAAAAACCTGCCTGCGCGTGGGGTCGGCCAGGGCGAGCAATGCTGATTGGTAAGTCATGACTAACAGTAAGTAAATACTTACCTAAAGTCAATTCAGGTTTTGCGCGGTTGCTCGGTCAGCATTTTGTAGATCTTGAGCACTCGGGGTACATAGGCCATGGTTTCGCTAAATGGGGGAATTTGGCCGCCATTGCGCTCGACCGCATCTTCCCCGGCATTGTAAGCCGCCAGCGCCAGCTGAACATTGTGGCCGAATCGATCAATCAGGAACTTCAAATAGCGCGCGCCGGCATGCACATTCTGGCGCGCGTCAAATGGATTGGAGACGCCAAACCGGGTCGCCGTCGCCGGCATCAATTGCATGAGCCCAACCGCCCCACGCTTCGAGACCGCGCGCGAATTAAAGCCCGATTCCACCACGATCACGGCGCGCAACAGATTGGGTTCCAACGCGGACGATACCGCGGCGTGCTCGATGATGGAGTCGTACTGAGCTGCCTTCGCCAGCAGCTGAAAGTCATAACGGTCGCCGCTCGCCGTCCTGTCCTGAGGAGAAAGAACCAGTAATCGATAGCGGTTGTTGTCCGGCACGTCGGTGTAGTGCCGCTGGCCTTGCGCGTCCAGGTAGGTGTAAATCCTGGGGGCAGCCGCGGCGGTGGATGCGGTCAGCAAGAGTGCAATGAGAATTGCGAGACGCGGCATGAGTGGCGATCCTTCGCACAAAGCCTATCCCGGCAAGTGATCGGCCGATGGGACCTGCATCAAGAAACCGCCGGGCGGCGGGCAAATTCGCCTGCCTGGGCCCTGCCAGCTTTGTCTGGGTATTTACCTATGGCCTTAGTCGACGTCGGTCTCGAGAGGTTCTACGAGGCTTTCATCATCGTTGTGCGGCGAGTTGATTCGATCGCTCACGGGATAAGCCAGCAACCTCTCATCGGGGTAGGCCGCCAGCGCCGTACCCGCGGAATCGACGGCCCCAAATAGCCATAGTTCCCGCTGTTCCGGCGTCAGCATGGCCGGCATTCGCCGCCCTGGATTTTGGATTTCCGAAATCAGCCGATTTGGCGGCAGGGTGATGATGCTGCAGCACTCTGTGACGGTATTAGCATCCGCACTCACTCGCGCCCACAATCCAGCGAAGCCGAACACATCGTGATCGTCCGGGTGAATATAGTATGGCTGCTCACAACTGTCCGGATTGACATGCCATTCATAAAATCCCAGTGCCGGAATAATGCAGCGGCGGCCTCGCTTCCAAGACTCTCGAGAGTCAGCGCCGCTCGCCAGCGTCTCCACCGGGGCATGACTGCCGCTTGCCGCGAATCCCCAGCGCATCATGACACCCAGAGACTTGCCCCGGTTGGCGCGAATAACCGGAATAACTTGCGCGGGAGTCGTGTTGAAATTCGCCGCGAATTTCCAGCCCGTGGGCATGAGCTCGAATTCGCGTTCGATGGTTGCAGCATCCGGGCTGACATAGCATCTGCACATTTTCAAAGTTTACGCCGAGGCAAGATCCGTGTCCGAAACGGCTGATTGGAAGCAAAAATACCGCGACTCCTTGATCGAGATGGAGGCGGAGGAAGTTCGCTGGAAGCAGGTCGAGCAGGTTCTGCGCCGGCTGGTGGGCCGCTTGTGCGCCGCGGGCATGGGCGTCAATCCTCAGCTAGACGATGAATTGATCGCGCTCGCGGCCGCCAACCGGCGCAATGCCGACGCCGACGAGCTTGCCCGTCTGGCAGATTCGCTCACCACCACGGTGGTAGCCGTCGATGCGGCCGCGCCCGTCCCCACCATCACCATTCCGGCTACGGACACCCAAACCCGGCTCGCCATCAAATCGCTGCTCGAGCGCCTAGCGGCGCGCGACCCGAAAGATACCGTCGCACCGGAGTTGATCGGAGAATTGGCGGGCGCGAAGAATGACAGTGTCCTGGCAAAGGTCGTGATGCGCGCGGCTGAGCTGGTGCACGGACATAGCGAGCAGCTGCAGCGCGAACGGCTGCAGACTGCGCAGATTCTCGCCGAGGTCACCAAGCGGCTCGACGAAATGGCCGGCTATTTGTCTGACTCGAATCACGCCAATCGCAGTCACTTCGAGGACACGCAAACTTATAACGATGTGGTCATGTCGCAGATGCGCGAGCTCACCGTTGAAGTTGCAGGCGCCACGGAATTGGGAGTGCTGCAATGCCTGGTGAATGGGCGGCTCGAGCGCGTTGCGCAACATGTCAGTAATTTTCGCGCACGGGAAGAATTTCGGCTCCTCGAAGTCAACGGACGCGCCGAACGAATGCGCACGCGCATCGCCGAGCTCGAGCGCGAAACGAGCGACCTGCACTCAAGATTGGACAGCGAAAAGCAGGGGGCCCGGGTCGACCCCTTGACAGGAATCGCCAATCGAAAATCGTTCGAAGAGCGATTCGCGCACGAGATCGCGCAGCAGCCGCGCGCTCCGTTGCCCGCAACCATGCTGCTGTGGGATCTGGACAGCTTCAAGGTCATCAATGACAGCTATGGCCATCGCGCCGGAGATCGCGTGCTGCAAAGTGTCGCCGCGTGTTTCATGGCGGCGGTGCGCGGCAATGACTTCGTCGCGCGTATCGGCGGCGAGGAGTTCGTGATGTTGCTGGGCGGGGCGAAAATCGAGCAAGCCATGCTGATCGCCAATCAAGTGCGATCCGCGGTGGAGGCCCTACGCTTCCATTTTCGCCGAACGCCAGTGCGCGTGACGGTGTCGTGCGGGCTCACCGAACTGCAGGAAAACGATGTGGCCGAGGCCGCGTTCGATCGGGCGGATCGCGCGTTGTATCGAGCGAAGCATGGCGGCAAGAATCTTTGTGTTGCGGCGTGAACGCGCCCAAACCCTTCTAGTTAACAGATATTTAACGCATTTTCTCGAATTTCGGCACTGATTTTGGCGCATCGCCGATAGAATCAGTTCTTAGCCGAGATATTTCACTCTCTTTCTCATTGGTGGCGCGGCACGGCAAAGAGTAATGATGGCCACCCAATAGTGCATTGCAGCATTAGGTGTCATTGGCGATATGAGCAGCGTTCCTAAAACAGTTCTCAGCGAAACGGCGCTCAGCGACTCCGTATTGAACGAAACGGCGATCGGCGTTTCGATCGGCACGCCCGGCACGATCGCGGAGCCGCGGGTGTCGGCCCGTATTCGCGCGTGGCTGCTCACCGCCGTGCTGTTTCTGGTGCCGCTGGTGGCCTACTGGCCGGCCACTTTTCATGAGTATGGGCTGCGCGATGACTATTCCAATCTGCGCGAAGCGCATGAAGAAGTCGGCAAGGTATTGCAGTTTTGCGCCTCTGCTGCGCGCCCGATTTACGGCTGGCTCTTGCAGGCGACCTACGGCCTGACCAACTCGGTGCAAAATTTGCAGTGGCTGCGATTGGTCGCGGCGTTGCTTCTCGGCGCCATTTCTCTCGTGAGTTTTCGCGGCTTGCGTGCGGTCGGCTGGTCGATCTGCACCAGCCTGTGTTTTGCAGTATTGCTCAGCTTGGCGCCCTCCGCACAGGTCATTGCCGGCTGGGCGATCGGCTGGCCGTATGCCGCGACCGCACTGCTCGCGGTCGGCGCATTTTTTACCGTGGAAGGCGCATTGGCCTTGGGTCTGCGCGCCGGCGTTGGACGCGCGTTGGGACAATGGTCCGTGGCATTGGGCCTGATGGTGGTGAGCGCGCTGATTTATCAGCCGAGCGCCTTGTTCTATCTGGTACCGCTTGCCGGCGCCCTGATCGCGCAGCGCCGGCGTAACTTGACGCAGTCCTCACGCTGGGTGGGCACTCATCTCGGGTTTGTGACAGGCACGCTGGGATTGGCGTATTGCATGATGTCGCTGCTGTATGCAGCGCATGTCTTTTTCAAGTCCGGCCGAATTGCCTTCGAGACGCATTGGTTCGAGAAAATCGCCTGGTTCCTGCAGGAACCGCTGCCGAACGCCCTGAGCCTGTTCGTGTTGAACGATGACAATCATCGCGACCATGCGCTGTATTTTGCCTGCGCAGCCTTGGTCGGCGCGATCCTAATCGCCGGCGCCTGCCTCGAATGGCGGCGCTACGGCAGGCAGCGCGGCATCGTTTGGGTGTCGGGATTGCTTGGACTGCCGGTGTTTGCCTTTGCGGTGAGCATGCTTGCTTCGGAGCGCTATGCGACGTATCGCACGATTCTCGCCATGACCGGCGTACTGCTGTGCTTTCTGGTTGCTTCGATCAGCGCGCTCACCGAACGCTGGAGCAGCAACGCGCGCCGCTTGACGGCCATGATTGCTATTTCGGTTGCGTTTTTTACCGCACAACATCACGTCTACGCGCTGATCGCGGTGCCCCAGGGCAATGAGTGGCAGCTGATCGTTGCCGGCGCAAAGCAAGTGCATTTGGATGGCATGCGTCCCCGCATCTTCGCGATTGCGGCCGCACCGCCGGATATTTCCACGGCCACGATTTATCACGATGAGTTCGGCTCGCTGTCGTCGAATTCCGAGTGGGTGCCGCGGGAAATGTTCAAGCGTGCCATGCATGACTTGCATCCCGACATTGCCAATCCGGACTCTCGCTATGACTTCGCCACCGGGACAGCGCTGCCAGCGGGACAGCGTTATGATGTGGTCATCGACCTGCACCGCCTGCGCCGGTTCTACCTGAACAACTGATCGCCGCGCGCCCGACATAACACGCACTCGCCGTGTTAGCTTGACCGCATGATCACCGAGTCTATGCTGTGGTTTTTTGCAGCGCTTGGCGCCTTCATGGTCGGCGTTTCGAAGGCCGGCATCATCGGCGTGCTGCTGGGAGCGCTGGCGGGGCGGTGGCTTCTCAAACATGTCAATCAAAACCTGTTCGAGCAATTGGTGTTGCTATTGAGCGCGATTGGGAGAATTCTGTTGATCCTATAAAGCATTACCGGGGGAGAGCACATGTATCGAGGCGGCCTATTCGGTCTGGTAGTACTGATCGCAGATGTCTGGGCGATCATAAATATTTTTCAAAGCAGCGCGGACACAGGCAATAAGGTGCTATGGATCGTCATTGTTTTTCTGCTGCCGCTGCTCGGCTTTATTCTCTGGTACTTCTGGGGTCCGAAAACCAGCAGAGCCTAGAGCACGCGCTTGGCCTGGGCTAGCTACCATTAGATTCGCCGCGATGCGGTTCAGCCACCGAAGTCGCCCGTTCGCATATACAGGATATTAATGCGCCCGAGAGATCATGACCGTCATGAATTGGGAACGGCCAATTGGTTGCGCGCCTCCGTGCTCGGCGCAAATGACGGTATCGTTTCAACCTCGAGCCTGTTGCTCGGCCTCGCAGCTGCCGACGCATCGCACGCCACGCTCTTGCTGAGCGGCACCGCGGCGCTGGTCGCGGGCGCCATGTCCATGGCGGCGGGAGAATATGTATCCGTGCATTCGCAAGCCGACACCGAGGCCGCCGCGCTGGCGCAGGAGCGCGTCGAACTGCGCGAGGACTATGTCGGCGAACACCGGGAATTGACTGACATTTACATACGCCGCGGCATTGATGCCGCTTTGGCGCGTCAAGTGGCGGACCAGCTCATGGCGCACGATGCATTGGGCTCGCATGCCCGCGACGAATTGGGAATCTCATCCTTGTCGAGAGCGCGGCCATTGCAGGCTGCCATGGCCTCTGCCGGCAGCTTCTCCGTCGGCGCCGCCTTGCCGCTGAGCGTCGTTGCGATCACGCCCTCGCAATACCTTATCGGCGCCATCGCCGTAAGCTCTCTCGCATGTCTGCTCTTCCTGGGCGGCTGGTCCGCCAAGGTTGGCGGCGCGAGCATGCGAGTCGGCGCCTTGCGCGTTGCATTCTGGAGCGCCCTGGCGATGGCGGTGACCACAGCCGTCGGCGCGGCTGTGGCGCGCCTGTGAGCCCGGCGGTACTCCGTGTCGAGCAAATGGCCGAGACCGACCGATTGGCGATGTCGGCCGGCACCGCGGGTAGCCTGTTGATGCAGAATGCGGGCGAGGCGGTCGCCGCCGAGATCAAGCGGCGCTTTACCCCTCGGCCGGTCAGCGTCGTGTGCGGTCCGGGCAACAATGGCGGCGACGGCTTTGTTGCCGCTGCCGCGCTGGCGCAATCCGGATGGCCGGTGCGCGTTGCGCTGCTGGGCGAAATTGAAACATTGCGCAATGATGCGCTATATCATGCGCGTCGTTGGCGCGGCGCCATCGAACCGCTGACCCCGGCGGTCATCGAAAACGCCGGGTTGCTGATCGACGCATTGTTTGGATCCGGCCTCAATCGCGCGTTGGGCCCGAAGGTCCGCGATGTTCTGGCCTATGCAACCCGCCGCGCAATACCCATTATTGCTGTGGACATTCCGAGCGGCATCTTGGGAAATAGCGGCGAGAACATCGGCGCAGCGCCCGCGCTCTGCACGGTTACATTTATGCGCAAAAAGCCGGGACATTTATTGTTGCCCGGGCGCGATGCGTGCGGCGATGTCCTGGTTGCCGATATCGGCATCCCGCAAGACGTGCTCAACTCGCTGGCCATCGACACCTGGGAGAACACGCCGGCATTGTGGCGCACGAAATTGCCGCAATGGGATGCGAAAATAAACAAGTACAGCCGCGGGCACGCGCTGCTGTATGGCGGCTATCCCATGACCGGCGCGTCTCGCATGGCCGCGCGTGCCGCAGCCCGCAGCGGTGCCGGATTGACGACGATTGCGGTTCCGGAATACGCATTTGCGATCTATGCCGCGGCCCTCACAAGCATCATGGTGCAGCCGCTCGCGCAGGATGCAGACTTTGCCCGCCTGCTTGCTGATCGGCGATACACGGCATTTTCCATCGGACCCGGCGCGGGCGTCAGTGACGCGACGCGCCATCGCGCCTTGGAAATGCTCGAGACCGGCAAGCCGGTCGTGATCGACGCGGATGCCATCAGCGTATTCGCATCGCGCCCGGCAGAACTGTTCCAGGCCATCCGCGGAGCTTGTGTGATCACGCCGCATGAGGGCGAATTCAAACGCATCTTTGATGTGTCGGGCGACAAGCTATCGCGCGCTCGTGAAGCTGCGCGCCGCAGCGGCGCCGTCGTCGTATTGAAAGGCGCCGATACCGTCATTGCGGCGCCCGATGGTCGAGCCATCATCAACAGCAACGCACCGTCGACGCTGGCGACGGCCGGATCGGGCGACGTTCTCGGCGGGTTCATCTTGGGCCTTCTGGCCCAAAACATGGACGCTTTCCCAGCCGCCGCCGCTTCTGTTTGGCTACACGGCGCCGCCGCAGCCGGTTTTGGAGCAGGTCTCATCGCTGAAGATCTGCCCGATCTCTTGCCGGCAGTGCTGCGCCAACTGGGCCAAAGCGCTTCATGAATATCTGGCTGCCGACAGTCAGCCTTCATTCCCTCGCCATCGTCGTCAGCATACTTGCCTATATTCTTACCACCCGCGCAGGACGCGTCCGTCGACCGCCCTCAATCGCCATCGCCTGGGTGCTCGGAATGATCGCCCTGCCCTACCTTGCCTTGCCGATATACTTGATGTTTGGCCGGCGCAAGCTGCCGCGCAAGCCATCGCGGCACTCCGGCGCAAGACCCGCTGAGCGGCACTGGGCGAAGGATCTCATTGCAAGCTTCGGACTGCCGGAATCCTCATCGGCGTTGATTGCGATGCATCAGGACGGGACGGAATCGGCAGCCGCTCTAGTCGCCACGATTTCGAGCGCGGTATCGAGACTCGACATCTGCACCTATATTCTCGGCGATGATGCCTTCGGCCGCGAAATCATGCAGCACATGATGGAGCGCGCGCGCAGCGGTGCGGAAGTCAGACTGCTTCTCGATGGCGTCGGCGCAATCCAATTGCCCAAGGCGTGTTTCCGCACCTTGCAGCAAGGCGGCGTCGAGACCGCCATTTTCAGTCCCCTATTCGCACGTAAAACTCAAGGTCCGCGCAATTTGCGCAATCACCGGAAGATGGTGATCGCGGACGGCGCGCGGTTGTGGGCCGGTGGGCGCAACCTGGCCGTCGAATATTTTTCCGGCGCCGCCGGCGCGTCTCCCTGGCAGGATTTGACGTTCGATTTGCAGGGCCCAGTGGCTGCAGCAGCCGCCTCGCAATTCGAATTTGACTGGGTCTGTGCCGGGGGCAGGCCCGCATCGGCCGCCATTAAAACTGCGGAACCTGTTCGGGACAGCGCGGCCGGCGCCATCGGCGAGGCGCAATTTCTGCCAAGCGGGCCGGATCAGAGCGAGGATACGGTGCATTCTTTGTTGATCGACGCGTGCTTTCATGTTCGCGAACGCATGCTTGCCGTGACGCCTTATTTCGTGCCCGATGTCAGCCTGGAAACGGCCATGCGCCTCGCGGCGCGGCGCGGCGTACAGATCGATTTGTGCATCCCCGCGAATTCCAATCACCGCTTGGCGGACTTTGCGCGCAACCGAGCGCTGCGCTCCTTGAGCCAGGCGGGCGTCAACGTGCATTTGCTGCCCTACATGAGCCATGCCAAGGCGGTGGTGTTCGATCACACCCTCGGACTCGCAGGTTCCGTGAATCTCGACTCGCGCAGTTTGCTGCTCAACTATGAGTGTGCGGTGGTTTTCTATGGCCTCGCTGAGATTAATTGGCTCGCAAGTTGGATTGAGGCGTTGATCCCGAAAACTTCGCTGTTTGAATGTCGGCCGCCGGGTCTACTTCGCGATCTTGGCGAAGGACTGCTGCTGACCGTCGCATATCAGTTGTAGCGTAGGATTGATCTGACACGGTTTATGATTAACGCAGGTTTGCGCGTAGTATTCTTCCACCTTCTCGAGTGCCGGGTGATTGGTGGAATTCAAGGATTATTACAAAGTGATGGGTGTTGCGCGGGATGCGACTGACGCGCAGATCAAGCAGGCCTACCGCAAACTTGCCCGCAAATATCATCCGGACGTCAGCAAAGAGAAGGATGCCGAGGCGCGCTTCAAGGAAGTGGGCGAGGCCTACGAAGTGCTCAAGAGCCCTGAAAAGCGCGCGGCCTATGATCAAGTGGGCAAGGACTATCGGCCCGGGCAGGACTTCAGGCCGCCGCCGAATTGGGACTCGGGCTTTGAATTCAGCGGCGCTGGCGCAGGTGCAGGCGATGAATCTTACAGCGATTTTTTCGATGCGCTGTTCGGTGCGCAGGCTCGCGCCGGCGGCGGCCGCCGCCATGCTCATCCTGGGCGCGGCGAGGATCATCACGCCAAGGTGCTGCTCGATCTGCAGGCGTCGCTGAACGGCGGGACGCGTTCGTTCACCTTGCGCATGCCCGAGATCGATGCCGAAGGTCGGCTGGTATCGAAGGAGCGAACGCTCAACGTGCAAGTGCCCAAAGGAATTCTCGCCGGCCAGCAAATACGTCTCGCGGGCCAGGGCGCGAGCGCACGCGGCGACGGCAAGCCGGGGAATCTCTATATCGAGGTCGAGTTCCAGCCGGACCCGCTGTATCGGATCGATGGGCGCGACCTGTACCTGGATTTGCCGGTAGCGCCTTGGGAGGCGGCTCTCGGCGCAAACGTGAAGACGCCTGCACCCAGCGGCAATGTTGAATTGAAAATTCCCTCTGGATCCCACGCCGGCACCAAATTGCGGTTGAAAGGCCGCGGCATTCCCGCGGCGCAACCGGGCGATTTCTATGTGGTGTTGCAAATCGCCCTGCCACCCGCCAATGACGAAAAAACCAAGGCCGCCTATGCGGCGCTGGCGGCCGCTCTGCCGTTCAACCCTCGCGCCAGTCTTGGAGTCTAATATGTTCCCAGCAGACGATCGGGCGTTACCCGGCATCATCTTCGACGAATCGGCGGTCTTGAGCATCCACGACTTGAGCCGCATGTGCGCAGTCGATGAGCGGCACCTCGTGGAATTTGTCGAGGAAGGAGTCTTGAGCGTCGTGAATGTCAGCAGCGAGTGGCGCTTTACGGGCGACGCGCTGCGCCGCGCCCGGCTCGCGCTGCGATTGGAGCGTGACCTGGAACTGAATCTTGCCGGCGTCGCGCTCGCCGTGGAATTGATCGAAGAACTGGCGCAACTGCGCCGCGAGCTCGGAGCGAGACGCCAATGAATTCTGCTGAACCTAAAATCGAGTCCGATGCCTTCGTGTTCTTTGGCGCGACCGGCGATCTGGCCTACAAAAAAATCTTTCCCGCGCTCTATGCCATGGTGCAGCGGGGCGGCTTTCACATCCCGATCATCGGCATGGCGCGCGCCGGGTGGGATTTGAACAAGCTCATCGAGCGGGCGCGCGACAGCGTGAAGGAAAGCGGCAACCACGACGATCAGGCTTTCGCGAAATTGGCCGCTCTGCTGCGCTACGTTGACGGCGATTACGCCGATCTCGAGACTTTCTCCAAACTGAAGAAGTCGCTGGGTTTGGCAAAGAGCCCGATTCATTATCTGGCGATACCGCCAAGCCTGTTCGCCAGCGTGGTCCAGGGTCTGCAGAAATGCGGATGCGCTGAAAACGCCCGGGTCATCGTGGAGAAGCCCTTCGGCCGGGATCTAGCCAGCGCACTGGCTCTCAATCGAACCCTGCACGAGGTATTCGATGAATCCTCGATTTTTCGCATCGATCACTACCTGGGTAAGGAGGCCGTGCAAAATATCTTGTACTTTCGCTTTGCCAACACGTTCCTCGAACCGATATGGAATCGCGGATACATTCGCGACATTCAAATCACGATGGCCGAAAATTTCGGCGTGCAGAGCCGCGGTGCCTTCTACGAGGAGGTCGGCGCGATCCGTGACGTGGTGCAAAATCATTTGCTGCAAGTCGTGACGTTGCTGGCGATGGATGCCCCAGTCGGACACGACCCGAAGACCATGCAGGCCGAGAAACTGCGCATTTTTCGAGCGATGCAGCCTCTCGATCCGAAAGAGGTCGTGCGCGGTCAATTTCGCGGCTATCGCGCCGAGAACGGCGTGGCCGAGAACTCGCAGGTCGAGACCTTTGCAGCAGTGCATTTGCACATCGATACCTGGCGCTGGGCGGACGTGCCTTTCTACATTCGCGCCGGCAAGAATCTGCCGATCACGGCAACCGAGGTCAGGGTGACCCTGAAGCGGCCGCCGCTGGCAATTTTCGATCCCAGCGACAAGATGCCTGCGAACTATTTCCGCTTGCGTCTCAGCCCCGAAGTGGTGATTGGCGAGGGCGCACTCGCGAAGCTCAACGGCGAAGATATGCGCGGCGAGCCGGTCGAATTGATTGCGCGCCACAACACGCAGGAAGAAAAATCTCCCTATGAGCGGCTGCTGGGCAACGCGGTGCGCGGCGATACATCGTTGTTCACCCAGGACGACTGCGTGGAGGCTGCATGGCGGGTGGTCGACCCGGTGTTGAAGGGCGGCTTGCCGGTGATCGAATACGAGTCGGGCACCTGGGGCCCTGCTGCCGCCGCCAAAATTGTCGATGCGGGAGAAACCTGGCATGACCCTCAGGTAGAGAAATCCACGCCGTGCTGAACGACGCGGCGACGATTTTTCTGCTGGACGTCGACAATACCCTGTTGGACAACGACCGTTTCACGGCCGATCTCGGCGACCGCCTGGAGAGGTGTTTCGGTGCCGCACAGCGCGCCCGTTACTGGGACATTTTCGCGCAGCGGCGAACGGCCATTGGGCTCGCTGATTACCTGGGGAGCTTGCAGGAATTTCGCGCAGGGCTCGAAGACGATCCGCAGTTGCTCGGCATATCGCAATACCTGCTTGAATACCCGTTTGCGAGCCGGCTGTTCCCGCGCGCGCTCGAGACGATTGCACACTTGCGCACGCTCGGTTCCCCGGTCGTGCTGTCGGACGGGGACATCGTATTTCAACCGCGGAAGATCCAGCGCTCAGGCATTTGGGATGCCGTCGAGAGCCGTGTCATGATCTATGTGCACAAGGAAAAGGTGCTGGACCATATGCAGCGGCGCTTTCCATCCAGGCACTATGTTATGGTCGATGACAAGGCCAATCTTTTGGCGGCGATGAAGTCGCTGCTGGGTGCGCAACTGACCACCATATTCGTGCGTCAAGGGCACTACGCGCTGGCGGCGGAGTCCAATTCGGTAGTCCCGGCGCCAGATCTGACGATCGAACGTATCGGAGATCTTCTCCGTCACAATTTAACCGATTTTAAGGTGCGAACATGAGTATGACGAAAAATTTGCACGACCTGGGTCAAAGCCTATGGCTCGACAATATCACCCGGGAAATTCTCGACAATGGAACGCTGCGCCGCCATATCGAACAATTCTCGGTTACCGGCCTGACGTCCAACCCCACGATTTTCGATGAGGCCATCGGCAAGACTGCCGCGTACGACAAGAGCATCCGGCAGAAGGCAGCCGCCGGATTGTCCGGCGAGAACTTGTTCATCGAGCTGGCCTTGGAGGACCTGCGCCGCGCGGCCGATCTTTTTAGGCCCGAATTCGACCGTACCAAGGGTATCGACGGCTGGGTTTCCATGGAGGTCTCGCCGCTGCTCGCGAACGACACGCAAAGCACGATTGACGCAGCGCTGCGAATTCACAAGGAGGCGAATCGGCCTAATCTCTATGTGAAAATCCCCGGCACTCCGGCCGGCGTGCCGGCCATCGAGGAGGCCATTTTCGTCGGGGTTCCGATTAACGTCACGCTGCTTTTCTCGCGCGAACAGTATCTGAAGGTTGCCGATGCATACATGTGCGCCATCGAACGCCGCATCGCCGCGGGCCTTGATCCGAAAATCAACTCGGTTGCCTCCGTATTCGTCAGCCGCTGGGATCGCGCCGTCGCCGATAAAGTGCCGCAGGAATTGAGCGACCGCCTGGGCATCGCGATCACGCAGCGCACGTATCGGGCGCACTGCGAATTGATCGCCGGCAAGCGCTGGAAGGATCTCGAAGCCAAGGGCGCGCGCAAGCAGCGCATGCTATGGGCAAGCACCGGAACAAAAGATCCGAAATCCCCGCCGGGCCTGTATGTAGAAGCGCTGGCCGCTCCGGACACCATCGATACCATGCCGGAAAAGACCTTGCTGACATTTGCACAGAGCGGCAAGCTCAACGGCGTCATGCGTCCGGATGGCGGCGATGCAGAAGAGATGCTGGGGCGTTTTGCCCGCGCGGGCATCAATGTCGATGCCCTCGCCGCCCAGCTGCAAGTGGACGGCGCCGCATCGTTCGTAAAGTCGTGGACCGAGCTCATGCAGCGCATCAAGGACAAGAGCGCCGCACTGGCGATCACTTGAGCTCGCGGCTCAATCCGCTCGCCGGCAAGCCGGCTCCCGCCGCCTCGTTGGTGAATATCCCGCGGCTGATCACGGCGTATTACAGCGAACGGCCCGATCCTTCGGTCGCCTCGCAAAGAGTCGCGTTCGGCACCTCTGGGCATCGCGGCTCCTCGTTCGACATCGGCTTTAACGAGGCTCATGTGCTAGCGATCAGCCAAGCCATCTGCGAATACCGCAAACAGCATGGCATCGAGGGACCCTTGTTCATGGGCTTCGATACGCACGCGCTGTCGGCGCCGGCGTTCGTCAGCGCCCTCGAAGTGCTGGCTGCGAACGGCGTTGAAGTGATGATTGCGGCGCAGGATGAGTACACGCCCACTCCCGCCATCTCGCATGCGATTCTCACCTACAACCGCGGGCGCAGCGGCGGCCTGGCCGACGGCATCGTCATCATGCCCTCGCACAACCCGCCCGATAATGGCGGCTTCAAGTACAACCCGACAAACGGCGGGCCTGCGGATTCAGATACCACCAAATGGATCGAGAATCGGGCGAACGATTTGCTGCGGCCGGACGCAGTCGGCATCAAGAGAACCCCGTACGTCGCGGCGCGACGCGCGGCAACCACGCACTCGCACGACTACGTAACCAACTACGTCGCGGACCTTGGCAACATCCTGGATATGAATGTCATTCGCGATTCCAAGATCCGCATGGGCGTCGACCCCCTCGGCGGCGCCGGCGTGCATTATTGGCCGCGCATTGCGGAGCGGTATGGTCTCGATCTTACCGTTGTGAACGACGCGGTCGATCCAACTTTTCGATTCATGACGCTCGATTGGGATGGAAAGATCCGCATGGACCCATCCTCGCCTTATGCAATGCAGCGGCTCATCGATCTCAAAGATCGCTACGACATCGCGTTTGCGTGCGACACCGACCATGACCGGCATGGTATCGTGACGGCCAGCAGCGGACTGATGCCGCCCAATCACTATTTATCCACGGCAATCGATTATTTATTCAGTCATCGAAGCTGCTGGCGTGCCGATGCTGGCGTGGGCAAGACAGTGGTGAGCAGCGCGATGATTGATCGGGTCGGCGCTAAGCTCAAGCGCGCGGTGTATGAGGTACCGGTCGGCTTCAAATGGTTCGTGGACGGGCTGATGAAGGGCAAATTGGGCTTTGGCGGCGAGGAAAGCGCAGGTGCCTCCTTCAGCCGGACCGATGGCAGCGTGTGGACCACCGACAAGGACGGCATCGTCCCGGCGCTGCTGTCGGCGGAGATCACCGCGCGCACCGGCCACGATCCCGGTGAGATCTACCGCGATTTCGAGCGCGAATTCGGCGCAGCGACATACGATCGCGTCGATGCG
>JBDTAV010000113.1:0-4314 GCA_039924385.1 Steroidobacteraceae bacterium
TTGAAATCCAGCCGCACTGCCTGGTTTGATGTCAGCCTCTGCCTGCCGACACCGAGGGGCCTACCCTCATCTACTTCTGTAGCATCGAAGAACCGCTCCTTCGGTCCTTCGTTCGCGTCGCACATAATATATTTTATCAATACAAAGAGGTTACATCCGTAACCGTCGGACAGGTCAATCGGCCGTTAGCAATTGACGGGCATGACGCCAGTATAGCTTTTGCGAATGATCGGGAGCTGCTGCGACTGATACTTCTGGCCGTTGATCATGATCGGTGGAATCACTATCTTGGCGCCTTCGAGATCCTTCGGGGTCGGTTGAACTCGATTGGGTGCGTGCGGGTCGCGGCCAATGAAATTGGCCCAGGTGAAGCCGAGGCCTTTGGAAGAGCGGTGATAGGCTGACTTTCCGCTCGGGTCCAATGGATCGATGGCCGCGTCAAACTCTTCGGGTGCATCGTTTCCTAGGGCTGCGTGCTTTGCGGGAGTGAGAAGAGTCGACCACTTAATCGGCTCATTCTGGCGCAGCCCCGTGATGGTTGCGATGTCACCGTCGAGCGTCACCGTCGTGCCTTGCGGGTAGTGAAGACCCAGCTGCAAAGGCGCAAGACTTACAGAAATAAAAATTCCATGGAATGGGTAGTAAGCCCAATCGGGCGGTCCGGACGCGCCGCACAATCCTTGAAGGTACGTTGCATCGGCAACTTCGACGCGTTGATAGTGTTCGCTCAAGGGCACGCATCCGGCGGCGAGACTGCAGGCCAGTAGCGCTATAAGAGCTTTTGTGCAATCGGCGCCTCGTCGCTTCACTCGTATCGGCGTTTGACATCTATCAAAAAATGAAGATCTTTCTCTCATATTGCTTTCCCTCACAAATCGCGGCAGCAAGGTTTTCCACTCAGACAATTGATACCAGTGCATGCAAAGTGGCCCGATATCGGATTGCGTCGGAGCTAATGCCGAACATTTAAGTATGGAGCGACGTAGTAACTACCACCAATTAACGAGCCGTAACTAAGTGCAGCTGCAAATGGCATGGAAGGAAAATTGAATCCGCTCGGCAGATTGATCATCCAATTGTCGTGCAATTGCGAAACTGCCTGAAGACCAGGAACGTGATCAAGAAAATTGCTGCATGCGCCGCTTTGGTAAAAGCAGTCACCGCCAGCTGCTATACGCCGGCAGCACATCCCCCCATCCGGGCGATCCTGTCCAGCGCCCCACCCCGGTGCGTGCAACGCAAAATACTCATATCCAGACGTTAGTAGCGAGCCGCCGGCGCCAACCTCGAAACCACGCCAAAATGTGCCCCCCGTCAAGCTGGACGAAACTCCCTCAATTGCACCGTGCGCGATAGCCGCATCCGCAATTGCATTGATCTGATACCCGCCACCCCAAGACGGCACGTTCAGATAATTGTCGATACCCGTGGAAAATTGACCACCGACAAAAGTTGTCACTCCAGCGATCAGTGCCTGGTCCATCGTACCGCCATTCAGACGCGTCAGCTTGGCATCAGCAGCCGCGCAAGCCCAAGGGCCGCCGTAATAGCAGGCTGCAATTTCTGCGATCGGTTGCAACCATCTCTCGTCACGAAGCAATTCGTCACTCGTTCGGGTCGCAAACCGATACGAACCATAGAGTGTTGTAAACGGTGCCAATGCGAGCTTACGTCCGAAGCTGCCAAAAGGATTTAGGGGATTACTCTTTGAGAAAGGATTGAGCAGGTTACCAAGGCTGAAGAACCCTGTGGGATCGGTGTTAGTCAGCGGGTTGTTGTACACGTATCCGTATCGATTGTAATTCTGTGTATTTCCGGGATCACTAATGTAAGGATCGGGCGACATAAACCAACTACCGCTGGGACTGTAGATCCGACCATTCATGTTGACCATCCAGATGCCAGCATTGTCGAGGCCCTCGTGACCCGTAAATTCGTGCCGGGAGATGGTTGCCATGGTGGCTTCTTGCGACGCCGTATTTTCGTTCCACCCCAGCGCGGAGAACTTTTCGCTCACAAATGATGCCCCGGTGGAGTCGGTAACGACAGCCGTACTGCCTATATGGTCCTTCGTCAGGTAATAGGTCGAGTTAGTGCCCGTGCTCAACCGCGTATAGATGACCGTGCTGGTGCCGGCCGGTATATAGTGACGGTACGCGGTACCGGTCGAATTGCTCATCTTCTCGAGTAACCCGCCGACGTAGATGGTATTTTCGACGGCACCACTATAGCGTGCAAACTGCTGGTAGCGCTGGTGATCCGCGACGTAGAAGAATTGACTGGAGCTAGCCGCACTTCGCGGATTCAGATCGTAGATGGCCGCCCCGTCCGGGGCGGCCCCTCCGTAGGCTTCTGATTTTCTTCGGTGTCTGGACGCGCGTTTCCGCGGAAACGCGTGTAGTGAAGACCAAGTATTTGTGGAGCGCGTGGCGCCTGCGGATAATGCAAACCCAAGATGTTTCTGCGCGCGACCATGCGCAAGAAGGACGGGAAGCTTCACCGTTACTGGAGCATTGTGGAGAGTCGCCGTGTCGCCGGCGGTCGCGTGGTGCAGCGGCACGTGTTGTATCTGGGCGAGATCAACTCCTCGCAGGAACTCGCCTGGCGCAAATCAATCGAGGTGTTGGAGGAAGATGGCGCGAGGTCAGCACCGCGCACGTATGCGTTGTTCCCTGAGGATCGCTGCGAGGCGGTGCTGCCCGACGAGTCGATCGTGCGGCTGAAGCTCAAATCGCTGCAACTGCACCGACCGCGGCAATGGGGCGCCTGTTGGTTGGCGTTGACGCTGTGGCAGATGCTGGATCTGGATGTGTTCTGGGCCGAGCGCCTGCCGTCCTCGCGCAAAGGCACGCGTTGGGATCTGGTGCTGTTCGTGCTGGCAGCGTATCGACTGATCGAACCCGGCAGCGAGTGGCGGCTACACCGCGAGTGGTATGGCCGCACCGCGCTTGCCGACTTGCTCGGCGCCGATGACGGACTTGCCGATCCGCATCTGCTGTATGGGTGCCATGGCCGTCTCCTGGAACACAAGCAGGCGCTCTTCAGCCACCTGATGGGTCGCTGGCGGGACCTGTTCAACGTCACCTTCGAGGTGCTGCTGTACGATCTGACGAGCACTTACTTCGAGTCCGATCCGCCGCTCGGTGAGAACGATAAACGGCGTTACGGTTACAGCCGCGACCACCGCTTTGACTGCGTGCAGATCGTGATCGCGCTCATCGTCACGCCGGAGGGCCTACCGCTGGCGTACGAGGTTTTACCCGGTAATACTAACGACTCGAAGACGCTGCGCGCGTTCCTTGCCAAGATCGAACATCAATACGGTAAGGCGCAGCGGATCTGGTGCATGGACCGCGGCATCCCCACCGAGGAAGTGCTCGCCGAGATGCGTCGCAGCGAGCCGCCGGTGCAGTATCTGGTGGGCACGCCGAAGGGTCGGCTCAATCGGCTCGAGCAGTCTTTGCTGACCAAACCGTGGCACAGCGCCCGACCAGGCGTTAAGGTCAAACTGCTGCCGCAGGACAATGAACTGTACGTGTTCGCCGAGAGCCAGGACAGAATCGCCAAAGAGCGCTCGATGCGCCGGCGCAAACTTAAGTGGCTCTGGGCACGGCTCGCCCAGCTGCAGGACATGGAGCTCTCGCGCGATGAGCTGCTGATGAAACTCGGCAGCGCGAAAAGCAAAGTCCCCGCCGCGTGGCGGCTCATCGACATGAAGGTCGAAGAGAAAGGCTCAGGCTTTACCTTCCGATTGAATCGCAAGAAACTTCGAATCGTGCTGCGCCGTGAGGGTCGATATTTATTGCGCACTAATCTCACCGAGACCGATCCGGTGAAATTATGGAACTACTACTTGCAACTCGGGCAGGTCGAAGAAGCCTTCCGCACCTTGAAAAGCGATCTGGCGATCCGCCCGATCTTCCATCAAAAAATGGAAAACATCGAGGCGCATGTGTTCGTCTCCTTCCTCGCCTATTGCTTGTACGTCACGCTGGGCCGACAGCTCAAAGCCCTCGCCCCGGGACTCACCAGCCGCAGTGCGCTGGAGAAATTTGCCGCCGTGCAGATGGTCGATGTGCGCATCCCGACCACCGATGGGCGTGAACTTCTGCTCACTCGCCATACTCAACCGGAGCCCGAACTGAAGCTGCTCCTTGAGCGCCTCCGACTCGAACTTCCCGCCCAACCGCCGCCGAAAATTAGCGCCGCCCAGACTGTCGCCGCCAACGCCGTGTAGTGAAGACCTTCGGGGGTGTGCCTCAATCACATCAACGACTTACCATCGCCAAACCTCTGAATCCGCGAAGTGCGGCT
>JBDTAV010000114.1:0-95287 GCA_039924385.1 Steroidobacteraceae bacterium
GCACAAAGCCGCGTAGTATACAGCAGGCAGTGGCAAACTTAACCCAAAGCCTCAAGGCCGCAGGGCCGCAGGGCGTAGAACTCGCGGGCGTAATTCTCGAATGTGCCGGCCGCTATCGCCGCTCGAATTTCTCGCATCAAACGTTGATAGAAGAACAGGTTATGGACCGTGTTGAGGTGCGAGCCGAGAATCTCGCCGCACTTGTCCAAATGCCGCAAATAACTGCGGCTGTAGTGAAGGCAGGTATAGCAGCCGCAGTCCTCCTCGATCGGAGCGGTGTCTTGGTTGTGCGCCGCATTTCGGATGTTAATCACGCCCTGCCGGGTGAACAAATGCGCATTGCGCGCATGGCGGGTCGGCATCACGCAATCGAACATGTCGATGCCGCGGCGCACCGCTTCGACGATGTCCTCCGGCCGTCCGACGCCCATGAGGTAACGAGGCTTGAATACCGGCATGTGCGGCAGGAGCTGCTCCAGCACCTGTTCGCGTTCCGCTTCCGTCTCGCCGACCGCGAGGCCGCCGATGGCAAGCCCTGCGAATCCAATCTCCTCCAGGGCAGCCAGCGATTCGAGCCGCAAACCAGCATGGATACCGCCCTGAACAATACCGAATAGGGTTCCGGGAGGCTCGCTGCGGTAATACTCGCGAAATCCCCGCAGAGCCCAACGCATGGACAGCTCCATGGAGGTGCGCGCCTCGGCTTCCGTTGCCGGATAGGGTGTGCACTCATCGAAGCTCATGGCCACATCCGAAGCCAACGCACGTTGAATGCGCATGGACTCTTCGGGGGACAGGAATACGGCTGCGCCGTCGAAAGGAGATCGAAAATGCGCGCCCTCCTCGGTGATCTTGCGCATCTTCGCCAGGCTCCACACTTGAAACCCACCGGAATCGGTGAGGATGGGCCGGCGCCAGTGCATGAAGCGGTGCAGCCCTTGATGGGCCTGAATCACTTCGAGCCCCGGTCTCAGGAACAAATGAAAGGTGTTGCCGAGCACGATTTCCGCGCCAATCGCTTCGAGATCTTCGGGTGTCATCGCCTTCACGGTTCCGTAGGTCCCGACCGGCATGAATGCCGGCGTCTCGACCGAGCCGCGCGCGAATATCAGCCGGCCGCGCCGCGCCGCCCCGTCCTGTGCCAGCAGATTGAACCGCATCGGACTCATGCGACCGCCGCGCTCGCTCGCCGCGACGGGGTGAGAAACATCGCATCACCGTAGCTGAAAAATCGGTAGCGCGAGCGCATGGCATGCGCGTAGGCGGCCAGCAACGCCTCGCGCCCGACAAAAGCCGAACACAACATCAACAGGGTCGACTCGGGTAAGTGGAAATTGGTGATCATCGCGTCGACCGCGCGAAAGCTGTAACCGGGCTTGATGAAAATACGGGTGCTGCCCTGATAGGGCGCGATTCGATTCGCTCCTGATGCAGCGCCGGCAGCGGTCTCGAGGCTTCTGACCACGGTTGTGCCCACCGCGATCACCCGTCCGCCCGCGGCCCGCGCAGCCTCAATCGCCTCACAAGTGCGCAGCGGCACCTCCAAATATTCCGTGTGCATCTGATGAGCTTCGATGTCGTCGGTGCGCATCGGCGCGAAGGTGCCGGCGCCAACGTGCAGCGTCACGAACGCATGCCCAATCCGGCGGCTTTGCAGTTCCGCAAAAATTGCCTCATCAAAATGCAATCCCGCGGTCGGCGCCGCCACCGCGCCCGGCGTGCGCGCGTACACCGTCTGGTAGCGCTCACGGTCCCACTGCTCGGCGCTGCGATCGATATAGGGCGGCAGCGGGATTTGTCCATGTGCCTGGAAGAACGCGAGTACATCGCAGGAGAACTTGAGCACAAACAGCTCGTTCTCCCGGCCGATCATGAACGCACTTTGGTCGGCTGCGAGATTCACCGTCGCGCCGTCCCGCAAGCCCTTGCTGGCTCGAACATGAACCAGCGCGGTATTGGCCGTCAGCGCACGCTCCAGCAGTAACTCGACCCGGCCGCCGCTGTCCTTCACGCCGAACGCCCGCGCGGGAATGACGCGGGTGTCGTTGAAAACCAAAAGATCGCGCGAGTCGAGCAAGGCGGGAAAATCACGAAACTGCCGGTCCACAAACGCGCCCGTGAGACCATCGAGGGTCAACAAACGGCTGCCGGAACGGACTTCGGTGGGCTTTTGCGCAATGAGTTCCTTGGGCAGTTCGAAGTGAAAGTCCGTACGCAGCATGTCTTTAGGATTCTACCAAGAGCGGCAATCGCATATACTGCGCGGTCTGGCATGCCCGAATGGCGGAACTGGTAGACGCGCCGGACTCAAAATCCGGTGGTGGTGACACCGTGTGGGTTCGATTCCCTCTTCGGGCACCAGATTTTTTAGAGTATAAATCTTGAATTTCTGCAGCAACTGCGGCTCACCCGTCGAATCGAAAATCCCCGCCGGGGATCACTTGCCGCGCTTTGTATGCACCAGCTGCAATATGGTGCATTACAAAAATCCGTTGCTGGTGTTGGGTTGCCTGCCGGAGTGGCAGAACAAAATCTTGTTGTGCCGCCGAGCCATCGAGCCGCGGCGCGGATTTTGGACGGTGCCGGCCGGATTCATGGAGAACGGCGAAACCATGCAGGAAGCAGCAGCGCGCGAATGCCGGGAAGAGGCGCTCGCCGAGGTGGAAGTGGGCTCGCTGCTTGCGGTTGTCAACGTGACGCGGGCCAACCAGGTACACGTCATGTTTCGCGCGAAACTGCGCGAACCGAAATTCGCGCCTGGCATTGAGAGTCTGGAAGTCGCGCTGTACGAAGAAGCGCACGTCCCCTGGACCGAATTGGCCTTTGCCAGCGGTGAATTTGCGTTGCGCCGTTACTTCGCCGACCGCAGCGCGGGCCGCGAGGATCATCATTTCACCGAACTGAAAAGTCGATCGACCCCGTGAATCGGGGCAGAATAGCATTGGTAATTAACAGAGTAAGAGAAGGGTAAATCATGGCGTTCGTGGTCACCGAAAGCTGCATCAAGTGCAAATACATGGATTGTGTCGAGGTTTGTCCCGTCGACTGTTTCCACGAGGGTCCGAACTTTTTGGTCATCGATCCGGACGAGTGCATCGATTGCACGCTGTGCGAGCCCGAGTGCCCGGTCGAGGCGATCTTTTCCGAGGAAGAGATTCCGACGGGTCAGGAAAGCTTCAAGGAGCTCAATGCCGAGCTTGCCAAGAAATGGCCCGTCATCAGTGAGAAGAAGGATGCGCCGGCGGATGCCAAGCAGTGGGAAGGCGTGAAGGATAAGGTCAAGCTGCTGGAGCGCTGAATTTGTTTGCCAATTAGAATCGGTGGATGGGCGTAATGAGGTGCCAGTGGATGGCGAACCAGGAAAATTACAGGCACGCGAGAGCGACCAGCGTGAATTTTTGAACCGTGCCGGGTTCGAACAATCGATTCGGCTGGTTTTGGACCAGAAATTCCCGCAGGCCGAAGTACTTCTTCGGATCGGTGACGATGATATTGCGCACGGTTTCTTCGAAACCGGTGGTGTGAGTCATCAGGTTGCGCAGCGTAATCGGCTCCGCGCCGCGGATGGCGAAGTCGAGATACCGGCCCACATCGACATCGAGGTCGACCAGGTAAATAGTTTTGATATGGAGGCGAGCCGAAACATCGTGGATTCAGGATCGACTAACCGCGCGGTCTTGAGATCTCTGAAGCCGTAGCCTTTCTGCAGCAAGGTCTCGCCGCCGCGCATGACCAACACGGTGGCGCCGGCAGGCGAGGCGGCCGCCCGCACGAGCGGCGCCAGTGACGCAGACAAACCTAATACGGCGCTTTGCGCATTCAACCGCTTGCGCCATACTCAGTCAATGCCAGGTCCCGTTGGTCGATCAAGCCGGAACTCGTTGTGAAATCGCCATTCTTCACTCTCGCCACAGCGGCGCTTTTGGTGAGCGTATCGATGGCTCACGCGGATTCCGCGCCGATCTCCGGCATTCAGGCCGCCGACATGGACAAGTCGGTGCGTCCGCAGGACGATTTCTTCCAGTACGCCAATGGCACTTGGCTGAAAGACGTGCCGATCCCGCCGGATCGCGCCTCATACGGCGTGGATTCCATCATGAGCGAACACGCGCTGCTGCAGCAGCGCGACCTGATCGAGGCGGCGCAGATCTCCACCGATCCCGAAGCGCGCAAAGTCAGCGACCTGTACTCGAGCTACATGAACGAGGCACGAGTTGAGCGGCTCGGAATCAAACCGCTGCAACCTGAACTTCAGCTCGCCGCGGGCATCAAGCAGCCGCGCGACATCGGACCGCTGATGGGGCACCTTGATCGCATCGGCATTGCCTCGCCGCTCGCCGGCTTCATCAGGCCGGATTCCAAGCACTCCACGCAATACGCGTTTTGGATCACGCAAAGCGGCTTGGGATTGCCCGACCGCGACTATTATTTGAGCGATGACGCGCGCCTGGTCGGTTTTCGTGCCAAGTACCGCGAGCACGTCGAGAAGATGCTGCAATTATTGCGCGACGCCGCGCCGGGGAAAGAGGCCGATAAAATCGTCGCCCTCGAAACGGCCCTGGCCAAGCTGCAGTGGAGCCGGGTGGCAAATCGCGACCCGCAGAAAACCTACAATCCGAAGACGTTGGCGCAGCTCGCAAAAGAGGCGCCCGCGATCGACTGGACTGGCTACTTCACCGAAGCCGGCCTCACGAGCAACTTGCCGACACTGGTGATTCGTCAGCCGGATTACGTGCAAGGTTTGTCGGCTCTGATTGAATCCACACCGATGGCAACCTGGAGCTCATACTTTCGCTACCGGGTGCTCTCCAGCCGCGCGCCGTATCTGCCGCGCACGTTTGTCGAGGAAGACTTCGCTTTCAATCAGGGTGTCCTGCAGGGGACACAACAGGCTCCGGATCGTTGGAAGCGCGGGACTCGGCTGGTCGACCGGCTGATGGGCGAGGCCTCGGGAAAATTGTACGTAATGAAATACTTTCCTCCGGCGGCCAAAGCACGCATCGATGAGTTGGTGCGCAATCTGCTCAAAGCCTATGCGGTCAGTATCGATCAACTGCCGTGGATGAGCGCTGCCACCAAAGTGGAAGCGCAGGCGAAGCTGCGCAAGATCAACGTGAAAATCGGCTACCCGGATCATTGGCGCGACTATGGCGCGCTCAAGATTTCGCCGGATGATCTGCTCGGCAACGTCAGGCGCTCACAGGAGTTCGAAAGGAACCGCAAGCTGGCGCAGTTGGGCGGTCCGGTTGATCGCAGCGAGTGGAACATGACTGCGCCCACCGTCAACGCGTATTACAACCCATCGGTGAATGAGATCGTCTTTCCGGCGGGCATCCTGCAGCCGCCGGCATTTGATCCCGCCGCGGATGATGCCTTCAACTACGGGTCGGCCGGCGCAACCATCGGGCACGAAATCAGCCATAGCTTTGACGATCAGGGCAGCCAGTACGACAGCGACGGCAATCTGCGCGATTGGTGGACGCCCGAGGATCACGCCAAATTCAAGGCCAAGACCCTACTGCTGGTCAAGGAATATGACGCCTTCGAGCCGGTGCCCTGCTTTCATGTCAACGGGGCCCTGACTCTCGGCGAAAACATCGCGGACATTGCCGGCATCGAAATCGCCCACAAGGCGTATCTCGCATCCCTCAACGGCCGCACGCCGCCCATCATCGATGGCATGACGGCGGAGCAACGCTTCTACATTGGATTTGCGCAAAGCTGGCTGGGCAAGCAGCGCGACGAGAGCACGATCGCACAGTTGAAGTCCGATGCGCATTCCCCGGAAAAATACCGCACCAACGGCGTGGTCGTGCACATGAAGAGTTTCTACAGCGCGTTTTCGCTGGCAGCTGGGGATAAGATGTACTTGGCGCCGGAACAGCGAGTTACGCTCTGGTAGCACCTGAAACTCGCGGATTGAGGTTGCGGCGCCGGCGACGGCTCTTGCACGCGCTTTTGAAACTCACGCATCGTTGTCGCCATCTGCTCGTCGTACTTGCGCGATAGCTCTGCCACAACCGAAGCCGACAATTGCAGCGATTATCAGCGCGGAAATCCATTTCCCACGATGTCGCATGAGATTTCGGCCGCCGCTTCAGCGCCGCGCGTTCACTTCAGCGCTTCGCCACCTGAAACTCTTTCAGCTGATCGAGCAGTTCGCGCGGTTCCATGTAGCCGGAAATATAGTCGCCGTTTTCGGTGATGATCGCGGGCGTGCCGCGAACACCGAGGTTCTCGCCCAGCTCGTATTCACGCTTTACCGGGGTCGGCGCGCACACCTTGTTCATGTCCAGTGTGGCGCCGGCCTTCGCCCGGGTCAGCGCTTCATTGCGGTCGGGTGAGCACCAGACCACTTCGGCCTTCTTCCAGCTTTCGGTCCCCGGACCGGTGCGCGGAAAGAACATGTAGCGGACTCGAATCCCCAGGCGATTGATCTCTGCTATTTGGCTGTGCAGTTTCCGGCAATAGGCGCAATCGACGTCGGTAAACACTGTGATGGTGTATTTCGGATTCGGAGGCGAGAAGATCAACATCTCGGATTCCGGCACGGAATTGATCAACGCGATGCGCGCGTGCGTGCGCAGCTCCTCGGTCAGGTTGTCGCGCGACTTCATGTCGTAAAGGTTGCCGTCGATGAAATATTTGCCGTCGGCAGTCAGGTAGCTGATCTCGGCGCCTTGCATGAATTCGTAAATGCCGGCGATCGGCGACGGCCGTAAGTCCTCGAGCTTGGAGCCGGCCGGCAGCAGCTTGAGCAAGGCCACGCGCGGATCGGCGGCGGCAGGCTGTTCGACTGGGGCGGCGCGCACGCTCGGAACTGCAGCGCAAAACAGCAAGGTTAAGACAGCGGCAGATCGTAGCATGCTAAAGCTCCACGGACTTATCTGATATGACCCCACAAGAGCCAGGAGGTTCAGCCAAATTCTACCAGACCAAGGCCCAGGGCTTAAGATCAGCCGCGCGGATGATGCTGGGAGTGCAGGTCCTTGAGGCGTTCGCGGGCGACGTGCGTGTAGATCTGGGTCGTCGACAGATCGCTATGACCCAGCAGCATCTGTACCACGCGCAGATCCGCGCCGTGATTCAACAGATGCGTTGCAAAGGCATGGCGCAAGGTGTGAGGCGACAGGTCTTTCTCGACGCCGGCTTTCTTGGAGTAGCGCTTGATGATGTGCCAGAACGCCTGGCGCGTCATGCGGTCGCCGCGGCGCGTGGGAAACAGATAGTCCGTCTGGCGTTCCAATAGAATTTCAGCGCGCGGGCCCTGCATGAACTGCTGCAGCCATTTCACGGCTTCCTCGCCCAGCGGGATCAAGCGTTCGCGATTGCCTTTGCCGACAACGCGCATCACGCCCTGATTTAAGTTCACTTGATTGTGCTTGAGGCTGACGAGTTCGGAGACTCGCAGACCCGTGGCGTAGAGCACTTCCAGCATCGTGCGATCTCGGTGTCCCAAAGGTTCCGACACGGTGGGCGCTTCCAGCAGCGAATCCACCTCGGCCTCGGTCAGGGACTTTGGCAGCGAGCGGCCGATTTTCGGCATCGCAATCTGCGCGGTGGGATCCAGCGATATCATTCCCTCGCGCATCATGAAGCGGAAGAAGCGCCGGAAACTCGACAACTGCCGGGCCGTCGATCGCGGTCGGGATCCACCCTCGACTCGGGCGGCAATGAACCCCAATAATTCAATGCGCGTCGCTTTGAGCAGCGCGCTATCGCGCTCCTCGAGCCATCGGGCCAGGGCCGTCAAGTCGGCGCGGTACGCCGCCAACGTATTGGCTGACAGGCCGCGTTCCATCCACACCGCGTCGAGAAAGCGTTGCAGGGCCGGATCCGCCGCCTCGCGCACGGAGGGTACCGCTGCGCCTGAGGTGCGTGTATAAACCGTCCGTTTAAGAGCCGTCGCCATAGTTGCTCGCGAAAGTTACGCACGAAATAGTGCTGTCCGCGCTATCCGTCATCAGTATGCGAGGGGTGTTTGGGTGTCGGCGTGACCAGAATCACAGTACGGTTAAGTATTAACATAAGGAGAACCAGATCACAGAAGTTAAGCAAACAAGGCCGTCCGCGGCATTGAATTTGCCTTACCTTGCTTACTGCCTGGTGTCCTTTACGGTCTTAGGATTGATCGTTCTGGCGATCAACCTGTTTCTTCCCAGCTTGCGCCGGCGCCGAGTGGTGGCCGGCACGGCCGGGCGCGCCTTTCTCTGGCTGGTCGGCATTCCCTTTACGGCGGACGGCTTGGAGCGGTTGCCGAAGACGCCCTGTGTGGTCGTGGCGAATCATGCCAGTTATATCGATGCCATCGCCATCGTAGCGGCATTGCCGCCGGATTTTGCCTTTGTCATCAAGAAGGAAATGGTGAATGTGCCCCTTGCCAGCCTGCTGTTGCGGCGCCTCGGCTCTCAGTTCGTCGAGCGATTTGATCGCCACAAGGGTGCGGCTGACGCTCGGCGTGTCTTGAAGCTGGCGGCCACTGGGCAATCCTTGATGTTTTTCCCCGAGGGAACCTTTGATGAAACCCGCCAAATCGGCAAATTCCTCGGCGGCGCATTCACGACCGCGGCGCGAGCCGAGATGCCCGTGGTCGCTGTCGCCATTCACGGTACCCGCGCAGTCATGCCTCCCGGCGGTCTCTCCATTCACCGGCGGCCCATTCGGGTCGAAGTCCTCGCTGTGATGCCTGCAGACGAGGCGCGGACCAAGAGCCGTGAGCTCATTGCCCAGGCCGTCGGGGATCCGCTCGCGCCTTGAAGAAGCCATGCGCGGCTATAATATTGAGTTCGTACCACCCATGGACACAACACAATGAAATCGGATCCCGTCGTCATTTTGAGTGCTCGCCGAACGCCAGTGGGCGCCTTTCAAGGCGCTTTTGCCACGCTCGCGGCGCCGCAGCTCGGTGCTTTCGCCATCAAGGCGGCCGTCGCGGACGCGGGTGTGAAGCCATCGGAAGTCGACGAGGTGATCATGGGCTGTGTCCTGTCGGCGGGGATTGGCCAGGCTCCTGCCCGCCAAGCAGCCCTGGCCGCAGGTATTCCTACGAGCACGCCCAGCACCACCGTGAACAAAATGTGCGGCTCCGCCATGCGCGCAGTCATGCAGGGCGCGGATCAGATTCTCGCCGGCAATGCTCAATTTATCGTCGCGGGCGGCATCGAATCCATGACCAATGCACCCTATCTGCTTCCAAAAGCGCGTGCGGGCTATCGAATGGGTCATCAGGAAGTGTTGGACCACATGTTCTTCGACGGCTTGCAAAGTCCCTGGGATGGACAGCTCATGGGGTGCTTCGCGGAAACGACCTCCGAAAAATATGCATTTACCCGGCAAGCTCAGGATGAGTTCGCAGCGGAATCGGTGCGTCGCGCGCTGGCCGCGGTCAACCAGGGAGATTTCAAGGCCGAGATTGCGCCGGTGACGGTCAAAACCCGCAAGGGTGAGGTTGTCGTGGAAAAGGACGAAACGCCATTCACGCTGGATGTCGCCAAGATCCCCACGCTCAAGCCCGCCTTCAAAAAGGACGGCACCGTGACCGCGGCGAGTTCCTCATCGATCTCCGACGGCGCCGCGGCAGTGGTGTTGTCGCGGGAATCATTCGCCGCGGCCAAGAACCTGAAACCTCTGGCCCGGATTGTGGGATACACCAGTTTTGCGCGCGAGCCGGAATGGTTCACCTTGGCGCCCGTCGGCGCGATTCAAAAATTGCTGACGCAGGTGAATTGGCAGGCGAAGGACGTCGATCTGTACGAAATCAACGAAGCCTTTGCCGTCGTGACGATGGCGGCGATGAAGGATCTGTCTTTGGATCACGCAAATGTAAACGTCAACGGCGGCGCGTGCGCGCTCGGCCACCCGATCGGCGCGACCGGCGCGCGCATCCTGACCACCTTGCTCCACGCATTGAAAGCTCGCGGCAAAAAGCGCGGCATCGCCAGCCTGTGCATCGGCGGCGGTGAAGCAACCGCAATCGCCGTCGAGCTCATATGAATAGCGGCTTGCCGAGCGGCTCGCCGGTCACGACTGCGGTTACCGGCGCCGTCGCGCATGTCACGCTCAATCGTCCGGACAAACGCAACGCGCTCGACCGTGCGACGCTCGGCGCGCTCGGCGCAGCGCTCGAGCAGTGCGCGGATGATGGCAACGTACGCATGGTGCAGCTGACGGGTGCGGGCAATGTGTTCTGCGCGGGCGCGGACCTCACTGAGATGCAGGCTCAAGCGCACGCGACCGAGGCCGAAAACCTGGCGCATGCGCGCACGCTGGCAAAACTCTTGAGCGCCTTGGATTCATTTCCCAAGCCCACGCTGGCGAGAGTCAATGGAGATGGTTACGGCGGTGCGCTCGGTTTGATTGCTGCCTGCGACATTGTGGTCGCGGTACAGAGCGCAAAATTCGCCTTCACAGAAGTGCGCTTAGGCATCATCCCCGCGATCGTCTCTCCATTTGTACTGGGCAAGATCGGGGGAAGCGCGGCGCGGCGCTATTTTCTGACGGCGGAAACGCTGAGCGCGGCCACCTTGAAGGAGATCGGCCTGGCGCACGAGACGGTATCGGCCGATGAGCTCGATGCCACCTGCAACGTCATCATCAATGCCATCTTAAAAGGCGCACCCGGCGCACAAGCGGCGACCAAGACCCTCATCCGCGACGCCCAGCAAAGCTCGCGCGAACCCGGCGTTGCCGCAATGGACATGGCAAGCCGACTCGCCCGCTTAAGGGTGCAAGCGGAAGCCCAAGAAGGCTTCGCGGCATTCTTTGCCAAGCGCAAAGCCAGCTGGCGGCAAGACTAGCCGGGGTAAGAAAAGGGGGTGGGCGTCCTTGCCCGTGCCATGCCCAAATCCCTTGGCCATCCTGGAAGACGGCGTCCGTGGCCTGTCAACATGGTAGTCCCCATTTAGTAAGGCGACAGCCTGGCTCAAATACCGTCATGGGCTGTCCGCCTGGCGAACGGCTCCCCGCTCAAGAGAGTTTGTGATCTACTAAGCGCCCGATTTTCAGGCGCTTATATCGCTTTTAGGTGTCAGTTTGATGAGCGAAAGCCGTGATGTCATGGAGTACGAGGTCGCCATCGTGGGGGCCGGCCCTGCGGGTTTGGCCTGCGCGATACGGCTAAAGCAGCTCAAGCCTGATTTAAGTGTCTGCGTGCTGGAAAAGGCCGCAAGTTTGGGGGCGCACTGCCTCTCCGGCGCCGTCATGGAACCGGGACCGCTCGACGAATTGCTGCCGCAGTGGCGCGAGCATGCACCGGCCATCTGCCTGCCCGCAGGCCGCGATGAGTTTGCGATCATGACGCGCCGCAAACGCATCAAATTTCCAGTCGTGCCGCCGCAGCTCCAGAATCACGGCAATTTCATCGTCTCCTTAGGGCAGTTGGTGCCCATTCTGGGCGCCGAAGCGGAAAAACTGGGCGTCGACGTATTCCCAGGATTCGCAGGCGCCGAGGCGCTGCTTGATGAAACAGGGTCCGTCAAAGGCGTGCGCATCGGCGATATGGGGGTGGAAAAAAATGGCGAGCGTGGCCCAAATTTTGCGCTGGGGCCGGAAATCCACGCCAAGATCACGATGTTTTGCGAGGGCTGCCGCGGCAATATCTCGAAGCAGCTGATCAATCGATACAAGCTCGACGCCGGCAAGTCGCCGCAAACTTACGGCCTGGGATTCAAGGAACTATGGCAATTGCCGCCCGGGCGCGTGCAACCCGGGCTGATCCAGCACACGTTCGGCTGGCCGCTGGATAATAGGACTTACGGCGGCAGCTTTATCTACCACCTCAATAATGATCGGGTATACGTCGGCTTCGTCGTGGGACTTGATTACGCGGATCCGCGCCTCAAACCGTTCGAGGCATTCCAACAGTGGAAGAATCATCCTGAGGTCAAAGGCCTGTTGCAGGGCGGGGAGATCATCGCGGGCGGTGCGCGCACCATCATTGAGGGCGGCTATCAATCGATGCCGACCCTTGAAATGCCGGGGGCGATGCTTCTTGGCGATGCGGGCGGCACACTCAACATGCCGAAAATCAAAGGTATTCACCAGGCAATCCGCTCTGGCATGAGCGCAGCAACCCACTATGTGGAAAAAGGCTCGAGTGCCGGGTTCGATCAGCGCTGGCGCGCATCGCCGGGCGGCCGCGAGCTATATAAGGTGCGAAATTTTCGTCCCGGGTTCCGTCGCGGCCTGTGGTTCGGTCTCGCCAATGCCGTGCTCGAGACCATCACGTTCGGCAAGTTGCCCTGGACACTGCCGAATCATGCGGATGACACGGCGCTCAAGCATTTGGACGGCTACACCTCCCCGGATCGCGATTGGGGCAGCCGAGAATTGCCGCCGCGCGATCGGGCCGCATTCGTATTCTTCGCGGCGACCACGCATGATGAAAATCAACCGGTGCACTTGCACGTGGCCGACACCACGGTGTGTGCGACTCGCTGCATCACGGATTACGGTAATCCCTGCACCAACTTCTGCCCTGCCAACGTGTACGAGATGATCGCGGACGGCAGAGGCGGCCAAAAGCTGCAGATCAATGCGTCGAACTGCGTTCATTGCAAGGCCTGCGACATCAAGGAACCCTACGCTGGGCAGATTACCTGGGTCACGCCGGAAGGCGGCTCCGGCCCGAATTATCAAAGCCTTTAAAAAACCTCGATTGTCCAGGAAACGTCAGTCGATTGCATCGCGCCTACGGGAAGAGACCGCAACCCATAGGCTGAATGTCGATCCAAGTCAGCAAGAGGCCGCCGCGCGCCTCGATGAATTGGGCGTCCGCCTCTTGGGGCAATCGCAATCCATCAGCCACAGGCTGCGCACGCAGCTGCGGCGGCTGTCGGTGCAGCCGGTCGAGACGCCGCTGAGGGGCTTGTACCTGTGGGGCGGCGTCGGCCGCGGCAAGACCATGCTAATGGACTGGTTCTACGATTCGCTTCCGCCGCAGCTTGGCGAGCGCACGCACTTCTATCGCTTCATGCGTCAAATCCATACGGAGCTGCGCAAGATCAAAAGCCGCGCCGACCCGCTTGACACGGTTGCCGAGCGCTTGGCGGCGCGCGTGCGTGTGCTGTGCCTGGATGAACTCTTTGTCGCGGATATTGCCGATGCAATGATGCTGGCGGGACTTTTCGACGGTTTGTTCCGGCGCGGCGTCACGCTGGTCGCAACGTCGAACATCGCGCCGCGGGACTTGTACAAGGACGGACTGCAACGGCAGCGATTTCTGCCGGCCATCGAACTGATTGAGAGCCACGTCGATGTCCTGCATCTGGCCGGGGGCGTCGACTACCGCTTGCGGCAATTGGAGCAGGCGTCCACCTACCTCGATTCGAAGTCGCCGGACACGCCGGCGCAGCTCAAACAACGCTTTACTGCGCTTGCCGCAGGCACCGTCGGCGGCCCGACCACCCTGTTGGTGGAGAATCGGCACATCAAAGCCCTGGCGGCGGGTCCCGGCATGGTGTGGTTCGAGTTCAAGGACATCTGCGAAGGGCCGCGTAGCCAAAATGACTACATCGAGCTTGCGCGCCTCTATCACACCGTGTTCATTTCGAATATTCCCGAGTTCGCGCGCGGCAACGACAATGCTGCGCGGCGCTTCATCATGCTGATCGATGAGTTCTATGATCGCAATGTCAATGTTGTCGCATCGGCCGCCTCTCCGCCCGGCGCGCTGTATCACGGCGAGCGCCTGCAATTGGAATTTTCACGCGCGGCGAGCCGGCTCGTCGAAATGCAGACGCAGCAATATCTCGCGGGCCAACACCGTCCCTGAAACCATCGCGGACTGGCATAATTCGCGCCTAGCACGCGCTGAGCAGCTCCTAAAGGATCTGAATATGTATCAGGTTTCCTCAGAACAACATCGGAATATCATCTCCGCGATTTTACGCAGCCCGGTGCGTCCGCCGAAATCCATGCACGGCTTGGACTGGCGGCGGTTTCTGCAGACTTACTTTGCCAATGTAGACACCAAGGATCTCGCCGAGCGCGAGCCGAAGGATTTGGCCGGTGCGGCCCTCTCGCATCTCATGTTTGCAAAGCGGCGCGGCCGGGCCGCGCTGGTGCGGGTGTTCAATCCCACATTGCGCGAGCATGGTTTCGTCTCGCCGCACACCATTATCGATGTCGTGAACGACGACATGCCCTTTCTCGTGGATTCGATCAGCCTCGCGTTGACGGAGCGTGCGCTCACGCTGCATTTACTCGCGCATCCGATATTCGAGGTCACGCGCGATCGCGCCGGCAATCTGAGCGGGCTGCACGAGCGGACTGAACCTTTCGAAGGCAACAAACAGCGGCTGGAGTCCTTCCAGCATGTCGAGGTCGATCGAATCGTCGATCCGGCAGCGCTGAAATCACTGGCAGCACAGATAGAGCGCAGCATGCGCGATGTGCGCGTAGCGTGCGCGGATTGGGTCCGCATGCGGGCTGCCGCACGGAATGCCGCGCAGGATCTGGCTGCGATGGGCGCGCGCTTCGATGCGGCCGAACTCAGCGAGACCTGCGCGCTGCTCGAGTGGATGGAAAATCGCCACTTCACCTTTCTCGGCTTTCGCGAATATCGGCTGAAAGGCGGCAAGGGCCGCGAGAGGCTCGAAGCGGTCGAGTCAAGCGGGCTCGGCATCCTGCGCCCGGGACACACAAAGCCCGAGAGCACGACGCGTGTACTGCACAGCGACATCAGGAGACAGAGCCGCTCTCGCAATCTGAGCCTGGTCACCAAGGCCAATTCTTTGTCCACCGTGCACCGCGCCGGCTATCTGGATTATGTCGGCATCAAGCAATTCGACCCGAAGGGACGCCTGATCGGCGAGCGGCGCTTCTTGGGCCTCTGGACTTCCGCCGCGTACAACGCCAATCCGCGCGAAATCCCGTTATTGCGGCAGAAAATTGCGCAAGTGGCTGAGCATTTCGCCCTGGCGCCCGACAGCCACGATGGCAAGGCGCTGCAGCACGTTCTGGAATCCTTTCCCCGCGATGAATTATTTCAAGCGAGCGTTTCCGAACTCAACCGCATCGTCACCGGGATATTCGGCCTGCAAGAACGGCCGCGCGTGCGCGTACTGCTGCGCCGGGATCTATTTCACCGCTTTTATTCTTGCCTGGTGTTCGTGCCGCGCGAGAAATACAACACCCAAGTCCGGCAGAGGATCGAGCGGGTGATACGCGAGGCGTTCTCCGCGTTCAGCATGGAATCTCAAGTGCAGATCGCGGAGTCGAATCTTGCCCGCATCCATATCGTCGCTCGAACCGCGCCGACCGAGAGCGCGCACGTCGACCCGGACGTCTTGGAGCGCCGGGTCGCCGCGGCGGTGCGCTCATGGCTGGATTCCTTCAAGGCCGCGTTGCTGGCGCGATTCGACGAGGCATACGCCCTGCAGCTGTTCGAGAAGTACGCACAAGCTTTTCCGGCTGCCTACACCGAAGACTTTCCCGGCGAAGCCGCTGCCCTGGACGTTTCCTTTCTGGAAGCGATGGACAAGGAACCGGCGCGGTTGCACTTGGATATCTACCGACCCGACCCGAAGCGCAAGGAGAAGTTTTTCCTGAAGATCTTCCGCGGCGAGGACGCAATTCCAATTTCGGATCTGTTGCCGATGCTCGAAAATATGGGTTTGAAGGTCATTGCCGAGCGGCCCTATGAATTGGAATTCCCCGTGGGCCGCCGCGGTTGGATTCAGGATCTGGAACTTGTCATGCAGGCTCCGCCCGCGGTCGCATTTGATGCGCTGGACCGCGAGATTAAAAGTGCCTTCACCGCCGTTTGGACCGGCCGCATGGACAACGACAGCTTCAATCAGCTGACGCTTTCCGCCGGGATTCCCTGGCGCATGGTGACGGTGCTGCGGGCCTACTGCCGCTATTTGCTGCAAACCGGCCTGCCCTTCAGCCAGGGCTACATCGCCCAGGTGCTCGGGAACAACGGGCCGATATCCAGGCTGCTCGCCGACCTGTTCACCGCGCGACTGGATCCGCAGCTGTCGGCGGCGGTTCGCGCCCGCTCCCTCGCCCGGCTGGGCCGGGACATCCTCTCCGCACTCGAGGAAGTGACCCGCTCCGACGAGGATCGAATCCTCCGGGCCTTGTGGAATGCACTCTCCGCGACGGTTCGAACCAACGTCTACCAACCCCACGCGTCGGGTCAGCTCAAAGAGTACTTGTCATTCAAGATCGAGAGCCAGCAGCTGCGCGAGCTGCCGCTGCCGAAGCCGCTGTTCGAAATATTCGTGTTCTCGCCGCGCATGGAGGGCGTGCATCTGCGCATGGGCCACGTGGCTCGCGGGGGCATTCGCTGGTCGGATCGGCGCGAGGACTTCCGCACCGAAATACTGGGGCTGATGAAGGCGCAGCAAGTCAAGAACACGGTGATCGTCCCGGTCGGAGCCAAGGGCGGCTTCGTCGTGAAGCGCTTGCCCGCCGAGCGCGAGGCGCAGCAGGCCGAAGTGATTGCCTGCTACCAGACGCTGATCCGCGGACTGCTGGACGTCACCGACAACATCGTCGATGAAAAGATCATTCCTCCCCGAATGGTCGTGCGCCACGACCAGGACGACGCCTATCTGGTGGTCGCGGCCGACAAGGGCACTGCTACCTTTTCGGATATTGCCAACGCGATCTCGCAGGAATATTCCTTTTGGCTTGGCGACGCATTTGCCTCCGGCGGCTCGGCCGGCTACGACCACAAAAAGATGGCAATCACGGCGCGCGGCGCGTGGGAATGCGTCAAGCGCCATTTCCGCGAGATCGGCATGGATACACAAACGCAGAACTTCTCGGTCTGCGGAATTGGCGACATGGCCGGAGACGTATTCGGTAACGGCATGCTGCAATCGCCGCACTTACGTCTGATCGCCGCGTTCAATCACCAGCATATCTTTATCGATCCGCAACCCGATGCGGCGAGTTCCTACGCCGAGCGTCAGCGCATGTTCATCTTGCCCCGCTCCACCTGGGAGGACTATTCGCGCAAGGCCATTTCCAAGGGCGGCGGCGTGTATTCACGTTCAGCCAAGAATCTCTCGCTGTCGCGCGAGGCGCAGACGCTGTTGGAACTTCCCGCGCAGGCGACGCCGAACGAAGTGATCAGGGCGATTTTGAAAGCGCATGTCGATCTGCTCTGGAACGGCGGCATCGGCACGTATGTCAAGGCAAGCAGCGAAAGCCACAGCGATGTCGGCGATCGCAGCAACGATGCCGTGCGCATCGATGCGCGCGAGTTGAATTGCAAGGTGATCGGCGAGGGCGGGAACCTGGGGGTGTCGCAGCTCGGGCGCATCGAGTACGCGCGGCGCGGCGGCCGTCTGAATACCGATTTCATCGACAATTCCGCCGGCGTGAATTGTTCGGATGTCGAAGTCAACTTGAAAATTCTCCTCAACGGCGCGGTGCGCGCCCGTGAAATCACGCAGGCGGCGCGCAATCGCCTGCTGGTGCAAATGACGGACGAGGTGGCCGGCCTGGTGCTGCGCAATAACTATTTGCAGAGCCAGGCGATCAGCATGGGCGAGTTTCAGACCCGCCAGCTTCTCGCTGAGAACGCCTACGTCATCCGCGCCCTGGAGCGTTCCGGCGACTTGAACCGCAGCCTGGAATTCTTGCCGAGCGATGAAGAAATCGCCGAGCGGCGCCAGGCGGGCGAAGGACTGACGCGACCGGAACTCGCCATCATCTTGAGTTACGGAAAAATCTGGTTCTACCGGGCGCTCATTCATTCCGATGTACCCGAGGACCCGTATTTATCCGCTGAGCTCAACCGGTACTTTCCGACCCCCGTGCAAAAGCGCTTTGCGCGGCGCATCCGGCGGCACCGGCTGCGCCGTGAGATCATTGCCACCGCGATCACCAACAGCTTGATCAATCGCATGGGGCCGATGTTTCCGGTCCGCGCGCAAGACGACACCGGAGCGGATCCAGCGGCGATCGCGCGCGCCTACAGCATTGCGCGCGAGGTATTCGCGGTGCGCGACATCTGGGCGCAAATCGAGGCTCTGGATAATAGAATAGCCGCCTCCGTTCAGTACAATGCGATGTCTCAAACAATTCGCTTGCTGCGGCACATGAGCTACTGGCTGCTGGAGAACCGCCGCAACGATCTGGATATCAAACGCGCAGTGTCGCGCTATGCCGGACAAGTAACCGAGCTGTTCCGTGAATTGGGAGACGTTCTCGGCATCACGCAAAAGACGCGCATGGGCGCGCTGCGTTCACAACTGGTCGAACAGCACGTGCCGGAGCAACTGGCGGCGCGCATCGCATCGCTCGAGGAACTGCACAGCGCGTTGGACCTGGTTGAAGTCGCGAGAGCGGCGCGGGTACGGATTGGCTACGCGGCCCGCGCCTATTTCGATCTGGGCGAGCGCATCGGACTGACCTGGATCAAAGATCAAATCGAATCGCTGCCCGCGGACGGGCACTGGCAGGGGGTCGCGCGCGGCACACTGCGCGAGAACTTGTACGCGCTGCAAGGCAGGATCACGCTGTCGGTGCTGAAATCCAAGGGCAGGGAACCCGCCGCGCGCGTGGATCAATGGCTTTCGCGTCATTCCGCGCCCGTCGATGCCCTGAAGCGGCTGGTCGCGGATCTGCGCACCGGTTCGCCGCCGGACTTTGCGACCATCTCAGTGGCGCTGCAAGCAGTCAGACGGCTCGCGCACTAACATGCACTCGCGCACCAACATGCTTGAGAGAGGAGAATTCGGCGCCGAGTATCTGCAGGAGCGTATCGATCGAGAAATCATGCTTGCAAAGCCCATGGGGATCATCGTTGAAGCAGCGAACGACGCGAGTCTGCTCCTGCGCGCGCCGCTCGCGCCCAACGCCAATCACAAGGGCACCGCATTTGGCGGCAGCCTGTATTCGCTGGCGGTTTTGGCCGGCTGGGCGTGGCTCACGCGTTTTCTCGCTACGCGCAAACTCGATGCCGAAGCGGTAATCCAAGAATCGAGCATGCGCTTTTTGAAGCCGGTTCATGGCGAAATGCGCGCCTACCTGGAGATTCCCGCGCTTGCCGACGTCGATAAATTTCAAAAAATGCTGGTGCGCGCCGGTCGCGGCCGGATCCGATTGCAAGTCAGGATGCACGAGGGATCTGCATTGGCGGCAGTTTTTGACGGCTTGTTTGCCGCGGCCATGCGTCGAGGAGTTAAGTAATGCCTGGAAAATTAGTCTTGGTGCGCCACGGCCAAAGTACCTGGAATGTCGAAAATCAATTCACGGGCTGGCACGATGTCGACTTGAGCGATCTGGGACGGACGGAAGCTGCTCAAGCGGGACGCGAGCTGCAGGCGGAGAAATTCGAGCCGGATATTGTTTTTACGTCGGTATTGAAGCGCGCAATCCGCACGCTCTGGATAATCCTCGATACCACCGATCGCATGTGGCTCCCCGTCGAGCGCAGCTGGCGGCTGAACGAGCGCCACTATGGAGCGTTGCAAGGGCTTAACAAGGCGCAAACCGTCGAGCAGCACGGCGAGGCGCAAGTCAAGATATGGCGCCGCAGCTACGATATACCGCCGCCGCCACTTGGCCTTGACGATCCGCGGCACCCGCGCTTCGACCCACGCTACGCCGACGTCGACCCAGCCTGGCTGCCGGCCGCCGAATCCCTGAAGGACACCCTGTCGCGCGTGCTGCCCTACTGGGAATCGCGCATCGTTCCGGTGCTGAGAGCCGGCAAAAACGTACTCATCGTTGCGCACGGCAATTCCCTGCGCGCGCTCGTCAAGATGCTCGACATGATGTCCGAGTCCGACATCGTGGAATTCAATATCCCGACCGGCATTCCGATCCTCTACGAACTCGACGAGCAGCTCCAGCCGGTTGCACGGCGCTTTCTTGGCGATCCCGGCGCCATCGCCGCGGCGCAGGACGCTGTGAAACGACAGACAGAAAAAAAGACGTAGGAGCCTGCCTGAGTGTTTCCCCGGCCTTACCTAAGGCTGATTTCGCTTCAGGCGAGGCGGAGCGGACGCGGCTTATGCGGAATACTCAGACCGGCTCCTTGGCGCGCGCACCTCAAGAATCGGCGGCAACCGTCACCTTGATTCCCGACAGAGCTTCGGTGAAATCGACTTGGCAGGAAAGCCGGGACGTCGCTCCGCGAAAGTCGGGCAGCTCATTCAAAAGCTCCAGCTCATCGCTCTGCCGTTTCGGCAACAGCGGCACCCATTTTTCATCGACGTAAATGTGACAGGTGGCGCAGGAGCAAAGACCCCCGCAGATCGCCGCGACGCCGTAGTCGAGCTCGCGCAGAACTTCCATGATCTTCAAGCCGGTCTTTGCTTCAATCTCGTGTTCCTTGCCGTCACGATCCACCACAATCATCCGCGCCATCCAAAACCTCCGTTGCTGCCGCCCGCGGGACTCTTCAAGCGGCGTAGTGTGCCGTAAGGCGCAGGCGCGCGTCGAGCAATGTCGCGCGCTCGGCGACCCCATTTCCCCCCTCCCCCCGCACACTTAAGTAAAGTCGACTCCACAGCAAGCAGACGTAATCATACAGCGCGAGCAACAGCCTTAGACGTTGCCATTCGCTCGGCATCGGCGCGTTGCCGAGATAGCGGCTGAGCAAGCTCCACTGCAGTTCCGACTCGAAATCGTTGTTGGCGCACCAGCCCGCCAGATCCCAAAAAGGATCGGTCACATGCGCGTATTCCCAGTCCAGCAGGATTAGAGAGTCGTGCTGTTGGAGCAAATTCATCGCGTGGAGGTCGCTGTGACACACGGCGCCGGCCGCGCGCGGCAGATCGGCCAACGATTCCGCGCGTGCCAGCGCCGCGCTTCGCAATGCCGGATCGCTCGAACTTGAAGTCCGCGCCGACAGCGCCTCATAAATCTCGATCCACTGCAGCGGAGTAACCTGCCGCGCCGGCAACGGCGCCGCGAGGGCGTGAACTCGGCGCAGCAGCTCGGCGATTCTTTCCAGATTTGCCGCAGCCGCAGCCTCATGCGAGACCCACGAACGCCCCTCGACCCAGCCTGAGAGCAGGACCGCGCCGTCGAGATCGCAGTACACCAAGCGCGGCGCAAGTCCGGCATTCGCGGCGCGCTCCAGCACGCGCACCTCCCACGGCAGATCCAAACAAAATTCGCGAGGTTCGGCCGCGACCTTTAACGCGTAGGTCACGCCATCGCGCGTCACGCGGTATGTCTCGCTGGTGAGCCCTGCGCCGAGGGCTTCAACACCAATGCTTCCCGCTCCGGGCGCGATCGCGCGGCACAGACGTTCGATTTCAGGCAACTGCATTGGCCGCCAACAGCAAACTGCGGCGCCATTCGCGCATGCCGATCACGATCAAAATGAGGTAGAGCCCAAAGAGCAGCATCGTTGCGTACAGATGGCGCGTGTAATACAGGTACGCGCCGACCGAATCGATCAGCAGCCACCAATGCCAGTTCTCGTACACCTTGCGTGCCACCAGGAACGTGGCGAAGACGCTCGCCCAGGTCACCATCGAGTCGGGGAACGGCAATGCGGCGGGGGTGTAGCGGCGCAGGAAAAAAGCGGTCACCAGCGACAGTGCGACGATGGCCAGCGCGGCAAGCGCGTGCCGCGCGATGGGCCAGCGGTTCACCGCAAGTGCGCCGCCGCCCTTGCCATGCTGCCATTGCCAAAAGCCATACAGCGCCATCGCGGCATAGAACCCGTTCAGTACCGACTCCATGTACAAGCGCGCACTGAACAAGACCCAAACATAGAGGACCGAGCTGATGAATGCCGCCAGCCAGCAACTCAATCGCTGTCCGATCGCGAGCAGCAGGTAGGCTACCGCGAGGGCAGCCGCAATGAGTTCGATCCAGCTCGTATCGTGCCAGGCACTGACGAGCTGCATCGACAGATCACGTATCACGAACGGCCTGAATCCGGCGGCGCCAAACCCGGCAGCACCTTCATCACGAAGACCAGTTGCGCCGAGCCGCCGGCGGAGCGAGTCATTTCCTCGGTGAGAACGCTCATGATTTGATCCAACGGGCCCCAGATCTGGGTGGCCAGGTCGTTGGTCTTCACAATCAAGCCAGAATGCCTATTGAGGCGATCAATGAAGGCTTGAATCGGCGGGCGATACTCGCCGGTCAAGGGATACATGCTGATTTCGACGGCTGCGCGCATATGATTTACCTGCTCCCTACGCCGGTACTAACCGGGTCAGGTTCAACGGGTTCGCGAGTTTCACCGAGAATTCGATGTTCCGCGTCTCAGGCCTTTCAAGCCACCCCAAGGTTTCACGCAAGTGTAGCCTGCCGGGCCAATGCGTGCAAAACTCCGCCATCGGTTTTGGAGATTGTATTGCGCATTTTTCAGGTAGACGCCTTCACCGCAACCCGGTTCACGGGAAATCCAGCGATCGTGCTCCTCGATGCGGACGGACAGAATGAAGCCACCCTGTTTGCGGTCGCGCGTGAATTCTCTCACGCCGAAATGGCATGCGTGTTCGCTGCGGACGCGGCCGATCATGATGTGCGGCTGCGCTTCTTCAATTCGCGCAAGGAAGCCCCTTTCGTGGGCCACGCCACCGTGGCAGCCCACGCAGTGCTTTTGGCCTTAGGGAGGCGCACGCCGGGTATTTGCCGCCAACACTGCGGGGGCGGCATCATCGAGGTCAGCGCGCAAGTCGAACAGCGGGCTTCCGGCGCCGAACCGGTCATCGAATTTCGGCAGACGGCGCCGGAACTCGACGCGCCGCTGCCATTTAAGACCACACTGCGCGTTGCTGAAGCCCTGAAACTGCCCGCAACCCAGTTGCACGATGTCATGCCCGCACGCGTCGCTCGCAAGGGCAGCAGCCGCCTGCTCGTGCCGATCGCAGACCCCCGGCATTTGGAGCATCTCGCGCCGAATTACGACACCCTGATGGCCTTGGGGAGCGAATTGGGAGCCGAAGGATTTTTCCTGTTCGCCGTGAATCGCGATTCCGATGAGCTCTGGACCGAATCGCGCATGTTCTGTCCCGCACTGGGGATTCCCGAGGATCCGGTCAGCGGCAACGCACACGCCATGCTGGCGGCATATCTCTGGGACTTGGGGCAGTTTGGTAAAAAATCCACGACCTTCATCGGCCGCCAGGGCTACCAGATGAAGCGGCCGGGGCAGGTTAGAGTTCGCCTTGAAATCGACAAGGGCAGCATGGTGGCGGCGTATATCGCGGGCACCGCCACCATCATCAGCGAGGGCACTCTGGCACTGTGAGGCCCCGTCTGTGCCTAGGACTGGGCCGGGGGCGCGGCGAGATTGAGTTTCAAGCCGGAGGCGACGGGCTCTATCTTTGACCTCACGTCCTGCGCAGTTCTCACCGCCTCGTCCAGGTTGCCGGTGGCAAACGCTGCCTGCGCCTTGGACCACAGGGACATGGCGTCGCCCAAAGCTGACTTCGCGCCGTCAAGATCAATCCCAGCTGCAGCTTTTTTGTTGGCCTTCTTGGCGAGAAAATCTATGCGGTTCTGGGTGGCGGTCAGATACCCCGGCACACTGCCGGCGAGTGCCGTCCACTTGTCGTTGAGCGCCTTCAGGGCATCATCCTTTTTTTCCGCAGCGGCCGTCGCCAGCGACCGCGCAGCGGCGAGGACAGGCGGCGCACCGCTGACGACGGCGGCGTAATCCTTTTTATCGGAAGACGTTTTGAGCGCGTCCAGCTGGGTCTGCACATTCGCGAGTTGATCCGGAATATATTTCGCCGCCTCCGCGGAGGCGGCCGTGACGGTCGCCTGGATTTCAGCGATGAGTTTCTTCGCCGGCTCCTTTTGACCGGAGCACGCCGCGAGGACAATGGCCATCAGGGACAGCATGCTGAGACGGCCGATGCGGTTGCTTGGTTGCATGGAAACTCCAGCTCAAGAAATTAAGGCGCGGCTTGAAGATTCTAGCTCAATTCTCGGCGCGCGCGCTCCAGCCATTCGGCTTGCGCCCGGCGATAGTGCGCCGGACCCAGTTTGGCGCCATCCAGCAGGTCCTTCAGCACCCGCTGCGCTTCCTGAAGCTTGCCGCGTTTCTTGAGCAGCAATCCGTAGCGCAGGCGCGCCTCGGCGCCCGGATACCCCGGCGCAATGCGAGCGTATTCGCGTTCAGCCTCATCGAGCGCGTCCTGCGCCTCGAGGGTCCGGGCATACAGAAGCTGCGCGTCGGTCGATTTGAAATCCGGGTTCTGCTGCGTGAGGAGTTCCAGGGTGATTCGCGCCGCTGCAAAATCCTGCTTGCCAAATTGGGCCTTCGCCAGGCCCAACAGCAGTGTCGGATCGTACTCGAAAACACCTTTGAGGCCGCCGCGGTATACCTCGATGGCCTGGTCAAACTGGTCCCGTTCGAACAATTCTTCTCCGAGCCGACGGCGGGCATCGACATTGCCCGAAATCTGCACTTCCGCGGTAGCGCGGCGCAAGTCGCGGTTCGGATCGATCATTCGTCCGATACCCGTTTTAGCCCGGCGTGCGGCGCGGCCTCGGAACAGGTCCGGCAAAACCTCGGCCACGAGATATGCGAGCGAGCCGATTCCCGGCAATAGCCCAATAGCCAGGATCCAGAGCATATTCCGTCCGGTCCTGATCACGTGCACGATGAGCGCGGCTTGAATCAGCAGCGAAAGAATTGAAACAGGTAACAATGGCGACGGACCTTGGGATAGCAATGCCGGCAGGCTTTAGCCGCCTATTGTAGCGAGAAACGGATTGGCTGTTAGCGCTGCGCCACGTGGATGCGCCGCTGCACATCGCCGCAGGTCGACCAACCGATGTTCGACAGCGAATAGCCTAAAACGCGCTGCGAACGCGCATCGACGGTGACTTCCATCTCACATCCCTGAAATCCGGAGGGCGCGCCCTCTTTGGGCTTTTGCGGAAGGAACCAGACATACACCAGTTTGGTCGAGGTTTTGTCGATCTTGCGCGGCTCACCGAAAGCTTCTTGCAATACGCTCACCGGTTTGCCCACCGTGTCCGCTGCAATCCGCGGTACGGGACGCACCACATAACCTGATCCGCCGCAGCCCGCGAGAACTACCGCGCCGCAGAGCCAAGCCGCCGAGGTGAGACGCAACATAATCTTAATCTTCCGTGGCTGACTCTAGGGCATGCAGTCTGGCCCGCGCCCGCGGTGCTTCGCCGTCGCTTACGTCGCAAAATAAGAATCTTCAACGCGCGCGTGCCGCTTATGTAAATGCAGTCCATGCGTCATGCCGCGCGGCAGATCCTCAGGATGATGCACGGCGGCAACGATCGTTACGCGTCGCATCAGGCGCTCCAGCAAGCGCTTCATCGCCGTTCGCTGCGGGGGATCGAGACCTGTGAACGGTTCGTCCAACAAGAGGATTTTTGGAGCCGCCGCCATGGCACGCGCGATGAGCGCGCGGCGCAATTGTCCGTAGGACAGTTCGCGCGGCCGGCGTTTGGCAACTTTAAGCAATTTGAAAAACGTGAGCCAGACGCGCGCGCACTTCAAGTCGGCTGCGGTCATCGGCGCCGCAAGACCGATGCTCGCATGACGCCCGCTCGCGACCAACTCCATCAGCTCGACATCCATCGCATAGCGGCTTTGCAATTCAGGAGAGACATAGCCCACGTGCCGCTTCCACTCGAAGATCGGCGTGCCGGCAGGATATCCCACGCGCTCGATTCTTCCGCCCGATGCGGGAGATAAATCGCCATAGAGGAGTTTCAGAAAACTGGATTTTCCCGCACCGTTTGCGCCGAACACCGACCAGTGCTCGCCTCGTCGCAACTGCCAATTCACGGCGCGCAGCACCGCGCGGTAGCCGACATAGAGATCGACGTTGCTGAGCCGCAGCAGCACCGGGCCACGAGCTGCCCTTGACCCGGGCAGACCATGCCGCCGGCGCGAAGCCTGCAATGGAGATTCACCCGCGCGGGAGCGCAAGCGCGCGAACTCCGCAGCAGACAGCCGCTCGATCCGCTGGATCCGGCCTTCGGACAGCTCAATCAGCGACCGCGTACCTGGCGGCACGTCCCCGGCCCGATGCGCCGTCGCAATCCATGACTGGCCCTTGGCGCGCGCAGCCGCCAGCACCGCATCGATTCGCCGGCGGTACTCTGCGTCCAAGCCGTTGTACACCTCGTCGAGCAACAGCCAGTCCGGCTGCTGTACCAAAGCCCGCGCCAGCAACGCCAGGCGTTTCTCTCCGTACGACAAGGACAGGAGCTCCCGCGCAGCCAGCCGCTCTATGCCGCAGGCGCGCAGCATCGCGGTCACTTGCCCGGCTGCCGCGCGCGTGACCGGCGTGAGCAGCAAATCAGTCCGGTGCAGGCCGGTGGCAAGGACGTCCCGTACGCGCGGATTCCACCCATAGCGGGCATATTTATCCTGCCGCTCGCCGCCCACGTAGGCAATGCGCTGCTTTGCATCGAGCAAGTCGACCGCATGTCGCCCTGCCCGATAGGAACGCAGCTCAACCGTAGCGTCAGTGGGTGTCGGCCAAATGTCGCCGCTCAAGAGTTTGAGCAACTGGGTCTTGCCGGCACCATTTTCGCCCAGCAATGCCCAGCGTTCGCCGGGCTTGAGATGCCAAGTAATGCCGCGCAGCACCCATTTGCCGGCCCGCCGCACGCCTGCGGCGCGCAGCGACACGGCCAGGCGCGGACTCATGGACGCAGGCGCCAGATTCCGTCCAGCTCGCAGACACGATTTTGCTGCGCCAATTTGATCAAATGCGCCTGCAGTGTCAGCCGCGCCCACTGATGCCGGTCTACAGGCACATCATCGTAAACAACGGGTATCAGGGCATCGAGGCTCGCTTCTCGCAGCTTGGCCAGGTTGCGCACAACCTTGTCCTCGCGTGCAAGGCGATGCGCGCGCAGCGCCTCGAGCACTTTCTTGCCGTGGCTCATGAGGTCGCCGTGACCGGGGGCAATTTTTTCAAAGTCGTAGGCAAACAGCTTATCGATCGAGTTCAGGTAATCGCCCATGTTGCCGTCGGGCGGCAAAATCACCGGAGAGACCCCTTCGAGCACGTGATCGCCGGTGATGAGCAGCCGCTCGCGTGCCAGGAAATAACAGACGCAATTCGACGCATGCCCCGGCGTGTGGATCGCGGTCAATTCGAAATCTCCCAGGATAAGGCGTTCGCCGTCCGCCGGCTGACGCTGCGACACAAAGCTTTCGTCCTGGCGCCCGTCCTGGGGCGGCGGCAACCCAATGACAGTCGCACCGGTGCGCCGCGCGAGTTCCTTCGCCAGCGGCGAGTGATCGCGATGGGTATGGGTGACGATGATCCAGCGAATGGGAGCGCCCGCCTGCTCAAGGATGGCCTCAAGGTGCGGCTCTTCGTCGGGCCCCGGATCAAGAACAGCGATCTCATCCTCGCCCAGCAAATAGGTGTTCGTTCCCGGCCCCGTCATCATCCCGGCGTTGCCGGCCACGATGCGGCGTACTCCTCGCGCCAAGGAGTGGGCTTTGCCGGGAGCAAGTTGAGATCTGGCGTGCAATCAGTCTCATCATACATCCGCAATCATTAAATTTTTCCCGCAGCCAAGCCTCGGGCGGCAAGGCGGACGCATTTTGCGCAGGTATTTCTGTGTCAGTGATGTTCGTCGCACTTTGAGATAGTTGCGATGGGCAATAGAGCCGCTACACTGGGAGTCATGTCTAAGTCGCCGAATGCCCGACGTATAGGAGGACCGCTCTCCTGGGATCAGCTTTCGCGTCCGGACGCTGAACAGTGCCAGCGATTTCTGGCTGAGTCGCTGTCGCTGCTGTTAGGGGATGTGCTGCGCGCCATTCTCTCTGATGCCAGCCCGTCGGTGGCCGCGGACGAGTCGGCTATCGAGCGTTATCGCAACCTGGCCGACTCGCTGGCGGACGGTGAATCGCGCCGCCGCACCGGTCTTGGACTGACGCGGGCCGGGCTGGCCAAACGCTGCGTGACCTGGCTGAAATTATTGCTCACCCCCGCGCCGAATGCCGCTTCCACGGCGGCAATGCGCGAATTTGTCGATGCACTGGGCCTGTTTCCGGCGCTTTTCGACAGCGAACCCTCGGCTCGCTCACGCCGTGCGAGGCTGACATGGCTGCTAACCCACGATAGACGGCTGGATGCAAGCACCCGGGAAGCAGCAACCGCCCTGATCGAGGCATGTGAGCATCTAGGGGTTTTGCTGTGGCCGGACGCGGAGACGGCCTGACGCAAGTCCGTGCGTACCAGCATTCTGAGAGTATAATAGGAAGTTCACCTCTCCACGTGCAGACGGGGCTTTGAGTGCAAACATCGCCGGTTCCTAAATCAGAAGATTCCCCTTCCAAGGTGCAGTCCGCAGCACCCCTGCCTCCCGATAAATCGCGTTTTAGGTTTCAGAAGTTGCTGCAGCCCTTTGCGGTGAAGCCCGGTGTCGCCACGCCGATCATTTGGTTCTTGCTGGACTGGCTGGTACTGGGCGTCGCGATTGCGAGCTTGTTGGTCGTTGAGTCTTGGTGGATCAAAGTTTTTGCCTCCTTGGTGGCGGCCCTGTGGATCGCGCGATTGTTCGTCATCGGTCACGATGCCTGCCACGGCTCCTACACGCCGAACAAGACGCTGAACAAGTGGATTGGCCGAATCGCGTTCCTGCCCTCGCTGACCCCATTCAGTCTTTGGGAGATCGGCCACAACCTTGCACACCATGGCTTCACCAATTTGAAAGGGCGCGACTACGTTTGGACGCCCTACTCGCCCGCCGAATTCGCCAAGTTACCGTGGATGCGGCGGTTGTTGGAACGCATCTATCGCAGCGGCTTTGGGCAAGGCGTCTACTACATGATCGAGATGTGGTGGAAGAAATTGTTTTTTCCCGGACGCAAGCATGTCTCCACGCGCCGCCTGAGCTACACCTGGGACAGCCTGTTGGTGGCAGGCTTCGGCGCTCTCTGGGTCGGCGGCCTGGTCGTGTGGGGCGTCTACAGCGGGAAGTCGATTTGGTCGTTGTTGATATTCGGCTTCGTCATCCCGTTCTGCATTTGGAACTGCCTCATGGGGTTCGTGATTTATGTGCAGCACACGCATCCGCGAGTTGCCTGGTATGAAAGGCGCGACCAATGGACCGCCAATGCCGGGTACGCCACCACCACCGTCCATATCAAGCTCATTCGCCCGCTCGATGGCTTGATTCACTACATTCTCGAGCACGGCGCGCATCATGTGAATATGGGAATTCCCCTCTATCGTCTTAAGGAAGCCCAGGCGAAACTCGCCGCGACCCTGGACGAAAGACTCAACTCCGAAGTATTCACATGGCGCTACTACTGGAACACGGTGCGCCGGTGCAAGTTGTATGATTTCGCGCAGCATGTGTGGACGGATTTCGACGGCCGCATCACCTCCGAACCGCAGGTGCTGGTCCGCTAGCGGCTGATCAACGCGCTCCCGCGAGTTGCTGCGCGTGATGCGTCAAATGATCGGCCATGAAAGTTTGGATGAAATAGTAGCCGTGGTCATAGCCCGGCTGCATGCGCAGTGTTAGCTGCTGTCCGGACTCCGCCGCCGCGGCCGCGAATTTCTCGGGCTTGAGCTCTGCGGCCACATACTGATCCGCCGTTCCTTGATCAATGAGGATGGGCCCGGGGTACGGCCGTCGCGCCACCAATTCCGTTGCGTCGTGCGCGCGCCAGGTTTCAATGTCCGGTCCGAGATAATTGCTGAAGGCTTTCTTCCCCCAGTGCGATTGCATCGGCGCGGCGATCGGAGAAAATGCCGATACCGACTTGTACAGCGACGGATTGCGCAACGCCAGAGTCAATGCGCCATGGCCGCCCATGGAGTGGCCGAAAATACCCGTTGCGCCCAAAGCGGCCGGCAAGTGCGCCGCCACGATCTCCGGTAATTCGCGCACGACGTAACTGTACATACGATAGTTTTGCGACCAGGGCGCCTGCGTCGCGTCCAGGTAGAACCCCGCCGACTGGCCGAAGTCCCAGTGATCGGCATCGCCTGGGATGCGCGGTTCGCGCGGACTGGTATCGGGGGAGATGAGCATGAGTCCCAGTTCCGAGGCATACTTTTGCGCATGCGATTTGATGCAGAACGTTTCTTCGCTGCAGGTTAGACCGGACAGAAAGTACAGCACGGGAACTTTGCTCAGATTTGCCTGCGGCGGCAGATAGGCCGAAAATTTCATCGGACCGCGGGCCTCGCGCGATTCATGGCGATAAAAACGCTGCACGCCGCCGTAACAGACATGCTCCGAAATCAGGACCAGTTCGCTCATGAGAACAGCACGACGCTGCGGATCGATTCGCCGGAATGCATCAGATCGAATGCGCGGTTGATATCGTTCAAGGGCATTGTGTGCGTGATGAGATCGTCGATGTTGATCTTGCCGTCCATGTACCAATCGACGATCTTCGGCACGTCCGTGCGCCCGCGCGCACCACCGAAGGCGGTGCCCTTCCACACCCGTCCTGTTACCAGTTGGAATGGCCGGGTCGCAATCTCCTTGCCCGCCCCGGCAACACCGATGATGACCGAAACGCCCCAACCGCGATGGCAGCATTCCAAGGCCTGGCGCATCAGATCAACATTGCCGACGCATTCGAAACTGTAGTCGGCGCCGCCGTCAGTGAGCGCGACCAAATGCGCCACAAGATTGCCGCCCACCTCCGTGGGGTTGACGAAGTGCGTCAGGCCGAATTTTTCAGCCAACGCCCTGCGCTTGGGGTTCAGGTCGACGCCGATGATTTTGTTGGCGCCGACCATGCGCGCGCCCTGCACCACATTCAGACCAATGCCGCCCAAGCCAAACACCACCACATTGGCGCCCGCCTCCACCTTAGCGGTATTGATCACCGCGCCGATACCCGTCGTTACGCCGCAACCGATGTAGCACACCTTGTCAAAGGGCGCGTCCTCGCGGATTTTCGCGACCGCAATTTCGGGCAGAACGGTGAAATTCGAAAAAGTCGAGCAGCCCATGTAGTGATGCACGAGGTCATTGCCGATTGAAAAACGGCTGGTACCGTCCGGCATCAGACCCTTGCCCTGGGTCGCGCGGATCGCGGTGCACAGATTGGTTTTGCGCGAGGTGCATGATTTGCACTGCCGGCATTCGGGCGTGTAAAGCGGAATCACATGGTCGCCGTTTCGAACCGAGTTGACGCCGGGCCCGACATCCACCACGATGCCGGCGCCTTCATGGCCGAGAATTGCCGGAAATAACCCCTCAGGATCCGCCCCCGAACGGGTAAACTCGTCCGTGTGACAGACGCCGCTGGCCTTGATTTCAACCAAAACTTCGCCGGCTTTCGGGCCGTCCAAATCCACCGTGATGATTTCAAGTGGTTTGCGGGCAGCGGTGGCAACAGCGGCTTTGGTTTTCATTTCCGGATATCCTGTCGTTCTATTGGAAACAAGAGCGCTACGGTAGATCAACCGGCGCCGAGTTGGAAGCTGTCATGAATATCGTATTTACGCCGAATGAGGCGCGCGTCATCGGGTGTCTGATCGAGAAGGAAATTACCACTCCGGATCAGTATCCGCTCTCCTTGAACGCACTGACCAATGCCTGCAATCAAAAGACCAATCGAGAGCCGGTGCTCGAATTGAGCGAGTCTGAAGTGCAGCAATCGGTCGATTCGCTGATGAAGAAATACATGGTCAGCGACAAATCCGCAGGCTACGGCGGCCGCGTCACGAAGTACAAACACCGCTTTTGCAACACCGAATTCGGCTCCTTGAAGTTCAGCAAGCAGGAACTCGGCATCATTTGCGTGATGCTGCTGCGCGGCCCGCAGACCCCGGGAGAGCTGCGCTCGCGCACCAATCGATTGTGCGAATTCGCAGATGCCGGAGAAGTAGAGGCTGCCTTGAGGGACCTGATGACGCGCGAGGACGGGCCTTTCATTGCGAGGCTGCCGCGCGCGCCGGGCGCCCGCGAATCCCGTTATGCGCACCAGTTCTCGGGGGCGGTGGAATCCGCTGCCGAGCCCGAGGCCGCTTCAGCCGCGGATTCCATCGGCGAGCCGAGCGCAGCCACTTTAAGCCAGCGGGTCAGCGCGCTCGAGGAGATCGTGACGGAATTGCGCGCCAAACTCGAAACGCTGAACCGAGGCTAGCGACCACCGCAAGCTCTGGGCGCCCCAGTCTCCTAGTTCGCGGCAGTGGTTTTCGCGATCCCCTCGCGTTCCTGCAGCCACTTATCGAAGGCATCAATGTCCCCCGGGCGCACGCCGTTTGCCGAGACGCGGTGATTTTGCAACCAGGACTGCATGGTGACCATCATTTGATCCGCGAGCGGGCGGGCGTGGAAGAACAGGTCCATATACGTGGCCTTGGCTTCATCCAGATGGTCGGAGCCCATGAACGCCTCGCCGCGATGTTCAATCGCTTCCTCCAAATCAGGCTTCAGCGCCAGCGCGTGATTGTAGTCATCGACGGACTCGCGGTAGGCGCCGAAGTGCAGATGAATGAAGCCGATCTTGTTCCAAGCGTCGTACATGTCGTTCTTATTGCGCAAGACTTCCGTGAATTCCTCCAGCGCTCTGCCGTACGTGTCATCCAGTTTCGACTGAGCCTTGGCCTTCTTGTCCGAGTCCGTTGCTTTGGCAATGGCATCTTCCAACTCATGCGCTTTTTGCATGCTCTTCATTCCCGCGGCATAGGCTTTCGCAGCTGCCTTGTCCGGTTTGACGTCTGGCGGCGCGGACGGAATCTCTTCATGCTGCGGCGTCCTGCCGCCGCTGCCCGTGATTGGCGGGATACCGCCGCCGGGGTAGCCCTGCGCATAGCTGGGCGCCCAGTGCAGTTCGACCGTGAGCAACACGAGGCAACACAATAAAATGCGGCGCATTTCGCCCCCTAGGCAGCCGGTGAGAGTTTTATGCAATACTGGATACATGAACCGCAATTTTAGATTTTTAATCCTTGGCGCGCTGATTATTTTGTCGTACCCCGCGCTGGCCGCCAAACAGCTGAGTATGCCGGAGGTTTTGGCTGCCGCCAGTCCGTCGGACTGGCGCCCGTTGGATCCTGAAAACACCTTGTATGTCGAATTCGCTACCGGGCGGGTGGTCATTGAATTGGCTCCCGCATTTGCGCCGCTGCATGTTGCCAACATCAAGACCTTGGCCCGAGCGGGATATTTCAACGGTTTGGCCGTCATTCGCGAGCAGGACAATTACGTCGCACAATGGGGCGATCCTGACAATCGGCATCCGCTGCCTCCCGGCATCGGCAAGGTGGCCCCGGAATTCGACTCTGCGTTGCCGGCGCACATGGCATTCACCCGCCTGCCGGATGGCGATGTTTACGCGCCAGAGGTCGGTTTTTCCAACAGTTTGCCGGTGGCGCGCTCAGCCGCGTTGCACAAAGTATGGCTGGCACATTGCTATGGCATGGTCGGCGTGGGGCGCGATTTGGACCCTGAAAGCGGCAGCGGCGCGGAGATGTACGTGGTGATAGGCCACGCGCCGCGGCATCTTGACCGAAACGTGGCGCTGGTTGGAAGAGTGGTCAAAGGCGTGGAGCTGCTCTCCGGCTTGCCGCGCGGCAGTGCAGAGATGGGCTTCTATACCAAGACTGAAAAACCGCTGCCGATCCAGTCGATTCGCGTTGCAGCAGATGTGCCGCCCGCGGAACGTTCGAACCTTGAAGTCATCCGTACCGACACGCCGACTTTTACCGCGCTCATCGAATCGCGCCGCAACCGCCCCGAAGAGTTTTTCAAGGTGCCCGCGGGCCGCATCGATCTGTGCAATGTACCGATCCCGGTGCGCGAGCGCACCGCTCACTGACGATTCAACTGTACTAGCTGTTGCGCGAGGCGGCTTCGATGCCTATGCGCAGGGTGGTCGTTGCGATGCGTACTTCGATCAGGAATGAGGTCAATGCCGCCGCGAAGGACAGCATCGACAATATAAACATGATGGCGATGAACGCCGACAGTTCCCAGTGCGCGAATGCATTGACGAACAGCATCACCACCACCAATGCAATGAACAACGCCGAGACCGTGATCAAGGTAATGGCCGCATTGATGTAGTGCGCACGCCGCGCCAGCACGCCCAAGGCGGCGTGCAAATCCCGCCCGCCGGCCTGGTAATCGGGCCGGCACAACTCGTTCTCCATGGTGCGCGCGCGGTCAACGATCCGCGCCAGCCGGCTGGTCAATACATTGAGCGTGACGCCGATCGCCGAAATCAAGAAAATCGGCGTCAATGCAACTTGAATGAGACGCGCAACATCGCCGGCTTGCGGGAAGAACGTATTCACCACTTCACCACGCCGAAATACCAGGTGCCCAGGATCACGAATCCAAAGGCGATTCGATACCAGGCGAATACCTTGAAATTATGGGCGCTGATATAGCGCAGCAAAGCTCGCACGGCGATCATCGCGCTGATAAAAGAAGCGACCGAGCCGACGCCGATCACCGCCAAATCATTGACATTCAGCAAGTGCCGCGCCTTCCACAGTTGAAACACGGTCGCACCGAATATTGTGGGAATCGCGAGAAAAAACGAGAATTCGGTGGCCGCCGGACGCGACAGGCCCCGCAACAAGCCCCCCATGATTGTCGCCCCGGAGCGGGAAGTGCCGGGAATGATGGACAAAGTCTGGGCGATGCCGATCCAGAGCGCATCCGGCGGCTTGATCGCGTCGATATTCTCGACGCGCACGGCGCGCTTGCGGCCTTCGATCAGCAAAATAAGGATGCCGCCGACGATGAATGCCGTGGCGACCGGCACCGGCGCGAACAAGTACTCTTTAATCGTGCTGATGAAGATGACGCCGATGATGGCGGCCGGCAGAAATGCCAGCACGAGATTCCAGGTGAAGAGCTGCGAGCTGCGCTCGCGCGGCAGCGTCGTAATGACTGTCCAAAGCCGCTGGCGATACACCCAGCAAATTGCCAAAATGGCCGCAAACTGAATGACGATTTCGAAAACCTCGCCTTTCTCATCGTTGAAATTGAGAAGGCTGCCGACGACGATCAAGTGCCCTGTGCTCGAAACGGGCAGGAATTCCGTCAATCCTTCGACGACACCCAATGTCAAGGCCTTGATCGCAAGTATGAAGTCCATGTGCCCGCCATATTTTCGCGCAAAAAAAAAGCCCCGGCCGCCGTGAAGCGGTCGGGGCGTTATACCAATAATATTACTTGGCTGCCGTAGAAGCTGTGCTCGATTTCTTGTGCTTCTTGCTGGAGCTGTGCTTATGGGACTTCGCCGCTGGCGCGGGGGCCGAGCTGTCGGCAGCCGCCGGCGTGCCGGCCTTCGGCGCATCAGCGGCCATCGAGGCGGCGGCGAGGCCAAGGGTCAACAAGGCAGTGGTGATCAGGGTCGCAGACTTCTTCATGAGATCTCCAAACGTGGTGTGGGCAAAAGCTGCGCGAAGAATACGACGGAATCCGACGTTTGAGCCGAGATGAAGATCATTTCACAATGGCAAGATCCCGCGATGACTGCGTTTTGCGGACATGCCACACCAGGTAGCCGACGACGGCCAGATTCGCGAGCAGGATCAAAATCTTGCCGATCGTCGGCCGCAAGAATATTTCCCAGCCCTCGAGCGGGATGAGCGAGGCGGTGATGATGGTCGTCAGCCACTCCGCCCAGCGCTTTTCCATCCACAAGCCGATGCCCTCGACCGCGAATATCGCCGCATAGACCAGGGTCACAATCCGAAACAGGTAAATGCGCGATACACTGAGACCGCTGAACCATTCCAGCAATTGAGCGACGACGCGGTGCTCCAATCCATAGGGCCGCGCCTGTGCCCAGGAGAGCAGCTTCGCCGCGAGCGATGCGTCGCGCAGACGCAGTTCCCCATAGGCGACCAACAGCAGCAGAATCACCTTGACGAGCTTGTAAAGAGCGATGGTGCGCAGTACACCAAAGCGCGACTTGGGCGCTTTCTCGACGGGGATTATCATGAAGAGTTGGAAGCCTTAAGCCTGACCCGCTGGGGGTTGGAAATCCAGCGTGGCGTCCAGAAGCGCGGGGATGTCGAATACCGCGCGCTCGTTGTCCAGAACCAAGGGTGCGATCCCCGCTGCCGCGACCAATGCGGCAGGTACCTGGATCCGATCGCGGTCACGAGTCACCGTCCAGGTTTCCAGGCGTTTATCCTGGAACGCCAGGTTGAGCGCACCCCATCGCAGCAGGGCAGCGCGCGCCAAGGGGGTGTCGCCGCCCCAATGCCGCTGTGCCAGCGCCATGGCCGAACCGGCCGCGATTTCGCCGTGAGGCAAGGTCATTAAGTCCTGAATGTATTTCACCATCTCGTCCGGCGGAACATTCAGCGTCAAATAGGGGGACAACTCGGTCATGCGGTCATTTTAAGTCGGATTCTCCAGACTGAACATGGCATTCTCGTCATCATAGGCGAAGGCTTCGGCGTATCTGCCCCAGCTCACCGCCGCCCGCAGACTCTGTTCCGCGGCGTCCTCGTCCATAAAGTCCTCTAATTCGTCGATAAAGCGGCTCCTTCGAGCGGAATGCGAAGCCCTTTCGTCCAATACCCGCCGGATGTGGGCGGCGAGAGGAACATAAGTCAGCAAATGGCGCATGAAAATGCGCTTGCGTTCGTCGAGAGCGCCGTGGGCAAAGGCCATGCCGTCTTCGGTGAGCTTCAGATCGCCGCCCTCGAGCTCTGCAAAACGCAGCATCTGCAGAGTTTCTGCGACCGGGAAGAGCTCATCGATCTCCATGGTCAGGTCCGACGCGATTTCCGGCAGATCCGCCTTGCCGTTGAAGGGCGCGGCCGCCACGGCCTCCAGCAGTCCGGCGAGCAGGTTGGAAGACACGTGCGGCAGGACGCTGCCTATCCCCAGGCCCGGAAAATTCTCTTTGCGCCCGGGCGCCCCGCCAGTCGGCCGCGCCGTCATTTCCACGTAGATCCGTTCCACCAGTTCGCGGAAACTCGGATCCAGGCGGTTGCGCGGCTGCGGCAGGGTCACTTTGATCTCGCTCAAGATCCGGCCTGGATTGCTGCCGAATACCAGCACCCGGTCGCACATCAGGACGGCTTCTTCTATGTTGTGCGTGACCAAGATGACACCCTTGATGGGCATGCGGCCTTCCGCCCACAAATCCAAAAAGTCGGTGCGCAGCGTCTCCGCCGTCAGCACGTCCAACGCAGAAAATGGTTCGTCCATCAACAGGATGTTCGGATGAACAACCAAGGCTCTGGCGAAACCGACGCGTTGACGCATACCGCCGGACAATTCGCGCGGATAGGCAGACTCGAAACCGTCCAAACCGATGAGATCGATGGCCGCCAATGAGCGCTTGCGGATTTCCGACCGCGACATGCGCTGCGCCTCCAATCCCAGCGCCACGTTCTCAAACACGGTCAGCCAGGGAAACAAGGCAAAACTTTGAAATACCATGGCAATGCCGGGCGCAGGACCCACAATCGGTTTACCGAGGTATTGCAGGTCTCCCGCGCTGGGCTCGGAAAGCCCCGCGATCAAGCGCAACAAGGTGGATTTGCCCGATCCTGATCTGCCCAACAGGCCGACAATTTGCCCTTCGCGCAATTCAAGATTCATTCCCTGCAACACCAGCAGCTCCGCACCGTCCGGCTTCGGAAACGCTTTGCGGACATCGGTGCATTGCAGCAGTGGAGAGTTAGTCATGCCGAGCCCTTAGGTAAGCCGATATTTGCGCTCAGCGTAGTAATACAAGGGGCGCCAAAAAAGCCGATTGATCACGACCACGAAGAGACTCATGGTGCCGATTCCCAACACGATCTTGTGAAAGTCTCCCGCCGTTGTCGCCTCTGCGATATAGGAACCCAGGCCGCGCGCCTCGACTTGAGTGTTCCCCCAGGTCGCCAATTCCGCGACAATAGCCGCGTTCCAAGATCCGCCAGACGCGGTAATGGCCCCGGTTACATAGAACGGCAGAACGGCCGGCAACGCGACCTTGCGCCACCACAGCCAACCCTTGATCCGGAAATTGTCCGCCACATAGCGCATTTCCGCGGGTATCGAAGAGGCGCCGGCGATCACATTGAATAGAATGTACCACTGAGTTCCCAAGATCATGAGCGGACTGAGGTAAATATCCGCATTGAGTTTCCATCGAACGATTCCGTATACCGCGATGGGGAACAACAGATTGGCCGGGAACGCCGCCATGAACTGCGCGATGGGTTGCACGATTTGCGCGGCGCGCGGCCGCATTCCCACCCACACGCCAATCGGCACCCATATCAAGCTGGCGAGCGCGATTAAAATGAATACCCGCAGCATCGTAATGGCCGCCAGGCCGCACACTTGCAGCGCTTCCAGCAGAGGGGTGTTCTTAATGAGCACCACGACGATATGCCATAGTCCGAGCACCACGGCCGCGACGATGAGCGACACCCACAGCCAATCGAGCGATCGCTTGGGCTTATCCGATGCCTGCTGGAGGGGCTCATCATCGCGGCGTTTGATGGCGCGGCTGGTCAGCATGACGGCGGAATGGAAAAACAAAGTTGCCGCCTGAATGAGCCGCGAACGGCGCATCATGGTCAGGGCCCAGGAGTCCGGTACCCGCGCCCCGGGCTCCTGTTCGACACGGAAGCGGTCAACCCACGCGACCAGCGGCCGGAATATCAGCTGATCATAGAGAAGAATCACGATTAACATGGTCGCAATCGCCCAGCCTATGGCGGGCAGATTTTTCTGTTCAATTGCGAGCGCTATGTACGAGCCGACGCCTGGCAGCGCCACCGTAGTGTGCCCAACGCTGATCGACTCCGAGGCCACCACAAAGAACCAGCCGCCGGACATCGACATCATCATGTTCCAGATGAGCGCCGGCATGGCGAAGGGAACTTCAAGCTGCCAGAAGCGCATCCACGGCGAAAGCCGGAAGGATTCCGCGGCCTCGGCCAGCTCGATCGGAATGGTTCGCAGAGACTGGTAGAAGCTGAATGCCATATTCCAGGCTTGACTGGTGAAGATGGCAAAAATCGCCGCAAATTCTGCACCCAGCACCCGGCCGGGCGCGAGCGACATGAAGAATACGACTGTAATGGAAATGAAACCTAAAATAGGCACCGATTGCAGGATATCCAGAATGGGCACCAGCAATTTTCCGGCGCGTTCGCTCTTCGCCGCCCAGGTGGCGTAGGTCAGGGTGAAGAGCAGCGACAGCGCGAGCGCTGCAAACATACGGAAGGTGGTGCGCGCGGCGTATTCCGGCAAATGCCAGGGATCCAGTGAGATCGGCGATGATTGCAGCTGGGTCAGCGGCGCAAACAAGCCTCGCGAGGTCTCGCCCAGGAACACCACCAGCCCAATCACCACAATGAATGCCAGCACATCCCATCGAGTGACGACATCGCGCAGAAAGGCAAAGGGCTCGAAGCGTTTCATCGTCGCATTCTCTCAGGACAGACAACGAAGTAGCTAGTAGGGTAAGCAGTTCGGCGCGCAGATAATTTGCACATTGGATGAGTTCAAGCATGGCAAAAAGTTTAACGGCGGATTCGCCGCTCGCTCCAGCGCTACCGACTCACTTTAATTTGCTGGGTGCTCTGAGCTTCTCGCACTTCCTCAACGACATGATGCAGTCGTTGATCGTCGCGATTTATCCCCTGCTCAAGGGGGAGTTTCACCTGAGTTTCGTGCAGATCGGCACCATCACGCTGACCTACCAGGCGTGTGCATCCCTCTTGCAGCCCATCATCGGCATTTATACTGATAAGCACCCCAAGCCGTATTCGCTCAGTGCGGGCATGTGTTTCACGCTGGTCGGCATCGTGACTTTGGCCTTTGCGCCCAACTACACCAGCGTGTTGGCGGCGGCCGCACTGGTCGGCGCGGGCTCCGCGATTTTTCACCCCGAGTCCTCGCGCATTGCGCGCCTGGCCTCCGGCGGACGTCACGGATTGGCGCAATCGATCTTTCAGGTCGGCGGCAACGCCGGCTCCGCGATGGGGCCGTTGCTGGCGGCGTGGATCATCCTGCCTCATGGCCAGCCCAGCCTCGCCTGGTTTGCAATCGCGGCGGTGATCGCCATCGTGGTACTGGCACACGTCGGCGGCTGGTACAAACGCCAGCACATCGACCGGCCAAAAGCCGCGCATGTTTCAGCCGCGATCAGTCCCGTATCGCCGGCGCGCGTGCGCTGGTCGATTGCCGTACTCGTAATTCTGATCTTCTCCAAATATTTTTACGTGGCCAGCATCACGAGTTACTTCAGTTTCTACCTGATCGCCAAATTTCATATATCCGTGCGCTCCGCGCAAATCTACCTGGCCGTGTTCCTTCTTGCGATGGCGCTCGGCACGCTGTTCGGCGGCTCATTGGGCGATCGTATAGGACGGAAACGTGTGATCTGGGTATCGATCTTGGGGATCGCACCTTTTACTTTGATGCTGCCCTACGTCGATTTGATGTGGGTCGGGATCTTAACGTTCATCATCGGCTTGATTCTGTCCTCGGCCTTCTCGGCCATTGTCGTCTTCGCGCAGGAATTAATGCCCGGCAGTATCGGAGCGGTGTCGGGACTCTTCTTCGGCTTCGCTTTCGGCATCGGCGGCATCGGCGCCGCCGTCCTGGGCGGCCTTGCGGATCAGCACGGCATCGAATTCGTGTATCGAATCTGCGCCTATCTCCCCCTGCTCGGGATGGTGGCGGCGTTCTTGCCCAATATCGAACATAAACGACAATAGAGTGGCGTCGAATAGCGACCCGCAGAGCGAATTTACGAGAACGCCTGAATCCCCGTCTGCGCCCTGCCGAGGATCAAGGCATGAATATCGTGGGTGCCTTCGTAGGTATTCACGACTTCCAGGTTCACGACGTGACGAATCACACCGTATTCGTCCGAGATGCCGTTGCCGCCCAGCATGTCGCGCGCGGTGCGAGCGACATCCAGCGACTTGCCGCAGGAGTTGCGCTTCATGATCGAGGTGATCTCCACCGACGCGGTGCCGTCGTCCTTCATGCGGCCGAGGCGCAAACAGCCTTGCAAACCTAATGTAATCTCGGTTTGCATATCGACCAGCTTTTTCTGAATGAGCTGATTCGCGGCGAGCGGTCGGCCGAACTGCTTGCGATCAAGCACATATTGGCGCGCGGTGTGCCAACAACTTTCAGCGGCGCCGAGCGCGCCCCAGGCGATGCCATAGCGCGCGGAATCGAGGCAGGTAAACGGACCCTTTAAGCCCTTGACGCCCGGGAGCAGGTTTTCCTCGGGGACAAACACATCCTCCATGAGAATCTGACCCGTGGTCGATGTCCGCAGGCCAACCTTGCCATGAAGCACCGGCGTAGCCAGCCCCTTCCAGCCCTTCTCGAGGATGAAACCGCGAATAACCTCGTCATCGGTTTTGGCCCAAATCACAAAAACATCCGCAATCGGGCTGTTCGTAATCCAGGTCTTGGCGCCCGAGAGCCGGAAACCGCCGGCCGCCTTGCGGGCGCGCGTAATCATGCTGCCGGGATCGGAGCCGTGGTCGGGCTCGGTCAACCCAAAACAACCGATGGTCTCGCCTCGCGCCAGGGAAGGAAGATATTTTTGCTTTTGCTCTTCCGTGCCAAAATTGAATATCGGCAGCATGACCAAGGAGGATTGCACGCTCATCATTGAGCGGAAGCCCGAGTCGATCCGCTCCACCTCGCGGGCGATGAGACCATAGCTGACATAGTTCATGCCGCCGCCGCCATACGCCTCCGGAATCGTAGCGCCCAGCAAGCCCACCGCGCCCATTTCTCTGAAGATGCCCGGGTCGGTATGCTCACGGCGGAAGGCTTCAAGGACGCGCGGCGCGAGTTGCCCATTCGCATAGTCGCGTGCCGCGTCGCGAATCATTTTTTCCTCATCCGTCAACTGCGCCTCCAGCAACAGCGGGTCATCCCAATGAAATTGTTCGCGTGACATGCTTTTGAAATCCTAGTTTTTTTATCCCCGCGAAGGATCGCATACTATCCGCGGCTCGGCACGTCCAACTCCTTGCCCTTACCTAATATTGCAGCTTCCAGAGGAGGCTGATGCAGCGCAAATGGCCTGTCGGCGGCATCCTACAACGGCAAGTCCTGGGCCAGCAAAGCTTGGCCGATATAGACCTACATTGCTGCAGCGGCTGCGGTTTTACTGTGGTTGCGTATTACCACCTAGGAGTTTTCCAAATGTCGAACGTGAATCAAGGATCCGATAAGAACCAAAGTTCCGATAAGAACCAAGGTCAGCCCGGCAAGAATCCGAATCAGAGTGGGCAGGAGAGCCAGGGCACGAAGCCAGGCCAGGGCGGTCAGCAAAATCAAGGGCAGCGCGATAACACCGGCGGCGGCCAGCAATCCGGCGGTGACAAGTCAAACTCGAACCGCAAAGAAATCTAAAAGAAATCTTCAGGCGGGCTGACGCAGGTCAGCCCGTACTGACGCCGCTGGAATTCAAAAAAACACCACGAGCACGACCGCACAGGCTCGTCATGGAGTCGAATGTGTCCTTAACCGTTGCGCTGCGCGAGCGTGGCACAGCGCCGCCTGCTGCCTAGGCATCCAGCCTTTTGGCATGAAACTTCCGCTCGCAGTGTCATAGAATGACGCGGTGAGCGAAATCCCTCCCAAAACCGACGGATACATGAGCGGCTTCGGCAACGAATTCGCCAGTGAAGCGCTGGCGGGCGCGCTGCCAAAAGGCCGCAACTCCCCGCAACGCTGTCCTTTCGGATTGTACGCGGAGCAATTCTCGGGCACGGCCTTCACTGCGCCGCGAGCTGCCAACCGGCGCTCGTGGCTGTATCGCATTCGTCCTTCGGTCACGCATCATGCCTTCGAACGCTTCAAGCATTCGCTGCTGGATGATCAGCGTGAAGAACCCGCGACGCCGAACCAGCTGCGCTGGGATCCGCTGCCGATTCCCTCCGCGCCCACTGACATGATTGAAGGTCTGGTCCCTGTCGCCGGCAATGGGTCGCCGGAAGCTCATGCCGGCTGCGGCATCTATTTGTATGCCGCCAACCGCTCGATGCAGCGGCGATTCTTTTACGATGCCGATGGCGAGATGCTGATTGTGCCGCAGCAAGGCACACTCGTGCTCGACACGGAACTCGGCCGCTTGGAACTGGAGCCGCAGGAAATCGCTGTCATCCCCTGCGGCTTGCGCTTTCGCATCGAGCTGCGGGACGGCACGGCACGCGGTTATGTTTGCGAAAATTTCGGCGCACCATTCAAATTGCCGGATCTGGGTCCCATTGGCTCCAATGGTCTCGCCAACACGCGCGATTTCCTTACGCCTGTTGCCCGTTACGAGGACATCGACGCCGGCTGCGAGCTGATCGGAAAATTCGGCGGACGCCTGTGGGCCGCAACGATGGATCACTCTCCGCTGGATGTCGTGGCCTGGCATGGCAACAACGCGCCCTACAAGTATGACCTGCGGCGCTTCAATACCATGGGATCAACTTCATACGATCATCCCGATCCGTCGATTTTCCTGGTGCTGCATTCGCCGAGCGATACCGCAGGTACCAGCAATATCGACTTCGTCGTCTTTCCGCCGCGCTGGCTGGCAATGGAAAACACCTTCCGGCCGCCCTGGTTTCATCGCAATGTCGCCAATGAATTCATGGGCCTGATCTGCGGAGTGTATGACGCGAAGAGCGCCGGCTTCGTGCCCGGCGGATCATCGCTGCACAACTGCATGAGCGGACATGGGCCCGACGCCGCCACATTCGACAAAGCGAGCGCCGCCGACACCTCGATGCCCGCCCACATTGGCGACACGATGGCGTTCATGTTCGAATCTCGCAGCGTACTCAAGGCCACGCACGCTGCGCTGCACGGCACACCGCCCTTGCAGACCGACTACTTGAGCCACTGGCGGGGATTGAAAAAAAACTTCGATCCGGGCAAGCCGTGACAATTTCGTCCTTGGACGTGACCCACGATCCCAAGGCTCGCAGCTGGCTGGCATCCGCGAATCAAAACGGCTGCGCATTTCCGATCCAAAATCTACCGTTCAGCGTGTTCCGGCATGCTCAGTCTGCGGAAAGCTTTCGTGGCGGCGTGGCGATTGGCGATCAAATCATCGATCTTTGCGCGCTTGCGGATAAGCAGTTGTTCACAGGCGAAGCCGCCGAAGGCGTGTCTGCCGGCAGTATGGATTCACTCAATTCGCTGATGCGTCTCGGGCCCCGCGTCTCGACTGCACTGCGCCGGGCGCTGTTTGCGGCCATGGCCCAAGGATCCGCGCACGAAGCCCTGCTGAAAAAGTGCCTGGTGCCGCAGAACGAGGCAGTTTTCTCGCTACCCGCGCAGATCGGCGACTACACGGATTTTTACATTTCCATTCATCACGCGACGGCCATCGGCCGCCAGTTTCGGCCGGACAATCCCCTGCTGCCGAACTACAAGTGGATCCCCATCGGCTATCACGGCCGCAGTTCATCGATCGGCGTGTCGGGGCAAAACTTCCGGCGGCCTCGAGGGCAGAGAGCATCGGCTGCCGGCAGTCCAACGGTCGGGCCCAGCACGCGATTGGACTACGAACTTGAGATGGGCATTTTCATCGGCGCCGGCAACGCGCAGGGTGCGCCGATTGCGATCGCCGACGCGGAGAATCACATCTTCGGCCTGTGCCTGCTCAATGACTGGTCGGCGCGCGATTTGCAGGGCTGGGAGTACCAACCGCTCGGTCCTTTTCTTTCGAAAAGTTTCGCGACCACCATTTCGCCCTGGGTCGTGACTCTGCAGGCGCTTGCACCCTTTCGAGTTCCGTTCTACCGACCCGACTCGGATCCTCAGCCGTTGGCCTACTTGGACTCTGAAGCGAATCGGGAAGCGGGTGCCATCGACATACGGCTGGAAGCGCTCATTCAGACCGCGAAGATGCAAGGGCGCGGCGAGCCCCCGCAATGTCTCTCGGAGACCAGTTTTCGACACGCCTATTGGAGCATCTCGCAACTGGTCGCACACCACACCGTCAATGGCTGCAATCTGCGCCCGGGCGATCTGTTCGGCAGCGGCACGCAGTCCGGTCCGACGCCTGCGGAGGCAGGTTCCTTGGTGGAACTCAGCAAGGGCGGCACTCAGGCGCTGCCAATCGGCAAGGACGAACATCGGACCTTTCTCGAAGACGGCGACACCGTGATTTTCCGCGCCCGGTGCGAGCGTCCCGGTGCAGTAAGCATCGGATTTGGCGAGCTTTATGGCCGGGTTTTGGCGGCTGCTGTTGCGTAAAGTCTCCAGACTGTTTACCGCGCTGACATTTTTATCAGCGTTGTTCCTACAGTCCTGAAAAGCCTGGCATTTTACAATTACGGCTGGAATCCCTGTGCTGGTGTAGGCCATGAACATTGCGATCGCTTTGCTGGTGCTCCTGTGCCTTTGCCTGGTATTGGCGTGGGGACTGATCAGTGTGGTGCAGACTCTGAGTGATAAAACGGCCTATGACGAGCCGGCGTTTCGCGAGCGCGGCCCGATTTTTCATGATCAAAACCCCCTGCAGCTAGGCGCTAGATCTCAATTTGCCTGGCAATCTCGATCGCATGCGAAGGCTCCAGATTGAACCGGTCGACGATCTTGACCGAATTGCGATAAAGAAACGCAAACAACGCCATTCGCCAGCCTCGCAGGCTGGGGTCCTCTCGTCTCGAAACCACCAAGTCGCGGGTGCCGACAAACATAGCTTTGTCGAAATCAATATCGGCGGGCAGACCGTGGGTCCTCAGCAATGCCTGGCGCAGATCCGGAATTTCCAGGAATCCGAAGCGCGCCACAAGATGCCACAACCCTTCGCCGACGTTGTCGACCACCGTGCATGTCGGGCCGGCGATGCGCGGCGTGCTCTCGAACACAACGCTGAGAGCGATGGCGTTGCGCGGCAAGACGCCGACAAAGTGCGCATGATCCATGATGAGGCGCGAAACCTTCTGCGTGCTGCGCGTTAAAAATACCGTGGTTCCATCCATGCGCGGAATCGCTCCGCTCCTCAAGTCGGAGAGAAATTTTTCCGCAGTTTGCGGCTGTTGCATGAGCGTACTGCGGATGGACTCGATGCCGCGGCGCCAGGTGATCATGACGACGAACAAAATTGCGGCGAATGTCAGCGGCAGCCAGCCGCCCTCGGCTATTTTCAAGAGATTCGCCGTAAAAAAACTCGTATCGACCACGATAAAAACTGCGGCAACCGGCACCGCCACGGCCATCGGCCATTTCCACAGATCACGCATGGCGCGGAACAATAGAAAAGTGGTGAGCAGCATGGTGGTTGACACGGCAGTGCCGTAGGCGCCGGCCAGCCGGTCAGAGGCGCCGAAGCCGATGGTGACGGCAATGGTTGCCACCATCAACAGCCAATTGACCACCGGAATATAGATCTGACCATAAATCCGATCCGACGTTTGTCGAATCGCAACTCCCGGCAGCCACCCGAGCTGCATGGCTTGCCGCGTCATCGAGAAGGAACCCGTGATGATGGCCTGGCTCGCGATGATGGTGGCAATCGTCGCCAGCATCACCAAAGGATAGACACACCAATGGGGTGCGATGAGAAAAAATGGATTGCCCGTTACCCTTCCCTTGTCGATCAAAAAAGCCGTTTGCCCCGCATAGCTCAGCAACAGCGCCGGTAAAACCACGCCATACCACGATCGGCGGATCGGACCTTTGCCAAAATGTCCCATGTCAGCGTAAAGCGCTTCGCCGCCGGTGATGCATAAAAACACGCCGCCCAATACCAGAAATCCTACGCGGCCTGAAGCGGCCATGAAGCGGATGGCATAGCGCGGATCCACCGCCGCGATGACGTCGGGATGCTTCAAGATCGACGCCGCGCCCAGCAATGCAATCACGATAAACCACAGCAGCATGATCGGTCCGAATGCACGGCCGATCTTTTCGGTACCGAAGCGCTGCGCGGCGAACAGCACCAACAAAATGACGACTGCCATGGGCATCACGTAGGGCTTAAAAAATTCCGTGACGACGTTGACACCCTCTAGTGCGCTCAGCACCGAAATCGCCGGCGTAATCACACCGTCGCCATAGATCAGCGCGGCGCCGAGCAACCCCATGCCCGTAAGCAGCCGCACTCCGGGCGCAAAACCGTTGGCGCCGATCAAGGACATCAACGCCAGGATTCCGCCCTCGCCGCGATTGTCGGCACGCATGACAAACAGGCAGTACTTGATCGAAATGGTCACGATCAAGGTCCAGAACACCAGCGATAGCACGCCAAGCGCGCTTTGCGGCGTGAATTGGCCGCCCATGGCCTGCACTACCGTCTGCAACGTGTACAACGGGCTCGTACCCAGATCGCCGAACACGACGCCCAGAGCGCCGAAAGCTGCCCAGGACTTGGCCGTTGCCGGATGTGTCTCAGTTGCCCGATTTGTCGCCATAACGCCGCCGTTTCCCCCGCCGGAGCATCAAATTCGTAGGGTCTCTCCCACAACCACAATGCAGCATGGCCGCTGCCTTCCAAAAAGCGCGCAGCATATGATAACTATCGGTAGTTCCCTATTGGGTCTACCCGGAGGGTCCTGAAATGACTGGCCATATCAAGGCTGTTTTGATTCTGGCGCTGCCGCTGCTGATGGTCGGGACGGCCCTCGGCGGTGAGGGCGTACAGGTCAAGATCACCAACGACGGAACGCAGGACATTCTCGTCACAGTGTACGACATGAACGCCAAACCCCGGGCGGTCTTGCTGCAAAATGCACGGATCAACGGTTTCACATCGGTGCCCGTAGCGGCTACCGCGGACGCCACTGGGCATGCCAACCTGGCATGGACCGCAACCAGCGCCGACGCGGCCGCGGCGAAGTGCGGCCACGCTCACAACTTAGGCTTACTCAATGATGACGCCGTCAATGTGCACGCCGATTCAAGCTGCAACGCTTAGAGACGAGCCTCGCAGCAACTGCCGCCCGCGTGCCGCGAACAGCGTGAGCAGGCCGAGCAATGTCGAAAGGCCGAACGCGCCGCCGCCGCCCCCCGAACTCGGCGGGCGTGCTGCCGCGGTCACGGATAGCGTCGCGGAGGTCGCAGGCGAAGTCCCCGCATTATTCGCGCACACTAGTATGTAGGTGTCCGATCCCACTGCAGTCGGGTTAACCGTCTGCGTGCCATTGCTCGCCATGGCGCCCGACCAACTTCCGGAAGCGGTACAGCCGAGGGCGGTATTCGCCGATGACCACGTGAGCGTCGTTGAACTGCCCGTCACGATGGATGTTGAGGCTAGGGTGAGCGTGGGCGCGGGGGGCACGATCGGGGGAACCATTCGCACGGCCAAATTAGCCTGAACAAACCCATAGCCTGCGGTGAAATTGAATGTTGCTGCGGTTGGGTCTGGCGTGGTGCCCATCGGTGCCGCGGTTTGCTGTAGAAATGAATAAATCTGCGTCGGCGTCAGCTGAGGATCGGCCTGCAGCATGAGTGCGGCAATGCTGGCCACATGTGGTGCGGCCGCCGAGGTACCGAAGAAATTGGGGAAATTGGCGTTGTTCGCGCACGCGGGAACCGTACTGATATCGTCGAATCCCGTGCCGGCGATCTTAAATCCTAGAAAGGTGTCGTTGCCGCCGTCGGGGCCGACGAAATCGGGTTTTTGGCGGAATTCCGCGGCTTGAGGCTTTCCCGCGGCATTGAACAGAATCGGATCGCCACCCGCAGAGGAGAAAAGCTCCAGAGTAGGTACCGTAGCCCCGCAGGAAATAGTGTTCGGGAAAAAAGCCGCGCCGACTGCGGCGGCGCCCGTCGCAAGCGGGTGGCCCTGAATCGTGCCGCTGTTAGTCGCGTAGTTAGTGATATGGCTGCCCGCACCGTCATCCTCAACCGCCACCTTGATTCGTCCGGGCGTAGTGCCGCTGCCGCTGACTAAGCCGACTTCGATGTTCAGCGTTTCTTTTGAACTGTTGCCGGCGGCGTTGGCAGGATTGTCGATAATCATGATCTGAACGGGATCGTGACCCAGCGTGCTGGCGCCGCTGCAGGTCGCGGCATGAAGGTCGCCGTTGTCAATGATGTCATTTCCGCCCACAGGCGTTAGGCACACGTCAATTGAACTGGTGGAACCACCGCTTGACGGCGCACCCGTTACGTAAGGTTGATCCCATTCCACAACGATCACGACGAATTCGCCGGGAAGCATCGGCGGGATGGTGACGGGCAGCATTGTCGATGTAGCTGTCGGCGGCCCAGACGAGGCGAAATTCAGCAAATGCTCGCCCGAATTCGGCGCCGAACTCGAAACAAAAGAGAAGTTCGGGTTATTGTTGTTATACGCGAGGGTCCCGTTATTGCCGGCCGAGGAAAAATAGGCAACTCCGTCCGCCACGACGGCATTAATGGCCTGCGCAACCAATCCATCCTGAAAAAACGGCTCGTCGAAATACCCCACGTCATCGACAATCACTTTCGCGCCGGCGCCCCCGCTCGCAACAGGCGCGGCCAGCTTACCGATGCCGCTGGCGAAATCAGCTTCGCCGTTTTCGGCAGTATAAAAGGCGAGTCCGGCACCTGGAGCCACGTCGTGAACGATTTGCATCATCGCGCGCCCTTCATCACCGAAAGGCAGCTGGATGGGCGCGCCGTAATTCATGCAGCCGCCCCCTTGCGGATCAGCCTCCGCGAGCACATTAACGTTTGACGGCAAATCGCCGCTCGCTATATCCGCCGCCGCGTCGGCGGTAAATCCATTGTTGGCGTAGCCTGCATTGCCGCCGGCCGGCACGCCGTCGTTGGCATACACCGAGTAACAATCATAACTATCCGACAGAATCCCGACTGTGATTCCCGCACCGGTGAGAGAATTATCCGAGCGCACCAAATCGCTGTTCTGCGCATAGTCGCCTTGCGAGGTGACCGCGCCGCTCTTGGTGCGCATCATTGCGGCCCGGATGGCATGGACCTCGGTCAAGCCGGAAGCCGCATCCAACTGATCGACCGGCAGCCAACCGCCGACATCGTTGGAATACTGCGAGGCACGCTGCAGTCCCAACCCGACGAGGGCGGCCTTCAACTTTTGCGGATCGCCCTTGGTGATGGCGTCGATCAGCACCAGAGGCGTTGAACTATCGGCCGGGCGGCTGAATCTCGCCGCGGGGTTCAGCGCGTGTAGGTCTTGGAGCGCCGACCCGGGCCGAAGGCTGCTTACATGCCGCGCGATTTCCGCCAGCGAGGCATCGAATTTCGAGCCGCTCGCGCTGTCGCGCTGCTGCGCGCTGCGGCTGCCTGCCACGTGCAACACGGAGCTGCCGGGCGCATTCGGACGCAGGTGCATGGGTTGCGAAGGACCGACAGCCGAGACTGCCGAGAGAGCCGTCAGCGCGGTCGCGCTCATGATTGCAAAGATACGTAAGGACATCCGTGGTCTCCCCTAAATTGCCACGATTATCGGCGCTAGGACAGGTCCGCCGATCAATGTTTGCGCCCAATGGTATCAGTAGATCGCGACCCTTAGCCATCCAACCAAGTGTTGGATATGGCCGCCACATGCAATTCCGCGCGGTCCAGTTCATCTTCGAGCAGATGATAGGCGTCATCCTGAATGCGTTGAGCACGAAAACGATGATCAAGGACAAGGTGCCGGCGAGCTTCGAGAAAATGCGCATGCCCAATTGCGCCGACTGAATTCGCCCAACGCTGCCGAAGCCGCGGCGGCAAGGAGGGATAGGGCACGCGCCAAGCGCCGTGCCACGCGTAGGAACACCACGGCGATGGTCAATAATAGCAACGTGATCTCAAATAGCTGCATGGCTGCAAAGATTGTACGAGGACGCGCTATATTTCCATACCAGCCTAAGTGACGGAGTACCAGCCATGTCCCTGCAATCAATCATCTTCTGGTGCGCGGCGGGGTGGGTCTTGGCCGCTGCGCCCGCATTCGGCGCTGACGCCAATGCCGGCAAATCGATCTTCCGAGAGCGCTGCAGCGTCTGTCATACGGCGGAATCGGGCGATAACGGCGGCGCGCAGGGGCCCTCATTGATCGGCGTCATGGGTCGCGCGGCGGCCAGCGCCCCGCAGTTTTCCTACACCGCCGCGCTGCGTGATTCGAAACTCGCCTGGGACGGCGCAACTCTGAACCGCTTCCTCGCCGCTCCCAGCAGCGTGGTGCCAGGCACTTCAATGCTGATCGCGGTTCAGGGTGATGCCGACCGCGACAATCTCATCGCCTATTTCCAAAGCGTCTCGAATCAAGCGCCGTCCACGGAACCATCCATCGTGGTGCCCGCAGGCAGCACGCAATCGGCCAATTGGCGCTTGGACGCGCCTGGCCGGCTGCATCGCATCAGCGCAAACTCGCTGCCCGCGCCATTCGCCACGCCTTCGTCCCGCAACAACTCATCCGTGGTGCCGAAGCCCGCGAGCGCCTCGATAGCGGTACCGCCGGGTTTTCACGTGGATACCTTCATCTCGGGTCTGACCGGGCCGCGCAAAATGCTCGTGGCACCCAACGGCGACATTCTGGTCACCGAGATGCGCGACGGACGGGTCACCGTGCTGCATCCCTCATCCGATGGCAGCCGCGCAGCCGGCACCGATGTGTACGCACAAGGACTGAAGCAACCTTTCGGCCTGGCGTTTTATCCGAGCACGCAGAATCCACAGTGGCTGTATGTCGCCGAGACCAACCGCGTCACGCGCTACCCCTTTCAGGTGGGGGATGTGAAGCCGCGCGGCGCGGCGCAAATCGTGGTGGCGCAATTGCCCAGCGGCGTTGGCCACTCCACCCGCGATATCGCGTTTTCGCTGGATGGCAAGCGGCTGTTCGTTTCCGTGGGTTCTGGTTCGAACGTTGCCGAGACGATGTCGAAAAAGACAGCTGCGGAAATCAAGGCCTGGGAAGCCGCCCACGGCCGTGGCGCCGCCTGGGACGTTGAAACCGATCGAGCGGCGGTATTGGAATTCGACGCAGCGGCCCCCGGGACGGCAGCCATCTACGCCGACGGCATTCGCAATTGCGTCAGCCTGACCGTGCAGCCGGCGAATGGCGCGTTGTGGTGTACGACCAATGAGCGCGATGCCCTGGGCGATGATCTCGTGCCCGATTATTCCACGCGGGTGAAGCGCGGCAGCTTTTTCGGCTGGCCCTGGTACTACATCGGCTCCAACGAGGACCCGCGCTTGAAGGGTGAGCGTCCCGATTTGGCGGGCAAGGTATCGGTACCCGACGTGCTGTATCAGTCTCACTCGGCGGCGCTCAGCATGACTTTCTATGCGGCTGCTAACGGAAAATCCGCGTTTCCCGAAGGCTTCGTGGGCGATGCCATCGTCGGTTTCCACGGCTCTTGGAACCGCAGTTTGCGGACCGGTTACAAGTTGGTGCGCGTTCATATGAAGAACGGCGAGCCGACCGGCGATTACGAGGATTTTCTAACCGGTTTTGTGGTGGACGACGCCCATGTCTGGGGTCGCCCGGTCGCAACCGCGGAACTCTCCGACGGATCGCTATTGATGAGCGAGGATGGCGGCAACGTGATCTACCGCATCTGGTACGCGCACTGATGCGCTGATATTTTGCTAATGTGACTATTCCATCACCGTGAGAACTCCGCTATGAAGCTCATCCCTGCATCACTCATCGCCCTCGCCTTCCTGTCGCTGAACGCGACGGCCGAGGAACCGAAGCCGACCGCCCAAGCGACGCGCAACATCATGGAGCGCCATGATCAATCCGGGGTGTCCGGCAAGGAGATCGTAATCGGCACCGCGACTCTGCCGCCTGGCTCCGTGATTGGCTATCACACACATCCCGGCGACGAAGTCGGCTATGTGCTCAAAGGCAATTTAATTTGGAAAACGCAGGGGCAGCCAGATCGGGCCCTCAAGGCGGGAGACAGCTTCTTCAATCCACGCGGTGCCGTGCACAGTCTGGTGGCGGCGCCCGGCTCGGATGGCGGCATGGAAGTGTCGGCCTGGATTGTCGACAAAGGCGTGCCGATGTCGACGCCCGTACCTGCGGCAAAATAAACGCGGCTAGAGAAAATCTGCGTCGTCGTACAACAGTTCTAGTTCGTCCACTTTGAGCGCGGCGCAATGCGCGCCGACCAGAATATGACGTGCGACCAGCAAGCTTACGCGTGCCAACTGGCGCGCCGCGGCGCGGGTTTTATCTTTATCTGCGCTTTGCTGCAGCGAGTCGAAGTCGCGCGCCAGCCCCGCGGCCACGGTCGCGGCAAGCTGCGCCAACTGGTGTTCGTTGTACTGCATAATGAAATACGACTTGGTTTTTCTTGCAGCGAAGCTTAGGCGATCGAATACTCTAGCGCGCTAACATAAAGCAAATCATCTGCCTTCGCGTTCGTCGCCGCGCGGCTTTTCGTCGCTGTAATTTTGGTGTAGGTAGTCGGGATTGAAGAATGAGACCTCCTCCAAGGCTGCTAGATCTTCAATGGTCAGCGTGCCGGCCTCCAGCGTGATCAGCTTTTGCCGCCTCAATTCCTGCAGCGTTCGATTGACGTGAACCGATGACAATCCCAATGTCTCCGCCAATTCGACTTGCGTGAGCGGCAGCGTGCATGAGTTGCCCTCATTCAGACCCACCGCCCGAAAGCGATAAAGGAGTTCGCAAAACAAATGCGCCATCCGCTCGAGCGCATTGCGCTGCCCCACATTGACAATCCATTCGCGGGCGATCGCTTCCTCCACCAGGGTGGACCACCACAATGCCCGCGTCAGTGTCGGGTAGTTATGTGTCATTTTCAGGATGTTCTCAGGGGATATGGTCGCCACTTTCGAGGCGACCACAGCGCCGATGGAGTGGTCCATGCGCTTAAGAATGAATACCCGCAAATCGCACAGATCGCCGGGCACGAAATAGGCGACGATTTGGCGCCGCCCGTCCTCCAGCACCTTGTAACGGCAGGCGAAGCCTTCCAGCAGCAGTTTGACGCCGCCGGTCCGATCGCCCTGCGAGATCACATCTTCGCGGGCGGCATACGCGCGCACGTCGAGCGTGCTCGCTTCGACGATGCTCGATTCTTCCTCGGACAATTCGGTGAAGTTCGAAAGTTTGCGCAGCAGCGGATTAGTCATGTTGAAACAGCGCCTCGCCGGCCGGAAACTCTGTGGTGCAAAGTACTCCCTGGCTTGAAAATAGCATATCCCCCTCCCCGTGCAACTCGCTCGCAATCAGGCGCTTCACGACCTGCGAGCCAAACCCCGGTATCCTGCCGCTTGCCAGCGGCATCCGCACCCCGCTCTCTCTCCATTCAAGATGTAAACGCGAATCCTCAGGGCCGGCAAACCACCATATCACGCGCAGCTGCGTCCGCGATTGAGACAGGGCGCCGAACTTGACGGAATTGGTGACAAGCTCGTGGATCAGCAGGCCCACAAATTCTGCCGACTTGGCGTTCAGCCGAACTTCCGGACCATCAACAATGACTCCGGAGCGGTGGGCGCGATGGACCAGCAGCTCATCGAGCACCAAAGATTCCAAATCCACGCCGGCCGCAATGGGTGTGAGTGCCACACGTCCGATCGCCCCCACCCGGGCGGCAAGGTGCACGGCCGATTCCTCTGCGTCACGGCTTTGGATTTGCATATGAACCGCGATCGACCTGATCACGGCCAGAAGCCTGCGGATGCGGTGATGGAGCTCTGCATTCTCGGCAACTTCCTTGACGGTCATGACGGCGCTCTCCCAAGAAGTCTCGCTCATTGCCCGCTTGACTATCCGCGCATTGCATCAGGCCATCACCAACCTGTGTTAGCACTCTGAAACAAGTGCTGCCGCCTGGCGGTGCGATGCGCTACTCTTGAGAACTATGTTCAATCGAATGGCTTTCGCTCTTCTGTTCACGCCTTGCCTCATGGCTCGTGCGGCCGCGCCTCTCGAACTCGAATCCGACAAGGGGATGGTGGTGACTTCTCAGCACCTCGCCTCGGAGGTGGGCGCGGCAATACTCCGTCGGGGAGGCAACGCCATCGATGCCGCGGTCGCGGTGGGTTACGCGCTCGCGGTGACACATCCTTGCTGCGGCAATCTCGGCGGCGGGGGATTCATGACCATTCATTTAGCCGACGGCAAAAGTACTTTCATCAATTTTCGCGAGCGGGCGCCGCTGGCGGCGCGCGCCGACATGTTCCTCGACCCACAGGGCAAGGTGGCCAGCAACCGAAGTCTCGACGGCTATCTGGCCGTAGGTGTTCCGGGAACCGTCATGGGCCTGGAGACGGCGCGGCAGAAATACGGCACCCTGCCGCGAGCGATGCTGCTTGCGCCGGCGATCAAGCTCGCGGATGAGGGGTTCGTGCTGACTCGCGGCGATGTCGATGTGTTGGCAGACGGCACCCGGCAGTTTCGCAATCAGCCCAATGTTGCGGAGATCTTCCTCAACCATGGCGAAGCCTTCGCACCCGGCGATCGATTGACGCAAAAAGACCTCGCGGCCACGTTGCGCGCGATCAGCAGCGGCGGGTCCGACGCCTTCTATCATGGCGCCATACCCGCCGCGGTCAGCGCCGCTTCGCGCGCGCACGGCGGGCTATTGACCGTTGAGGATTTCGCGGCATATACGGCGACGGAATCGGCGCCCATCAGCTGCCCGTATCGCGGCTACACGATCATCTCCGCGCCGCCGCCGAGTTCCGGCGGCATCACCTTGTGCGAAATGCTGCAAGTGCTGCAAGGTTACCCGCTCAAGGCGATGGGCTTTCATTCCGGTGCAACCGTTCATGTCCTGACCGAGGCGATGCGTCACGCGTACCACGACCGCAATACCTACCTGGGCGATCCGGCATTCATCGACAATCCGACTGCGCGTCTCCTGTCCGCGCAATATGCGGCATCGATCCGTACGCAGATTCAACCAAATCGCGCCACGCCCTCCTCTGCCCTGCACGGACTCGCGGCACCGGATGAGCACGCCACCACGACGCATTATTCCGTGGTCGATCATTCAGGCAACGTGGTTTCGGTCACCTATACCATCAATGATTCGTTCGGCGCCAAGGTGATCGCCGGCAATACCGGTTTCTTTTTGAACGACGAGATGGATGACTTCACCGCCAAGCCCGGCGTGCCGAATGTGTTTGGTTTGATTCAGGGTAAGGCAAATGCGATCGCCCCGGGAAAGCGCCCGTTGAGTTCCATGACGCCCACCATCGTGTTCAAGGATGGCAGGCCGGTTCTCGTTCTCGGAACGCCGGGCGGCTCGCGAATCATCACCACGGTGCTCGAAGTCATTGTCAATTTCATCGATCACGGCATGACGCTGCAAGAGGCCATCGATGCGCCGCGCATCCATCATCAATGGCTGCCGGACACTGTCGGGGCGGAACCCTTTGCACTCTCCGCCGATACCGTCAAGACGCTCACCGCCATGGGCTACAAGGTCGTGCCGTTGGAACCGTGGGGATCCGGCAACGCCGTCGAGGCCATCGGCATCGCGCCTGCGGACGCGGCGGCCGCGAAGGCGGTCGGTTTCCCGCGCCCCGCGGTTTTGTACGGTGCAAACGACGCGCGCGCGCCCGCAGGCTCGGCGGCGGCGCCGTAACACCATTCAAATCAAGCAGGTGTATCGATGATCAAGCTTTCGAGTCGCAGCTGATCGCCGTGAGCATTCACGTTTTATTTCCGACGCTGGTCTATGGGGCCGCCCTGCAACGCGGCAGTGCCGGCAACTTCAATCGTCAGCTGCTGAAAGAGTGCCGGCAGCTTCGCCTCGACGATGCAGCCGGGAGGCGGTGGTCCAAGGAAAACTATCCCGGCGGCTATACCTCCTACGGATCGGTGCATCGTCTTCAGACGGTCTCGCCAACCTTCGAGTCGCTGCGCAAAAAGCTCAACCGCCACGTCGCCGCCTTCGCCGCGGCGGTCGAATGGGATTTGCGCGGGCGCGAACTGGAAATGACAGATTGCTGGGCGAATATCATGCCGCGCGGCACGGTGCATACCCTGCACCTGCATCCGCACTCAACCCTGAGCGGCACCTACTATGTACAAGTGCCAAAAGGATCTCCCGGCATCAAATTCGAAGATCCGCGCCTGGATCGATTCATGGCGGCGCCGCCGCGCTTGGCTCGCGCGCGGCGCGAATCGCGTCCCTGGGTAACCTATCCAGCGGCCGTGGGAGAGCTGCTGTTGTTCGAAAGTTGGCTGCGCCATGAAGTGGCGCCCAATCGCGTCAAGGCCGACCGAATCAGCGTAAGCTTCAATTACAACTGGTTCTAAAAATGAAGGATCCTGGAATGTCGGCCAAAGCCTCCGATGCCACGATGGCGGTTTTCCTGGACCTCGAGAACATTGCGCTCGGCGCACGCGACGCCAAATACCCGAGTTTCGACATCGAGAAGGTGCTCGAGCGTCTATTGCTCAAGGGCCACATCGTGGTCAAGAAAGCCTACTGCGATTTTGAGCGCTACAAGGATTTCAAGCGCGGCTTGCACGAAGCGGCATTCGAACTCATTGAAATTCCGCACGTGAGACAGTCCGGCAAGAATTCGGCCGACATCCGCATGGTCGTCGACGCTCTGGATCTGTGCTACACCAAGGGCCACGTCGACACCTTTGTCATCTTGAGCGGCGACTCGGATTTCTCGCCGCTGGTCAGCAAGCTGCGCGAGAATGCCAAAACCGTCATCGGCGTCGGCGTCAAAAATTCGACCTCGGATCTATTCATCAACAACTGCGATGAATTCATCTATTACGATGATTTGGTGCGCAAGGAGCCCAAAGGACGCCGGCGCAGCGGGGCGGCCGCGCCCAGCCACCCTGCCGCCGACAGTGCGCCGGCCGAGAAGAAGGGACCGAACTTGGGCGAGGCCATGGAACTGATTATCGATACGCTCGAGGCCCTGACCGAAGAACGCGGCGGCAGCGAACCAATCTGGGGTTCGATGATCAAACAGGCCATCAAGCGGCGCCAGCCCGGTTTCAACGAGCGCTTCTACGGCTTCAGGTCGTTCAACGACATGCTGAGCGATGCGGAAAAGCGCGGCTTGCTTACGCTGCGCCCGGATGAGAAGTCCGGCGGCTACACGGTACAGATCATCGACCGGCCCGCACCACGGCAGGCTTAGACGCGGCCTGCCTACGGCCGAGCGGGCCGCCGCTTAAGTGTAGGTCGCAATCACCGCTCCCGGTTCCAACCGGGCTTGCGGCGCCGCGACGGCAACGCCGCCTAAGGAAAATACCCGGGTCCCAGTTTCCGGTAGCGCGGCATAGACGGCTTGCTCGCCGAAATGCGCCATGAGACACCAAGACCGATCGTCCGCCAATCGCCATTCCACGCGCAGCACATCATTAACGATTTCAAAACTTCCCCCGCGCGCGCGCCTTGACAGGTGCGGCGCCAGGTAGTGCCGCCGCAGCGCCAATAACTCCCGGATAAAATCCAGCCGCTCGCGATGCGGCGAGACGTGGCGCTCCTGCCAGCGCAGCTTGCTGGCGGTGAACGACGATTCGGCGTTGGGATCCGGAATGCGCGCCACCGCCGCATCGTCCGCAAAGGCGGCAAAGCGCTTGAATTCCTGCCGCCGCCCGTTCGATACCGAGTGCGCCAGTTCTGGGCCGAAATCACAGAAGAACAGAAATGGCGTCGAGGCCGCCCACTCCTCCCCCATGAAGAGCATCGGTACCTGCGGCGAGAGCAGCAAACACGCGTACGCGGCGAGGATCAGCCGCGAATCGGCAAAGGCTTGAATCCGATCGCCAAAGGCGCGGTTGCCGACCATGTCGTGGTTTTGCAGAAATCCTACGAACGCTGCAGGCGGCAGCTGGGCGCTCAGCTCGCCCCGCGGGCGGTCGCGGAACCTCGAATGCTCGCCCTGATAGGCGAAGCCTTCCGCCAACGAGCGTCCCAACATCTCGAGCGGCTGGGCCGCATAGTCGGCATAGTAGCCATCCGCTTCGCCGCTCACCAGCACGTGCAGCGCGTGATGCACGTCGTCATTCCATTGGGAGGTGGCAATCCGCGGCTCACCCTCCGCATCGCCTTCCAGATAGCGCGCTTGATTGGCATTATTCTCCAGAACCAGGTGTACTTGGCGCAGAAGCCCGGGCCCCGCATGGATCGCGGCGGCGATCTGCGCCACGATGTCGGGACTCGATCGGTCTCGCATCGCATGGATGGCATCCAGCCGCAGGCCGTCGAAGCGAAATTCTTCGATCCAATACAGCGCGTTGTGCACGAAGAAGTCGCGCACCGTGCGGCTGCCTTGCCCTTCAAAGTTGATCGCGGCGCCCCAGGGGGTGCGATGCGCAGGGTTGAAGAACTCGGGACAGTAGGCGTGAAGATAATTCCCTTCAGGTCCGAAATGATTGTAGACGACGTCGAGCAGCACCATCATTCCCAGGGTATGCGCGCCGTCGATAAAAGCCTTCAGGTCCGAGGGTGAGCCATAGCATGGCGCCGGTGCGAATTGCAGCACGCCGTCATAACCCCAATTGCGAGCACCGGGGAATGCCGCCAACGGCATGATCTGCAGCGCGGTAACGCCGAGCAGCTTGAGGTCCACGAGTCGCTCGCGGGCCGCGGCAAAGGTGCCCTCGTGCGTGAAGGTGCCGATATGCAGCTCATAAAGCACCGCATCCGGCCACGATCGCCCGCGCCACTCCGGAACCTGCCAGGCGTAAGACGTCGGGTCGACGATTATGCTGGCCGCGTGAACACCCTCAGGGTTGCAGCGCGAGGCCGGATCTGGCACGGCGAAGGCTTGGCCGTCGCGGTTGTTGACAATGTATCGATAGCTCGCGCCATCGCAGGCGTCGGGCACATCAATCTCATGCCAGCCTTGAAGATTCCGCATGGCGTGCAGCGCCGCTGCACCGGCACGTGGCAGGGTCAACTCCAGCATTACCGCTGCACACGAAGGCGCCCACAGGCGGAAGCGAGCGCCGCCTTCGGGCTTAAGCGCGCACCCGAAGGGCATCGCGTGGCAGAACCTTCCGGTCAGAGGTCCTCATCCTTTCGATGCTGCGGCCACCAGCGCTGCAGCAACGATGCGGCCCATTCCTTCCCGCCGAGGCCGAACGCCAAAGCAATCGCGAGCATGAGACCGGCGAGAATGATGAGGAACGTCCGCTGCACGATGTCGCCGCCGACTTCAATCTGGCTCAGGGCGATCATCACAACGAACAGCATAATCGCGTACCGTACCAGCCGGCCCAATACGTCAGCGTCTGCGATCCGTGCCTCGACGCAATAATTCTGCACCGCATCGCCCACGAAACGCGCGCAATACGATCCGAATACGAAGATCAGCATGGCGATGAGCAGTTTGGGAGCGAATAGGACCACCCGCCCCAGGAGATCCGGGAGGTAGGTCAATCCCATGCCATTGAATGCCATGATGAGCGCGGCAACGATTACCAGCCAAAAAGCGACCAAGCCAAACAGCGTCGTGGTATCGCCGCGCATGCCGGCTTGTCTCAGGAAAATGTCGGTGCCCGCCCGTTCGGTCAATACGTTGAAGTTGATGGCACGAAGCGCGCGCACGACCGCGAAGCGTACCGCTTTGGCTACCAGCCACCCGATGGCGACCACGAGCAGTGCCAGAAGAAGCTTTGGCAAGAACGCGGCGGTCTGGTGCAAAAACTCTCGAGTTGCATCCAACAACATATCAATGCTTTGCATGAGAGTCTCCCAATATCAGCTGCCCCAATCCAGAATTCCTTGCAACGGGATGCCGACCCAGGCTGGCCGGTTGCCGATCTCGTAACGCATTTCGTACAGTGCCTTTTCCAGTTCAAACAGTCCGAGCAATCCCTGCCCGGGTTGCAGCGACTCGTACGCCGCCGCTCCGCGCGCGGCCGCATCGTAGGCCGATAGGAATGCGCTTCGCGCCTCAATCTCCCAATTCCTCGCGAGCGGCGCCAATCTCGCCGCCTCTGCGTCGTTGTGCGCCACGCTGCGCAGGGCGCTTTGCTGCACATAGTTGAAGGAGCGCATCATCCCGGCGACGTCGCGCAGCGGCGAGTGTTTCGCGCGCCGCTGCTCCAGACTGTGGCCGGGCTCGCCTTCGAAATCGATGATGACGAAATCGTTGCGCGTGACGAGCACCTGACCTAAGTGATAGTCGCCGTGAATGCGGATCTTCTTGCCCGCCGGCGTCACCGCCGCGCACCCCTCGATGCGCTTCATGATTGGTTCGCGCTGTGCGAGCACGGCCGTGGCGCGATCGCGATCCGCCGCGGGTACGGCATCCAGATTGGCAGCCAACAGGTCCAGGGCGCCGCGCGCCTCGTCGAGCGCTCGCTGGCGGTAGGCATCGATGTCTGCTCTGCTAAGCGCCTGCGGTGAGAACGCCGCGTCTTTGGTGGGACGGGCGAGCGCGCGGTGCAGCTCGGCGGTACGCTGCGCCAGCACACGAATTAGCGCGAGGTAGGCCTCGTGCGCATTGGGCGGTATCGCGTCGCTCGCCGGTGTGGTGCGATATTGCTCAAGATGCCGCCGCAGATATTCAAGCGAATACGTCCAGCCATCCCCTTGATTGGCCACGTATGCCTGCAGCATCGCCAGCAAGCGCGTCTGCCCGTCGTTGGCAACGTATTCGAGCACGCCCGCCAATGCGGCGCAGTTCGCGAAGTGAGCCACCTCGGTGAGATACAGACCCATCTCGAGTTCCGGATTGATCCCGACGCGAAGCCGGCGGTAGCCCTTGAGCATCAGCCGTTCGCGCATATTGACGATGGTATTCGAGCTGGATCCGCGCGGCCGCTCGACTGGCAGGGACTCAAAATCAGGACCTGCAATCTCTGCGAACTTAAGGGTCGGCCTGAATCGCAGTTTGCCGGCAGACATGGGGATCTCGCGGCGCGCCGCTATCGCCGCGACCACCGCGCGGCAGAACAGCTCGTCCGCAAAGGCATCGCCCATCACACCGACATTGGCCTGCTGGCGAATCTTCGCCACGGCGGAGGTCGACAGGTTCCGCACGCGTTCATCTTCGCGCTCTTCCCAGGCCAACCCTAAGGGCAAAAAGTAGTTCGCCCGCGGCTCCGTTCCGTCGAGTTCGACCAGCGTCACGAGCCAGGACACCTTTCCTTCCAGCCACAGCACCTGTTCCGTCATGCGCGCCCGCTCTATCGGCGTGCCCTTTGCCGCATACCAGCGCTGAGTTTCGATGTAGCGCGGCAGCGTGTCCGTTTCGAATTGCGTTCGGGTCTTCTCCGCCATGCCGATGCGCCAGGGCACCACGCGTTCGCGAAACAGGCTGGTCCATCCGTCGAACAACACCAACACCGGCCGCTCATCCACCGAGACGATCTGTTCATGCCAGGAAGGAACGGCGGCATCGGTGGCCAGCCGGAACCAGTAAAACCCGTACGCGGAAATGGTCAGCAGGTAGGGCAAGTCGCCGATCGGCGGGAATGCGGTTCGTCCCAGCATCTCCACCGGCACGCGGCCCTTGAACGGCGCGAGATTCAATTCCACCGGCTGCGCGGAGCGCGAGAGATTCGCCACGCATAGAATCGTGTCCTCACCGAACTCGCGCAGGTACGCGAGAATCTTGCGGTTGCCGGGCCGCAGAAAGCGGCGCGAGCCACGGCCGAAGGCTTGACTGGTCTTGCGCACCGCCAACATGCGCTTGGTCCAGCTCAACAGCGAACTGGGGTCGCGTGACTGCGCTTCGACATTGGTCGATTCGTATCCGTACACCGCATCCATGATGGGCGGCAGGTACAGCCGTTGCGGATCGGCGCGCGAGAAGCCGGCATTGCGGTCCGGACTCCATTGCATCGGCGTGCGCACGCCGTTGCGGTCGCCGATGAAGAAATTGTCGCCCATGCCGATCTCATCGCCGTAATAGAGAATCGGCGACCCGGGCATGGACAAGAGCAGGCTGTTCATCAGCTTGATTCGGTCGAGATCATTCTCCATCAAGGGCGCGAGACGGCGCCGAATCCCCAAGTTGATTCGCGCCTGAAGATCCGCGGCGTAGGTGGTGTACATGTAATCGCGTTCCTTGCTCGTCACCATCTCCAGCGTCAGCTCATCATGATTGCGCAGGAAAATGGCCCACTGGCAGCTCTCTGGAATGTCCGGCGTCTGCTGCATGATCTCAATGATGGGATAGCGGTCCTCCTGTGCGATAGCCATGTAGATGCGCGGCATCAAAGGGAAGTGATAGGCCATGTGGCATTCATCGCCATCGCCGAAATACTCGCGCACATCTTCAGGCCATTGATTGGCTTCGGCGAGCAAAAAGCGGTTGCTATAGGCCGCATCAATGGCCGCGCGCAACTCCTTGATGACCGCGTGGGTTTCGCGCAGATTCTCATTGTTGGTGCCCTCGCGCTCGACGAGATATGGAATGGCGTCGAGCCGAAACCCATCGACTCCCATGTCGAGCCAGAAGCGCATGATCTTGAGCACCGCCTCCAGGACTTGGGGATTGTCAAAGTTCAAATCTGGCTGATGACTGAAGAAGCGGTGCCAGTAGTACGCCTTCGCCACCGGGTCCCAGGTCCAATTCGAGGCTTCCGTGTCGGTAAAGATGATGCGCGTACCGAGATATTTCTGATCCGTATCGCTCCACACATAAAAATCGCGCTGCGACGAACCCGCGGGCGCGTGGCGCGCGGCCTGAAACCATGGATGCTGATCCGAGGTATGGTTGATGATCAGTTCGGTGATCACCTTCAGGCCGAGGCGATGCGCCTCCTGCAGCATGTTGCGAAAGTCGTCCAGCGTGCCGAATTGCGGATGCACATTTTGGTAGTCGGCAATGTCATAGCCGTCATCCTTCAGAGGCGAGGGGTAGAAGGGCATCAACCAGATCGTGTTGACACCCAAGTCGCGGATGTACTCCAGCTTGGAAGTCAGGCCCTTGAAGTCGCCGATGCCATCGGCATTGGAGTCGAAGAATGATTTGACATTGACCTGATAGATGACGGCATCTTTGTACCAGAGCGCATCATTGGCGCTCATGCCGGTCGGCGGCGCCGTATCGAGAACCGGAACTTGGACGTCGTTCATCAGGAGCCTGTCTGGGTGTTCAACGGGCAAGGCAACCAAGGGTTGGCAGCGAGAGGGGCGTCTGCGGTGTTGAGCGGCTTGACTGTGGGGCCCGCCTTAGGCGTAGCCGCACGCCTTGCATCCGCTCCGTCGCGCTGCCAACGCGGCTCACGCTTGAATACTCAGACAGGCTCCTCGGCGTCATAGGTAATAGTCGAAATCCCGCTCGCTGCGCACCCGTCGGCGCAATCTAAACACATGCGCCGGCGCGCGCTGCGGCTCCAACAATACATAGTTGTAGCGACCGCGCCATATATAGCGCTGATCGCTCAACAAATCGTGCACCTGGTAGGGCTGATCGGGATCGAGCTTCAAGGCGCCGACATCCAGATCGACCCAGCCCGACTGCGGGTGATGCGGATCAAGGTTAACGACGGTAAGAATCACGTTCGAGCTCTGCGCGTCCGTCTTCAAATAGGCGATCAGCTGATCGTTCTCGACTTTACAGAAATGCAGGCCTGCATCGGACTGCAGCGCAGTATTCTCCCGGCGGATGCGGTTCATGCGGGCAATCAGCGACCAGAGGCTGTCAGCCTGCTGCAAGGTCCAATACCGCAGCTGATATTTCTCCGAATCGCGGTACTCCTCGCTCCCCGGCTCGCGCGGCGTGCTTTCCATCAGCTCGTAGGTCGGCCCATAGATGCCGTAATTCGCGCAGAGCGTTGCGGCAAGAATCAGTCTTGCCGCGTACATGGGGCGCAAGCCCGACTGCAGCGTTTCGGGCAGGATGTCGGGCGTATTCGGCCATACGTTGGGTCGGTAGTATTGCCGGCCCGGACCTTGACTTAAGTCCGTGAAATAGTCCGTCAGCTCATGCTTGGTATTGCGCCACGTAAAGTATGTGTAGGACTGTGAGAATCCCAGTTTGGCCAAGCGGTGCATGATCTTCGGCCGGGTAAACGCCTCGGCCAGGTAAATCACATCCGGATGATCGCGTTGGGTGGCGCTGATCAACCATTCCCAGAATGCGAACGGCTTGGTATGCGGGTTATCGACGCGAAATATTTTTACCCCGTGGGCGATCCAGAAGTCGATGATGCTCTTCAGTTCGGCCCATAAGGCGCGCCAGTCGCTGGTCTCGAAATCGAACGGATAGATGTCCTGGTATTTCTTCGGTGGATTCTCGGCGTATTGCACGCTGCCGTCGGGCCGATGCTTGAACCATTGCGGATGCTGCGCCACATAGGGGTGATCCGGAGCGCATTGAAACGCCATGTCCATGGCGATCTCGATACCGAGCGCGCGCGCCACATTCAACAGCCGGTCGAAGTCCTCGAAAGTGCCGAGCTGCGGCAGAATTGCCTTATGGCCGCCTTCCGCGGCGCCGATCGCCCAGGGACTGCCCACATCGCCGGGCCTGGCACGCAAGGCGTTGTTCGCGCCCTTGCGGTTGACGCGGCCGATGGGATGGATGGGCGGAAAATACAGCACATCGAACCCCATTTCCGCCAGATACGGCAGCCGCGCCTCGACATCGCTAAATTTTCCGTGCTGCCCGCTTTGCGCCGCGGCCGAGCGCGGAAATAATTCGTACCAAGTACTGAAGGCTGCACGCTTGCGATCGACCAGAAGCTCCAACGTGGCGCTCGCCGCCAGAATTCGATCCGCGTGCCTGGCGACGACGCCGGCGCGGGCCGGATCCAGCGCCAACGACCGCAACGCCGTGACCTCGGCCGCCGTTCCCTTCAGGCTGTCGCGCAACTGCGAAGACCACTCAGTGAGAATGGCGGCATCGCTGCCGGCGGCTCGTGCCGCGGCCTCGTCAATGAGTGCGGAGCCGGTTTCAACGGCGAGCAGGATATCGGCCTTTTCCTCGCGTCTTTCGAACTCGCGGCGCCAGGACTCAAAGTGATCGACCCACGCCATGACGGTGCATTGATAGCGGCCCGGTTGCGGCGGCGTAACTTCGGCCGTCCACACATCGTTGCTTTGCGATTTCATGTCGATTTCGAAGTCCGCGTTGCCGGAGCCCATCAGTTTCCAGCGCAGCACCACTCGCAGTTTGTCGTGGCCATCCGTGAAGCAATGGACTTCGATGCCGATAACCTCGCCGGCCACGCGCTTGGCCGGAAATCGACCGCCATCGACCGTCGGCATCACCGCTTCGATGACGGCACGGACCCTGCCCTCGGCGACGGTCGCAGTGGTATCGCCTGCAAGGATCGAAGCCTCGTTCTTCAGGGCGGGCACCTTGCGCTTGGCGCTAGCCATTGCCTTCCCAACGCAACACGAGGGTCGAGAGCGGCGGCAGCGTAAGGTTTATGGATTCGACGCGGCCGTGAGAGCCCACGGGCACGGATTCGACCGCGCCCAGGTTACCCCAGCCGGCGCCGCCGTAATCTCGCGCATCGGTGTTGATGATCTCGCGCCAGAGTCCGCGTGCGGGCACGCCGATCAGAAAATTGTCGCGCGGCACCGGCGTAAAATTGCACACCACCAAAAGCGGTGCGCCGCTGCCGGTTGACTTGCGTAGAAACGAGATGACGCTCATTTCAGAGTTGCCGACATCGACCCATTCGAAGCCGGCAGGCGAGAAATCGACCTGGTGCAGCGCCGCTTCACGGCGGTAGACGCGATTCAAATCGCCGATGAGCCGTTTGACGCCGGCGTGTTCCGGCAGGTCGGACACCCACCACTCCAGTTCGCCTTCGTGCGTCCACTCGCGCCGCTGCCCAAACTCTCCGCCCATGAAAAGCAGCTTCTTGCCGGGATGCGCCCACATATAACCGTACATGGCGCGAAGATTCGCGAACTTTTGCCAGTCGTCGCCGGGCATCTTGCCGATGAGCGAACCCTTGCCGTAGACCACTTCGTCATGCGACAGCGGCAGCACGAAGTTTTCGTTGAAGGCGTAGATCAGCGAGAAAGTCAGTTCGCCGTGATGATACTTGCGGTGGACCGGATCCTCCTGCATGTAATCGAGAGTGTCGTGCATCCAACCCATATTCCATTTCAAACCGAAACCGAGACCGCCCACGTAAGTAGGTCTCGACACCATGGGCCATGCGGTCGATTCTTCCGCAATCATGGTCGCGTCCGGATAGTCCCGGTATACCGATTGATTCAGGATGCGCAAAAATTCGATGGCTTCCAGATTCTCGCGCCCCCCGAATTGGTTCGGGATCCACCCGCCTTCTTTGCGCGCATAGTCCAAATACAACATCGAGGCGACCGCGTCCACGCGCAGCCCGTCGATGTGATATTTTTCAAACCAGAAAAGCGCCGAGGAAACCAGGAAGCTGCGCACTTCGTTGCGGCCAAAATTGAAAATCGCCGAGTTCCACTCGGGATGAAATCCCTGGCGCGCATCCGCGTGCTCGTAGAGATGCGTACCATCGAAATAAACCAACCCATGCTGATCGGTTGGAAAATGCGACGGCACCCAGTCCAGAATGACGCCGATTCCGTTGGCATGCAGGTGGTCCACGAAATACATCAAGTCCTGGGGCGTGCCGTAGCGCGCCGTCGGCGCGAAATACCCCGTCGTTTGATATCCCCAAGAACCATAGAACGGGTGCTCGGTAATCGGCATGAGTTCCACATGCGTAAATCCGGTCGCATTGAGATACTCCGCCAGCTCATGCGCCAATTCCCGGTAATTGAGAAATCTGCCATTCTTGCGGCGCCAGGAACCGGCATGCAGCTCATAAATGGACATGGGCGCATCCAAGCCGTTTCGCGTGGCGCGGCAGGCCATCCAGGACTCATCGTGCCAGGCGTAGTCCAAATTCCAGACGCGCGATGCCGTTGCGGGAGGCAGCTCACAATAGGTGCCGAAAGGGTCCGCTTTTTCGACCTGATAGCCGGAGACATGTGAAGTGATGCGGTACTTGTATGCCTGGCCATGCTGCACAGCTGGGATGTTGGCTTCCCAGATTCCGGAATGATCGCTGCGCGGCGCCAACCTGTGGCTCCCTGCGTTCCAGCCGTTCCAATCGCCGACCACCGAAACTTCCGAAGCATTCGGGGCCCACACGGCGAAACGCACGCCGCTGCCGTCAGCGGTCGCATGCGCGCCGAGTTCCCTGTAAATCCGACCGTGCGTGCCTTCGCGGAACAAATAGATGTCTTGATCGGTCAGCACGAATGCCGGCTCCCTTGATGCAGCATGTTCACCTCTGTGTCGCTACGCTGATCCTAAGGCGCCGCGTAAACCAGCGTAGGCGCTGCTCTGACCGAATAATGTCGTCGCCCTACCCCTTAAGCTTGTAGGACTTTGCCGGCCGCGCCGGCACTTGGCGCTGTTCGAGCCTCAAGGCCGCACTTCTTGCACCAAACGATAACCGACCGCCGTTTCAGTGAGAATGTACTTAGGCTGCGCCGGATCGTCCTCGAGCTTTTGGCGCAGATGTCCCATGTAAACGCGCACGTAGTGTCCGTCCTCAGAATGCGCCGGTCCCCACACCTCGCGCAAGATCTGCCGATGCGTGAGCACTTTGCCGGCATTGGCGATCAGCAGAGTGATTAGACGATACTCGATCGGAGTCAAATGAATCGCGGCACCGCCCTTGTGCGCCGTTCGCAGGCTCAAATCAATTTTGACATCGCCGAACTCGAATACGGTACTCGTGCCTGCGGCGGCGCCGGCCTGCAGGCGCCGCCGCGAACTTGCACGGACGCGCGCAAGCAGCTCGCCGACGCCGAATGGTTTGGTCAAATAGTCATCGGCGCCGCTGTCCAGCGCCGTGATTTTGACCTTCTCGCCCACTCGGGCGGACAGGACGATGACGGGCACCTTTGACCAGCAGCGCAACTCGCGCAGGAATTCAATACCATCTCCGTCCGGCAGCCCTAAGTCGAGAATGATGAGGTCGGGCCGGCGCGCGCGCGCATCGCTCAAACCCTGTCGCATCGTCTCAGCCTCGTGGACGCTCCAGCCCTCTGTCTCCAACGCGGTGCGCACGAAACGGCGGATTTGCCGCTCATCCTCGATGAGGATCGCGACGGGCAGCGGCTCAGCCATTGTGGGCCGGTGCTTCGGGTTCAAGAGCAGGTGGTGGCGTGCCCAGCGGCAGTGTAAACGTGAAAATCGCGCCGCCGCCCGCACGCTGCGACGCCGTGATCTTGCCTTGATGCGACTCAATAATCGCACGGCAAATGGCCAGCCCCAGTCCCACGCCCGGGGTGGATGACTCGCGCTCGCCGCGGGTGAATTTTTGGAATACCGCCTCCTCCCTTCCGGCGGGCAGTCCCGGGCCGTTGTCCGCAACCGATACGCTGAGCTGATCGCAGCTCACCTGCGCCGACAGGGTCACAGTGCTGCCCGGCGGTGTGTACTTCGATACATTTTCCAGGAGATTCACCAGCACGCGCTCGATCAACACAGCGTCGAATTTGATCAAGGGCAAATTGCGGCGAAGCTGCACAACGACTGAATGTCCTTGCAGCATGCCGCGCGCCGCCTCGAGCGCCGCACCCACCACTTCCTCCAGCGGCTGCCATTGCAGATTCAGCGTGACCTCGCCGCTCTCGATGCGCGCCATGTCCAGCAGATTGCTGACCATGGTGCTCATGCGGTGCGCCTCATCCTGAATCGCCTGCGCGGTCTCCTGCTGCACGCCCGACAGTTTGGGTACGGTGAGCGCCAAGGATTCTGCCAGTCCCACCAGCACGGTCAATGGCGTGCGTAAATCGTGCGACAGTGCTGCCAGCAGCGAGTTGCGCAGCCGCTCGGATTCCATCTTGAGCAGCGCATCCTGCGCAACGCCGACGTAATGAACACGTTCAAGCGCGATCGCAATCAGCGCCGCAAAGGTGTCAAGCAATTGCCGCTGCTCCGGAATGCGCAGCAAGCGGCGGTTGTGCGCCTTCACCGCCAGCACGCCGCGCGCCTTCGTCGGCGCGCGCAGCGGAATGTACAGCACCTCGCTGCCCGGCAAGGTGTCGGTGCCGAACCCTGCCGGCTGGCCCCGATCGAAGGCCCACTGCGCTGTGCCGATTTCAACCTTCAACTCCGCATCGGGATTGGAACCGGTCGCGATCAATCTGCCGCCGGCATCCGGCAGCAAGAGCGCAGCGTTCGCTCGAAATGTCCGCCGAATGGAAGCATCGCTGATTTTCACCACCTGTTCCACCTGAACGGCGCCTGATAAATCGCGTGCGAATTCGTAGAGCGAGGCGGCGCGCTCTTCGCGGTGCGAAGCCACGCGCGCTTGGAAACGCAGTCCAGCGGTGAGCTGACCGGTGATCAGGCCCACCGCCAGCATGATAAAAAACGTCAGCAGGTACTGCACATCGCTCACCGCGAACGAAAGGCGCGGCGGCACGAAGAAAAAGTCGAAGGCGCACACACTCAAGACCGCGGCGAACGCGGCCGGCCCTCGTCCGAGCCGTACTCCCACCAACACTACGGCCAAAATGAATATGGCCACAATATTGGAATTTTCGAAGTGCGCCGCCAGCGGCACCGATATCAGCGTCACGCCGACACAGGTGATTGCAGCCCATAAATAACGCAGGCGTTTGGCTTTACGCCGGCTGTTGGACTCCGGATCGGCGACGGGCGGCAAAGACCCGCTCTCGCGGCCACCTTCCTTGCCGGAATTTTCCTCCCGACCGATCTCGATCAAATCGATGTCGGGCGCAAGCAGGGCCAGCTTCTGGCCGCTGGATCGCTGCCAGGGCCACAAGCGCCTGATGGGATCTCGGCCAATGACAAGTTTGGACAAATTGTTCTTGCGCGCGTAGGCAATGATGCTCTCGGCAATCTCCGCGCTCGCGATCACGGCCGTGGTCGCACCCAATTGCTGCGCCAAGTTCAGGTTCGCGAGGATTTTTTCCCGCTTCGCCGGCGCCAAACGCTGCAGACTCGGCGTTTCAACGTAGATCGCGTGCCACTCGGTGTTTAGCTGGCCGGCCAGGCGTGCCGCAGCCCGAACCACGCGTTCTGCTGCCGCATCCGGTCCCACGCAGGTCAGCAGGGCGGTGGCGGTCTTCCAGACCGATTCGATCGACTGATCGACGCGGTAGGCTTGAACATCGCCTTCGATCCGATCCGCGGTGCGTCGCAGCGCCAGTTCCCGCAAAGCCATCAAATTGCCCTTGCGGAAGAAATGCTGCGCGGCATGCTCGGCTTGCTGCGCGACATACACCTTTCCGGCCTTCAGTCGCGCCAATAGCTCATCCGCTGGAATATCGACCAGTACGACCTCATCGGCGGCGTCGAACACCTTGTCAGGGACAGTTTCCCAGACGCGTACGTTCGTGATACCACCCACCACGTCATTGAGGCTTTCCAGGTGCTGCACGTTCAGCGTGCTGAATACGTCGATGCCCGCCGCCAGCAGCTCATCGACATCCTGCCAGCGTTTGGGATGGCGTGTCCCCATGACGTTGGAGTGCGCCAGCTCGTCGATCAAAATCAACTGTGGATGCCGCGCGAGAGCCGCGTCCAGGTCGAATTCGAGCAGCGTCTTACCGCGATACTCGATGGATTTGGGCGGCAAAACATCCAGGCCCTCGAGCAATGCGGCAGTCTCCGATCGGCCGTGGGTTTCAATCACGCCCACGAGTACGGAGCCCCCCTCGCTCGCCAGCTTGCGCGCCGCGACCAACATCGCGTAGGTCTTGCCCACGCCGGCCGATGAGCCGAAATAGATCCGCAACTTGCCGCGCCGCGCCGCAAGTTCCTGGCGCTTGACTTTCGCGAGCAGCAAGTCCGGATCCGGGCGTTGGTCGGTCTGTGTTGCCATCGGCTGCTATTCTGAGCGATTTCCGGCCCGGGTTTCCGCCGGAGGAGGCGCTCTTTAGGTCAAAATTTAACCAAGACGCCCGCGCCCACAACAACTTCCCGTGTACGCAGATCGGGGAACCAATCATTCGCGCTGCAGATGCCAGTGCTGGGGTCCACCCCGCCGCCGGCACAACTCCCCGGCGTTCCCGTGTTGCCTGCCGGAGGCGTCACGCCGCCCGAGCCTGACCAGTAAGGCACGCTCGAGTGCCGAAAGGTCGCTTCAGTCCACCAAGTAATCCAATCCTTGGGCATGTACTGCAGGTTAAGCTGTGTGTCCCACTGATAGAGTTTTTGCCCGGGCTGCTGCGTGAAATAGGGTGAGCCCGTAACAGCACTCGCTCCATTGATCGGGGGTGTCAGAGCCAGGTAGCGGCCAGGATTGTTCATGAAGCCCCCGCCGATCGTCACCGCGTACAGATCGCCGTGGAACCAGGTGCGGTCGTACAGCATCATGCCAAAAAAATTGTCCTTGTTCTGTCCGCCGGTGCAAGTGATCCCGCCGCCATACTGACAGCCGACGTCGACCGTGTAGCTGAATGCCATTTTCGACACGCCCGCGCCGCCCGAACCCCGCGCATCGTAGTACTTCACCAAAATGCTGTCGTCTTCGTGAATGCGTTTCACCCGAGAATAGTCGATCGGTCGCCCTGCTCCCACGAAGGATCCCGCCGCGGCATTGAGATTGCCGCCGTTTTGCGGCTGGCACAAAGTGTCAGTGGTTCCGCGGATGCCATTCCCGCCCGTTTGGCAGTTCAAATTATCTTGGCCGATGGAATAGCTGTTGAACACCAGCTTGAGCGAATCATTCAGGATCCAGAGAATCTGGCCGCCGAATCCCGGCTTGCTGTTGAACTTGGCATAGGATTGCCAGCCGTTTATGAGCCAGGGTTCAATTTTCAAATTCTGAGTCGGCCACCATTGCACCCGCAGACCATTGAAGAACCATGGCGTGTTGGACGAAACGAATGAGGGCTGGTAGGTCCAATTGTCATAGTTGTAGTAGCTGAACAGTCCGATGTACGACACGAAGACTCCCATGTCGACGTTCAGGCCGTGATTCACATCGAAGTGATAGCCTGCGTTTGCCTCCGAGAAGTATCGGTAAGCGCCCTGCAGATCCCACTGTCCGACCGCGGAACTCGCATCATTGCGCGGCGTGGTGGTGGCGAACATGCCGAACATCGACAGAAATCGGGCTTTCACATTGTCCCAATGGAAATCGCCGCCCAGGCTGACCTGTTCTATTTGGAATTCTCCCGAGCGGAATTCCTCGGTTGATCCCACGATGGTGTGGTCCTGCGGGTGGTTTAGGCTCTGCACGTAATTCATATCCAAGCGGATCTCGGGCGTGAAAAACTTCGTATCGAAGATCGGCTGCTTCTCACGCGGGGTACCGTTCATCCAGCCAACATAGCCAACCTGGGCCCAGGGCATCTTGGTATCGACTTCGGGGCCGGCATCCGGCGCCTGAAGCGCCTCAGGTACGACTCCCTTGGGCGTTGCGGCGAGGCTCGGCACAGACATCACCACGTCGTGGCGGGTGGCTTTGCTCGTCACGACCAGCAGAGCGGGTACCTGGACTTCCGGATAGCCGTCCAGCTGCAGCGTCAGGGACCAGGTGCCCGGCGGAAGATCCACGAGAGAGTAGATGCCGTCGCTGCCGGACAGTGTTGCGCGAATGGCCCCGCCATCGGTTCGCACCGCCGTCACCGTCGCGCCGGATACAGGCACCTTATCGGAGTTCCTGACGATACCGACGATTGCTCCGGGCGCCTGGCCCGGCGCCGAAGTTGCATCGGCATGCACGCGCATCGTAAATCCGATGGCTACGATGAATATGAGAAGCTCTTTCCAGCCGGCATGGGTTTTCATCTGCTTATCCTCAAGATTTCTTTATTGCAGCCGATCGAGGGCGAGATTGAGTTCGAGCACGTTGACGCGGCGCTCACCGATGATGCCGAAGAGACGCTCCCGCACGTGCGCTTTGATCAGCGCTTCAACCTGAGCCAGTTCAAGATGCCGTGCGCGGGCGACGCGCGCGGCCTGGTATTCCGCAGCAGCGGGACTCACGTCGGGATCTAGACCGCTGGCGGATGCCGCCACGAGTTCGACAGGGATCGGCTGCCGGTTGTCCGGATCTGCGCCGTGCAGCGCTTTGACGTTTGCTTTCACGGCATCGATGAGCGCGGGATTTAGCGGCCCCAAGTTCGAGGCAGTCGAACCCAAGCCGTTATAAGGCTGAGGCGCGGTAGCAGATGGCCGCCCCCAGAAGTACTTGGGCCTCGAGAAGCTCTGGCCGATCAGGGTTGATCCGAGGAGCTTGCCACCCTGATAAATCAGGCTGCCGGCGGCTTGATGCGGGAATGCCACTTTCACAACGCCGGTAATGACGAATGGATAGACGATCCCGAGCAGCAGCGTCATGAGGGCAAGGAGACTGATGGCCGGGCGAATGACTTGAACGAACATGCTTATTCTCCTTTTAGGTCCAGCCGGCTGCCGACAAGATCATGTCGATGAGTTTGATTCCCGGAAACGGCACGATGATCCCGCCCAGCCCATAGACCAGCAGGTTGCGCCGCAGGAGAGGACCGGCGCCGAGCGGCCGATACTTGACACCCCGGATGGCGAGTGGAATCAGCACGACGATGATGAGCGCGTTGAAAATCACCGCCGACAGGATCGCGGAGTTGGGCGTCGCCAGATGCATGATGTTGAGTGCGCCCAGCTCGGGATAGGTCATCGCGAAAGCGGCCGGAATGATTGCAAAGTACTTCGCGATGTCATTGGCAATCGAAAATGTCGTCAAGGCGCCGCGCGTCATCAACATCTGCTTGCCGGTCTCGACGATTTCGATGAGCTTGGTCGGATTCGAGTCGAGGTCGACCATGTTGCCGGCTTCCTTGGCAGCCTGCGTGCCGGTATTCATCGCCACCGCGACGTCCGACTGCGCCAGCGCGGGCGCGTCATTCGTGCCGTCGCCTGTCATCGCAACGAGGCGTCCTTGGGCTTGATGCTCGCGAATCAATTTGAGTTTCGCTTCCGGCGTCGCTTCGGCGAGAAAGTCGTCCACCCCCGACTCCGCGGCAATTGCCGCCGCCGTGAGGCGATTGTCACCGGTGATCATGATGGTCTTGATGCCCATGTGCCGCAGGTCGGCGAAGCGCTCCTTGATGCCGCCCTTGACGATGTCCTTGAGTTCAATGACTCCGAGCACACGACCGCCATCGGTGACGACCAGCGGAGTACTACCTTGGCGCGCCACGCGCTGCACGGCTTCTTCGACCAATGGCGGAAATGGCTTCCCTAGTCCCTCGACATGCTTGACGATGGTGTTGGGAGCGCCCTTGCGGATCCGGCGCTCGCCGATGTCGACGCCGCTCATGCGCGTGTGCGCCGAGAACGGCACGAAGATCGCGCCCAGCGAGCCCAGATCCCGCTCACGCAGATTGAAACGCTGCTTGGCCAAGATGACAATGCTGCGCCCCTCCGGGGTCTCATCGGCCAGCGAGGCGAGTTGCGCGGCATCGGCCAATTCCTGCTCCGTCACGCCGGGCGCCGGCAGAAATACGGTCGCCTGGCGGTTGCCAAGCGTAATCGTGCCGGTCTTGTCGAGCAGCAGCACGTCGACATCTCCGGCCGCTTCTACGGCGCGGCCGGAAGTCGCGATCACGTTTGCCTGCATCATGCGGCTCATGCCGGCGACACCGATCGCCGACAACAGGCCGCCGATGGTCGTGGGAATAAGACACACCAGCAGCGCCACCAGTGCGGTAATGGTGATGGGGCTTCCAACCTTGCTGGCATCGACGGCGAACAGCGAGAAGGGCAGGAGCGTTACGATCACGATGAGAAACACCAGGGTCAGGGCCACCAGCAAAATACTCAGCGCGATCTCATTGGGCGTTTTCTGCCGCTTCGCCGCCTCGACCATCGAAATCATCCGATCGAGAAAGGTTTCGCCGGGGTTGACCGTCACCCGCACGACCAGCCAGTCCGACAGCACGCGCGTGCCGCCGGTGACCGATGCAAAGTCGCCGCCCGATTCGCGAATGACCGGCGCCGACTCGCCCGTGATGGCGCTTTCATCGACCGAGGCGACGCCCTCGATGACTTCGCCGTCGGCGGGTATGGTGTCATGGGTTTCCACCAGCACGACGTCTCCCTTTCTTAAATCCTCCGCCTTGACGAGCGTTGTCTGTCTTGCGCCCGGGCTGTTCTGGAGCAGACGTTTGGCCATGACCGTTTGGCGCATGTTGCGCAGTGCCGAGGCCTGTGCGCGGCTGCGGCCCTCGGCGAGCGCTTCGGCGAAATTGGCGAGAATAACGGTGAAAAGCAGCCAAACAGTGATGGCCAGAATGAACCCGGCGGGCGCTTCGCCGTGCCCGGCGAGGGCCTGGATGTAGAGGATCGCCGTCACAAGCGTGCCCAGATAGACCACGAACATCACCGGGTTGCGCCACTGAATGCGCGGATCGAGCTTCTTGAGGGACTCGAGCAGTGCGCTCCCAAGGAGCTTGCGATCAAACAGCGAAAGTTGTTGCCGCGACATAGGAAACTCGTTACTTGGCGGCCGCGAGCTTGAAGTGCTCGACAAGCGGTCCCAGCGCCAGCGCCGGAACATAGGTTAAGACTCCGATTAGAAGAATCGAGCCGATAAGAAGGACCACAAACAAGGGGCCGTGGGTAGGCATCGTGCCTTCCGTAACGGGGACCCGCTTCTTCGCGGCGAGCGACCCGGCGATGGCAAGCGCGGCCATGATCGGCCAGAAACGGCCGATGAACATCGCAACTGCAATCGCCACGTTATAGAAGACCGTGCTCGCCGTCAGGCCGCCAAACGCGCTGCCGTTGTTATTGGCGGCAGAGGTGAACGCATACAAAATCTCGCTGAAGCCATGTGCGCCGGGATTCCCGACGCCGGCCTTGCCGGCAAGGGTCATGACGGCCATCGCAGTGCCGATGAGCACGGCAAACGGCGTCGTCAGAATAAAAACCGAGGCCATTTTCATCTCGAATGCTTCAATCTTCTTGCCCAGATACTCCGGTGTTCTGCCGATCATCAATCCGGCAATGAAGACGCCCAAAATGGCAAATATCAAAATCGAGTACACGCCTGTACCCACCCCGCCGGGCGCGACCTCGCCAAGCTGCATGAGAAACATCGGGACGAAGCCGCCCAGCGGCATCATCGAATCGTGGCTTGAATTGACGGCGCCGGTTGAAGTCCCGGTCGCTGCAGCCGCAAACAGCGAAGAGGCAGCGATGCCGAAGCGCGTCTCCTTGCCCTCCATGTTGCCACCCGGTTGCAGCCTGCTCGCGACCTGGTCAACGCCCTGCTTTGCAATGAGAGGGTTGCCGATTTGCTCGCTGTGGAACGCCAGAATCACCAGCGGCACAAACAGGATCAGCATGGCAATGAGGATCACCCAGCCTTGGCGGGTATCCCCGACCATTTTGCCGAACGTATAAGTGAGCGCGAACGGGATGAGGAGGATCGCGAACATCTCCAGCAAATTCGTCAGGGGTGTCGGATTCTCGTACGGATGAGCGGAGTTCGCGTTATAGAAGCCGCCTCCGTTGGTGCCCAGTTCTTTGATGGCCTCTTGCGAGGCGATCGGCCCCATCGGCAGCGTCTGTATCTGCGTCGTCGCCATCACGGTGACGGCGATGCCTTCTGCGTCCTTGATGGGATTACCCGCCGCGTCGGTCTTCGGATTCCGATACGCAACCTTCTCGACGGTCGTCGCGTCCTGGTAGCCGGCGAAATTTTCGATGACGCCCTGACTGACGAGAACCAGCGCAAGCACGGCCGCGAGCGGCAGCAGCACATAAAGAGTCGCGCGCGTGACATCGACCCAGAAATTGCCGATGGTCTGGACCGTATGCCGCGCAAAGCCGCGGATCAAAGCGATTGCCACGGCAATGCCCGTAGCCGCGGAAAGAAAGTTCTGCACCGCGAGTCCCGCCATCTGCACGAGATAACCCATGGTCGATTCGGCGGAATATCCCTGCCAGTTCGTATTGGTAATGAAACTCACGGCGGTGTTGAAAGAAGAGTCCGGGCTTACGGCCGCGAACTTTTGCGGATTGAGCGGAAAGAAGAACTGCAGGCGCTGCAAGCCATAGACGACTACTGCACCCAACACATTGAACAGGAGCAAGGCGATCGCGTATCGCGTCCAGGGCATCTCCTCTGCGGAATGGATTCCACAGAGGCGATAGCAGAGACCTTCAACGCGGCCAGCGGTGCGCAATGCGAGGTTCGGCGGCCTTTGCCGGTCACCGTCGACTTGCATCACGTTGGCGATATAGCTGCCGAGCGGCTTGACGCACAGCACGACGACGATGAGGAATGCCGTCAGCATCACGCCAAACATCGTGTTGACGTCCATTAGAACCGCTCAGCACGCAGCAGTGCGTAGAGCAGATAGCCGAACAAAAACAGCGCGAGCATTCCCGCCAGGCCATACACGAGCGTCATGCGGTCTTTCCGAGACGCTCAAAGGCGCACACCAGGGCATGGCTGACGCCATAAAGAGCGGCGAGAATGAGCAGATAAATGGCGTCCATACCGAATTCCTCTCGATGAAATCGCTCCGGGGATGCTAGTTGCAGCGGTATAAAGTTCTTGTAGATTTTTTGCATTTCACGCAGATTCCGCGCCGGACGCGCGGCTAGGCCGCTGCATTCATTCGATCGCCGCCGATTGCCGCGCCTGGAGCGGAAATTCGTGCAAAATATGCGGGTCCATACCGGAGATCCGCATGACCAACACCGCACCGGCCGAGCCCATCCTGGAACCGGAGTTGCCCATCATTGATCCGCATCATCATCTTTGGGATTGGCCGCCAGCCGTGTTTGCAGCCCGACCCGAGCATGGCTTCACCACCGTTATCCGTCGGTCGGCGCGCTATTTACTGCCTGAATTGCTCGCCGACCTCCATACCGGACACAACATTCGCGCAACCGTCTTCGTTCAATGCGGCGCCATGTACCGGTCCGACGGGCCGGATGCATTCAAGCCCATCGGCGAAACGGAATTCGTGAATGGCATGGCGGCGATGTGCGCGAGCGGCGTCTACGGCCCGGTTCGAGCTTGCGCTGGGATCGTGGGCCACGTTGATCTCACCGCCGGCGCAGTGGTGCGCGACGTGCTTGAAGCGCATCTCAAGACCGCCGGCGACCGGTTCCGCGGTATTCGCCATAGCGCCTCATACGACGCAGATTCGCAGGTGCTCGGGCCGCTGGTGCATGCCGGTCCGGGATTGTATGCACAAAAGGATTTCCGCGAAGGCTACGCGCAGCTGGGCAAATTTAAACTGTCCTTCGATGCGTGGTTGCTGGAACCGCAGCTTCCCGAATTGATTGGGCTGGCGCGATCCTTTCCCGATACGCCCGTGATTCTTGATCATGTCGGCACCCCGCTGGGGATTGCCAGCTATCGAGGCAAACGCGAGCAGCGGTTTCCGATCTGGCGCGATAACATCGCCAAGCTCGCGGCGCTGCCGAACGTGCATGTCAAGCTCGGCGGTCTCGCCATGGCGTTTGGTAGTTTCCCGTCGTTTTTGCAGCCCCGGGCCGCCTCCTCAACTCAGCTTGCGGCCGAATGGCAGCCCTACATTGAAAGCTGCATCGAACTCTTCGGCGCGAATCGCTGCATGTTCGAAAGCAATTTCCCCGTGGATATGGGCAGCTGCACCTATCCTGTACTGTGGAACGCCTTTAAAATCCTGACCAGGAACTATTCAGCGGATGAAAAAGCCGCGCTGTTCAGCGGCACCGCGCAGCGCGTCTATCGGCTGAAAATCTAGGCCCGCCATGCATGTCATAAAATCGGATCCAAGCCTTTCGAAGGCCGGCACCTACCGCGAGATCGCCGTGCAATTGTCCGGACTTTTCTCCGGTGAGCGCAACGGCATGGCCAACGCCGCCAACATGTGCGCACTGCTGTATCAAATGTTGCCCGATGTGAATTGGGTGGGGTTTTACTTCCTGCAGGACGGCGAACTGGTGCTCGGCCCGTTCCAAGGCAAGGTGGCCTGCGTACGCGTACCGATGGGCCGGGGTGTTTGCGGCACGGCGGCTGCACGCAGGGAAACTCTAGTGGTCCCGGACGTGAATCAATTTCCCGGACACATCGCCTGCGACGCGTCCTCGCGTTCCGAAATCGTCGTGCCCTTGGTGCAGGCGGGACGGTTGCTGGGTGTGCTAGATCTGGACAGCCCGAACTTGTCGCGGTTCGATCACGAAGATCGGGACGGTCTTCAAGCGGCGGCGATTCTGCTGTTACAGTCCTCAGTGCTCGATAGGTTGTCCGACGAAGCCATTTCACTATAATCGCGGTCCCGCGCTTTAACCTTTTAAAGTTCGGCGTCCTAATATCGGGAGTGATCGGCACAATGAATACGACATCGCGCGCGGCGTTGCTCTTTTCCGCGGCTTTCGCCGTATCCGGAGTCTTGGCCGCCGAGACCTTCCCATCGACATATCAAGTACCGGTGAATGCGCCTGTACTGATCCAAGGCGCGACCGTTCTCACCGGCGCCGGCGAACGCCTCGAGGACGCGGACGTATTGATCAGCAACGGTAAAATACAATCCGTCGGCAAAGGACTGACCGCTCCGCCCGGCGCGCGCATCATCGATGCCCACGGCAAATGGGTAACACCGGGCATCATCGATATCCATTCCCACTTGGGCGTTTACGCAAGTCCCAGCGTAAAAGGCCTGGATGATGGCAACGAAGCTACCAATCCTGTGACCGCCAATGTTTGGGCGGAACATTCGGTCTGGCCGGAAGACCCGGGATTCGAGACGGCGCTGGAAGGCGGCGTCACGACCCTGCAGATTCTTCCCGGTTCGGCGAATCTCATCGGCGGACGTTCTGTGGTTCTCAAGAATGTGCAGGCGGTGACCTACCAAGGCATGAAGTTTCCCGGCGCCGCTTACGGCCTCAAGATGGCCTGCGGCGAGAATCCGAAGCGCGTCTACGGCAGCAGAAACCAGGCCCCTTCAACACGCATGGGCAATGTCGCGGGATACCGCCAAGCCTTTGCCGATGCGCAGGATTATCAAAATCAATGGGATAAGTATCATCGCGAACTGGCGGCGTACAACAAGAAAAAGGCGGAGCAGGCGGATGGCGCCGCCAAGAAATTCAAGGTCAAGGACAAGGACGCGGCTTCAGACAAGGAGCCCATGCAGCCGAGCCCTCCTAAGCGCGATCTGAAGCTCGAGACGCTGGCCGAAGTGCTGAAGGGCAATATTCGCGTTCACATGCACTGCTATCGTTCCGATGAAATGGCGACAATGCTCGATGTGGCCGATGAATTCGGCTTCAAGATCACCGCATTCCATCACGCCGTGGAAGCTTACAAGATTGCGGATCTTCTCGCCGAAAAAAATGTCTGTGCGGCGATGTGGGCCGACTGGTGGGGCTTCAAAATGGAGGCCTATGACGGCATTCAGGAAAATCTTGCCATCGTCGATTATCCCGAACACAGTTGTGCCATCGTGCACTCGGATTCCGGCGACGGCATTCAGCGCCTGAACCAAGAAGCAGCCAAGGCGATGGCCCATGGCGCACGCGTAGGATTGACGGTCCCTCCGGAACGCGCCATCCGCTGGCTAACCCTCAATCCCGCGAAGTCTCTGGGCCTTGAGGATCGCATCGGCACGCTGGAGGCCGGCAAGGGAGCCGATGTCGTCGTTTGGAACGGCAATCCCTTCAGCGCTTACGCACTTGCGGAGCAAGTGTTCATCGATGGCGCGCTCACCTTCGATCGCGCACATCCTAGGCCTTCGCCAAGGTCCGATTTCCTCCTGGGCAGGCACATTGCGGAGTCGCCACTATGAAGTCCTTTCATCTGGTTGTTTTGGCCGCAAGCGTAATCGGCGCTCAGTGCGCGACGGCTCAGGAATTTATCATCCGCGGTGCGACAGTCCACACCGCATCCGCAAAGGGCACGCTCAAGAACACCGATGTCTTGGTTCGCGGCGGAGTCATCGTCGCAATCGGCTCGGAAGCAGCGGCGCCGAACGCAACCGTCATCGATGCCAAAGGCAGGGAACTCACGCCTGGCCTGTTCGGCGGCCTGACTGAAACCGGTATTCAGGAGATCGGGGGCGAACCCCAAACCGTCGATGCGACCTTGAACGAAAGATCGCCGGCCTGGGAACAGCAGTGGAGACCGGAACTCGACGTCACGCTGGCGTTCAACCCGCGCTCCTTCGTCGTGCCCATCACGCGCATTGAAGGCGTGACCTGGGCCGTCCTGGCACCGCACGCCGGCGATACCATCATTGGGGGCCAGGGTTCGGCGGTCACGCTCGATGGCCGATACGATGCCGCATTGCCGGGCAGCCGTTCGCTGTTCGTGCAAATGGGCAGTGTCGGCGCCCGAGAGGCCGGAGGAACCCGCGCTGCGGAGTACATGCTGCTCGAGCAGGCCATTCGAGAAGCCCGGGCGCAGGGCCCCGCACGCCCAGGGGCCTTACTGCACGCCGCCGGCCGCGAGGCGTTGAACCGCTATCTCATGGGCGGCCGGATCGTCTTTCAGGTCGAACGCGCGTCCGACATCCGTGAAGTGGTGTCATTTGCAGAGCGCAACGGCATCAAGCCGATCATTCTCGGCGGCAATGAAGCATGGCTGGTCGGGAAGGATCTCGCGAAAGCCAATGTTCCCGTGATTCTCAATCCGCTCGACGATCTTCCGGAGAGCTTCGATCGTCTCGCCTCCTCGCTTGAAAACGCAGCGCGCCTGCAGCGCGCGGGTGTACGCATCGCCTTCTCCAGCGGCGACACGCCGCAGGCACGGCTCGTGCGCCAGCTGGCCGGCAATGCGGTTGCTCACGGCTTGCCCTGGGAGTCGGCGCTTGAGGCGATTACCTCGACGCCAGCCGATATCTTCGGTGTGGGCGCGACGCATGGGCGTATCGCCGTGGGACAGGTCGCCGATCTGGTGCTCTGGAGCGGCGATCCGCTGGAGCTCTCGACACTCGCAGACCAAGTATGGATAGCAGGCCGGCCGGTCGAGATGAAATCGCGTCAGACCGAATTGCGGGATCGGTATGTCGAGAAAGTCAAAGCGCATCAGGCGCGCTAGCGTTACTGCGCTGGGATTACTTGGGGTAGCTTGGAGACCAGAATTTCGCAGTCGGTGCCGTTTAGTGGAGCCTTGACGGATACAATAGCGGCCTCGTTTAATGCCAAGCGCATCCCACACGGAGTTCATATGAAACGTCTTGTTGCCGCCGCTACCGCCCTCGCCGCCTTTTCAGCCTTTGCCGCGCCTCCCCAGGATACGCCCGCCGGCGAACAGCGCTTCCGTGAACTCTATAAGGAACTGGTTGAGACCAACACCAGCTTGTCGGCCGGCAGCTGCACGCTTGCCGCGGAGCGAATGGCCGCGCGTCTCAAGGCAGCGGGTTTCCCGGACAGCGATTTGCACCCGTTCGCGGCGCCCGATCATCCGAAGGAAGGCGGCTTGGTCGCGATCTTCCCCGGCAAAGATCCCAAGCTGAAGGCGATTTTATTGTTGGCGCACATCGACGTGGTGGAAGCGAAGCGCGAGGACTGGACGCGCGATCCCTTCAAGCTCGTCGAGGAGAACGGTTATTTCTACGCACGCGGCGCAGCCGATGACAAAGCCGAGGCGGCGATCTGGGTTGACACGCTGATTCGATTTAGGCGCGAAAACTACCAGCCGCGGCGCACGCTGAAGCTGGCACTCACCTGCGGCGAGGAAACGGCGGGAGCATTTAACGGCGCGGATTGGCTGACTCGCAATCGCCGCGATCTCATCGATGCCGCATTTGCGCTCAATGAGGGCGCCGACGGCGAATTGGATGCAAGCGGCAACCGGATCGCTCTTGAAGTCGAGGCAGGCGAGAAATTTCCCCAAAACTATCGGCTGGAGGTAACGAACAAGGGCGGCCATAGCTCGCGGCCTGTAAAGGACAACGCGATTTATCACCTTGCCGCAGCGCTCATGCGGATCAGCGCCTATGAGTTTCCGGCGCAGTTCACCGACGGCAATCGCGCCTACTTCACCGGCATGGCCAAAATTCTCGCCGCCAAAGGCGATACCGAAACCGCCAATGCCATGAACGCGTTTTTGAAGAACCCCAACGACACGCAAGCCCTCGCGCTCGTGTCAGCCAAGGACCCCAGCTGGAACGCAACGCTGCGCACGACCTGCGTTGCCACCATGCTCGAGGCCGGGCATGCAACCAACGCGCTGCCGCAGCGGGCTCGGGCCAACGTTAATTGCCGCATTTTTCCGGGAGTCACCGCGGAGATCGTGCGCGCCAAGCTCGAGGAATTAGCGGCGGACCCGGCAGTCAAGATCTCCTCGCCCGAGACGCGCGGACCGACCGCGTTGCCCCCGCCGCTGACTCCTGCAGTCATGGCGCCGATCGAGAAGCTGACCGCCGAATTCTGGCCCGGCGTGCCGGTGCTGCCCGTGCTGCAGGCCGGCGCGACGGATGGCGAATTTACCAATGCCGTCGGCATCCCGACTTTCGGTGTCGAGCCGGTGTTCATGGGCCCGGATCTCGGGAATATTCACGGACTCAACGAGTACGTGGGCGTCAAGTCTCTGCTTGAGGGCCGGGAATTCCTGTATCGGTTGGTCAAGATATACGCGGACCGGAAATAGCCGGTCAGGGGATCTCGGCGGGTAGGGTGGCGCCGGCATAAAAGGGGGGTGACCGACGCCGCCAGCATCGGCGCGTCGCCGGTGGAGTCGCCGACTGCGGTGACTTCGCTCATTTCCAGGCCAAGCGCATTTGCGTGACGTGCCAGCCAAACCGGCTTGTCGCTCGGCCAGAAGTGCTGAATTTCGCCGGATTGAGCGCCGGTTCCAATCCACGCGCCGGCCCGAAGCGGCGTGCGAAGCACTCGACTGCGAAACTCCAGGTGATGGAGACAATGGCCGTTTGTATGCCGCGCTGCGCGAGCAAACCGAAGGCCTCGTCAGCGCCTGGCGCTATCGCAATGCCGGTTAGATTTTCGCAAAGCGCATTGAGCGGCTCGGCGAGACTCTCGCAAATTGTCGAACCGCGGATGAGCGTGCCGTCGAGTCAAAGGCTACCAGGCGCACGCGGCGCGGATGGGAGGACATTTCCCCGCGGAGGGTACCCCATCGGCAGGGGCGACCGTTAGATCCCGGTCGCCCTCTCCGACTTCACTCAATTGCTGGCAAAGTGAATCACGCTGTTCGGACGCAGCGCGCTCAAGGCCGGCGAACCGACATCTTTCACGGCGTTGTCGATTGCGTGATCGACGCAACGAGTGATCAATTGGCTCGCCCCCAGAGGATCAGAGGCTGAGAACTCGCACACGGCTTTGGCGGCTCTCACGATGCGCGTGTAGAGGACCTTGGCGCCCGCCGGCTTCGAAATGTCGAGATCGGCATAGCTGACTTTTCGAGACGGAAGCCCATCGTCTGCCGCCCGGGCCGTCACCTGCAAAGTGCACAAAGCGATCGCACCGCACAGAAGAAAGGCCGTCGCGCGAGCCGGGTTTTGAATGGTGGTATTCATGATCATCTCCTAAGTTTTTAGAACGGTTTTGGAAGCGCTCACCACGAAGATCGGTCTCGCCGTGGCTTGGGCAGAGGTTTACGGCGTGAAGCGCTTATTAGTCCTAAAGGCTTCCTCAGGCTTTGCTAAAGGATTTCTATTCGTGGGCTCAAGAATTCAAATCAATCAGCTGGCGGCTCGCTGAGTCGATTTACGCAGTCGATATCGTAACGGGGCCATCGCCGCGAGGTATCATTGACGCCGATGATCTATCCCAAATGACGCCTGAATGAAATCTCTCGGGAAAAAGCCAGAAGGTGCGCGGCTCGAGCGCATGAAAGCATCGCCCCGACGGCTGGGCGACCGGTTTCGCAACGTGCACCCCATCGCTGCGGGACAGCGCGATTCCAATGCAGTTATGCCCTCGTTGAGCGATTTTCTATGCGGCGGCGAGCGGCGCGTACCGCGCAGGCCGCTGCCTTCAACGAACCCGCTCGAAACATGGCAAAAGGCGTCATCCAGCGGGCTTCGCGCGACGTGGTTAGGCCATTCGACCGTGCTGATCGAGATTGAGGGCCTGCGCATCCTGACCGACCCGGTGTGGGGACCGCGCGCATCGCCCTCCCGTCTCGCCGGTCCCAAGCGATTCCAGCCCGTCCCCGTTAGCCTGCGTGAGATGCCGCCGCTTGATCTCGTGATTGTGTCGCACGATCACTATGATCACCTCGACTATCCGACCATCCGCGAACTTGCCAAGCGCCATGTCCCCTTTGTGACCTCTCTCGGGGTCGGCGCGCATCTACAGGCGTGGGGCGTGAATGCGGAACTGATCACCGAGTTGGATTGGTGGGAATCTCACAGCCCGGCCCGCGGCGGTGTCACCGTCACAGCCGCGCCGTCGCAACATTTTTCAGGCCGGGGATTGAAGGACAGGAATTCGACGCTGTGGTCCTCCTTCGCCATCCGCTCGGAACGACATGCGGTGTTCTTCAGCGGCGATACCGGACTGACAAGCGAGTACCTGCTCATTCGCGACCGGCTCGGACCGTTCGACCTGGTGATGCTGGAAGTCGGAGCCTTTCATCCGGCTTGGGGCGATATTCATCTCGGCCCGCAAAACGCGCTCAAAGCGCTGGCGCTGCTCGGCGGCGGGACGTTTCTGCCGGTGCATTGGGGCACCTTTAGCCTGGCCTTGCATGCCTGGGACCAGCCCGCCGAGGAATTGCTGCTTCTCGGCGAGAACGCCGGCGCACAACTTGTAATGCCCCGACTCGGCGAAGCAATTGAACCTGAGCATGCGCCGCGCGCGCAAGCCTGGTGGCGCGGCGTGGACACGATTGCGCAGCCGCCGCAGCCGGAAGCATCGACAGCGCTGCCAAAAGCGATGTCCTGGCCAATCGACTAATATGGAGACGACATGACTGCATTTGACCTGACCCAGCCTACTGAATCGCAGCGGCGCGACATCACTTCCGGTCTTGACGCGGATGAGCGGCGCGTTCTTCTGCAGCATGGGACTGAAGCCGCATTTTGCGGTGTCTTCCTGGACAATAAAAAGGATGGCACTTATTGCTGCCGCTTCTGCGGCCTGCCGTTATTCCGCTCGAACGCGAAGTTCGACTCCGGCACAGGTTGGCCCAGTTTCTTCAAGCCGTACGATGAGGCGCACATCAAACGCATTCGCGACAACAACTATGGAATGATCCGGGTGGAAGAAATCTGCGCGCGCTGCGGCAGCCACCTCGGCCACGTGTTTCCCGACGGCCCGCCGCCGACCGGTGAGCGGCATTGCCTCAACTCGGTTTCGCTCTCCTTCACCGAGAACGGCCAGAGCCTGCCCGACGTATTGAAGCGCGGCACGCCTGAGGGAGCGATCGGCTCTGCGGCTTAATTAGGGCGGTGTTTGACGGACCGCCGCTATTGCCGGTCGAACGCAATCGGAGATCTGCACTCTGCTGGACACCGTTGCGACGACGAATATGGAAAGCGTAGGCCGGAAATTCTTACTCAGGTATGGACAGGGCTCTCGTAGCGCATGGCACCGATGTCGTTCCCTTCGGTATCGAGGAAGCGCACCAACTCCCCGACCGTCGGAATCTGTGATTTTGGCATGATCACTTTCCCGCCGTTCGCCGCCACACGTGCGGCTATGACATCGACATTCGCGACCGAAAAAGTCGCTTCGATGCCGTTGAGTCCGCCGCTTTGCCCTTGAGTTCGCTATCCTGCGGAAAAGGATCGAGCGGGCTCGTCAAAGGCGAGCCATTGCTGATCGGCGGGCTGCCGGTCACCTGCAATCTCACGCTTCCCGTGACATGCGTGTCCAAGGCTCGTAGCAACGCCGCCCTGGCTGCCGATCAGCCGCGCTTCGAATACAAGTACAGCAAGTACAATGGTTGGTCTGAGGTCAAGGAATCCTTGATGGCGGGTCGCATTCAGGCGGCATACATGCTGGCGCCCCTGGTCATGGACCTGGCGGACAAGAAGATTCCCGTAAAAATCGTCTCGCTCGGGCATCGTTCCGGCGCCGTCATCATGGTCAGGCGCGACTCGCCCTACCAATCCTTCAGACAACTAGCCGGCAAGCAGATAGCGATTCCCAGCCGTTTCGCCGTGGACTTTTTGTTTTTGAGAAAGATGCTGGCCAAGGAGAACATGACGCCGGATGACATCCAAATCGTGGAGATGGCGCCCCCCCGATATGCCGGCGGCGCTGTATGCAAACGCGGTCGATGCGTACTGCACCGGCGAACCCTTCGGCGCCGCCGCGCAGCAAGCAGGTTACGCGCGTCCGCTGCGCATGACGCGCGACGAATGGCGCAACTACATCTGCTGCGTGCTGACTGTTCGCGAAGAGTTGATCCTGGCAAGGCCGGCTATGGTTCAGGACCTCGTCAATCAAGTCTTGGGCGCGGGTGTATGGCTCGATCAACAGCAGGAGAACCGCAATAAGGCCGTCGCGATTGCCGCCGGTCGGGATTTTTTCAATCAAGATCCGAAGATCCTTCAGTTCGTGATGGAGAACCCGGTGGATCGCGTGACCTACGGCGACTTGAGAATGATCGATTCCCGCAACGCCGGCAATCGCTATGATCTGGTGATCGCCGGCATGATCATCATTGGATTGATCGGACTCATGCTGGATGGCGTGATGCGACTGCTCGAGGGACTGAAAGCGGTCAGGTGGCGCTATGCGCACTAAGATCGAGGTGGACGGCATTCGCAAGGGATTTGCGACAAACGGCGGGGAACTGCGGGTGGTCGAGGATGTCAGCCTCACCGTGGGCGACGGCGAGTTCGTTGCAATCGTCGGCCCATCGGGATGTGGAAAGACGACGTTGATGAACATGGTCGTCGGGTTTGAGCAGCCGGATTCGGGTTCGATCCTCATCGATGGACGGCCGCGGGCTGAACCCAATGCCAAGGGCGTCCTCATTTCGCAGCAGGGTTCGATCTTCCCCTGGCTCACCGTGCAGCAGAACTTGATGTTCGGATTGGATCATCATCCTCAGGCTGACAAGAAGGGGGTGGCCGACCATTACGCGGCCATGGTGGGACTGAAAGGCTTTGAGGGCAGCTATCCTCATGAGCTTTCGGGCGGGATGCTTGAACGGGCCGAGCTGGCGCGGGCGTTCGCCGTGAAGCCCGAGATTCTGTACATGGACGAGCCGTTCTCGGCGCTCGATGCCCTGACGAACCTGCGGATGCGCAACGAATTGCTGCAATCCTTGCAGAGGAGCGTCACACGGTCATGTTGATTACCCATGACGTGGAGGAAGCCATTCATCTCGCTGACCGGATCATGGTGTTGTCGCCGAGACCCACGCGAATTCAGGCAACCTTCAATGTAAATCTGCCGCATCCGCGCAAACTAACCAGTCCTGAAGTGCAGGAACTGCGTGTTGCAATTCTGCATGAGCTCGGCGTCGATCGGCATGCCGGGTGAAGCGCCGGCATATTCGGATGAGCAGGGCGTTGCTGCTGGTCATCGCGTGTTGACCAGCGCGAGCACGGCGGCGACGACCGTATACGGATCTTGGTCAATGGCGTCCCGGCCCCGGGCAGATCACTCGATACTGGATTCACCGTGAACTTCTGAGTGCCGGCTAGTCTGGGCGGCCGCCCGGCAGCCAATCAGGTTTGAAGTCCGAATTCGCCAGCCAGCGAATTGGCGCGAGCAGCGATTGGATGGATTCGGTCATGTGTGCGAAATCGATGTGTTCAATGACATCGGTGACCTGATGGTAGTCGGCATGCAGGCCGAAGCTAGAGACGGTTTGCGCGACGACACCCCGCCGAGCGAGAGTAATGTTGTCCGAACGCATGAAGAATTTTTCGGCGGGACGAGGATCGGCCACCAGTCGGGCGCCATGCGCCGCCAGTTGCGGGCCTAGATTCGTTCGCTCCCAGCCGGTGAGCCAAAGGGTGTGGGGTGCGATTGCGGCGTCGGGTCGGCCGATCATTTCAAACTCGAGATTTGCCACGATCTTATCCAGCGGTACCACCGGCTTCTGTACAAAATAACTCGCGCCGTAGCCCCCGGCCTCTTCGCTGCCGAACCAGGCGAACACCAGCGTGCGCTTGAGCTTCGGACCGCGGGACAGCGCTTCGGCCAGCGTCAACACCGCAATCGAGCCGGAGGCATCGTCGTCCGCACCGTTGTAGATTCGGTGCACCCCGGTATCGCGGGCACCCAAGTGATCGAGGTGGGCTGTCAGCAGTACAATGTCGCTCTTTTCGCGGCTATCCGTTCCGTTCAATCGCGCAATGGCGTTCCAGGTATGGAAGGAGGTTTCCTGCGTATGAGCCGTAAAATGCACCTTCGATCCGTCCGGCAACGCCGCCAGCGCTGCATAGGCATCCGGATTCAACATGATCTGCGAAGGGCCGGTCGAGAGCTTGGGCTGCGATGCAATCGCCGCGAGGCGCGCGGGTCCAATCCAAATTGGACGCCGCGATAGGTCTGGCCAATGGGCGCGCAAAGCGCTCGTGTCGTGCCACAGGACCAGCTGAGCCTCCTGCAGGTTTACCTTGGCGTCGGGCGCCATCTCCTCGGGCATCAGCACCACGGCGCCGCTGCGGATGGGCACACCCGGCGCGTATTTTTGCAGAAGACCCTGCGCATCGACGGAATTCATTTTCATTGGGAATAACTGTTCGCGGCGGAGCGAGACGTTGCCGATCGAGAATACTGGATCGCCGACAACTTCGGTGCGCGCAATGTCCACCGTTTGCACGAAGTCTCCCGCATCGCCGAGCGGCTCAAGCCCGTCGCGCCGCATTTGCGCCGCGATATAAGTCGCGGTGATCCACTCATCCCGGGAACCACTGCCGCGTCCGTTCATGGCATCACTTGCCAGGAACTCCATATGTGCTCGCACCGTTGATTCGGCAATGACATCGGACGGGCCGCCGCGTCCGGCGGCCGTCTGCAGGGTTAGCACGATCAGCGCAGCTGCACCGATTAAAATATATCGCATACGAGACTCAGTCATCGGCACTCCAGGCAAGGTGGATCAACGGCAACTCACTTGCCGGGTTGGTAGTCGGCCTCGACGTTTCCGGCGAGCTGGCTTTGAGTGAACAACACGGGTTTGGTTTTCATCGCTACAAACATCGCTGTCTGGTCGGCGTAGTGGCGCGACTGCGAATCCAACGTGGCCGAGCCGAACTGGCTGATGCTCTCCGAGGATAGGGCACCAGCCTTGTCCCAGGCGACGAACATGATGAAGGTGTCCCCCGCCGACGCGGTCAGGGTGCCATCGGTTTGCGGAACGCCATACACGGCGCGATAAATGTCCGGCCCACCGTCGATGGGAAGGTCGAGCTTGCCCCGGCGGATGCGGTTGACCTGGCCCCACTCCGGATCGATGCGGCCGAAGTGGGTCTTCAGCTTTGTGATGGCGTGGCGCAGAGCTTCAATCGGCGGCACGTCGGGATGGCTGTCCGAATGCGTAGCTTCGGTGCCCATTAGCACCGCCAGCGCTGCCGCCCGACTGCCGATGTTGGTGCGCCGGTCCCAGCCCTTGAGCAACGTCTGGGCGGCGCGGAGATCAGAGTCAGTTCCCGGATCAACCTTGAGGACCTCGGTGATCCTCCGGGCGAAGTCGGAGCGGTCGCTGTAGCTGAGGTCAAACTTGTAAGTGCGGAACGCCTCGGCGGTGATGGCCCGGTCGGTGCCGAAAGTCTCCTGCGCGCGATAGGCTCTGTTGGTCATGTCCGTCTGGATGCCCATGGTGGGGCTGAAGTCTTCTGGCTTCAGTGCGTCCTCAACTCCCGTGGCCTGGAACGGTGTGTTGTTGGAGTTGTACACATAGCCAGACTTGGGATTCCAGATCTGCGGCACGCGATCGAATGGCAGATAGCCCTGCCAGATCAGGTCGGACCGATCGCCGGGCTGAATCTGGGTCCAATCCCTGCCTTCGGCGCGGACCGGGAACTGGCCGTTGTAGATGTAGCCGATGTTTCCCTTCTCGTCGGCGTAGATGTAGTTGATGCTGGGCAGCGCCTGCAAGCGCATCGCTGCCAACCATTCGTCGCGATTGGCCGCCCTATTGAGCCGATAGTACTGCAGCGCTTGGCGCGCCTCGCCCATGCCCGCGTAGCGCACCGCAAATGTCCCATGATCGGTCTTGAACACCGGGCCCTGGACCGACCACAAAAGGGGGCGGTGCACCGTCCAGATGAGCGGTCCCCAGATCTTCACACGAATCGCCGCATCGCCCTTCTCGAAGTTCTTCCACTGCCCGTCCAGCCGGTACTGGTTCGGATTGGCGGGGTTCACGTCCAGCCGATACACGGTTGACACGTTGGGCGCGTTAACAGTGTTGGCCCAGCCCAAATGGGCGTTGTGACCGTGCAGCATGAAGGGTGAGCCGGGGAAGAAACCGCCCGCCACGTGCCAGCCCTCGCAGGAATCAAGCACCGCCTCGTACCACGCCACGAACCCCGAATATGGCTGGTGCGAATTGACCAGCAGGCGCGTCGCGCCGTCGGCAGACTTTGCCGCCGCCACGGCGACACCGTTGGAGCCGATGGGCAGGGGCCCGGTCAGGGTCATGGCAACCTGCGCCGCCTTCGGCGCGGGCGCCATGATCTTCCCGAACACATGATCCAATCCGTAGAAAAAAGGCGTGCGAAACACGAACCCGGCGGCCACATCCTGGCCGGTCATCGGCATCAGGCCACGCTCGACCTTCGCGGGGTGCAGGGCAGCGTAATAATTCACGCCATCGGCATAGGCTTTAAGCACCGCGCGAGCGTCCGCCGGAAGATCCGTATCGTATTGCGACGTCACGGTCTCGCGCACCTTCAGCAACCGCACCAGATAATCCGTTAGCGCCGCCTTGGCGCCCTGAACGCTCGCCAACTGACCGCGCGAGATCAACGCCGCATCCTGGATGGTGGCGAAATCGTCCTCGGAATGGGCGAAGCCCAACCCGAACGCCACGTCCGGATCGCTCGGACCGCTGATGTGCGGCACGCCGAAGTGGTCGCGCTGAATGCGAGCATGATAGTGCGCCGCCTGAGCAATCAGAGCCGCGCGGTCCGGCGCGGCTGGCTGGCTCATCCGATCGTGAGTGATCACTGCAGTCAGGCCGATGAGCAACAGTGCCGCTAGCGCACCTGCGCCGCTCTTCAGATGTCGCATGAAACGTTTTCTCCAGAAATCATTGGCGGGCCTTGGTTTTGTTGCGCAGGTCGATAGATCCACAATCCTGAAATGACCAGTGAAAATGCCGACCCGAAGATCATCGCGATCAGGCTGATGGGCACATGAATTGTGCGGAATGGACGCGATGGAGGGCCCTTTGGGCCACAAATTTAACCGCTACGGGGCGTAACATCCATTGCGCCGGATCCGCTCTGCATGTCGGGTTTTTACGGCAACCAACTGGTTTGTGATTGCGAATAGCGCAAAGGTCGCTGGCTGTATAACCCGTTTGCTACGGCTAATGGGTCCGGATTGACGCCCGCGTCGAAATGCGGGAACACCTGCAGCCCATGATTGGGCTTATACAAATCGGCTTCAGAAACGCCCGTTGAGGCGCAAGCACTAAGCACCAAAACGGCGACTAGCAAACCGCCTTTTGCGAAATGGGATAGCGAAGGCATAGACGTTCCCCTCTTACTAGTCGCGAACCAGAATCACCCTAGCATCGTTCATAATTGGGAACAAGCATGTCCCCGCTTATCGCCGGTTCACAGTGCTATTTCCAGGACGTCCTGTAACACCCTGTGCGCTGAAACCATGAAAGTGCGGGCTTCCTGTACATGGGTGCTCGGTATCTGGGCAAGGTAGTCGGCACATTTCGCAACGCGAGCTGCGACGTTATAGTGTTTCTCGCTCGCATCGTCAGAGAGTATTTCCACCAACTTATCGAGTTCTTTGCGGATGACTGTCACGGTGTCCGCATAGGCAGCTGTAGTTGATGCAGCGCGCAAATGTGTGTGTTGACTGCGTAGCTTCTCGGACGCCGCGGATAAGGCTAGCTCTGCCTTAATTCTGAGCACAGGACTCATTTTGGTCATATCGGCAGTTAAACAGGGAGCGGAATGATGCGTCTTTGACGTAGGTCGCAGGAAACAGATTCGGCAGGTAACTACTACCCCGTGTCCTTACCCTTCTTAAATCTCGCCGTGCTTCACCATCAACGTAACCCGCGCTACCCGTAGCTGACGAACTTGCCTTTTAAGCTGAGCGTTCTCTGCCTGCGCACGCGGGGCGGCGCTCATGCGCACTTCGGCTAGACGGCGCAGCCGCTCGGCGTTCAAGACAGTCCCGCGGCGCTGCTCCGGCACTTCGGACAGTGTCGGTTGCGGCACGAGTTGAGTGTAGCCGCTAAAAATCTCGTTTCGAGCTGAACCGTAGATCGGTGATGGCGAGAGGGCGGTTCACCGCCGTATCGAGCGTCAGGTAACGACGATTTGTCAGCGGCTCAAGCTCTTTGGCGAGGGTGCTTTTGCCAGTTTGACGTGCGCCCATGCGAACGACTACCGGGAATATCGCCGGCCCAGCGTTAGGGCAAATCAAATCATCCGTTCCGAAGCACCTCATCGCCTTCACACCGGCGCTAAGTGCTATTTCCTTACTTTAGCCGCTTTCTTTGCGCAGATCGGCACATTCCTCCTTCCTGAAGCCATCCTTTTTTTAGCCTTCGGCTTAATCTTGGCCTCTGCCCGAGACGGCGCCCCGAATTCAGCCATCTCAATTCCGAACACGTCGGCCAGTATCGAGGCATCCAGCAGCTTGGCGCTCTTGGGCGATTTCCCGGATGGCAGTGGCATCCCGGCCGCTGCGCGCGCCACCAGGTCCTTGGCATCGACGTTTCGCAACAGAAACAAAAGTTCGGGCTCGACGTCGAGCCGCGCGCCGATGCCATAGAACACCGCCGCGATGTGCTTGCACATCGCCGCCCAATCCGGACAGCTGCATTCAAAACGTATTTCCCGCGGCGACGGGAATAATCCCATCCCCTTGCGGCAGAGGCGCTCCATCACTGCTTGCGACAAACGTCCCTGCAGGAGTTCGACCAGTGAGTCGACGGAGCCCGAGCAGTCCTTGCCAATCGCATACCAGTGCGCCTTCGGCACGCCGGAAATTTTCATCTTGATCTGATAGAGAGTCGAGCCGCACACCACCGCCGTGACCGCACCCGCAGCGATCTTGAGATCGATCACTGATCCATTGCGACAGTAAGTACGTCCGCGCGGCAGCCGATTGGAATAATCGCTATAGCCTTCGAGGTTGGCGCACCAGGATTTTCCCCAGAACGTCTTGGCGATGGCGCCGCGGCTCGCGATCACCGGCGACAGCGCATGGCCCCTTTTCTTGAGGCTGGCCGCGTGACGTTCGGCCTTCCGGCGACGCTCGACAGCCGATACATATGGTTTCCACTCAAACATCACGCACCCTTTGTCAGCCGGCCACCGCCCAGCATCTTGATCAATCGCTTTGCCGTATCACGCGTCCTCTTGCGCGCCGCGGATATCCAGCGCCACGAGGTCGAGTAATTGCCTGTCGCTCATTTCGGTCAGATTCAATTCCGCACCGCCTTCGAGCACGTCTTTGACGAGCTGCTGTTTAGCTTCGATCAACTGATCAATTTTATCTTCGATGGTTCCGCGGCACACGAATTTATGCACCAACACGTTCTTATGCTGTCCGATACGGAACGCACGGTCGGTAGCCTGATTCTCCACCGCCGGAT
>JBDTAV010000115.1:0-14505 GCA_039924385.1 Steroidobacteraceae bacterium
TTCAGACGAAAACACCGTCTTCGGATCTCTGCCCTTCAATAAATCGTCGATAATCTCGTTCTTGATAGCCATCACGTCCCTCCTGTGGGAAGTATGGCTCAGAAACACAAAAATCTAGACACCCCCCGCCGTCACCGATGATCGCGATGCGCTTGTCGATCGCCTCGAAGGCATCGCAAATCGGACAGACGCGCAGCAGGCTTCGCATTACCGCTTCGGATGCGCCGTCGATGTCGGGCAAATGATCTGTCTCACCGGTCGCCAGCAGCACATAGCGGCTGTACAGGACTCCCTCTGCGGTGCGGAGAGTAAAGACATCATCGTCCACGCTGAGGCTTGCTACGCGGCAGCGACGAATCTCAGCACCATATTTGAGGGCCTGTGCTTTGAGCGAACTGAGGTATTGCTGCCCGCCAATGCCGGCAGCGAATCCTGAGATGTTGTGAATCGTCGGTATCCACTGCGCCCGCGAATGCCCATACTCAAGGACCACACAGCGACGCCGAAACCTTCCTAAGTAAATCGCCGCCGTGAGACAGGGCCTGCTCCGACGACGATGGCGTCTTCGATATCTCGATTATCTTCCATGAGGCTTTATCTCCGATCATCAAATGTCGGAGTCATCCCCCATATAGCGCGCAAACTGATCCTGATACCGTTGCGTCAGTTTGATCTGGTCGGCCGCCGGGGTCTTGGTTTTCAGCTCCAAAAACCAATGACTTTCCTCTTCGTAAACGTGATGCGCGACGGCCGCTTCGATGTGACCGAGTTTTTCCAAGAATTCTTGACTCATGGGGGCAGATCATCAGCAGGCCTAGCTGCAATTTAGCCGCCGATTGTTCTGCATATGCTTTGGTGGCATGCGCTTTCTCATCCGTTTTGGCGAGGGCAGGATAGAGGGCGGCCTCCTCGGCGACCGAATGACCGGTCAAAAGCGTCGACAGTTTCTTAAAGGTGCGTACTTTAGAGGCCGGCTCGGATGCGGCTTTGACCGCTGCAAACGCCGTCTCGACTTGCTCATGATGATCCAGCACCATCCCGAGCCAGTCATTCTTGCCCGCCGATGCATGCGCTTTTGAACGGGCTTTCAATCGTGATTCCTCGCTTTCAGCCGGCGCCACCGCTGCAACGACTTTATCGATGATCGACATGAACCGGTCTCCTCACGCAGTGAATTCAGAATTTCCATGTCTCACACGAGCGGTGGGTCACGGTCGCGCTCCAGATGCCGATGGCGGCCGATCGCGGCAATGAAGGACTTTGCATCGGCGACGCTTGCGCCTTGGTCCTCGATTAGGAGGCCCGGATCCGGATCGCCGGACGCCAGTGTTAATGGAATGCCCGCCTGGTTTAAGATCCTCGACGAATCGCCCAACGCCAGGATCGTCTTGCAATGCCGGTATTGGTCCTTCACGAATTCGAGGGTGCGCCCATCGAGACGCAGCGCATCGACTGCCTCGCTGCCGCCGGGCAGCACCAGCGCATCGAACAGCACAGACGGCGAATTTTCGAGCGTGGCATCGATTTCCAGCGGTTCGCCATCCTCACTGCTCACACTGCCTAAGCGCGTACCCAGGAGGCGCGTCACCGCACCGGCGCCATTCAGCGCCTCGATCAGATCCGTAATTGGCTCCGATTCGATGCCGTCGGCGAGCAAAATTGCGATCTTTCGGGTAGTAATACCGCCGTCGCCAGGTAACGCTTTGAGGGACAAGGCAGGCGATAAACTGATTTCTGTCTTTGGCGCACTCTTTATTGCGAGCGGCATCGGATCGGGCAGCTCAATCCCCAGATCCTGAGCCAGCCCGGTCGCCAATTCTTTCGATACATTGAGCAGCGAGGAGACCATACGGACGCGGATCGCCGGTACGGTGAGCTTACTGAGCTCAAAGCGGAATGCACCCCGGATATGCGCTTTTTCCGCCTCGGTCTGGCTGTCGAAAAACAGTTTGGCCTGCGCGTAGTGCTCGGCAAACTTCTCCGGCCTGCCGCGAACCTTGTCGACCGGGGCATTGTTGGGTTCGATAGCCTTGGGAAACGAAGCAAAACCCGGGCCACCTGCCTGGAAGGGGCATCCGCCGCCCAGGGAATTGGGCTCATACGCAATCCGGCCGCGTGCAATCGCCTGCCGATGCAAACCGTCGCGCTGGTTATTGTGCACGGGCGCGAGCGGCGCATTGATGGGGATTTCGTGAAAATTAGGTCCGCCTAAACGCGTGATTTGCGTGTCCAAGTACGAGTGGATTCGACCTTGCAGCAACGGATCGTTACTGAAGTCGATACCTGGCACGACATGGGCGGTACAAAAGGCCACCTGTTCGGTCTCGGCAAAGAAGTTATCCGGATTGCGATTGAGCACCATGCGGCCAACCGGTTTCACCGGAATGAGTTCTTCCGGGATTAACTTGGTCGAATCGAGCACGTCGAAACTGAATTTTTCTGCATCAGCTTCTGAGAAGAGTTGCAGTCCCAATTCCCATTCCGGGTAGTTGCCTGATTCAATCGCCTCCCACAAGTCACGGCGATGGAAATCCGGATCTGCACCGCTAATTTTGACCGCCTCATCCCAGACGAGTGAATGGGTTCCCAATAACGGTTTCCAGTGGAATTTGCAAAAAGTGGCGTTGCCCTTGGAGTTGATGAGACGGAAGGTGTGAACTCCGAAGCCTTGCATCATGCGATAGCTCCGCGGGATGGCCCGATCCGACATGATCCACACCAGCATATGGGTGGATTCGGGCATCAGAGACACGAAGTCCCAGAAAGTGTCATGTGCGGACGCTGCCTGCGGCATTTGGTTGTGCGGTTCCGGCTTCACGGCGTGAACCAGGTCCGGAAATTTCATAGCGTCCTGAATGAAGAACACCGGCATATTGTTGCCGACCAAATCCCAATTCCCCTCGTCCGTATAGAACTTAACAGCAAATCCGCGCACATCGCGCGCGGTATCGGTCGACCCCCGCTCGCCGGCGACGGTCGAAAAACGCACGAACACAGGTGTTTGTTTGCCCGCCTCCGCGAAGGCGGCAGCTCGAGTTAGGTCGGTTAAGGCGGCGTAGGCTTCGAAGGAGCCGTGCGCACCTGAACCCCGCGCATGCACGACCCGCTCAGGTATTCGTTCATGGTCGAAGTGCGTGATCTTCTCACGGAGGATGAAATCCTCCAGAAGCGTCGGACCCCGAAGGCCGGCTTTCAATGAATCTTGGTTGTTTGCAACCGCGACGCCTTGATTCGTGGTAAGCACCTGGCCTTCCGAATTAACACGCTTGGGCGCAAGCGAACCGTCCAGGGATTGAGGCTCGAGCGCCGGTCCACCGGTCTTGAGCGATGCATTTTTTTCGCTCAAAGTGCCTGCGCCGGTGGTCTGCGAAGGCATATTTTGGTGAAGCCCCTGCGCAGGCGAAATTGGCGCCCCGTATTCCGACGGCTTTGCTGCATTGAAAGGCACTGCCTCGACCAAAATCTGTTGCTCTGCAGCGTGGTTGGCGAGTTCGGTCAAACTTGCGGGCGGATGCGACGCTCCGCTCACCGTACTGCCGACCGCGTTCTTGCTACCCATTTGGGCTTTGGCTTTTTGTTTGGAAGCCGCGCGCACGGGTGACTTACTCTTTCGGGTAGGCATGGCAAGATCTCCAGATGCAAGGTAAGCGCGCACTCGGTGTCGCCCGTCCGACGTGCAGTTGTCTTAAAGCGCACCAAGGGTTGCACGCAGACGTACCGCTCACTAGGTCATAAGAGCTTCATGTCCTGTAGCCGCGCGCCTACGGACGGCCAATACTGCGCGTAACTTTCGAGTGGGTTGAGTCAAGCGGTGCAGCCAGCGGCTTGAAGATTTAGGGAATCGCCTCAGGCCCCTTAGTTAACCTATAACCAGCGGCCCCGTGTCGACGTCCCGTTTGGTCAGGCCTCGCGGTGAGGAATATATTCGGTTCCTTACTTCCGCATGCGGATCTTGCGGCACGAACACGCCAATCACGCCGATCGTGCCCGTCGGCTCGCCGCAAGGACCTGAGCATTCATTGTGATCCTGGCCTATCGTTTCTGGGCTTTCCCACCGTCATGGGTATGGAGGAGCTCCTTGTGCGGTCACACCGCTCTTTCGCTCATGAAGCGGGCAGCGACGTTTTCTGGCCGTAGATCACGCGCATCACCTGCGTCCGGCGCAGCTCTGAACTTCGTTTGGGCCGTGCTCGCAGATGCGAATCGGCTCGAGTTGCTTTAACCCATCAGTCCAGACTGCGGGGTCCAAGACGAGAGGGCGGTTTGACGGTTGACCGCGCTCTGCCCACTGAATCGTGTAGATATCTGCGCTGCCTTTGATGCCGACTATGAGAGCGCTCTCGCTGTGGGCGGCGTGTTTGGATGCTTCTTCGGACGTGCTCACACTGCCGCAGCTGCCGATGGCAGCGAAACTCTCCCGCCCATCGAGATTCCGAGAGCCAAGCTCAAGGATCGAGTACGTGGCGGGACACGCGGTCCGAAAGTCTTTGAAGATATTGAGCACGAAGGTTTTGGCGACGCCTGAGGGAGCGACGCGGCACCTTCACGGCCGGTTAGTGTGATCATCTCGGACCATTGATTCACAGTTTCGTCCGACTTGACCGATTCCTGCAGGTAGTAGTGGCCCTTGGTTTCCTCGTTGAACTTTCTGAATTGGGACGGATACCTCACTGCCATGACTTGCCCGAAGATCGGCGTCACCGCAGTGATGCTGGGCCCGCGCCAGCTTGCGCCGCGACTAGGACCAAAGTAATAGCCAATGTAAGTGGCGAAAGAAGTGTTGGTTGTTTCACTGCAGATCTCCCGAAAGGTTTCGGATCGAAAGTCGCCGGTCCCCGCTGTCTTCTATGAGAAACCGAGGCCGGCGGCGTTTCCCGCCATGAGATCGGCGAGATTTGCATACGACCCGACACACACTTTGGCAACACCACCGTCTTCGGACGTCCCGGGCAACCTGAGAGCTGGCATCGATCTACGTGCAATTGGCAGCAAACGGTGCCAGCTTCACCGCAGGCAATATTCACGGGGCGGGCGGAGGCCAGGGCCAGCCGTAACGAGCACCTCGTCTTCGATGCGTAAAATTAGAAGCGCGCGTTCTTGGAGACAGGGTGTCTGCGCCACTGTCTAGGACTGGTTGCAATCGTAGTGCACGTTAGGAGGAATGACTCGGGCGGGCGATAAACATTGGCCGCATCCGAATGCGAGGGCGAGACAATGGTGAGCTTTTCGACATTGTTCGCTCTGGGTACGCGAGTCGAGATTACTGAGCAATAGGCGGTCGATCAGGGCCTTTCCCTGATTCTTTCGATTGGAAGGTGAAGCCTGATATTTCTCAGACGACATTTCTGCGAATCTAAGACAGCTACTTGCGGCGCTTACCGGCGCCGCCGTCGGTATCAGTCACAGGCCCACACCAGCCGGGTAGGTAGTCGGCGACATCAGTTGCCGCGAGGGTTAACGCTTCCTTGAGAGCGCGGCGGAAATTCTTTACGAGAAATTTCCGCTTCATTCGGCGGCGCAGAAAGTCGGCCCATAAAAACTCGGCAAAGGGGATCGTCTCCTTGGCGAATCCCCCGGCGCGCCTGAGCTCGCCGGCGAGGGTTCGGAACGGATCGTCGCGTAGATTCTTAACGGAACTCGGTAAATCCGTGTGAGGGCAACGGCGACCGCGCTCGTCGTAAGGGTGCATCCAACCTCGATTGTCCATGACGAACCAGAAGGCGGCGGTTTCGAGCTTTCGCAAGTCGGCAATGACAAGCGTCAGCACGCTTTTGACACCCTCATCGTAGAGGGCGCGGGCCAAGTGATGGTTATCGATGAGGTAGTGATGGCCGCCGGGACCCAATATGACAGGAATCATATGTCTGCCCAGAAATCTCCCGGCCTTTTTACCCCGTTGCTGGCGCCAGTGACTTCGACGCTGGTCCACTTCTCCCAAGCCCACGGTCATCTGGGTCGGCCGAAGGTCGGAAATCAGTACGGGTCTTACCGAGGGGCGAAGCTTGGTATCCATTTAATTTCTCACTGGTTACGTCTCGATTTGGTCCGAAGGTATTCTGAAGATCATGAGCAATCAACCACACTGGCATTGTTGGATGATGGGCGTGCTACCAGCTCGCTAGAGCACGGGGATCGGCAGACAATTGATGCGGTACACGTTTGAACAGAGTGACGAGCAGGGTTGCCCTGCTATGTGGAAGCCTTTTGTGAAAGCTCGGTACGTGTCCATGGCAGCCAGTTGTATTTCATCCGAAAAGCGATTGCAATTCCTGACACATCGCTCACTTTGTACGCCATGGTACGGCCTCCACAGTGACGTGCGCGGTTTTCCATAGGGGTGCAACATTGTGGCGAACGCCGCGACACGGAGGTCGCGGCTGGTCCGCGAGCGCAGCCGGAAAGCGAAGCGACGCGGTGACAACGGAACCGCAGGCTTCTCGCCAAGGTTCCGGGAGACGATTCGTGTCGGCGCGCCTGATTCGCCGTCGCCGGGCGAGGACAAGGGTGAGGCGTATGCGCCGAATGGCCGAATGCACACAAATGGATGTGTGCACAAGTCCGCAGCGAAGCAGGACAGCGCAGCGTTGCGGTGTGAATAGCCCGGCCGGCGAAGAATCCGCGAGGGCTTAACCCCGCACCCGTGCCGGGTTCCCGAGAGCGGTCGCGCCTCGCGGCACATCTTTCGTGACGACGCTGCCCGCCCCGATCGTTGCGTCGTCTGCTATCGTAACGCCAGGCAGAATAATGACGCCGCCGCCAATCCACACATTGCGACCGATCACAATCGGCCTGCCAAACTCCGCTCCTGACCGTCGCTCCGCGGGATCACGTGGATGATCGGCTGTGTAAACTTGAACCGCAGGTCCGATCTGTGTTCCTGCGCCGATGGTCACCGCCACGACGTCGAGAATCACGCAATTGAAATTCAAAAAGACATCGGCCCCCAACGAGATGTTGTAGCCGTAGTCGCAATGGAACGGTGGGCGGATCACCGCGCCGTTGCCGACGGCCGCCAAGCGCTCCCGTAGCAATTCGCGGCGCTTATCCGCAGTGGTGGCGAGGGCGGCGTTGTAGCGCACCATCCAGGCCTTGGCCGACTGCTGATCCGCCTGAATTTCAGGATCGCCCGCGTGGTAGAGCTGGCCGGCCAGCATCCTTTGTTTCTGAGTTTGCTCCATCGTGTCTGCCTCGACAAATGCGACAGCATAGCGAAGGCTGGCGTCATCGGGGACCTTCATCCAGGTCGCCGCTGCCCGTGTGTTGCCCGCGGCGCTAATCTACCGGCCGGGTAGGCCAAACGGCTAGGCAAAGAAGGCCGCCCAGGGGGTGATGTGGTCGGGGATGCGTGATTCGCGCGCAAATTGCTCCAGGACGTCAGCGAGCGCTGACGCATGTAGCGTCGAATTGTCACGGGAGTGTGACAACGGAGGCGTATGCACTTTTTGACTTAGACCTCGGGAGGCGGGGCGGAGTCGCGCCTCCGTGCGGCCGTGGTCGAGCGCGGAAGCTTCGCAATCGGTGACGGTGGTGAGCGCCGAGGTCCCGGGTGGTGGAATCGACCGTGAAGTTATGGAATGACTTCAATTCGAAGGCTGGATCGATAAGCGATGAGCACTCGTCGCTCTAATGGCGCAATTTGATGTCCACCGCAACACCGGCGTTCACAAGGACAGCGTTTCTTTCGTGGTGATTGTCCAGTCGGCCCAGTTCGATAACTATCGGCGCTGCGCCCCAAACCGAACACGCCGCAGCTTAAAAACTGTTCCACTCGTCCCGAACAAAAATCTGTCCGGGCAGACTCCTTCCGCCGGTTAGAGTTTGGCAAGAACGCTGGTCGCGATCGATTTTTCCTTTGTCTCGCGCTCGACATCCGCGATTGCCCTGCCTCAAACGCGCACGTTGAATGCAAAGTTCGCTTTCCTCACCCACAAGATCTCTGACACCGAGGTCCCGGTCTTTCGATAGAAAAAGAGCGCCTCGTCTCCCATACCCGTAACCGGAGTAATCGTGGCGCGGGTGGCCGCAGCCGTGGATTTGACGCCGTTAAACATATCCAAGTTAGGACCGTTGAGGTCCGCAATCAATACCTCCGCACCCGGTTTCGCCTGTTGCCTCCATTGGCATGACTTTGCGACCAAGCTGTTCCCGGCTGCGACCTGCACGCCCAAATTCGCGCTGACCTCAGCCTGCGTGAGCAGCGAACAGGCGTCTCCCGAGTTTAGTGCCCAGACGTTAGCGCCCATAGAAAACGCGAGAGCTGTTAACAATGTCCCGATCGTCGCCTTCGTGTACATAAGTTAGCCTTGCGCAAAATTGTTATGCGCGAGCGCCAGAACCGTTACATGGCGATCTTCCGGATGATAGTGCCGATGGTCGAGAGTGTTGGGCGGGATCTCAACATGAATCACATATAGGTGCCGGCCTTTGCAGGGTCACCGTACAGCGCCACCACTTCGAACCCATCGACCAATGGAACTCATTTCCAAATTGATTGCCGGTCGTCTGCTTAGAGCCGCGACCGCCGACCGCGATTATCGCCACCAACCAGCAAAACGTGCCAACTAGAGTAAGACGATTATTCAGTGTCGGGGGCTGACCACCCAAATACCGGTCACTTCCTGTCGATCTGGATGTTTTCTTTGCTGCCGCTATGGGATACGGAGACCATGATGCCGATGCCGATCAGAATCGCGACTCCGATTAGTGTCCAGATGGTGCCGATCCTCTGCAGCAGACCCAGCCTCCAGAGGGCGGCCATGACTCCGCCAATCAGGACGATGAAACCAACGAGATACATGCCTGCCCATTTCATTGACCAAACTCCCGACAAACCAGGTTTCGGAGATGCAGTTGGCAAATTCCGGCCCTATTTCATGTCGGAATCGGTCGAATATCCATCGGCGTACAGCCCGTCTGTCTGTCAGCGAACGGGAGGTGCAGACGAGGAATGCAATCGCATGCCTCGGCACATCGTGACCACTTGAATAGACGCAATACGTGGGCTGCGCTGATTTGCGGGCCCCTAAAGCGGAATTGAGTGGGCTCAAAGTGGAGCATGACCCACACTCAATAACTGTAAATCCCACCGGAACTGACAATGCTCGAAGTGCACCCGCCCCACCAAATAGCAGGCAGCTTGCCGGATTTTTTCATCCATATCGCTACGGCAGGCAAAAGCCAGGGCGAATGAACGCTGCGTGAGTCCTTTAGCTAGGTTGAAAATCCCGGTTAAGCGCTTACCAGCCTGTCCGCATATGTCAGTGGCTTTCGCACGAGCGTACTTTTCCCAAACAGGGACCCGATCAAGTCGACCGCGAGCAGCGCGGTCTTGTTACGCACGTCCAGGGCTGGATTCAGCTCCATAATATCCAAGGAGGCTATCTGGCCAGTGTCTGCGATCATTTCCATGCACAGCTGCGCTTCGCGATAAGACAACCCGCCGGGTACCGTAGTGCCGACCCCGGGGGCGATTTCCGGATCGAGAAAATCGACGTCGAAACTAACGTGCAGGTGAGTATCAGCATCCATATCCTGTAACGCCAGGTCCATGGTCTGCCGCACGCCCATCTCGTCAATGAAGCGCATGTCGAACACCTCCAGTTGTTGTTCATGCACAAAACGTCTCTCGCCCGAATCGACGCTGCGGATACCGATTTGGCGAACCCACTTCGCGGATATTGCCGGCGTCGCGCCGCCGATCTGGAGCAACTCCCGAGGACCGAATCCGCACAGGCACGACAGTGGCATCCCGTGCAGACTGCCGCTCGGCGACAATTCACGGGTATTGAAATCGGCATGCGCGTCCAGCCAAAGTACGCGCAAAGGCTTGCGCTTGTTGCGACAGTGGCGAGCCACGGCTGCGATGGAACCAATACTCAAGCAGTGATCGCCGCCCAACAATATCGGTAGGCGCTGTTCTGTCAGCTCTCGATATACCGCATGATGTACTTCGTGATTCCAGGCAGTGACTTGTGTCAAATTACGGTAGCCATCAACTTTGAGCAGCCCGGGGTTGGCGGGGCCACTGACATTGCCGCAATCGACCACATCTAGTCCACGTTGTGCCAAAGCCGCGTGAATTCCGGCGACTCGCAGTGCTTCGGGCCCCATTGAGGCGCCGCGATCGCTGGCGCCAATGTCCGTGGGCGCGCCGATCAGGCTGGCTGTGCGATTGGAGGCACCCATCAGGCAAACCGCCGTTGCCGTGCGCGCACGGTTTCGTTCGCCATACAGGCAAATAGATCCTTCGGATCTTCCATTTCAGGGATGAGGTCGATCCGCTGACCGCCGTCCGGGTGTTCACCATTCAGCTTAAGCAAATAACGCAGCGCAGAGAAGTCGCTGAGCGCAAATCCGACAGAATCGAAGATGGTGATTTCTTGATCATCCAAGCGACCAGGTTGATTTTTCAGCAAGACATGAGCCAGTTCACTCACTTGAACAGCGCCGCCCAACTGTTGAATCTCGCCCTCGATACGGGCCTGCGCTTCGAACTCCACGACAATGCGAGCCGCTGCTGAACGCAGGATGTCCGGATGCAATTCCGTCTTGCCGGGGCAGTCACCGCCGACGGCATTCAAATGCATCCCCGGCTCGATCATCTGCGGCGTTAGGATGGTTGCGTTGCATTTATCGGCGGTAACGGTGGTTACGATGTCGGCGCCCTGAACGGCCTCGGCCGTGCTGCTGCAACGAGTTACGGAAAGATTGGGAAGTTGTAATCTCGTGAGATTGCGAACCAGTTTAGCTGTCGCCTCAGAATCAGTGTCGTAGAGCCGTACTTCACGAATGCCGACCATCCGGTGGAACGCGATGACTTGAAATTCACTTTGGGCACCATTCCCGATCATTGCCATGACACGGCTCGAGGAACGTGCCATCCGGGTCGCTGCCAGCGCTGAGACCGCCGCCGTGCGTAGGGCAGTCATAAAAGTCATCTCTGAAAGCAGGACTGGATAGCCGGTGGCGACGTCGGCCAGCACGCCGAACGCAGTCACTGTGAGCAGACCTTGCGCCGTGTTTTTGGGGTGTCCATTAACGTACTTAAATGAATAGAGACGCCCATCGGTCGTCGGCATGAGTTCAATTACGCCGGTGGACGAATGGCTGGCGTGTCGCGCCGATTTCTCAAATTCGTCCCATCGTCGGTAATCAGCGGAAATTTCCTGAGCCAGCTCCTCAATGAAACGGCCAACACCGATTCGGGATACGAGCGCTCGGAGGCGCTCAGTTCCAATGTAATTAACCATGATTGCTCCCACAGGACAGACCTCTAGTTTCAGGGGGGGTAGGGCCAATGAATAGCCAGAAATCTGGCCAATAAGCGGTTAAAATTGCGCAGATAGTCATAGTAAACTGGCGTTTTGCACAGACTCGTGCGTTTGCGGCACGCTGTGCCAAGGAGATTCGGATGGATTCGATTGACAGGAAATTACTGTCATTGCTGCGCGAGGACGCTCGCGCGCCGGTAGCAACCTTAGCCAAGATCCTTAAAGTCGCTCGAGGCACCGTGCAGAATCGGCTCGCACGGATGGACGCAGACGGCACGATTGTTGGCTATACCGTCAAACTCAAACCAGAGGTCGAGGAGCAAACGATTCGCGCTTTAATGACCGTGGCGGTCGAGGGCAACCGAACGGACGAGGTGCTGCGATCACTGCGTGGCGATCCTGCGGTTTGCGCGCTTCACACCACCAATGGCCGCTGGGACATCGTGGCGGAACTTCGCGCCGAGAGTCTCGAAGCGGTCGATCGTGTTTTGAGCCGGATCCGTCTCATCGACGGAATCTCGAACACCGAAACGAGCCTGCTACTGTCGACCCACAAGTTTTGAGAGACCACGATTCACTCGCGGCGAGGCAGAGCCGAAGCGTCGCTGGTCTCGCGCGCTCGACACGCCGTTGCCGGGCCAGTACATGAGTGAGGCAGCACTATTGCGAACGACCGGACAGGAGTCCGGGCTGGACCGCAGCGAAGCTAAGGACAGCGTAGTCGATTCCAAAGGGAACTGAAAAGTAGTTGGCGAAGTGCGTGGGCTTGCGACGGCCGGCATCGAGGTCTGCGCGGTGGGGGCACCAATGGCAGCGTACTCATCACGTCGCCGTTGGCGACGACGAGAAGACTACCGACGCGAACGGTCTGTGTGTACCGGCCTATCCGACGCAATTCGGCTATGAAGGCCAACAGGATGGCCTCGGTTGCTACGATGGTTCAAGAATCCACATGGATGAGGCTAAATAGAAAAGCGGTAAAAAGACAGGGAACATTTGCTGCGGGCGACGAAAAACATGACTGAATTCGCATCGTCGTAGCGAGTCTGGGGTGACAATCATGGGCTGCTTGCCGCAAGGAAGGGCCGATGGCGAGACGCCAGGGAATTTTCGACGATCTGATTTCAATTGGAGTCAACCTGCCATGGAAGGCAGTGGTGGCCGCTGCGGTGGTAATTTTCGTCGCGCTGCATGCCGTAGCGATCTACACACAGAGTCCCGTTAGCGCAAGCACGCTCGAGAGCTTGGGGGCTGTCGTTCGACACGAATTCATTCACGTGTTCGCTGAGCTCTTCCAGCGCATCATTCCGGCAGGACTGCTGATTGGGACGACCGTCGGCTACTTCAAACAGCGGCAATCGGCTACGCTGTTCGCTTCTGCTCGAGCGACCCGAAGCCGGCGATCACGTCGATAAGTTGGCGGGATTTTGGGTGGGTGAGGTTTTCCGTAGGCAAGGATTCACGGTCTCAGAGTTTGGCGGTCAGGGTCCGGACGGGGCGTTGGTCTGGGGCTGACGAAGAATGGTCAGCGTTACCTGGTGCAGTGTAAGCATTGGCGCAAACGTCGGGTCGGGGTCACAGTGGTGCGAGAATTGAACGGGGTGGTGTCGGCGCAACGCGCGCATGGCGGATTTGTTGTTACGGGTGGGGAGTTTTCCAACGAGGCGCGAGAGTTTGCGAATTCGTGTGATATCAAGCTGATCGATGGACCGGCGTTAGAAGAGTTGATTGGAGACATTTCAAGCGGGAACTCGGCGGCGGGCGCTGGCGTAGTGGTGGCCGCTCCACTCAAGCCGATGTGCCCGCAATGCGGGACTGCAATGATTCAACGGACAGCGAAGAGGGGCCAGTTCATGGGCCAGCCGTTTTGGGGATGTGGACGCTATCCGAAGTGTGCGGGGATCCTGAAGATTTCTTGACTCTGAACAGCCATGCGCATTCTTCTCGTTTCTCATGGAACCCGCGGTGACGTGCAACCCATTGTCGCGCTGGGCGTGGCGCTTAGGGCGCGTGGCCACCTCGTTCAGTTTGTCGTTCCCGCGAATTTCGTGACATGGATTCGCAGCTTCGGGTTCCACACCCAATCGGACCGCATCGATGTCGAGGACCTGTTGCGGTCAGCGAGCAGCGACCTGCAAACCTTAAGCTGGCAGATGCGGTATCTCGCGCACAACACGCCACTCCTTTTCGAGCCGGTCGCCCGGGCAAGCGAAGGTTGCGAGCTGATTGTCTGTGCAGGCATCCAATTCGCGGCCGCTTCCGTGGCGCAGTGGCGCAACGTGCCCTATGCGCACCTCGTTTTCTGTCCGTGTACGACGCCCAACAGCGCGGCGCCCCGCCGAATGTGCATAGGCAGACGCTGCCGCGATGGGTCAATCGGTTGCTGTGGCGCGCGGCGGAACCTCTCGCTGACCTCGCGCTTCGAGGATCCATCAACCGCGGCCGCGCCACCTTGGGCCTAGCAGCGCTCGACAACCCGATAAGCCAGATCCCTAAGGGGCGGACCATTCTCGCAGCTGATCGAGACCTAGGTCCACTGCCTGATGACGCGCCGAAGTACGCGATGAGCACCGACGCGTTCGTGCTCGACGAACCTGGGACACTGGATGGCCGAGTCGAAGCGCTTTTGCAGCAGGGTCCCGCACCGATCTACATCGGCTTCGGCAGTATGATCGCGCCACGCGCGCCAAAGCTGGTCGCACAGGCCGTCGCAGCGGTGCGTGCAGTCGGACGGCGTGCCGTCATCGCCGGGGGCTGGGCAGCACTAGAGGCTCATATCCAAGAGGCTGACGATTTGATAGCCATCGACAATGTGCCGCATTCCCTGATCTTTCCGAGGGTCGCGGCCGCCGTTCATCATGGCGGCGCGGGCACGACCACTGCGATGGCGCGAGCTGGCGTGCCGCAAGTCTTGCTACCGCACATCCTCGATCAGTACTACTGGGCGCATCGCGTTGAGGTGCTGGGACTCGGACCGCCGGCGCTGCCGATCGAGCGGGTAACCACGGATGCGCTTTGCGAACGGATCAGCCGCGCGGTCAGCGATCCCTTGATTCTACAGCGGGTCAACTGACCCTGCCTCGATTCCACGTACACCAGACTCATGCAGCTCTCAGGCTGCGCTCGAAGTCCGCGGGTGATCGATAGTTGATCGCCGAGTGCAGACGTTTTTCATTGTAGAACCCTTCGATCCAATTAACGATATCAAGTCTTGCCTGATCTCGCGAGGTGTATC
>JBDTAV010000116.1:0-7329 GCA_039924385.1 Steroidobacteraceae bacterium
AAGCGCCTCGGCTTCAGCGAAAATTTCATCCGAAATGGAGACAGCTACTTTCATACCATTAGTATGACTGATGCTCATTGCTTCTGTCAATCCTACCCGAGCGTACGCACGCCTCGATCTTAATGACATCCAGCGTTCCCGCCCGGAGGATCGTTAGGTGCGGACGTGCCTCGGACGAACTGGTCACCGGTGTTCCGCAGCGCTCGCAGAACTGTCGGTGCATCCGGTTGCCGCTGTCAGCGATGCTTGTGTAATCGCGCAACGCACCGGTCAACGTAACTGCCGAAGTCGGAAACACAACGTTCACTGTGGCGCTCCCAGCAGCGAGGTACTGGCAGTCGCGGCACCAGCAGACTCGGGTCGCGATCGGATCCGCCGCCGCCGCGACCGCGTAGCGCACGGCCGCACAGACATTGCGAACGTCGGTTGCCGTACAGGGTCTGGGTTGCGAACGACCGCCTACTCGATAGCGGTGGCCCGTCGGTCAATGGCCGCAGCTGGCCGACTGTAATCATCCACACAATCCAATTGACGGGCACCAGTGTGAGCGGTTCGAGACACTCCGGAAGGAGCCAATGTTCCTTAGGGTGACGACCTGCGCCACACACTTGCCAACCACGGCTGCTGTTCGCGCGGCAGACCGGTTGGCCGGTAGTAGTGCTCGAGCTCCATGAACCCCTCACCTGACACGTAGCGACGCCACGCGTCGAGATCGTGGTAAGCGCCATAGCGCTCGCGGTTCCAGCCTTCCTCGTTCTCCCCGCGCGGATTGGAGCTGAACAGCACGCCTCGGGGCTTCAGTGTGGCGTGCAATTGCCGCAAGACGCGTGGCAATTCCTGGGATGGCACATGAAACAGCGCGGCATTGGCGAAAATGCCATCAAAGCGCTCAGCCGGTAGGTCAAGCTTGAGGAAATTCTGCTGCCATACCTCGCACCGCGTGTGGGCACGCGCCATTGCAGCAAAGCCGGCTGCGCCCTCCAGTCCGATCGCAGTATGGCCAAGCCCGGTGAAGGTGGTGAGGTCGCGCCCCGGCCCACAGCCAAAATCGAGAATCGTGAAGGGTGCCTCGCCTTCGATATGCCGCAACAGCGATGCGACGTTCTGGCTGACGTCGTGATCGCGCGTGCCGGCGTGAAACTTCTCGGCGCGCTGCTCGTAGTATGCGAGTGTCGCGGTGGCGATCTTGTCCAGCTCGTGCGCTTCAAGCGGCTTGCTATGCATCGGGTGGTTACTCATTGGACCATTCCCTGATCCGAACTGTGAGCCGGATCGGCCCAAGCGATCCGAGCTCCTCGTTGAGGGGATCGCGCTTGATCCCGATGCCGAGAATCGTAACGTCTGACGGCGCGGGCGGCAACTCGGTTGACGCGACCAGAGCGGCCGCTCGATAGATAGCTCACATTCGCGCAGCAAGCGGCATCGGTGCCGCTGACAAAGTGCAGACCGGACATTCTCGGCGTCCTTAATCAGATATTGCTGATAGCGGGCCGATGCTGTGAATCCCCAAAGCAACGCGCTTAGCGCGCCTTTAGGCCGCTACACGTTGTTTGTGGTAGACCTCAGCGAACAGCGGCGATAGGATCCTATATATCTTAACTGGTGATGAAATGACAAAGAGCATGTTTGTCGTGCTTTACATTGTGGTGCTGATAGGCGTTGTCGTTAGTGTAGATTTACTTTTCTTTAAGAATCGATTGTGGGAACGGCTGATCGTGAACATTGGCATTGTCTTGGTGTTTGCAGCCTTCTATTTGAGATTTCTAAAGAACCCATAAGCCAATCGCAGCAGCACCGCGCCCAACCTAGCCACTTGTCCCGCTCCGAGGCAGCCGTTCAATTTCGAGTAAGCTGCCGATCAGAGGGAGTGAGGTTTGCTCCCAGCCATGTGGTCGAGGGAGGCAAGTGCGGCGGCGCAGCCAGGGACGCCAGAGCGAGTAGCCGAAAAGGTCCGGGCGCTTGCGGACTCGCTGCCACCATGGTTCCAAACTGACTACGGGAACTTGGGCACCTCGATGCCGCGGTAGTTGGACTCATAGATCAGCTGCGCGGGATTCTGCTTCAGGCTTCGCGACAGGTCCCGGAAATCGCGGACTGCGCGGCGGCGGATTACCCGAATGGCTGACGTGGCGGCGTCGCCTCCGCCAATCGGCGCAGTAATGCCCAGGCGGGGCTGATGCCGGGTGCCCGCGCAGGGTTCCAATCGCACACCAAATTGCCGTGCAGCGTCGCAGGCAAACTTTTGAGATGCGCTTCAATGCGCGGCAAGGCTGCCAATGACCAGTCGCTGAGCCGCTGCAGCCGCCAGCCGTCGCCGTCCGGCTCGAGCGCCAACGGGTCCGTCATAGTTGCACTCATAACGATATGCTGGCAGGCAATGGGACATAGCGATCCGCTGTTACAGATCCTGATTCTGCTCGCCGCCTCGGTGTGCGTCGTCGCTGCGGTCCGCAAATTGGCGTTGCCTGCGATCCTGGGTTATCTCGCGGTGGGCATGCTCTTGGGTCCGCACGCGCTTAGCCTAGCGGCCGACAACGAGACCACGCAACTGTTGGCGGATTTCGGCGTTGTGTTCCTGGTATTCACCTTGGGATTGGAGTTCTCACTACCGCGCCTGGTCGCAATGCGTTGGGAAGTGCTGGGTGTCGGCGGCGCGCAGGTGCTGATCACCACGGGAATCGTTGCCGCGGGTGCCAGCCTATTCTTCGGCGTGGCGCCGGCCGTCGCCGTACTCATCGGTGGTGCGATAGCCATGTCCTCCACGGCCATCATCATTGCGCAGCTCACCGAGCAGTCCGAGAACAACCGCACCCACGGTCGGCTCGCCGTGGCGATTTGCCTGTTCCAAGACCTAAGCTTTCCGCTGCTGCTGGCATTGCTATCGGCGTTGAGCGGCGGTGTCGGCAGCGGCGGTGTCGGCAGCGTCGATGCGACGCATATTTTGGGCGCCATAGGCGTCGCGGCATTCGCCCTGCTGCTCGTGCTGGCCGCCGGACGATGGCTGCTGCGCCCGCTATTTCTCATGATTGCCTCGGTGCGCTCCCCCGAGCTTTTCTCGCTGGCGGTGCTGCTCGCCGTGCTGGCCTCGGCCTGGGCGACGCACGCGGTGGGGCTGTCGCTGGCGTTGGGGGCATTTCTGGCCGGAATGATGCTCGCGGAAACCGAATTCCGGCATCAAGTCGAAGCTACGATTCGCTCCTACCGCGAAGTGCTGTTGGGCCTCTTTTTTATCACCGTCGGAATGCTGCTCGACGTCGGGTTGCTGCTGCGTGATCTGCCGGTGGTGACCGCCATTCTGCTCGGCATGCTGCTCCTGAAGGCGGCCGTGATTACCGTCGTGGCAAAACCCGCCACCAAGAGCTGGTTCAAGTCCCTGCGCACAGGCGTGATCGTCGCGCAGGGCGGCGAGTTTGGTTTCGCATTGTTGATTTTACTGCTGAGAAAAGAATTGCTCGATCCGGCCATCGTGCAGCCGCTGCTCGCCGCGACCGTGTTGAGCATGGTGTTATCGCCGCTGATCATCCGCCACAACCGGCGCATCACCCGCATTCTCTTGCGCGAGGCGGGCAATCCGCAAACCGAGGCCATGCGCCAGGAACGCGTAACCCTGGCTGCCGCCGATCGGGAGCACGTCTTGATCTGCGGATTTGGCCGTGTTGGCCAGAACATTGCGCGCGTGCTGGAACAGTCGGGCTTCGAGTACATTGCACTCGACGTGGATCCTTACCGTATTCGCACGGGCCGCCAGGCGGGCGACCCGGTGGTCTACGGCGACGCCGGTCAGATCAAGGTGCTGGAAAATGTCGGCCTTACGCATGCCAGTGTCGTGGTCATTACCTTCGCCAATCCGGACGTGGCATTGCGCATCTTACGGGCAGTGCGCGAACTGCGCGCCGATGTGCCGATTCTGGTGCGCACGCAGGACGATACCAAGCTCACGGAGTTACAGGCCGCCGGCGCGACCGAGGTCGTGCCCGAAACATTCGAGGCCAGTTTGATGTTGCTGTCCCACTTGCTGCTGCTGGTGAAGCAGCCGGTCGGTGTCGTGCTGCGCACTGTGAATGACATTCGCAGCCATCGCTACAGCATGCTGCGGCAGTACTTTCGCGATGCCTATGCTGAGCATTTGGACGAGACGCACGCCTTTCGCGAGGAACTGCACAGCGTGGTTCTGCCGCCGCATGCCTGGGCAGTCGGGCGCAGTATCACGGATCTTAAGGAGCGCGGATCCCAGGCCAGCGTAAACGCGGTGCGGCGCGACGGCATTGTAGGACGCGACCCGGGCCCGGACACCGTATTCAAAGAGGGCGATGTCGTGGTCGTGTATGGCACGCCGGAAGCCGTGGAGCACGCGGAAACGCTGCTTTTAATGGGTTAAGTCGCCCAAAATGCGTCCCTTGAAATACCCCTTTACAAGCCCGGCGGCGCATCGCATAGTATTGCGAGCTGTTTAAGGGCAAACCCGCCGAAAGGTGGGGACGCAAAACCACCGGTCTAATGGGCTTCCTCGGAAGCCTGACGATAGCGGGGTCGCCAGTGAATCTCAAAGCGCACACGCGCATGCAGAACCGCCAGGTTTTGTGCCCCCGACAGCAAGCGTTTTCTAAGACTTGCTCAAGTCTTCCGGGGGGAAGCACATGGTAAATAAAGTCATCGATCCGCGAGGCGCGGACTCATCGGGTATTTATCGACGGCCGCGGCTGGTGCTGCGCCTGAAGCGTTTCGAAGACATTCCAAGTGTGCTTGAAAAGACCAAGAGCTATCCCACGCCCGTGCGCATGGTCGGCGCCGATTATTCGCAGACCCGCTGCGTGGGCGGCGACGGCGGCACCACAGTCGACACCAGCGGTCTCGATCGGATCCTGGAATTCGGCGAGCACAGCGTGCGCGCCCAGGCCGGCGTACGCGTCAGCACCCTGGTCAAAGCGCTCGCGGAGCGCGGCCAAGAACTGCCGCTGACGCCTGAAATGGGCCAGATTTCCCTGGGCGCCATGGCGGTGACGACCTTGCCGCAGGCCTCGTACGGCGACGGCATGGCGCAACTATCGTCCTGCATTTCTGAAGTGAAGATGATCACGCCGCAGGGCAAGCAAATGAATGTGACCGGCCGCGAACGCGATCTGATGCGCGTGCTGCGTTCGAGTTTCGGCCTGCTGGGCATCGTGCACGAGGTCGCGGTTCGCGTGCGGCCCCTGACGCCGGTGAAAATCGACTACCAGGTAATGACGCTGAAGGAATTCACCTCGCGATATGCAGGGTTGGCCGAATCGCCAGGCGCGCTGCGCCTGCATGTCTCGCCGTTCCATGATCGGATCACGCTCGAGCGCCGCACTCTCGACGAATCTGCCGCCATCAGCCGCTCCGGAATCTGGCAGATCAAACAGTCTGTGATGCGCAATGTGCTGCCGGCTTTCGGCTCGACCGTCGGCAGTGTTTTGGCTGCGCCCGGCCTGCGCAACGCGGTCTTGTCGGGCATGCACCGCGCCTTGGGCGGCGGCGGCCGCGGAGTCATGATGTTTTCGCACGAGTGGATGCGCGACATGCCGAAAGAGGCGTGGAAGGCGCGCCATACCTACAGCTTATGGGCTTTCCCGCAAGCCGATTATCCAAAACTGCTCAGCGCCTATTTCGCATTTTGCAAGTCGTACTACAAACAACACCGCTATCGCGGCAACGTGGTGAGCGGCGCGAGCCGCCTGCATCAGGACCGAGGTTCTTTGTTCAGCGCAAGCTATTCAGGACCCATGTTCACCCTGGAGCCTTCGTCGAGCGGCGAGAAAGGCTGGGACGATTTCCTGATCGACTTCAACGATTTCGCGTCCTCGCATGGCGGCGTACCCACGTTTAATCAGACGCGTGCGTTGCAGCCGGAACATGTGGCGAAGGCTTTCGGCGAGCGCGCCAAGCTGTTCCGCGCGCTGCGGCAGCGCACCGACCCCTTGAATCGGCTGCGCAACAGCTACTTCGCGTATCTGCTGGGGTAGGGTTCGAGCTTAAAGATTCGATACGATCTTGGCCTTGATCGATTCAAATTCCGAATCGCTGATCAGCTTGGCGTCGAGCATCTCGCGCGCTTGACGCAGGCGGCGCGCGGGTTCGGATTCCGCGCCGGCGGCGTCGCTGGCGTAGGCCGGCTGAGCGCCGCTGATCTGCACGCCGCCGGATTTTGCGCGCAACTCCTCGAGCTCGCGCACGCGGCGTTTCTCGCGCCACACTTGATCATGCTGCTGGCAGATCCGATACATTGCCTGCGCCTGATCCTTGTTAAGGCCCTCGAAACTCCACACGCGATTCACCTCGGCGCCGATGTTCAGATCGGAGCTGCTCTGCGCCGTCACGATCAGGTCGGCAGCGATGATTCCGGCGCTGATGCGCGTCTCTTTGAGATCCTGCCAGCGGATGTCGGCTGAGTCGTAGCCGCCGAACAACCGCCGCTTGAGCGAAATGAAGCGCCCGCTGGTGGCTGCGATGAGCGCGCGCCGATGAGTGAGCGCATACAAACGCCGCTGGGCTGCCCACGCTTCGAGAGTCTCACCGCTCGTCAATAATCCCTGCAGCGTCGCGAGCGCCGCACCCAGGCCCAAATTATCGGCGGCGGGGATGGTATCGTTCATAGATCAGGCCTTGTCCTGCAGATGCGCCTCGAGGAACCACAGGTACTTGTCTATTTCGCGCGAGATTCCCGTGAATAGGTCCGCCGTGTCCGCATCGCCCAACTCGTCGGTGTCGGCAATCGCCGCGCGCACCACCTTGCCGTAAACCGATAACTGCGTCGATAGATAAAATAGGTGATCCTTGCCGGCTGTGATGCTCAAGGGGTAGTTCTTCAGCTTACTGCGCTTGGCCGCGACCGCGACGGTGCCTTCGGCGGTGCCTCCCAGGCTGGTGACGCGTTCGGCGATCTCGTCGATCTGTTCCAACACGACGTCGGAGAGCTTGTCGAACAGCTCGTGCAGGGCGATGAAATTCGGGCCTTTGACATTCCAATGCGCCTGCTTGATCTGGCTCTGCAGATCAATGGCGTAAGCCAGGCGGTCATTCAATATGCCGGCAACATTGCGGCGGACTTTCTCCGATAGATCGATCTTCGTCTTGTACACGGTGCGCCCCTTCGAAATAGCGAAACTACTTGGCGCTATTTTGCACCGCTTTGGCGGCGAATCCCAAGAAAGAAAGTTATATCGGGAGCGGTATTCACCGCGGCGCCGTCCCAGGCACCATCGCCGGTGAACTCGGCGACCGAACCCGTCGGCGCTTCCAATCCGCCCCAAACCGATACCGTTCGATGCGCGTCGTCGATCGGAAACCAGCCCAGTTCGCCGGAGATAT
>JBDTAV010000117.1:0-14922 GCA_039924385.1 Steroidobacteraceae bacterium
ATAGCGCTCGCCGGCTCGACCAATGCTGTGCTTCATCTATTGGCAATCGCTTCGTCCGCCGGCGTCAAACTGAAAATCGACGACTTCACCCGCATCGGCAAACGCGTGCCCGTTTTGGCGGATTTGCGGCCGAGCGGCCGGTATTCGATGTCGGAGTTGGTCGCGGTGGGCGGCATTCAGCCGTTGATGAAAACTTTGTTGGATGCCGGCTTGCTCCGGGGCGATTGCCTGACGGTAACCGGAGCCACGCTGGGCGAAAATCTTCGCGACGTGGCCGCCTACCCGCATGACCAGGCGATCGTTCGGCCCTTGAGCGATCCGATCAAAAAAGATAGCCACTTGGTGGTCTTATATGGAAACCTCGCGCCCGAGGGTGCAGTTGCAAAAATTACAGGCAAAGAAGGCTTGAGCTTCAAGGGTGCGGCGCGTGTATTCAATTCCGAAGAAAAGGCGCTGGAGGGAATTTTGAGCGGCAAGGTGAAGGCCGGCGACGTCGTGGTTATTCGCTACGAAGGTCCCAAGGGCGGCCCCGGCATGCGCGAGATGTTAAGTCCCACCAGCGCCATCGTGGGTAAGGGCTTGGGCAGAGAAGTCGCGCTCATCACCGATGGCCGGTTCTCCGGCGGCAGTCATGGTTTCGTGGTTGGGCATATCTCGCCGGAAGCGGCTCTCGGCGGCCCGCTGGCCCTGGTAAAGAGCGGGGATGAAATCACAATTGACGCGCAACGCCGTGAAATCACCCTTCATGTCGCTTCGGGCGAGCTTAATCGTCGCCGCAAATCTTGGACTGCGCCGCCACCTTATGCACGTCGGGGCGCTCTGGCGAAGTACTCGCGGCAAGTCAGCAGCGCCTCGTTGGGAGCCGTGACGGATCTGGAGGAACCTCCATCAAAGGTCGCCAAGACCTCGTAAAGTCTGACGTTCATACCGGTGATAATGGACTTACATCGCGCTTGCAGTTCGGGCGGGATATGTGTCAGTCTTCTTACTCGCCGAAGGGAACTTGCTGGGAAGCTGCTGGGAAATCTAGCTGCAAGTTTACGGCGTGCGCGATGTGCTAGATCAAGAGTCAGGGGTAGGGCCGCACAGACTTATGTATTACGAACAGCCTTCGTTATTCTCGGGAAAAAGGGGCGCTGCCCTCATTGCCGTCATTCTTCTTCATGTGGTGATCGTGTGGGGATTTTATACCGGGTTGGCCGGGCAACTGGTGCAAAAGATTATTCCTCCCGTCGAAATTGCCCAGATTGATAAGCCCAAAGATGTCGATAAGCCCCCGCCGCCGCCCCCCAAGCTCGAAGAAATCAAACCCTACGTCCCGCCGCCGGAATTTGTCGACATCCAGGCTGCGCCGCCTGAGAACAATGCAATTTCCGTAGTCACGCAACAGAAAGCGCCGCCGCCGGCGCCGGTCGTGGCGGCACCCGTGCAGCACAACGTCGTCGGCGCGAGAATGGATCCGAAGCATCCGTTCCATATCGGCGAGGAATATTATCCGGACGCCTCGAAGCGCGCCGGAGAAGAAGGCCGCTGCATCGTGCTCGCGCATGTCGCTGCGAACGGCCAGATTCTCGATGCCCAGATACAGACCAGCTCGGGATTCCCGCGCTTGGATGAGGCGTGTTTGAAGGGCGTCAAAGGGCAAAAGGCTCTACCCGGCATGGAAGACAGCAAGCCGGTCGAAGGCCATTTTGCGTTTGCGATCGTTTGGAAGTTAACGGGAAAGTAGCCGCACAAATTATGCCGCTCGAGTTTTTAGCACTACCATTATTAATAAGCTTTTATAAGTAGAGGGAATCGGTCAATGCAAGAGACAGTTATTGAAAACCCATATGGCCTAGGTGCGCTGATTGCCAATGGCAATATCGTCAGCAGATCGATCCTCGCCGTATTGCTGATTATGTCGTTGATGACATGGTTCATCATGATCACCAAATTTTTCGACCAACGACGGCTGCGGCTTCAAGCAATTGAAGCTGAGAAGGAGTTCTGGACTTCCACCACTCTGACCGATGCCATCGGCAAGCTGAAGGGCGGATCCAATCCGTTTCGCGCTCTCGCGGAGACCGGCAAGCAGGCTTACGAGTATCACGAGGTCAACAAGACCCGTCTTTCCGGTGCGATCGGCACTAGCGAGTGGATCACCGAGTCGCTGCAACGCACCGCTGATGCCATCATCAGTCGTCTGCAGACGGGCTTGCCGGTACTTGCATCGGTTGGTGCGACCGCGCCGTTCGTCGGATTGCTCGGCACCGTGATCGGCATCTACAACGCGCTCATCGCGATCGGCGTTTCCGGACAGGGCTCGATCGAAAAGGTGGCGGGCCCCGTCGGCGAAGCCTTGATCATGACCGCCATCGGCTTGGTCGTCGCCGTGCCGGCCGTGCTTGGCTACAATGTTCTATTGCGGCGCAATAAGACGGTGCAGGAACGAGTCAGCCACTTCACGCACGAGTTGCATGCTTACCTGATCTCCGGCGTCAAGATGGGCTTGGGGATGGAAAGGCCCCCGGCTGCGATTGGCAAGCCGCCTGCCGCTGCGGTTGCACGCTAGGACTGAAACATGGCGCTGCACGTTGGAGGAGTTGAAGAAGAGGGTACGGCGATGTCGGATATCAACGTCACGCCCCTTGTGGACGTGATGTTGGTATTACTCATCATTTTCATCATCACCATCCGGGTCATCCTGCAGCAGGTGCCGGTGACGCTGCCCAAGGCGACCAATCTGATTACACAGACCCGCCCGGAAAACATCACCATTGCCGTCGACAAGCAAGGCGCCATTTACTGGAATACTAAACTGCTGTCTGGCCAGGACGAACTATTGGCGATGCTGCGCGGCATCGCGCGGCAGGAACCACAGCCGGAAGTGCATATTCGCGGCGATGCGAATGTCCGGTATCAATTTGTGGGCCAGGTGCTGGTAGCGACGCAGAAGATCGGTATTCGCAAGGTTGCGTTTATTACCGAACCCGATCGCCCCACTTCACGGTAGGAGATTTAGTACATGGCCATGAGTGTAGGCGGGAGCGGCGAGGGCCAATCCTATTCGGAAATCAACATGACGCCGCTTATCGACGTCATGTTGGTATTGCTGATCATTTTCATCATCACGCTGCCGAACCAAACGCACGCAGTGAAAATCGACAACCCATTGCCGCCGCCGCCCAACTACGTGCCGCCGCCGCCGCCGGAAGTGATCGACCTGACGATTGACTTTGACGGCACTTTGTTGTGGAACAAGACCCCGGTGGACCGCAAGACTTTGCAGGGGTACATCGAAACCGAAGCGCAGAAGGACCCGCAGCCTGAGGTGCATATCACGGTGGACAAGTTCGCCAAATACGAAATCGTCGCCCAGACCTTGGCGGACCTGCAGCATCGTGGTTTGAAAAAGATAGGATTCGTCAACAACGATTTCTTCTAAGAAGGTTCCCCTGAGTGGTTTTGCGGCGCGTCCAGCTCTGCTGGGATACGCGCCGTTTGTTTGAACTAATAAGATGCCCTGGCACGAGCTTTAAGGCCGCGCCAACTAAATTTGATACATAGCGAGGTCTGCTAATGAGTCATTCGACATTTGATATCCGGCGCCGCCCACGGGTTCTGTGCTTGTGTGCATTCATGGGCTTTGCGGGCATCGCGGCGGCGGCATATGCGGCGGACAAGCCCAAGGGGCAGGAAATCAGCCGCGTCATTGGCAAGGAGATGAACGCGGCGCAAAAGGCGATGTCCGCCAGTCAATGGTCTGAGATGCTCAAAGATCTCGAAGCCGCTGAAGCCAAATCGGGCCTGACCGCTTATGACAAGACCAAGATCAACGACTTCAAGGGCTACGCGTATGTGAAGCTCAATAACTTGAAGGCCGCCGAAACCGCATATGAGGCGGCGCTCGCAGCGGGCGGTTATTCGCCGGAAGAAACGGCGCGAACCACTCGTTTGCTGTTTCAGGTCGCTGCGCAAAACCAGCAGAATGCCAAGGCGATTGAATACGGCAAGACCGCCACTGAGGGGTCCACTGCCACGCCCAATGACTTCTTGCTCATGGCGCAGCTGTATTACCTGCAAAAGGATTGCAAGAATTCATCCGTTTGGGCAGACAAGGCGATCGCTGCATACCGCAGAGCGAATGAAGCCCCCAAAGAGGTCCTGTTTCAGTTCAAGCTGCAGTGTGCCAGCGATGCGGGCGATACCGCGGCGATGAAGGCGGGCCTGTACGATTTGGTACGGCTGACCAACAAGACTTCGTACTGGAACAATTTGATCCGTTTGGAGCGTCAGGACGAGCGCGACGATCATAATACGTTGATGATCTACCGCGTCATGTTCGACACCAACTCCATGAACGCGGATACCGACTATATTGAAATGGCGCAGTTGCTGGGCGACGCGGGCTTGCCCGGAGAGGCGGAAGCCGTTCTCGAGAAGGCGACGAGCAGCGGTGTTCTCAAGGATGAGCACAAGGAGCGCACCGCGCGCCTGTTGACCGCGCTAAAGACGCGCGCCGATGCCGACAAGAAGGGCTTGCCGGCGCTCGATGCCGAGGCCAGCAAGAATCCGGCGGGACAACTCGACGTGAAGCTCGGCGAGGTCTATTTCGGTGCGGGCGATTACCAAAACGCCGCAACCGCTATCAGCCGCGGAATTGGCAAAGGACAGGTCAAGCAAATGGACGAGGCCTATGTGTATCTCGGCCGCGCTCAAGCGGCGTTGAAAAACAACGCCGAGGCGAAGAAGGCGTTTGAAAAACTCAAGAGCGTTCCGAACATCAGCCCGCGCGTACTCAAGTTGTGGGAGCTGTACTCGGACAAGCTCGGCTCTTAAGGATCACAGGAAGCAACCATGACGATCAAAGCCGGCGATAAAATGCCCGAGGGCGCGTTCACACGCATGACCAAGGATGGCCCGCAGAAGATGACGACCGAGCAGTTATTCGCCGGTAAAACCGTGGTGTTGTTTTCCGTGCCGGGCGCGTTCACGCCTACCTGCGATGCCAAGCACCTGCCGGGTTTCGTGGATCTGGCCGACCAGATCAAGGCCAAGGGTGTTGATACCATCGCCTGTACCGCTGTGAACGATGTGTTCGTCATGAACGCCTGGGGCAAGCATGGCGGAGTGGCCGACAAGATATTGATGCTCGCCGACGGCAATGGCGCCTACGTCAAAGCCTTGGGATTGGAAATGGATGGCACCAAGTTCGGCATGGGAATGCGCGGCCAGCGCTTCGCAGTCATTGCCAAAAACGGCGTCGCGACCCACGTCAATGTCGAGGCGCCTGGCGAATTCAAGGTCTCTGCCGCCGACCACGTACTAAAGCAGCTCTAGGACAAGCTTCCTGCCCATGAGCGGCGCGGCCCGACGGCCGCGCCGCGCCACGCTCAAGTTCCGAGCAGCTTTTCAAGCTCCGGCACGGTTTCGAATAGATCCGCGACCAACCCAATGTCGGCCACTTCAAATATGGGCGCTTCGCCATCCTTGTTGATCGCCACGATGGTGCGCGCGTCCTTGATTCCCGTCAGATGTTGGATTGCGCCGGAGATGCCGATCGCAATGTACAACTCCGGAGAGATGATCTTGCCGGTCTGGCCGACCTGCATTTCATTCGGCGCATAACCTGCGTCAACCGCCGCTCGCGATGCCCCCACGGCAGCGCCAAGGCGGTCGGCCAAGCTGAACAGCAACTTGAAATTCGCCGCGCTGCCGAGCGCTCGGCCGCCGGATATCACTCGCTGGGCCGTCTGCAGATCCGGCCGGTCGGTGGACCCCGACTTAGCACCGACATAGCGCGTGTGCGAGGGCAGGGCTACGTTCAAGGTCTTTGATTCCACGGCGGCGCTGCCGCCGGACGGTGCCGCCTGAAACGACGCAACGCGCACCGTGGCGATGAGCTTGAGCGCAGGATCCGCCTCGACCGTCACAATCGCGTTACCGGCATAGATTGGGCGGCGAAAGCGGTAGGCGTTCTCGACTGCCATCAGGTCGCTGACTTGCGGAACGGCGAGCAGGGCGGCGATCCGTGGCATCAAATCCTTGCCGAAACTGGTCGAGGGCCCGAACACGTGCGAGTAGTCGGACGCCAGCGCCGCGACTTGCGGCGCGAACACTGCGGCAAGCGGATGCAGGTTCTCCGGCCGGTCCACGCGCAGCACCGACTTCACGCCTGCCAGCGCTGCGGCCTGCGCCGCGGCGGCCGCGGTGTCGGCGCCCAACAAGACGATGCTTATTTCTGCGCCGGCAATTCCCTTGGCGCACGTCACGCATTTCGCGGTGGCGGGGTTCAAGGCTTTTCCGTCGTGCTCGCCGACGATGAGTATCTTGTGCATTAGATCAAACCTTTTTTCTTAAGCGCATCAATGAGCTCCGGGACATCCTTGACCATGACGCCTTTTTGACGCTGTGCCGGAGGCTCGGTTTTTACGCTCTTGAGCAGGATTCTCGCGCTGATCCCTAAGGCGTCAAGCGAGGTGACATCCAGCGGCTTTTTCTTCGCTTTCATGATGTCCGGCAGCTTCACATAGCGCGGCTCGTTCAGGCGCAGGTCCACCGTGATCACCGCGGGTAAGTCGACCTCGATGGTCTCCAATCCCGCATCCACCTCGCGAGTGACCGTGGCTTTGTCTGCGGCGATGTCGATCCTCGACGCATAGGTGGCCTGAGGCCGCTCCCAAATCGCCGCCAGCATTTGACCGGTCTGGTTGGCGTCATCATCGATCGCCTGCTTGCCAAGCAGGATCAAATCCGGTTTTTCCTTTTTTGCCAGCGCCAGAAAGACATTGGCGGCGGTCAAGGGCTCTACAGCGGTGTCCGTCTGCACCAGAATTGCACGGTCGGCACCCATCGCCAGCGACGTGCGCAATTGTTGCTGCGTGTCGGCAACTCCGATGCTGACCGCGACGACTTCCATGTTGGTGCCGCGCTCCTTGATGCGCAGCGCCTCTTCGAGCGCGATCTCGTCGAACGGGTTGATGCTCATTTTGACCCCGTCGAGCATGACGCCGCTGCCGTCCGGCTTCACTCGAATCCGCACGTTGTAATCAACGACGCGTTTAATACAGACCATGATCTTCTGCACGAAAGCTCCTTAAACCGTTACTCGAGGAACCGTCTGTGCGCGGGCCTCGGCCTGTTGTTCCAAAAATTCGGTGCTGATTTTAGCCGCGCACTGGCGCAACTTCGGCAAAAACCGCTCGAGTCCGGTTTTCAACGGCAGCGCGGACGCAATGAAGCGCACCGTCAAGGCGGCCAATGTGCGGTCGTTCAGAGGGACGGGCACGCTCAGGGTGTATTCCTCTACGAGGCGCCGCGTGCGCGTCGCCGTCGCAAACCCCTGCGATTTAATTTCCGCCAGCGCGCGCAGCAGCTCAGCGCGATCGCGCGCCGGCCTGTCCTCTTCCTTGTTGGAGCGCACCAATATTTCGATGAGCGCGTCGCGCTGTACCGCCGGGCAGTTCGCCAGGTAAACGCGGCCGGTAGCGGTGCCCAGAAGCGGCAATTGAAACCCGGCGGAATAGCGTTCGATCGCCAGCGGCGTGCTGTGATCGGTGGCCTCGCGCAACATCATTTTCGTGCCTGACAGCGTTGCAATACTGACCGGCCAGACGATTTCGGCGCACAGGCTGTAAATCAGCGGTTTGGCGATTTGGTTGACCCACGCCTCATCATCAAATCCTCCGCTCAAACCGCGCACCAGAATGGTCAGCCGATAGCGCTCGTCGGTGCTGTCTCGATAGACGAATCCGGAATTGCACAATGTTTCCAAGATTCGATAGACCGTGGTGCGGGGCAGTCGGATTTCATGGGCCACCTCCGAAACCGTCGCACCGTCGCGCAAGTTGAGAACAGTCAGCGCGTCAAGGCCGCGCATCAGTGCGCGGATGGGGCGGGTGGAATCCATGAAGCCTCGGGGATTGGGTGAACCCATTAGTCTAAGGAGCCATACTTCTCTTGTCCACCTTGCGGTCAGTCAGTAGACTTAGGCACAGATGACGCGCTACTTCTTTACGCGGCTTGCCAGCGCTATTCCCACGCTGTTCATTATCATCACGGTCACGTTTTTTTTGATGCGCGTCGCGCCCGGCGGCCCCTTCGATCAAGAACAAGCGCTGGCCCCCGAAATCGAGACGAATCTGCAGCGCGCTTACGGCTTGGATCAGCCCGTATGGATCCAGTACGGCCGCTATCTCAAGGCGCTCCTGCATGGGGATTTCGGACCCTCGTTCAAATATAAGGATTTTACGGTCACCGAACTGATCAGTCAGGGCTTTCCCGTGACGTTGCAGCTCGGCATCCTGGCAATCGCGCTCGCCTTGTTGCTGGGTGTTCCGTTGGGAACGTTTGCCGCGCTTCATCACAACTCGGCGGCCGACACCGCCACGATGTCTCTCGCGGTGACCGGCATCGCGATTCCCTCATTTGTAGTTCTACCATTTCTCGGGCTGCTATTCGGCGTATATCTTCATTGGTTGCCAGTCGCGGGTTGGGAGAGCGGATCGTTGCGTCACCTCGCGCTGCCGGTCATTGCACTGGCGTTGCCGCCCCTGGCTTATATCGCACGCCTGACCCGGGGCAGCATGTTGGAAGTCCTGCGCAGCCATTACATTCGAACCGCGTTCGCGAAAGGGTTACCGCTTCATAGCGTGATTTTTCGCCACGCGCTGCGGCCGGCGCTCGCGCCCGTGGCGAGCTACCTGGTTCCCGCCGTCGCCTCGATCCTGACCGGATCATTGGTGGTTGAATCCATTGCGGGACTGCCCGGCATCGGAAGATATCTGGTGCAAGGCGCGATCAACCGCGATTACGCGCTCGTCCTCGGCATGGTGATCATTTACTCGGCTTTACTCATCCTGGTGGGACTGCTGGTCGATCTTCTGTACGCGTGGCTCGATCCACGTGTGAGGCTTTAGCGGGTGAGCGTATTCGGCGACGACGCGATTCGGCGCTTGCGAGCCAGTCCCGCGGCGGTGCCGGCACTGCTCATCATTGCCGCGGTTGTGATCATCGCGCTGCTTGGTCCCTGGATCAACCCCAACAATACTCAGACACTCGACTGGCTGCACGTGGCTGCGCGGCCGACGCTGCAGAGCGCGCATTGGTTTGGTACCGATCGCTTGGGCCGCGATCTTTATGCCCGCACGCTTGCCGGCGCGCGGGTCAGCATTGCCATCGGATTGGTGGCGAGCATGATCAGCATCGTGGTCGGCGTCAGCTATGGTGCAATCGCCGGCTACATCGGCGGGCGCACCGATCATTTGATGATGCGCATCATCGAAATCTTGAGCGGTTTGCCGTTGATTTTTTTCGTCATATTCTTGACAGTCATTTTCGGCCGGAGCGAATCCCTGTTGTTCATTTCGATCGGCGCGGTCGGTTGGCTCACCATGGCGAGAATCGTGCGCGGTCAAACATTGAGCATCCGTCAGCAGGAATTTATAACCGCGGCGGTGGCTGCAGGCGCGGGCACGGGCCGCATCATCGCAAAACACGTGATCCCCAACGTCATCGGGCCGGTCATCGTGTATGCCACGCTGACCGTGCCGCAGATTATTTTGTTTGAGAGCTTTTTAAGTTTCTTGGGATTGGGAATCCAGGAACCCGGCGCGAGTCTTGGCACGCTGATCGCCGAAGGCGTGGGGGAAATGGAGGCCGCCCCCTGGATGCTGTTGGTGCCCGGCAGCTTTTTGGCGGTATTGCTGCTTTGTTTGAACATCTTCGGCGATGGCCTGCGCGACGCGCTCGACGTCAAGGAGGCGTGAAGTGGTTCCGACATTGAGCGTCGATGAGCTGAATATCCGCTTCGCGCACCGAACCGGGATGCTCGAAGCGGTTGCCGGCGCGTCGCTGCACATCGAGCCCGGGGAGTGCGTCGGCATCGTCGGCGAATCCGGATCCGGAAAGACCCAGTTGTTCCTGGCCGCCATGGGGCTGCTGGCCGGGCAAGCCCAGGTCAGCGGCAGCATCCGCTTCGCTGGCAACGAACTACTCGGTGCAGCGGCCGCAGCGCTCAATCGAGTCCGCGGTTCCAAGCTCACCATGATTTTTCAAGACCCGATGACATCGTTGACGCCGCACTTGAAAATTGGAACCCAACTGGCCGAGGTTCTGGTTTGTCACTCAGGGCTATCGTGGACCGAGGCGCGCAGTGCCGCCGGGCGCATGCTCGAACGGGTGCGAATGCCGGATCCCGAGCGACGGCTGAAGCAGTATCCATATGAATTGTCGGGCGGGATGCGTCAGCGCGTCATGCTGGCGATGAGTTTGTTGTGCAAGCCGGACTTGTTGATTGCCGATGAGCCCACCACGGCGCTCGACGTGACGCTCCAGGCGCAGATCATGGAATTGCTGCGCGATGCGCGCCGCGAAACCGGCATGGCCCTCGCGCTCATCAGCCACGATCTGGCCGTAATCGCGGGCCTCGCCGATCGAATCCTCGTGATGTACGCCGGCAGAATCGTCGAGAACGGTGCGGCCGGCGAACTTTTGCGCCGGCCGCGCCATCCTTATACCGCCGAGTTGCTGAAGTGCGTGCCGAGCTTGAGCGGGCCGCGCCTGGTGCGCATGCCGACGCTTGCGGGACAGCCACCACAACCCGGCGAAGCGCTGCAGGCCTGCGCCTTCGCGCCGCGCTGCCCGCGGGCTGCGGATCGTTGCCGGGTAGAAGCACCGGCACTGGCGGGCGCGGCGAACGCCTACGTTGCCTGTCACTTTCCGCTGTCATGAACGCGCCGCTGCTGCAGGTGCGGGGTCTATGCGTCGAATTCGGCGGGCAGCCGGCCGTTCGCGATGTGAATTTCGACTTGTTTTCCGGAGAGACCGTGGGCCTCGTCGGTGAGTCGGGTGCGGGTAAGTCGACCTTGGCGCGAGCCCTTTTGCGCCTGCTGCAGCCGGCGCATGGGAGCGTCGAATTTAGGGGACTGGAATTGCTCAACAGCGCGCCGGCCGTGATGCGGTCGCAGCGCCGCGAATTGCAAATGATCTTCCAGGATCCGCTCGCAAGTCTGAATCCGCGCATGACCGTGGGCGATGCGATCGCCGAACCGTTGCGCATATTCGAGCCGGAATTGACTGCGGCCGCGCGGCGCGGGAAAGTCGCCGCGATTTTGCAGCGCGTGGGACTCAACGCCGGCATGGCGGATCGTTACCCGCATGAATTCAGCGGCGGTCAGTGCCAGCGAATCGGCATCGCCCGCGCCACGGTGCTGCGACCGAAACTCTTGGTTTGCGACGAAGCGGTCAGTTCGCTCGATGTGTCCATACAAGGACAGATCATCAATCTGTTGCTGGATTTGCAGCAGGATATGGGCATGGCGATGCTGTTCATCAGCCACAACCTCGCCGTGGTCAGGCACTTAAGCCATCGCGTGATGGTGATGTACTTGGGAGAGTTGGTCGAGGTCGCCTCATGCGAGGCGCTGTTCGCCGCGCCGATGCATCCCTATACCCGCGCGCTGTTGTCCGCGGTGCCGCGGATCCCCCCGGCCGACGGCGCGGCGCATCTGGCGCCGCCCGCGCCCGCTGAAGGATCGCTTGCTGCGGCTGCGACAGCCTCTGGCTGCGCGTTTCGCGACCGCTGCCCCTACGTGTTGCCGCTGTGCGCGTCCCTTGATCCGCCGCTCACGGAGATTATCCCTGGACGCTGGGTGGCCTGTCACCGTTCGCATGAAGCGCTGAATCCGCTATCCTAGGGTAATGACTTCACGAAAGCCCGTGCGGCCGAGCGATGGGCTCGCCAATGTGCGCTACGAAATTCGCGGCAAGCTGGCGCGCCGCGCCTTGGCGCTCGAGCGCCTGGGCTACGACATCGTGTCGTTGAACATCGGCAATCCGTTTGCGTTCGGATTCCGCACGCCTGAGACGATGCGTCTGGCCATGATCGAGAACCTGCGCAACAGCGAAGGATACGTCCACCAGAAAGGCATCTTTCCGGCGCGCGAAGCGGTGGTCATGCAGCAGCAGGAGCGCGGCGTGCGCGGCGTCACCGCCGAAGAGGTGTTCATCGGCAACGGCGTCAGCGAGTTGATTGATCTCACCTTGCGCGCGCTGCTCAATCCCCGCGATGAGGTATTGGTGCCGAGTCCCGACTATCCTTTGTGGACTGCCGCGGTCAATTTGAATAGCGGCCGCGCGGTGCATTATCCCTGTCACGCCGCACAGCGCTTCATTCCCGACCCGGAGGAAATCGAGTCGCTGATCACCAAGCGCACCAGAGCCATCGTCGTAGTGAATCCGAACAATCCCACCGGGGCCGTCTACCCGCGGGAAACCTTGACGGCCATCGCCCAACTCGCCGAGAAACATCGCCTGGTGGTGTTAAGCGACGAAATTTACGATCACATTCTCTACGATGATGCCGAATTCGTACCGATGGCGACCCTGGTACATACCACCCTGTGCTGCACAATGAGCGGTCTATCCAAGGTCTATCGCGCATGCGGTTATCGCGTGGGTTGGGCATCGTTCTCCGGCGATGTCGAGGGTGCGAGCGAGTACTTGAGCGGCTTGGAATTGCTCTCATCGCTGCGCCTTTGCAGCAATGTTCCGGGGCAGTGGGCGGTGCAAACTGCGCTTGGCGGCTATCAGAGCATCCAAGAGCTGACGCGTCCGGGCGGCCGGTTGTATGAATCTCGTCAGGCCATTCTCGACGGGGTGGCGCGCAGCAAGTTTTTGAAATTGGCGCGACCGATGGGAGCCTTGTACGCCTTCGTGGAAGTGCGCAGCGACGCATTGCCGGACTTCGACGATCAAAGCTTTGCGCTCGACTTATTGGAGAAGAAACACGTTCTGGTCGCGCCGGGCGTCAGCTTTAACGTGGCTTATCGTAATGCCTTCCGGATCACCAACTTGCCGGAACCGCCGGTTCTAGCCACGGTGTTTTCACGCATCGATGAATTGCTCAACGCCCAGGCCGCGCAACGGCCGTCTCTGAGCGTCGTCTCTTCCCAGCCTAAGGTCCAGCAGCACTGAGCGTGGAGCGCGTTTCTCCCGCCTTGCTGGCGGCCGTCTCGGCCGGCCGGACTGTTCTCGCGCCAAATGCGGAATTGGCCGCGGCGCTGTTCGACGCCGTCCAGCGCGTTCACCGCGACGCCGGCGATGAGGTCTGGCCAACTCCCCGGGTGCGTGACTATTCAAGCTGGTTGCGCGAGCAGCATGTGCAGCGGCAACTCGCAGACGCCGTCGCGCCCCGCGTGTTAAGCGAGGTGGAAGAGCGCGAACTCTGGCGTTCGGTCATCGACGCCCCGCAGAGCGACGGAGACTTTCTTGATCCTGCGGGCGCAGCGCGCGCGGCACGACGCGCCCGGCGCACGCTGTTCGAATACGCCATTCCCATCGAGGCTCTCGATGCTGCACAGTCCGAGGAGACTGCGGCGTTTCTGGAGTGGAACCGCGAGTTCGAGCGGCGCTGCCGCACGTTAGGCTGCGTCAGCGCGGCTAGTTTGTTGGCTGGTGCGGACTGGCCCGGCGGGCACATCGATTGGATCGAGAGCCCCCAATGGCGCCCTGCAGCGCGCCGCCGGCTGGAGCAACACGCGCGCGTTCTGCTGCCGCAGCACCACGCTCCGCTTAAGCTATCGCTCGTGAGTGCACCTTCGCCCGCGGCGGAGCTCGGTGCAATGGCGGACTGGGCGCAACGCAAATTGGCCGAGGAGGGATTTCGCGCCTGGATCTGCATCCCGGATTTGAATCGGCGTCGCGCGGAAGTGGTCGATGCCTTCGATGCGGCATTGGCGCCGCAACGATTTTCGCTGCGCGGCGACTTGAGGGAGCCTCCCTATGCCGTGGCGGGCGGTACGCCGCTTGCAGACTACGCGCCGGTGCGTGCGGCCTTGGAATTGCTGGGCGCAAGCGTAGGCAGAGTTGCATTCGCGCAATTCAGCGCGCTGCTGCGCGCGCCTGAACTACAGGATGACGACGTTGAGGCCGGCAGCGCGGCGCGATTGGACGTCGCGCTGCGTCGCCGTGCATCGAACGATGCAGATCTGGCTGGCTGGCTGGATTTGGCGGATAGGGTGGCGAGAAGCGAGCAAATGGCGCCGGCGGCAGCCGTGCAGCGACTGCGCGCGGCCCATCGGGTGCTGTCGGAATTGCGCGGCGCGCAGCTCTTCAGCGAGTGGGTGCCCGTTTGGCTGGGCGCGCTTCAGAGCGGTCCCTGGGCGTTTCGCGCGCGATGGTCGAGCATCGAATATCAAGCCGCGGAGCGCTTCCGTGAATTGCTCGCGAGCTTAGGTCTAGGCGATGCCGTGTTCGGAACGCATTCGCGCGAGTCAGCGCAACGAATCCTCGCCCGCACGGCGCGCGAAACGGCGTTCCAAGTGCAAACCGGGGTACCGGCCATCTGGGTGAGCGGCCAACTCCTCGACCCATGGCTTGACTATGGCGGCCTCTGGGTGGGCAACTGCAGTGATGAGCAATGGCCGCCGCCGGTGGCGCCGGTCGCCTTGCTCCCCATCGGAGTGCAGCGACGTTACGGTGTCATCCCAGCGAGCGCGGAATCACAGCTGGCGATGGCGATCGATCTGCAGGGCCGCTGGCAGAAGCGCGCGACTGAGTGCGTGTTCAGTCTTTCCGATACCGGCGAGGGCAGTTCGAGCATGCCCAGTCCGCTGCTATCGCACCTCATGGCGGTCGAATTGTCGAGCGCCGCGCCCCAACCTCACTGGCGGAAGATGCTGGAGAGCGCGCCCGGATTGGAGTCGCTTTGGGATGAGCAGGCTCCGGCGCATGGGGGCAACGAGCGCACGCGAGGCGTTGCCACCTTGAGGGCCCAATCGCGCTGCGCATTTCGAGGGTTTGCGGAAACGCGGCTGAATGTCCAACCACTGGAGCAGCCGGTCCCGGGATTCAATGAACGCGAACGTGGCGAGCTTGTGCACCATGCCCTGCAGCATGTGTGGACAGTACTGCGCGACTCGAACACTCTGCAGACTTTTC
>JBDTAV010000118.1:0-8578 GCA_039924385.1 Steroidobacteraceae bacterium
CCAGATGCTCTCATGATCGAGATTCACCTTGCGCGGGCCGTGGTGGCGGGCGGTCTCTTCAGGTCGGGTGCCTGGAAAAAGTGGGCGATGCAGCATTGCCATCTGCATTTTTCTGGCGTGATTAGGAATCGCGACAGGGAATAAACAGGCATCCTTATTGTCGACATGCGCGAAGTCGATGCCTCGATACGAAGCAAAGGCCGCGAGTCCCAGCCTCTTCCAATGAAACAGATCCTCTGAGATAGCCACGGCAATGCGCGGGCCGATGGAGGAAAGCGCAGCGTACGTCATTACATAGCGCTGCAGCGGTTCCACGAAGGTGATGCGCGGATCCTCGCAGCCGCCACCGCCATCGGATCGGCGTTCGTAATCCGCCTCGGGCTCGAGCGCGATACCGAGCCGTTGAACCCCATAGGGATCGCCCGCCTGGTTAAAGAGCACCCGAGCAATGCCGATGCGCGAATAATTGCCGTGCGCGACGAGTCTTGGGAAAAGATAAAGATGACCATCAGGACCCCGGACAACTCCGGGATTAAGGACGCCTTCAACTTCTTGCAAATTGCCCGGCTGAGGCTCCATGATCTGCGCCAGGCGTTGCAATTGAATGCCCATCAACCTTCCCCTAGACAGGCAACGATGGCCTCAATTACTCGTTTCGTCTCATGGGGATCTTTAACTTCGATAGACAGCGCACCGGCCTGTTTCGCGGGATAATCGTTGCCACCCGGGAACAATGCATCGCCGACGAAGATCATCTCTGCAATCGGTATATGCAGTATGTCGCGCAGCTTGCGAATTCCGTACGCTTTGTCGATACCCTGCTGGGTGACATCAACCGAGGTGGCGCCTCCCAGGCGCACCGAGAACTCCGGGATCAGCTTTTCCAGGAAGGTCTTGATCTTCTTGCGCTTGTTGAAATCCGGGTCCCATTTCTTTTTTTCCTCCAAAGGAGCCTCCTGCCCCAAGGCGGAAAACGTGATTTGACTGCCCCGATCCTCAATAACCTCACCCCAGACCTGTTTTTCCGCGCAGTTCGCTGACGCCACGGCCTGCTTCAAAGACTCGATGATTTTCTTTTTTTCAACATCCGTGAAATCCTCGGAATAAAGCAGCTTCCATTTTTCATCATATTGATAGAACTTCGTTCCGCAGGTGGGCAGAATCGATAGGTTCTTCAAGTTAGCACCGTCGCGAAGATGGGCCAATACTTGCTTTTCGAATTGTGGCCACGCGCCCCCCGATATGACAGCCACCTTCACAATCTTGAGCAGAGCATTTAGCAGCTTCGCCATCTCCGCATCGATGGCTGATTTGCTTTCGGCCAGTGTGCCGTCCAGATCAAAGACAATGAGGCGTTTCATGGAGCGCCCGGCAGCGATACTTCCAGCATGCTGACGACACCGTGTGGCTGGCAGCAACAGGCTCCCACTACGGCAGGCAGGAGAAAGAGATCACCTTTGCCGAATGCATAGCTTGCTCCTGCGTGCTCCAAGTGAGCCTTCCCGTCGAGGCACACCAACACACTCGGCCAGTGCGCGGTTCCAACCGTAAACGAGAGTCGTGCGCTGATTCGCGTTATTCCGAAGTAATCGCACTGAATGAGTTTCTCCCGCAACACCGGTTCAGTCTCCTCCACCCGGGGGGTGAGGGGCCCGACGGCCTTTTGTGCAAAATCGATGCAGGCCATGGCCTGCTCCACTTGCAGAGGGCGCCCACGCCCCGTCTTGGGATCGATGTGATCCCAGTCATAAAGACGAAAAGTGACGTCGCTGTTCTGCTGTACTTCGAAAACCACGACATCGTTCAGCGAATGAACGGTGCCAGCCTTTATGAAGACCGCGTCCCCGGACTTCGGCACGAAGCTAGCCAACCGATCTGAGACGGTTCCCTCGGCAATCGCCTGGCGCATAACAGCCGCCGAGGTCGAAGGCTTCAAACCCGCAAAGATGCGCGCCTCAGGCCCTCTTTCCAGTACCACCCAGGCCTCGGTCTTTCCCGTATCGCCCGGCGGGATGAGCTTCTTGTGCGCATCTGATGGATGCACCTGAACCGAGAGCTTTTTCTGCACATCGAGGAACTTCAACAACAGAGGAAAGCGATCGAATCGTTCGGAAAGTTTTCCCAATAACTTTTGCGGGGATTGCCGCAGCAATTCACCGAGGGTCCTTCCTTGGAGCGGCCCATCCGCGACGCGACTGGCGTGATCATCGCGGTCGCTCAAAAGCCACGCTTCGCCGATGGGATCCTCACCCGGCAGTGGCGCGTCGAGTAGCCCCGCCAAACGCCGGCCGCCCCAGAGGCGGTACTGGTAGATGGGGTGGAAGCGCAGCGGATACAGGGGTATATCTTTCATGAGCCTTTTGCGACGCGGTCAATGTGCAGGCCGTTTGCGAGAGTGTTTTTGGCGGCTTTCGCCCAGGTAGACAACGGTGTTTCCGGCCGTCCGTCCCGACGCACAACCGATCCGATACGATCAGGCGACCCTTGCCCTCGCTGCCTCATTCGTATAGGCGGGGCGCTCGTAGTGACTGTATAGGGACTTTTCTCCGGCGACATCCGGCAGCACTTGCGGATCGTAAGCCGGTGAGTTCTTCACAGCTTGGCGGCTCAGATCGGTGGTGACGCTCGATCCCGCCCAATCGACGCTCGCAATCCATTCGGAGGCAACCAGCACTTGATGGCCCAGCCACCAGTTGGATGTGTCTACGATCAGAAAGCGTATGGCCCATGACTTCTCATCGATGAGATAGCCGCTCACGTGGCCGATTTCGCCATCCGCTGCATGCAGATGGTAGCCGCTCACTGCATTGCAACTTCGCAGATGATGGTCCTGCTGGTCGCGCTGTTCGCGCTGTTCGCGTGCGATTTCCGACTCCCTGTTTTTGTAGCTTAGCGAAGGCATCATCATCATTGGGTATGCGTGGCCGCCCCATAAGCCCATGCCACCCCAGTAATAGGGATAGCCATAGTAGTTGTAGTAGGTCTTCTCATACTGACGAGAGACTGGCTGATCGGTGTCAACAGATGGGCTATTCTTAACCTGCTCTTGAGTAAGCGATGTCGGCACAACGTCCGCGGCCGAGCCTCCATCGAGAATCGAGCAAGGCGAGATCAGCACCTTTCGGCTCAGCAACCACGTGCCAGTCTTGACCACCAGATAGCGGATGACCCACTGTTGGTCATCGAAATAGAAATCCTGCACGCTACCGATGTCTCCGTCGGTTGCCCCGATGGTGCACTTTTCAAGATCCTTAACACTGCGTAGCACGATATGTTCTCCTCAGTCGTGAATCTGGTCGCAGTGTGCCCCACGGAGGGTCCACGCGTCTGTTCGCTACCCAACAGCGCTTGCCGTCTATTTTCCGGCTCTTCTGCGGACGACCAATATAGCAACCGACGCGAGGGCACTGATTGGGACGCCCGGAAGTCATTGCACTCGGGTCGCCAAGTCCAACCCTGGAGCAGCCCCCAGAAGGGGATAGTCAGAGCGAACACCAAGAGTAAAGAATTGAAGCAGGTGGCCGCACGAAGGCGATTCACCTTCTGTCTGTGGCTTCTGCATAATTCTGCCGGTGATTATCCTAGATATCGTCGGTGTGCACGCCTCGCCTGAGCACTCATGCTGCGTGTCTATGTCGCGTGATCTTCGGCGCTTCCTTTGGAACGTGGCTTTGGGCCTAGCGCTCAAAATATATTCATTGGTTCACGAAGAGGTCGGACTGCCGATTTCGCAATGCCATTACCAGCATCAGAAGCTTACTATCGACGATGCGTCCGTCATCTGCGGCAGCTGAAAGCTCCATGAGGGGACGCTCGATGACAGTGATCCTCTCGTGCTCGCCGGGCACGCCGCCGCCCGCCCCTGTGCGATCCTGGAACGCGTAGGGCGCAATAAAAAGCGAAATCCGTTCGGTCGATACCCCCGGCGTGGACCAGACACGTGCGATGCTATCCAGAGTCGATAGTTTCACGCCAAGTTCCTCAAAGGCCTCTCGACGTGCAGTCGCCCCGATATCTTTATCTTTCGGGTCCACCATCCCGGCGCAGGCCTCCTCCAGCGTGTCCTCGCTCGTGATTGCGAAGACTGGGGCTCGAAAAAGGCGAACAATGAGTGCGCAGCGACGTTGTGGATCGTAGGGCAGCACCGCGGCAACGTCCCCATGTTCTTCGACTTCGCGGGACACTACGGCGCCGTCGGCGAGTTTAACCGTGAGGACATTCACAGTGAGATATCCCTGGTAGGTGGTATGCCGATCTAAGATTATGGGCTGCGCTAGCGCCTGTTTCATTTTTCGCGGACCTCTGACCCCTTTAGAACCACGAACAGAAACTACATCTCTCTCATGGATTCCACCACGGTAAACAGACGGGACTGGCGAATCCGCGGCTGTGCGCGGTGCAACGCGGCGGCGGGTCTTATCCACGCGCCTACTGGTGTTACCGTGTCGGTGGCAGGCGATAGAGTGAATGATGCGCCGGCACTCGCCGAAGTCGGCATCGCCAGGGGCCGCGCTTTAAGTCGCGCCACCATGCGCAACATTCCGCAAAACCTGGTGCTGGCGTCTACAAGGCTCGTTGGTTTCCCGATTGCCGTGGGCGTCCTGTATTCGGCGTTGAGACTTCTGTTAAGTCCCATCATCGCCGCCGCGGCGATGAGCTTGAGTTCCGTGCCGGTCATCGGCAACGCGCTGCGCCTGCGCGCGGCGCGGATTTGAGCCAATGCCGGCAACGCTCGCCAATCGCTTACATCTTCTTGATGCCGGCGCTCAGCAGCCACCAGTTCACCGGATACGAGCGAAAAGGAACCCTATATTGACTTGGACAGGAACATTCAAATCGAGGCGCGGACGCAGCGGTACCCGAGAGGGCTGATAGGAGGAGCACTGATGATACTGTCAGAAATGTGCTGGGCTGACTGATCGAGCGATTTTTTGCTACCGGCGACAACCTACCGTCTGGTATCCCACATAGGCGCCAATCATTTGATGCGGGAAGATAGGCGGTCAAAAGCCAACGAGCAGATCTCGCAGAAATGTACCATTTGTCTCTCCACGCTAAGTGCGGTGGCGTCCAGACACGCGCCCAGATTGGGAGTCTACTTCGATCACACACTCAAACGGAGAAACCTATGTATATGATGGGTGGCGGCATTCTTGGAACACTTCTAGTCGTTTTTCTAATCGTGTACTTCATACGTCGGGCTTGAGCGCCTACGACACACCGGCTTCACAGTATGATTTACGAGGGTCACAATCCACGTGAGGCGCGATATGCGCTGAGCGCCGGGGTGGAGACTGTTGCAATGAAATCTTGAATAAATCATCGCGGTGTCGTGGGTGTACTGTTCGTTAGCGAACGGACCTCACCAGTCAATCCTGGTAGCGTCGTGCGCTGGCGTGATGGACGCATGTCAGGGCAAGTGGTAATTGCCTGCAGCTACGTGCGAAATCCGAATACTTATGTTCGACATTCTACTTCCAAACAAGGCGATACCGATTATGAACAAAATACTATGTGCGCTCATGGGCAGCGCGCTGCTTGGGCTTGGCGTGAGTGCCGTCGCCGACGATGCGATGATGAGCGCCGATCACACCACAATGATGAAGATGATGGATACCAATGGCGATGGGAAAATCTCCAAAGAGGAGTACATGGCCTTCTACGAGAAGATGTGGAACAACATGAAGAAGGACAGCAACGGCATGGTTGACGCCAAAGCCATGATGATGAAGATGCATCACGATGGCATGATGAAAAATAAGGCGATGTCCAAAGGTAGCACACCCTAGTCGCGAGAAAAGCGGGGCGGCCTCGCCTATAGGCCAGGCCGCCAAATCCAGTCGCGAATGAGTACGGTGCCCGCCGCAGATGCCCATCGGTGGAGCGTGACTCTGTATCGGCACCACACCTGGCCGGTGCGCGTGGTGCACTGGGTGAATATGGTTGCGCTCGTCTCCTGATGAGCGGTCTGACGATTTTCAACCCGCTCCCGAACTTAACCTGTGGAGAATCATCCCATAACGGCCGTGCGGCCATTTTTGAGATCGGCGCAGAGGAAAGCAGCACAGGGTTGCCCATCGAAGGCACGCTCACACCTGCAGTCGCCGTCATTTTGATCGTGGTTGGACTAGACTTGCGGTCAACCATCTGGCTTGGGGCAATGTCTCTTGCGTTGAGCGGAGCCCTTTTCCCCAGATGGATGATTCTCGATCTGGTTTACAACCTCGTCGTTCGGCATTTATTCCATGCGCAGGCATTGCCGGCCACGCCAACGCCGAGACGGTTTTCCTATACTATTTCCACTATCTTCCTGGCAGCCTCGGCCCTGTCCTTCCATTTCGGCTGGGCGGTGTTGGGATTTGTCCTGGGAGGCATGGTGGTTATCGGAGCCACCATCTTGGCCACTTCGCTCTGGTGCCTGGGATCTTGGTTCTACCGACGGAGTTTCAAGCATGCAGCGGCATGATTGGATTTTTTCGATCTCGTAAACCAGGTGATGGCTTTCGTGGGAGAAGATCTCGCGGGTGCCGGGTATTTGTCCGTCCTTCCCCCGTCATCGGGTGGTCAGCCAGTCGCGTGGCGGCGTCGCTGAAGTGCTGGTCGACTTCGGACGCTACGAACGGGTTATCGGTTGCGATGTATTCCCATATATTCGAGCGGGAGGCGCATTGCGCCCCACACCCTACCTGAGCTTAGTGGAACACCCTGTGCGCCTGCGCCAGGGGACCCACTTCGCCCTGCAGGAAATCTAGGCAGGGTGTGGTAGATGAATCGTTTACGCTTTCCAGCGGTGTACCTGTCTATTGAATTCCGCGCGCTATATCTGCACTCAGGTGACCTTCGTGAGAATCTTGTGAGTGCGTGCTAATTCGCCGTGGGCAGCAATGTTCCCTCTGCTCAGTTTGCAGTGTTATCGGTAATCTTGCGAACATGGTTATGGATGGCATCCAAAACGCTGTCGAATTGCGCGACGGTCGTAACCGCCCCTGCGCCTACATCCTTTGCCATCAGTCGCAGCGTGGCTGCATCTTGCGTGAGTCGTATTTTGTCCATTCCATACACACTCTCTGCACGTTGCGTCAATATCTTCGCCCCCTTTTTCAGTTGGAGCGCCGCTGATTTGTAACGGGTTTGCCCCACCTTAATTCTGGCCTGATTGATATAGATGCCGGGCACACCGAAAGAATTCCTCCAACCGTTGTCTGAATTGGCAAGGACTGCGCTTCCATCGCAGCGGTGAGCGACAGGATGACTAGTCAGCGCACGATCAAGACTCGTGCGGCTAATCCCGCGCGCGGCCCACGAAGCCCGTCGTGCTCACAGGTGGAGGAAGTGCTCGGACTGGAAGCGAGGACGACTCGGGGAGAAACGTGGCCGAAGAATGCTGGCGGTAGCCTATTCCGCGATGCTCGGTCGATCGGAGCTCGTGGCACTCGAAGTCTGCCATCTCGCGTCCGATCCCGGATGGATCCGGCACGGTCACGGTTACATTCTCGAAGGCGGACCAGGCGGCGGAAGGGTACTGCGCAATCTCGCGCAGTTTGCATTGCCCGCTTTAAATTTGGAGACTGGCTCCTTGAGACAGGGATCGATGGCCCTCGATCAAGCTCGCCGAGAACCTACTCACCAATCACGAGGTCGCGAGGATCTTCAAGCGACGTGCAGAACGAGTTGCTGGCGGCGAACTTGATGTGACTGGCTTGCTGGCCACTCCACCCGAATGGCGCGGCAGAATATCTTGTGAAGGCGGGCTGCGATGTCGCCTCGGTTGCGAATGCAGGCGGCTGGATAAGCTTGATGATGCGGCTTAGGGAAAGAATTCCTCGCGGACGCGAGCAGCGTTCGCAAAAGTGACGAAATCACGTCGCCAGTGCTTAAACTTGGCCACGAGCCCCGTCCACTGTTCACTCTTCTGTGCGTTGGCGAACGGAACGGAGGACACGGGATAGCTAGCATGGGTCGCCGACGCTTGCGGATCTCAGCGAGACAGACTATGCAGCTTGGCATGATTGGATTGGGACGGATGGTCGCGAGCATGGTGCTTCGCCTCCTCAAACGCGGGCACGGCTGCGTCGTCTATGATCCGAAGGCGAGCGCCCCCGGTTCGAAGTCTGTGGAAGACTTGGTGTCCCGCCTGCGAACGCCGCGCGCGATTTGGCTGATGGTACCAGCGGCGGTGGTCGATCAAGAATTGCGGACGCTCACTCCGTTACTAGAACAGGACGACATCGTCATTGGCGGCGGCAACTCTTTTTATCGCGACGACATTCGGCGGGGCAATGACCTTAAGTCCCGCGGGATCCATTATTTGGATGTGGGCACGAGCGGCGACGTCGCAGGACTCGAGCGCGGTTACTGCCTGATGATCGGAGGTGACCCAGGGGTCACGCGCCACCTAGCCATCGCGGGTAAAGATCGGGGTTACCGATGAGCTCGTGATTGCAGCCAAAGGGTGACTGAAGCGCAACAAAAGGTAAATACCATGCGAATCTTGTTGGTAATGATTTCCCTTATGGTGGTGGGCGCGAGCGGCTGTAATAATCCCACGCCCCCGGATCAGGTCGCTCAAGATGTGGCC
>JBDTAV010000119.1:0-8474 GCA_039924385.1 Steroidobacteraceae bacterium
AACATCGTGTCGCTCGCCGTTCTGCAGGCGCAGGGCTCGCTACTGACCAACAAATATGCCGAAGGCTATCCGGGTAAGCGCTATTACGGCGGCTGCGAATTCGTCGATATTGCGGAAAGCCTGGCTATCGAGCGCGCCAAGCAGCTATTTGGCGCCGCTTACGCCAATGTTCAGCCCCATTCCGGCTCTCAGGCCAACGCCGCGGTCTACTTCGCGCTGCTCAATCCCGGCGATACCATTTTGGGAATGAGTCTCGATCATGGCGGTCACCTGACCCACGGTGCCAAGGTTAATTTCTCCGGTAAATTCTTCAAGGCGGTGCAATACGGTCTGGTCGCCGATACCGGCATTCTTGATTACGATCAGGTCGAACGGCTGGCGCAAGAGCACCGCCCAAAAATGATCGTGGCCGGATTCTCCGCCTATTCTCGCGTGATCGATTGGGCGCGCTTCCGCGCCATCGCCGATTCGATCGGCGCCTACCTGTTCGTGGATATGGCGCATGTGGCCGGCCTGATCGCGGCGGGCGTGTATCCCAACCCGGTGCCGTTCGCAGACGTCGTAACCACGACCACGCACAAGACTTTGCGCGGTCCCCGGGGCGGCCTGATCCTGGCGCGGCCGCATCCCGACCTGCATAAGAAATTCAACTCCATGGTGTTCCCTGGAATCCAGGGCGGCCCGCTCATGCATGTGATCGCGGCCAAGGCCGTAGCCTTCCTGGAAGCGCTGCAGCCGGAATTCAAAACCTATTCGGCCCAGGTGGTTGCGAACGCGCGGGCGATGACCAAAGTGCTGCAGCAGCGCGGCTACAGCATCGTTTCCGGCGGCACCGACAATCATTTATTTTTGCTCGATTTGATCGGCAAGAACATCACCGGCAAGGATGCCGATGCTGCTTTGGGGCGCGCCCACATCACGGTCAACAAGAATGCGGTGCCCAATGATCCGCGTCCCCCATCCATCAGCAGCGGGCTGCGCATAGGCACGCCCGCAGCGACAACGCGCGGATTCAAGCAGCCCGAAGTACAGCAACTTTCCCACTGGATCGCCGATGTACTGGATCATCTGGGCGATGAAGCCGCGCTCGAGCGCGTGCGCGCCGCCGTGGTGGAGATATGCCGACGATTCCCGGTCTATGGTCAGACAGGCTCCTTGCGATGAGCAGCTCCGATGCATTGTCCGTTTTGCGGCCACACCGAGACTAAGGTGATCGACTCTCGCCTCGCAGGCGAGGGACGGCAAATTCGCAGGCGCCGCGAGTGTCTGGCATGCACCGAGCGATTCACCACCTTTGAGGCCGCGGAATTGCTCTTGCCCACGGTGGTCAAGGGAGATCGCAGCCGCGAGCCCTTTGATGAAAAAAAGCTTCTGGCGGGCATGCAAAAGGCGCTCGAGAAGCGCCCGATTTCGCGTGAAGCAATCGAAGCGGCCGCGGCGAGAATTTGTCACAAACTGCGCAGTCTAGGGGAGCGCGAAATCGCATCGCGCAGCATCGGAGAAATGGTCATGGAGGAGCTGCGGCACTTGGATGAGGTGGGATACGTCCGCTTCGCCTCCGTATACCGCAGCTTTCAGGACCTGGACGCCTTCCGCACCGAGATCGATCAGTTGCGGCGACATCGCCGCCGCCGCGAGCCCAGCAAGGATCAGTTGCCGCTGCTGCCGCGCGATGCAGCCGACGAAGAGGAAAAGTGAGCGAGGAAATCACAGCGCAGGATCGCTCGCATCTGGCGCGCGCGTTGGATTTGGCGGCGCGCGGACTCTACACGGCGGATCCGAACCCGAGGGTCGGCTGCGTGATCGCAAATGCAGAGCGCGTATTCGGAGAGGGCTGGCATGTACGCGCGGGAGAGGCGCATGCGGAAGTCGTTGCGCTGCGCGCGGCCGCATCGCAGGCGCGTGGCGCGACGGTGTATTTAAGTCTGGAGCCGTGCAGCCATACCGGACGCACGCCGCCGTGTGCCGACGCTTTGATTGCGGCCGGCGTGGCACGGGTTGTGTGCTGCACCCGGGATCCGAATCCAAAGGTGACAGGCCGGGGGATCGAGCGCCTGGAGCAGGCCGGCATTGCCGTGCAGGTGGGCGAATTTGCTGATGATGCGCGCCGGCTCAACATAGGCTTTTTTTCGCGCCACGAGCACGGCCGTCCGTACGTCCGGCTGAAGCTGGCAATGAGTCTCGACGGCCGCACAGCCCCGGCCGACGGCAGCCGCGTCTGGATCAGCGGCACGGCATCGCGCGCCGACGTGCAGACCTGGCGCGCCCGCAGCTCGGCGGTACTCACGGGCGCCGGCACGGTGCGCAGCGACGATCCGCAGCTCAACGTGCGCCTGAATTATGGACCATGGGTACGGCAGCCGCTGCGCGTGGTACTCGACACCTTGCTGAGCACCTCGCGCGCGGCAAAGGTTTTCGATCATGACGGGGCGCTGGTTTTTGCGGCGCCGGACGCCCCGCTAGGATCGTTCAAGGACATCCGGGTTGAACGAATTCCGCGCGCGGACGGGGGTCTGGACCTTAAGGCCGCCATGCAAAACCTGACTGCACGCGAGGTCAACGAGCTGTTGGTCGAATGCGGCCCGACGCTTGCCGGAGCTTTTGTCGCCAAGCAGCTGGTCGATGAGCTCATTCTCTACGTGGCACCCAATCTGCTGGGCGATGATGCGCGGCCGCTGCTGCGCATCAGTCCGGGCGATGGCGCATTGCCGCTGTTCGACTTTCGCGACGTGCAGCAGTTCGGCGAGGACATACGCCTGATTCTCAAACTAAAGAAGCATTAAAGATGTTCACGGGTATTGTCTTGGCGAAAGGGCGCCTTACCGCGATCGCAGAACGGGGCGGCGACTTGGAGTTAGGCATTGATGCCGCAGGACTAGACGCCGCCCGTCTGAGTATTGGCGACAGCATCGCTGTGCAGGGCGTGTGCCTCACCGTAACGCGCCAGCAAGGCGCGCAATTCTTCGCAGATGTGTCGCGCGAAAGCTTAGGCAAGACCACGCTGGGAAAATTGCAAGCCGGCTCAAACGTCAACCTCGAGTCCAGCCTCCGGGCGGGCGATGCACTGGGCGGCCACATGGTCAGCGGTCATGTCGATGCGCTCGGCGTGCTGCGGCGGCTGACCGACGACGCGCGCTCCAGGCGCATGGAATTCGAGCTGCCCGCGCAGCTGATGCGATTTGTGGCGCCGAAGGGCTCGATCTGCATCAACGGCGTCAGCCTGACGGTCAACAAGGTCGAGGGCTCGCGTTTTGATGTCAACATCATTCCGCACACGCTTGAGGTGACGACCTTAGGCGAGCTTGGACTCGATGATGAAGTAAACATCGAAATCGACGTCGTCGCGCGCTATCTTGAACGACTCATGACTAAAACCGGAACCTAAGGTACCTATGGCTGCGTTCAACACAATCGATGAAATTCTCGAGGATCTTCGCCGCGGCAAGATGGCGGTGATCATGGATGATGAGGACCGGGAAAACGAAGGCGACCTGATCATGGCAGCGGAATTCGTGCGTCCCGAGGATGTCAATTTCATGGCGCGCTACGGCCGCGGACTCATCTGCCTGACGTTGACCCGCGATCGCTGCCGCCAGCTGCGCCTGCCGCTGATGGTGAGCGATACCGATCATACGCATCGCACGAATTTCACCCTGTCGATTGAGGCGGCTGAGGGCGTGACCACGGGAATTTCCGCGCACGATCGCGCGCACACGGTCAAAACCGCGGTGGCGCCGAACGCGCGCCCGGAAGACTTGCGCCAGCCCGGGCATATTTTCCCGCTGATGGCGCAGCCTGGCGGTGTGCTGACGCGCGCAGGCCACACCGAGGCCGGCTGCGACCTGGCACGGCTTTCCGGTTTTTCCGCGGCCGCCATGATCGTGGAGATTTTGAACGATGACGGAACCATGGCCCGGCGCCCGGATCTTGAACGCTTTGCGAAGACGCACACTCTGAAAATCGGCACGATTGCGGACCTGATCCGCTACCGTTTGAAGAATGAGCGTTCGGTGGAGCGCATCTATGAGGAGTCGGTGGATACGGAATACGGCGCCTTCAGACTGTGCTGCTATGAGGATCACGTCAACAAAACCGTACATATCGCACTGGTGAAAGGCGACCTGAATTCAACGCTGCCGCCGCTGGTGCGTGTCCATATCAAGGATACGCTGCGCGACGTCGTGGGGGTCTTGAATGAGAAGCTCGGCTGGCCGCTGCGAGCGGCGATGCGCCGCGTGGCCAAGGAGGAATCGTGTGTGGTGGTGATACTGCGGCCGGAAGAGTCGCCTCGGGATTTCATGGATAGCGTGCGCCTATTGGATACCAAACCAACGCGGCAACGCGTCGGCGCCACCGTGGTGCGAACGTACGGCATCGGCGCCCAGATCCTCAAGGATCTCGGCTTGAAACGCATGCGCGTCTTGAGCGCTCCGAAACAGCTGCAGGGGCTGGCCGCTTTCGATCTTGAAATCACCAGCTATGTGGACGGCGATGATTGAGCGCGGCTTGCGCTTATACTCTTGGGCTTGCAATGCGAGGAATGAATTGTGCCGAATGAACAGCCGAAAATAATCGAGGGAGAATTGCTGGCGCGCGATTTGCGTTTTGCGATCATCGCTGCGCGCTTCAATGATTTTGTGGTCGAACCGCTGATTCGCGGCGCGCTCGATGCATTGCGGCGCCACGGCGCCGTGGATAAGCAAGTCGACATCGTGCGCGTGCCGGGAGCATTCGACATACCCATCGTCGCGCGCAAGCTCGCGCTGGCGCATCGCCACGAAGCGCTGATCGCCCTGGGCTGCGTGATTCGCGGGCAAACGCCGCATTTTGACTATGTCGCCGGCGAATGCGCGGGCGGAATCGCGCGAATCGCGCTGGAGTGCGGCGTGCCGATTGCCTTTGGCGTGCTGACGACTGATACGGCGGAACAGGCAGTCGATCGAGCCGGCGGCAAGGCCGGCAACAAAGGCGCCGACGCCGCGCTGGTCGCGCTCGAGATGGCAAATCTGCTGCGCCGCCTGGATAATTGAGTGACCTCCGGGCCATCCGCCCATCGGGGCCGCAGTCTGGCGCGTCGGTTGGCGCTGCAGGCGCTTTATCAAATTCAGATCAATCCGCTCCCCTGGCAGGACGTCCAGACGCAATTCGCCAATGACCCTGAGGCGGACCGGGTCGACCTGGAATATTTTCGCGGACTGGTCGAAGCCATTGCCCCCAATCGCGAGGCGTTGGATTTGCGCCTGTCCGGATTGAGCGAGATCGCGCCTCAGCAACTGGATCCGATTGAGCACGCCGTTCTGTGGCTGGGACTGCACGAATTGCAGTCGCACCCGGAGTTGCCCTATCGGGTGGCACTCTCGGAAGCCGTGCAATTGACCAAACAGTTTGGCGCGACGGATGGGCACAAGTTCGTCAATGCCGTTCTGGATCGGGCCGCGCAGCAGTCGCGGCCGCTCGAATATGGGACCTGATCTGGGCGAGTTCGAACTCATTCGCCGCTTTTTCATGCGCAGCGACCCCGCTCGGCGCGATCCTAGAGTGCTGCTCGGCATTGGCGATGATGCGGCGCTGCTCGAAGTTCCCAGAGGCGCGGATTTGGCGGCCGCCGTCGATACCATCGTGGCGGGACGGCACTTTCCCGAAGGAGCCGATGCGCGCTCGATCGGTCACCGGGCGCTTGCTGTCAATTTGAGCGATATGGCTGCCATGGGGGCGATGCCGGCGTGGGCGACCCTCGCTTTGACGATCCCCAGCGTCGATTTCGACTGGCTCGAGAAGTTTGCCGCAGGATTTTGGGACCTTGCCGATGCGCATTCGGTCGCGCTGGTCGGCGGCGACATGACGCGCGGTCCGCTCACGGTGAGCGTGCAAATTCTCGGTCATGTTCCGCATGCAAGCGCGATGCGGCGAGGCGGCGGCCAGGCGGGAGACGTCCTGGCGGTTAGCGGGACGCTGGGCGATGCCGCAGCGGGCCTCGCATTTCGTCAAGCCTCGCCGGCGGCGAAACTGCCGCCCGAGGCAGCAGCGTTAATGCAGCGCTTTGACTACCCCACGCCGCGTGTGCGGCTTGGGCAGGCGGCGCGCGGCATTGCCAGTGCTGCGATGGACCTATCCGACGGCCTCATCGGCGATCTGCCGAAATTGGCTGGTGCCTGCAGCCTTGCCGCGCACGTGTGCATCGAAGCGCTGCCTCTGTCGTCCGCGCTGCGAAAATCCGTCAGTTTGAGCCAAGCGCGCGATTGGGCTCTGGCCGGAGGGGATGATTACGAGTTGCTGTTCGCCGTGCCCGCACAGCGCTTCACGGAGCTTAAGGGGGCAGCAGATCAATTGAACTTAACGTTGACCCCGATCGGTGAATTGCTTGGCGGTGCGGGCGTGACGTGGTCACTAAACGGCAAGGATTTCGCGCCGCGGCTCTCAGGTTATGACCACTTCGCCCAAGCCTCGACCCAAATCACAGTTTAGCGCAGGCCGGCCCAGTATCCTCGCGTCATCGAAGTCGAATGACGCCCCGCTGCGCATGGTTACCCTTGACCAATACTCGCTCCACTAATCTTGCGAAAGCCCAGTCGGGCAAGGGGTCACTACCCGAGAAAATCGGCAAATACGTCATCATCAATGAAGTCGGGCGCGGCAGTACCGGCGTGGTCTATCTTTCGCACGATCCCTATTACGGTCGCGACGTGGCCATCAAGGTCTACAACGTCGATGCCAGCGGCGATGAAAATCGCAAGAAAATTGCCCGCAAGATGTTCTTGTCCGAGGCGCACATGGTCGGAATGCTGCAGCATCCGAACATACTGCCGATTTACGACGCGGGCGAAGAGAACGGTCATTGCTACATCGTGACGGAGCATGTGCACGGCGCACGCACCCTCGCAGCGTATTGCCGGCCCGATAATTTGCTGCGCATCGACGACGTCGTGGAGCTCGTCTACAAGGCAGCTCGGGCGCTCCACTACGCGCACAGCCGCGGCGTGATTCACCGCGACATCAAGCCGAGCAACATCATGCTCACGCTGGATAGCGACGTACGCATCATCGATTTCGGCATCGCGCTGGTCGCCGACTCGGAGATCTCGAGAATTGAAGGCATTGCCGGCAGTCCTTCTTACATGTCTCCCGAACAAGTGCAGTCGATTGAATTGACCAATCGTTCCGACCTGTACTCCCTCGGCGCCGTCATGTATGAGCTCTTGACGGGCACACGGCCGTTTCGCGCCGGCAATTTGCAAAAATTGCTGCACCAAATCGTCTTTGCGACGCCGCCGCCGATTCATCTGCTGCGGCCCGAGATCCCCGAGGAGCTCGAGAATGTCACTGCGATGGCGCTGCAGAAGGATCCCGAGAAGCGCTACAAGACCGGGCTCGACTTTGCCGCCGAATTGACGCGCGTTCATCAGAAGCTGCGCGCCCAGTACAACCGCATCGATCAGCAAGAGCAGTTCAGCCTGCTGCGCAAGTTGAAGTTCTTCCATGAGTTCTCGCACGGCGAGATCTGGGAAGTGCTGCGCGCCAGCAGCTGGCAGGACTATGCAGACGCGGAGGAAATCGTCAAGGAAGGCGAGATGGACGACCGCTTCTACATCATCGTCCAAGGCCGGGTCGGCGTTCAGCGCCATGGCAAGGCGCTCGGTTATCTGGACAGCGGCGATTGCTTCGGTGAAACCAGCTACGTGCGCGGCGCGAAGCGTACGGCCACGATTTTCGCGTCAGGCTCCGTGACGGTCATGAAAGTCAGTTCGACGCTCCTGGAGCAGGTGTCCGCCGAATGTCAGCTGCGCTTCAACCAGGTCTTCCTGCGCAGCATGATCGGCCGTCTGCAAAGCGCGGAGCGCGGCGTCTCTTAGAAGACTCGAGACAGCCTGCTAGGCTGGATTCTCTTTATCGTGTTCAATCATCGCGTATGCCGAATGATTGTGAATCGACTCAAAATTCTCCGACTCGATGATATAGGCATTGACGCGCTTGTCGTTATTGAGCACGACGGCGACGTCGCGCACCGTGTCCTCGACGAACTTCGGATTGTCGTAGGCGCGCTCGGTGACGTATTTCTCGTCCGGCCGCTTTAATATTCCGTAAACCTCGCAGGAGGCTTCGCGCTCGGCGATCTCGATCAACTCCTCCAGCCACATGTGCTCGGCCAGCCTCGCCGTCAAAGTTATGTGGGAGCGCTGATTGTGCGCGCCATAAGCGGAGATTTCCTTCGAGCAGGGGCAGAGACTCGTGGTCGGCACGACTACTTTCAGCCAAACCTCGGTCTTGCCGGCGCGATGCTCGCCGAAAATCGTGGCCTGGTAATTCATCAGGCTTTCGACGCCGGATACCGGCGCCTTCTTCATCACAAAATAGGGGAAGGTCATTTCGATATGGCCGGCGGTGGCGGCCAAATGCTCTGTCATTTCCGCCAGCATGAGTCCGAAGGACTCGACGGAAATCTCGCGTTCGTGACGATGCAAGATCTCCACGAAGCG
>JBDTAV010000120.1:0-4203 GCA_039924385.1 Steroidobacteraceae bacterium
TCTTAACGTTCATAGCAGGACCCTCCTGACTTTTGGAACATGACAACCACACATCGTCATGCTGGCTCATTTGAAGCCGTCAAAGAAGTCGGGCGGTCCATCCCATCACGTTTTGGTCAACACCCTCATCTTTGGCCTCTGCGGTCATTTCGTACAAAAAGTCCCGTTTTCGGCAGCCTGGATTCCAGGGTGTCCTGGACGGACGAAATATGCCAAAATACGACCATCGAGAGAGTTTTGGAGCACTCTCGATTGAATAAATAATAAAGATATTCAATGCGTTACGACTCGTACTGCGCATAATAAACCTTATGTCAAATGCGACATGAGAAGCGCAAGCTGCCTGTATCGGTCAAGAACTCTGTGCAGTTCCGCTCCCTCCAAACCTCCTAATTCCTCAGAATCGCGGTGCCACACCGGCGCGCGGAGGACCTAGCGCTTTTCTCCTGGTGTGTATACTGCGGTTCTGAATTACACACCTCGGAGCGATTGTCCATGCGCACCAACATCGTTATCGACGAGAAATTGATGGCCGAAGCGCTGCGTTTGACCGGCATCCGCACCAAGAAACGCGTGGTCGAGGATTCGCTTCGCCTCTTGATCCAGATGAAGCGCCAGGAAAGCATTCGTGCCGCGCGAGGGAAGCTTGCGTGGAGCGGAGATCTCGAGGCGATGCGCAAAGACCGCTAAAGCCGTGGTGCTCATCGACACCTCCGTCTGGATCGACTACTTCAACGGCAGGGCCTCGCCTAAGACCGATCGGTTGGATGAGCTCTTGGGCACCGGCGATGTCTTGACCGGAGATCTCATTCTCGCCGAACTGTTGCAGGGCTTTACCCGCGATGCCGATTATCGGCGCGCGCGCACGCTCATGGATAGCCTGCCCTGCGCGGACTTGGTCGGCCGAGAGGTGGCCCTGCTCGCCGCGCAACACTACCGGGAACTGCGCCGTAAGGGCGTCACGGTACGAAAGACCATCGATGTGTTGATTGCGACGTTCTGCATCGTGAATGACCATACGCTGCTGCACGCCGATAGGGATTTTGATGCCTTCGAGCGTCATCTCGGATTGCAGGTCCTCGATTTCTGATTCAACGATCAATGTCGGCTACTCATGGATCGCGCGCGGCGTGGCGCCAGTATCTGCTCACGATAGCGCTCCACCGGAAAGCGGATGCTTCCTAAGAAATTCAGCTGCGCAAACCCTGTCGGCGACAAATGCCGGATCATGTCAATGCCGACGCGCCGACCGGCGCGTTCCCAGCGATTCAAGATGCTTTGCAATTCTTGGGTATTGTGCGCCATCACGATATTGGTCACGAGTGTGAGACTGCCGGATTGGGCGATGAGTTCCTCCGCGCGCATCCCTCGGCGGGTGCCGAACCCTGCGCGCCTGATCTGGCGCTGTAGACCGTGCACAAGTTCGCCATGGTTCAAGAGCCGCAAGGTTTCGCGCCGGAAGGGGTCATTGGTTGCGGTCTCACAGAGATGAATAGTTCGAAGCAAAAGACCCAAGGCGCGTCCCGACTTGTAGGCCTTGCGCGTCCGTGCCGCCGTTCCATGCCGTTGACAAGCGGTGACCGCGCTCAAATGACCGGCAGCCACCGCATCGGCAACCGCGGAGAGCTCGGCAAAGCCGCGTTCGATCTCCTCCATCGAGATGTCGGCGATACAAAGCCCTTTAAGCGCCGCCGGGACCGCGAAGCCGCGTGGGATGTGCAGGCGCCGGTCTTTTACGCTTTTGATGCGCGGGCATAGATCGAGTCCACAGAGCTTTCCGATCGCAAAACCCATGGCCGTCTGACCGTGGGTATCCGTCATAACCCGCTCGACGATGACGCTACGCATCCGAAGCGCCCCTTCGATGGCCGCCCCGTCCTGCCGGGTCAGCACTGGTAACGGCATATCATGCCCGATCCCATAGTGACCCAAGACGTGGCCGTAAATGGCCGTTCCCCACTGCTTGCGGCGTGGATCATTCGCGCCGTAGAAATGGAGCGCGACACATCCAGGCTCATCGCGTCGGACGCACAGTCGACGTCGCGACCCCATTGCGCGGCGATCGGGTGTTCGCGCAGGAACTCAACTACCGCGTCATTCGCTCGGCGAAGCGCTTTGCCGTCCTCGAGCACGCGCAGCGCATCGGCAATCCCACCTTCTTCTAGATCCGCGATCATCATCGCGAGCCGCGGCGGTGAGAGATCCATTGCGTGACCCAAGAGCGCCGAGTACAGAAAAATGAGTTCTTGGTCCGTGCGCGGGCCGGCCGAGGAGAATCCAGCTGAAATGCACTTGCGCATCGATTTTCATGAGGACTTCCGGCAAGTGCACCGCGGCAAGCTCGCCGTACAGCTCAGTTCGGAGCGCTTGAAACCCTGTCGGCGTATCTTCCGCCGAGAGGGATTTTAAGTGCAGGTTTCGGCCATCAATTCGGACCCGACCTTCCTCCACAGCGTGCGCGAGACGCTCCAAGGCCGCCTGGAGGTCCTCAAGCACCCCATCGATGAACTCGCTGGGCGCACTGTGAACGGCGGTTGATAACCGCGTAATTCTGGCGGTGGCCGCGTTTTCGGCCTGATCGCCGCCGCCATCGATGCACCCCTGATTGATTCGATGAAGACCGTTCCGGTCCTCAGATCGTCTATCCCATGATTGAACAGACGCGGTCTGCCGCCGCAGGCGGCAGAAGTTCTTGAGCGTTGGCTTTCCCACGGATGGTTTGCACGAGATACCTCACCGACTGAGGCGCGTTATTGCCTGGCGGTTCTTGCGGCTATGCTGGCGCGAGAAGAGCGAGGGTCCGGGTCGATTGATTTAGGCGTCACTTTCCCCGGACCCCCGATGCGCAGCGCCTGGGAAAGGCAATGTGCAGGCCCTTTATGCCTGCCTGCCCGAGCGCTGTCCAGTGCTTCGGGAGGGAGCGTTTGGGGACGACGCGCGAGCCGACGTATCGGCTCTACAACTGCCAGTGTTGTGCGGTGCAGGTTCGGATCTGTCAGAGCTGTGACCACGGCAACATTTATTGCGCCGGCGGTTGCGCACAGATCCGCCGGCGCGAGTCGCGACGTCGGACCCAAGCACGCTACCAAAAGAGCCGCGGCGGTGCCTCGCGGCATGCCGCCCGGCAACGGCGGTGGCGGGCCCGCCGACGAGGAGAACAAAAGATAGTGACGCATCAGGGTTCCCCGCTGACCGTGACCCAGTACATCGTGGCGCTTGAGCCTGCAATCTGGAGTGAGCCGACCGATGCGAGTGCCGTGGAGCCCGAACAACGTCACACAATGCGTCCACCCTATGACCGCTGCGCGTTCTGTGGCGCCCCATTGCCGCAGTGGACGCGCCAACGTTCGTCGCGCTGGAGCGGATGACGGGGGTGATGGCGCTTTGCAGGGCAGCGCATGATCTCGCGCACCGTCGAGACGGAGATCTTGCGCCTGTACCACGCCGAAGCGTGGCCCGTCGGCACGATCGCGCGCCAGTTGCACGTGCATCACAGCACGGTGCGCCGCGTGCTGTGGCAAAGCGGCATCGCGGCGGTGCGCGAGTGCGCCCGGATCTCGAAGCTCGATCCGTACCTGTCGTTCATCCAGGAGACCTTCGCCCGATATCCGACGTTGCGCGCGAGTCGGCTGTATCAGATGGTGCGCGAACGCGGCTACCTCGGCAGTCCCGATCACTTCCGGCACATGGTCATGCGTTGGCGGCCACGGCCGGTGGCCGAGGCGTATCTGCGGCTGCGTACCTTACCGGGAGAACAAGGACAGATCGATTGGGCGCACTTCGGCAAGCTCGCCATCGGTCGCGCGCAGCGCCCGCTGATGGCCTTCGTGCTGGTGCTGTCGTACTCGCGCCATCTGTTCGTGCGCTTTTACTTGAACGCCGCGATGGGCAGCTTCCTCGATGGACACGTGCAGGCCTTCGCCACCCTCACGGCCGTGCCCCGAGTGTGTCTGTATGACAATCTCAAAAGCGCGGTCCTCGAGCGCTCGGGCGATGCCATCCGCTTCAATCCGACGCTCCTCGAACTCGCCGCCTGGTATCGCTTCCAGCCCCGCCCCGTGGCGGTCGCGCGGGGTAACGAGAAGGGCTCAGTCTCATACTACACCTCGTCAGTTATGTGATGATGAAGTTGCGGGTTCGACCTGATATTCGCGCTTGTGCGCGAACTTCGCCGGCAGGTCCTCCGACGGGATTTCGTAGAGG
>JBDTAV010000121.1:0-37566 GCA_039924385.1 Steroidobacteraceae bacterium
CTAAATCCTCGGCCCGCGTCACCTTGATATTGAAGGGCGAGCCCGGCACCAATGCTGCGCGAATGCCGAGGCGTTCCAACGCCTGTGCCTCGTCGCTGACTGTCAGCCCGTTGGCCGCCGCATCCTCGAGCGCCTGGCGCAGCTGGGCGTAGCCAAACACCTGCGGGGTCAACGCGCGCCACAGGCCGGCGCGATCGACTGTCTCGAGCCCATTCGCGAGCTCGCGCCTTACCGTATCGACAATCGGAGCCGCCAATACCGCCCCGCCCAGGCCGCCAGCCGCGCCGCTCGGAATATTTTCGAGCGCATCGATGAGAGCGCCGATGTCGCTGCCACGAAGACAGGGGCGTGCCGCGTCATGCACCAAAATCCAATCGTCCGCCTGCACGGAAGGGGCCAGGTACGCCAGGCCGTTCAGCACCGAGTCCTGGCGATGCGCTCCGCCAATCGTGGTCAGCAACTTGGCGGAATCAAGATTTCGCGCGATCTCGCTCCAGCGCTCATCGCCGGCAGCCAGCACCACCACGATGCCCTGTATGCGGGACTCGGTCAGGAGCGCGCGCAACGACCACTCGAGCACGCTTTTGCCGCGCAGCAGGGCGTATTGCTTCGGAATGCTTGGGCTGGCGGCATAGGCGAAGCGTTCGCCGCGGCCTGCGGCGGGAACGATGGCCCAAAGGCGGCGCGCTGCCGGCACGCTCATTGCGCGCGGGCGGTGACGGGTGCGGCGGGTGCGGCGGGAGCCGGTGTATTGGCTCTCACGACTTGGTAAAAGGTTTCGCTTGCGGCGACCATTCCTAACTCACTGCGGGCGCGTTCTTCGAGCGCGGTGAGCCCCGTCTTGAGGTTGGCCACCTCGGCGCTCAGTTGCCGATTGCGTTCGGCCTGCTCACGGTTGGCGGCACGCTGCGTCTCGACGGAGCCCTCAAGTCCCGATACTTCGCGCAGTCCTTTGTCCGAGAACCAGAGTCGACCCTGGAGCAAGATCAGTATGATGGCCAGTACGGCCGCGAAAATCCTCATGGGGACAGGAGCTTAGCATGGACTCTTAAGAAATTGGAACCGATAAAGCGCGCATGCCTGCGTAGGACGCCTTCGACCCCAGCTGAGCTTCTATGCGCAGCAACTGATTGTATTTGGCGATTCGGTCCGAGCGCGACATGGAACCGGTTTTAATCTGCGTCGCGGTGGTTGCTGCGGCGATATCGGCGATGGTGGCGTCCTCTGTTTCTCCGGAGCGATGCGATACCACCGCTGCGTACTTCGCCTTGAACGCCATGTCGATGGCGGCTAACGTTTCCGTGAGGGTGCCGATTTGATTCGGCTTGATGAGAATGGCATTGGCGATCTTCTTGGCAATGCCCTCGGCAAATATCTTGGTGTTGGTCACGAACAGATCGTCGCCCACCAACTGCACCTTGCTGCCGAGCTTGCGGGTGAGAATGGCCCAGCCGTCCCAATCTCCCTCGCTCATGCCATCCTCGATGGTGACGATGGGATACTTTGCGGCCAGCCCCGCAAGATAGTCCGCGAACTCGGATGAATTGAACTTGCGTCCCTCGCTCTCGAGCTCGTACACGCCATCCTTGTAAAACTCCGTACTGGCAACATCCAATCCCAGATAAATGTCCTTGCCTGCGCGATAGCCGGCCGTGTCGATCGCTTCCAAAATCGTCGTGATCGCCGCTTCGTTGGAAGGCAGATCGGGGGCAAACCCGCCCTCATCGCCGACCGCGGTATTCAAGCCCTTAGCATGCAAGACCTTCTTCAGCGTGTGAAAGACTTCGGCGCCGTAACGCACCGCCTCGGAGAAGGACGGCGCACCCAAGGGGAGAATCATGAATTCCTGGATGTCGACGCTGTTGTCTGCATGGGCGCCGCCATTGATGATGTTCATCATGGGCACCGGCAGCGTCAGATCGCCGCTGCGCGCGAGGTGCCGATACAAAGGCAGGCCCTGGTCGGTCGCGGCCGCATGGGCCGCCGCCAAGGAAACCGACAAAATAGCATTGGCGCCGAGATTCGATTTACTCTCGGTCCCATCCAATTCAATCATCTTGGCGTCGAGCGCAGCCTGATCAGAGGGATTTAAGCCCATGACGGCGGCACGAATCGGTCCGTTGACCGCCCCGACTGCCTTCAGCACGCCCTTGCCGCCGAAGCGTTTCATATCGCCATCCCGCAACTCAACCGCCTCGCGCGAGCCCGTCGAGGCGCCCGAGGGGACCGCGGCACGGCCGATCGTGCCGGAATCCAGCACCACGTCCGCCTCGACAGTAGGATTGCCGCGGGAATCGATGATTTGGCGGCCGCGAATATCGACTATCCGACTCATAACAATGATTCCTCGAAGGGTTGTTTCTTCACCGCGCTGTCCAACTCGGCCAGCGTGCTCAGCAGCGATCTCATGCGATCCAGAGGCCAGGCGTTCGGGCCGTCCGACAGCGCTTTGGCCGGATTGGGATGCGTTTCCATGAATATTCCCGCGACACCGGCAGCGACAGCGGCGCGCGCCAGTACGGGCACAAACTCCCGCTGGCCGCCCGAGGAGTCGCCTTGGCCGCCGGGCAACTGCACCGAGTGCGTTGCGTCGAATATCACCGGGCATCCGGTGCTGCGCATGACCGCAAGGGAGCGCATATCCGACACCAGATTATTGTAGCCGAAGGAGAATCCGCGCTCGCACACCATGATTTGCGCATTGCCGGTAGAGCGCGCCTTGTCGACCACATTTTGCATTTCCCAGGGCGAAAGAAACTGTCCCTTCTTGATGTTCACCGGCTTGCCTTGCGAGCAGGCCGCCACGATGAAATTCGTCTGCCGGCAGAGGAACGCCGGCGTCTGCAGCACGTCGACCACCGCGGCGACCTCATCCAGCGGCGTGTCTTCATGCACGTCGGTCAGCACCGGCACGCCGATCTGATCGCGCACCTTGGTCAGGACTTTCAGGCCTCCCGCAAGACCCGGTCCCCGGAAACTCGCGCGCGAGGAGCGATTGGCCTTGTCGAATGACGCTTTGAATATGAAGGGAATCTTGAGCGCGCCGGTCATCTCCTTGAGCCGGCCCGCAACGTCGATCACCAAGGTCTCGCTCTCGATGACGCAGGGACCGGCAATCAAGAAGAACGGGCGATCCTGCCCGACCTCGAAGGACGTCAGCTTCATGCGCTCATGCGGTCGCGCGGCCCGGCTGCAACGCGGCTCGAAATTCGCGCGCCGCTCTCACAAAGCCCGTGAACAGCGGATGGCCGTCGCGAGGCGTGGAGGTGAATTCCGGATGAAATTGACTGGCCACAAACCAAGGATGGCTGGGCAGCTCGATGAATTCCACCAACCCGTCGGCCGAGAAGCCCGCGAAACGCAGTCCCGCAGCCGACAACTCGTCCAGATAGTGATTATTGAACTCATAGCGATGACGATGACGTTCGAAAATCGACTCCTTGCCGTACAAGGCTCTTGCCAAGGAACCGGGAATGAGGTTGGCCTCTTGCGCGCCGAGCCGCATGCTGCCGCCTAAATCCGATTTTTCGTCGCGCACCTGTTGGCCGCGCTCCAGATCCTGCCACTCGGTGATCAACGCAATCACCGGATGATTGGTGGCGCGGTCGAACTCGGTGCTGTTGGCTCCCTTGAGCGCCAGCACGTTGCGCGCGTACTCGATGATGGCAAGCTGCATGCCGAGGCAAATACCGAGATACGGAATGCCGTTCTCGCGTGCGTAGCGGATCGCCTGAATTTTTCCTTCGATGCCCCGATCGCCGAAGCCGCCCGGCACCAGGATTGCGTCCATTTTTTGCAGCGCCGAGGCACCCGAGCGCTCGATATCCTGCGATTCGAAATAATGAATGTTCACACGGGTACGAGTTTTAATGCCGCCGTGCATCAGCGCTTCGTTCAGGGAAATATACGAGTCGCGGATCTGCACGTATTTCCCCACCATGCCGATGTCCACAACGGCTTCGGGATTTTGCTTGGCAGAAACCACGGCCCGCCACTCGGAAAGATCGGTGGGCGGGGCATTCAGGCGCAGCTTGTCGATCACGATGTCATCGACATCCTGCTCGTGCAGCAGCATCGGGATCTTGTAAATATCGTCGGAATCCACCGCCGAAATCACCGCCCGTTCTTCGACATTGGTGAACAGGGCGATTTTGCGGCGCTGCTCATCGGGAAGACTCTGCGAACAGCGGCACAATAAAATATCCGGCTGGATGCCGATGCCGCGCAGCTCCTTGACTGAATGCTGCGTGGGTTTGGTTTTGATTTCCCCGGCGCCGCCTAAGATCGGCACCAGGGTCAAATGCATGTACAGCACCTTGTCGCGCCCGAGTTCGACCCCCATTTGGCGAATGGCCTCGAGAAACGGCAGCGATTCGATGTCGCCGACGGTTCCGCCGATCTCCACCATACACACGTCGGAATCTCCCGCTCCCATGCGGATGCGGTGTTTGATTTCGTCGGTGATGTGCGGAATGACTTGGACCGTCGCACCCAGATAATCGCCGCGCCGCTCTTTCGCAATCACACGCTCGTATATCCTGCCCGTCGTAAAATTGCTGTTGCGTCCGGTCGTGGTGCGCACGAAGCGCTCGTAATGGCCAAGATCCAGATCGGTCTCCGTGCCGTCCGCGGTGACGAATACCTCGCCATGTTGAAACGGACTCATGGTGCCGGGATCGACATTGATGTAGGGATCCAACTTGACCATGCTGATTTTGAGGCCGCGGGCCTCGAGAATGGCGCCCAGCGATGCCGAGGCGATGCCCTTGCCGAGCGAGGAAACCACGCCGCCGGTGACAAAAACGAATCGATTCATAGTGAGTCACCGCCGATTAAACGTTTGCCGCCCGCCCACATGCGCGGATAAGTCAAACGAAGCCAAAAGGAACAATGGGAATTCGACGGGAGTTCAGGTTAGCAGATCGTCGCGGACTCGACAATCCATTGGAGCCTGTCTGAAGTATTCCACGTGAGCCGCGACCACGCGGAATACTCAGGCAGGCCCCTACGTCACGAGGGGGGCGTTGTTCCACGCCACGTTGAGGCCTGGCGCATCCGCGGACACGCACCAGCGCGCATCCAGCCACAAATCAGCCACCGCGATCAATTCATCGCCCGCAAACACCAGCGGCAAGGCGCCCCTCATCCAGGGAAGCACGCCGAGCGCCTGACACAGGTGCTGCAGCGTTTGCGTTCTCGCCGTGGGTGCGGGCTTAAGAGTTTCCCCTCCATCGCGCCGTCGCACGCTGACGCTGGCCGGCAATCGCGCCGCGGCGATGCCGCCGTGCTGCTCAATCCAGGTCAAATTCCCGAGCCCCGGACCGAGATCGAGCGAAGCTCCTCCCACCGCAGTCCAAGACCGCACATCCGGAATGCGCGGCGGCTCGGCGCAGGTTACAAATAATCTCTGCCGATAACGCCGCAAGGCCTGATCGGCCCAGACGATTGCCGGCTGATGATCGGCTTCCGCCTCGAGTACCTGACGCAGCGCCTCGATGAGCCGCGCGGTGGAAGGCGCTTCGCGGCCCTGTTGGCTCAGCCACAGACGGACCACGTTAACGCGCTTCACCGGCAGCAAGGCCCTCAAGCCCGGAATCGACAGCGCGTCGCCGTCGCGCAGGCGGCCCAAATCCGCGCCCGCCGCCATCTCCAGCAGCTGCTGCGCCTCCGCCAGGTGCCGCGCGGCGCGCGTCAGGGCGATTGCCGCGCCGGGCCAGCGCGTTTCGATCAGCGGCCAGACCGCCGTGCGTAGATAAACGCGGTCAAACCGCAAATCCTGGTTCATCGGGTCGCGGCATGCAGTGGATTCAAGCGCGCCGAACTGCAGCAAGTCGCGGTGCGCCACCTCGAGCAGCGGCCGCACGTGCCAGCCTACGCCGAACGCGCGGCACACCGGCATCGCCGACATGCCTTTGACGCCGGCGCCGCGCAGCGCCTGCAGCAACAAGGTCTCCGCCTGGTCCTCGCAATGATGCGCAGTGAGCAGACACTCCCGCGGCTGCATTTCCGTGCGGAGGGCCGTGTAGCGTGCGGTGCGCGCCGCCGCCTCGATCGACACGCCGGCTTCGCGCGAGACCGGGACGGCAACGATGTGCAGCGGAATGCGCAGCTGTTCGCACAATGCGACGCAAGCGGCGCGAAACCCGGCGGCGGCGGTTTGCAAACCGTGATCAACGTGCAGCGCACGCAGCGGCAGTGCGCGAAAACTCTTTCCCAGCGCCGCGGCCGCGCGCAGCAACGCGGCGGAATCTGCGCCGCCGCTTAACGCCACAACCAGGCCGTCGGCTTCCGCCGGGACGGAAGCCTCGAGCAGCGCGTGCAACGTTGCCGCGGAAAACCTCAACCGTCGCGAAACTCGCCGAATCCGCGCAGCCGCGCCTGGCGCGCGTCCAGCAGCTGCGTAATCGGTTTGTTGCGCAGCTCGGTCAGATTCTTGATGATGCTTTGCTTCATGGTTTCCGCCATGAGCTGCGGATCGCGATGGGCGCCGCCGTGCGGCTCGTTGAGGACTTCATCGACCAGCGCAAGCTTGTAAAGGCGTTCTGCGGTGCCGCCCATCGCCTCGGCAGCGATCTCTTTCTTTTCGGTGCTCTTCCAAAGAATCGATGCACACGCTTCCGGCGAAATGACCGAGTACACGCTGAACTGCAGCATGACCAGATAGTCGCAGACGCCGATGGCAAGCGCTCCCCCGGACCCACCCTCGCCGATCACAATGCTCAACACCGGCGCTGCGAGGTGCGACATTTCGAATAAGTTTCGCGCAATCGCTTCACTCTGTCCGCGCTCTTCGGATCCGATGCCCGGGTAGGCGCCCGGCGTATCGATCAGCGTAATCACGGGGATGCGGAAACGCTCCGCCAGCTTCATCAGGCGCAGCGCTTTGCGATAGCCTTCCGGCTTGGGCATGCCGTAATTGCGCCTCACACGCTCCTTGGTGTCCCGCCCTTTTTGGTGGCCGATCAGCATCACCGGTATGCCTTCGATGCGCGCCAGACCGCCGACAATCGCCAGGTCATCGCTGTACATGCGATCGCCATGCAATTCGTGCCAATCGCTGAAAATCATCGAGACGTAATCGAGCGTATAGGGACGCTGCGGATGGCGCGCGAGTTCCGTGATCTGCCAGGGCGTCAGGTTGGCAAAAATGCTGGTGGTGAGCGCCCTGCTCTTTGACTGCAGCCGCTTGATCTCTTCGGTGATATTGACGCTGGCATCGCTGCCGATGAATTTGAGTTCCTCGATCTTGGCCTCGAGCTCCGCGATCGGCTGTTCAAATTCCAGAAAATTCATCGCCATGAGCTCGTTTCCTCGCCGCGGACGTCATTTCGCGGACCATACACTAAATACCACCCCTCCCGCCCAACAAGCGCCGAGAGCTTGTCCAAAAGCTCACGCGTCGGCCTCACGCACCAGGCATCGGGCAGGTTGACCTTGCCGCTGTACCCGGGACGATTGATTGCCACACTCACGCCGCAGGACCCCCTGAGGTAAGGCTTCAGCAGATGCTCGAATCGGTTCATGCCCTGAGGGCCGTCAAATTCCGCGGGCCAGTGCAACCACAGGCGGCGCGCGAAGCGCTCTCGGGCCCGGTCAATATCCATCAAGGACTTGCCTTGGAGGCGCCAAGCTTCAATGAAGTCATCGAAACGCAGCGTGCCGTCGATGATCAGGATGGCGTCTTTGACGATGATATCGCGATGCTGCTGAAAAACTTCTTCGTACAGACTGACCTCAAGCCGCGCGCTGCGGTCATCCAAAATCAAGGTTACCCGGTTCGGCCGGCGACGGATCTCCAGAACCAGTCCGGCAACGGTCGCCGGTTTGCCGGCCGACCAGCTGCGCGCCCCCTCGGCGGGCGCCGCCGGTCTGGGACCGCCGACATCGGCGAGCCGCGAGCTCACCAAGAATTTCAAATCCGGTTCGTAAGGCGTTATGGGATGACCGCTTAAGAATAGTCCCAAGGTTTCGCGTTCGCCCGCCAGGCGCTCCGCCTCAGACCAATCCGCCACGACCGTGTTCTCGGCCGCGCTCAAGCCGAACAGATCGACTTGACCGACGCTCAAGGCGCGCGAATTCTGCTCGCCCAGGTGCATGGCGCGCTCCAGCTCTGCCGTTAGGGACGCGCGATTGGGCCCGATGAGGTCCAGGCTGCCCGAACGAATCAAGGCCTCGAAGACACGCCGGTTCACCCGCTGCAAATCAATGCGCCGGCACAGGTCCGACAGACTCTCGAAGGCCCCGTTCTTCTCGCGCTCCTCGATGATGGCGTCAACCGCCGAGGCGCCGACACCTTTGATGGCTCCCATTCCGTAACGAATGCTATCGACGCCCGCGACGCGAAACGCATAGACCGAGGCGTTGACATCGGGCGGCAGCACCTTGAGCCGCATGCCGTTGCACTCGTCAATCAAAGTCACCACCTTCTCGGTCTTGTCCATGTCGGAAGACAGGACCGACGCCATGTAGGCCGCCGGATAATGCGCCTTGAGCCACGCGGTCTGATAAGACAGCAACGCATACGCGGCCGAGTGGGACTTGTTGAATCCGTAGCCGGCGAATTTTTCCATGAGATCGAAAATATGCGTCGCCTGCGCTTCGCGCACGCCCCGCACCACCGCGCCGCTGACGAAGACCGAGCGTTGCTTTGCCATTTCTTCGGCCTTCTTCTTGCCCATGGCACGGCGCAGCAGATCGGCGCCGCCCAAGGTGTAGCCGGCGAGAATTTGCGCGATCTGCATCACCTGTTCCTGATACAGGATCACTCCGTAGGTTGCCGCCAAAACCGGCTTCAGATCAGGGTGCAGGTAGTCGATGGTGGCGCCGGTAGTATCGTGCTTGCGCGCGATGAAATCCTCGACCATGCCGGATTGCAGCGGGCCTGGGCGGAATAACGCTACCAGCGCGACGATGTCGCCGAACCGATCGGGCTGCAGCCGGCGTATCAAGTCTTTCATGCCGCGTGATTCAAGCTGGAAAACGGCTGTGGTCTTGGTGCTCTTGAGCAGCGTGTAAGTCGCCGCGTCGTCCATCGGCAAGGCGCTCATGACGAGGGGTGCTTCGCCCGCCGCAGCGCGCTGCGCATTGATATCGCGCACCACCCAATCGATGATGGTGAGCGTTCGCAATCCCAAAAAGTCGAATTTGACCAGGCCCGCGGCCTCGACATCGTCCTTGTCGAATTGCGTGACCGGCGTGCCGCCGCTCTCTTCACAATAAAGCGGCGTGAAGTCGGTCAGGATCGATGGCGCGATCACCACGCCGCCGGCGTGCGTGCCGGCGTTGCGCGCCAGGCCTTCGAGCGTTCGCGCCAGCTCGATGAGCTCGCGCACTTCGGCTTCGCTGTCGTACAAGCGCTTCAGCTCTTCTTCCTGCTCGAGCGCCTTGTCGAGCGTCATGCCGATTTCCAGCGGAATCAGCTTGGCGATCTTGTCCACGTAGCCGTACGGATGACCGAGCACGCGGCCGACGTCGCGCACCACGGCTTTGGCAGCCAAGGTACCGTAAGTAATGATTTGCGAGACGCGGTCGCGGCCGTACTTGTTCGCGACATATTCGATGACCCGATCGCGGCCTTCCATGCAGAAATCGACGTCGAAATCCGGCATCGACACGCGCTCCGGATTTAAGAATCGCTCGAACAGCAGATCATGTTCGATGGGATCGAGATCGGTTATGCCGAGCGCGTAGGCGACCAGCGATCCGGCGCCTGAACCACGCCCCGGGCCCACCGGAACTCCATTCTCGCGCGCCCAGCGAATGAAATCGGCGACGATTAAAAAATATCCGGCAAAGCCCATCGCGCAGATGACGCCCAGTTCCAATCCTAAGCGCGCTTCGTAAGCCAACGCCGGCGATGAGACGGGTAACGCCGCCACGGCTGCGAGGCGGCCTTCAAGGCCGCGTTTGGATTCCTCACGTAGGAAGGTCTCCGTGCTCGAGCCGGACGGCACGGGATAGGCCGGCAACATCGAGGCTCCCAAGCGAATCTCCAGCGAGCAGCGCTTGGCGATTTCACGCGTGTTCGCCAGCAGTTCCGGCACGTCCTGAAACAGCCCGAGCATCTCGGCCGGAGTTTTCAGGTATTGCTCCTCGGAGTAGCGCCGCGGCCGGCTGGCATCGCCGAGTTGCGCACCGTCGTGAATGCAAACGCGCGCTTCATGCGCCTCGAATTCCACGCGCGTCAAGAAACGCACGTCATTGGTCGCGACCGCGCCCACGCTGCGCGACTGTGCCAGTTCCAGCGCCGCTTCCGAGCAAACCTGTTCGCCGGCCCGGCCGGTGCGTTGCACCTCGAGATAAAACCGGTCGCCGCAAAAGCTCTGCCAACGCGTAAGACAGCGTTCTGCCTCATCATCGCGGCCGCGCGCAATCGCTTGACCAATATCGCCCTCAAATCCACCGGAGAGCACGATTAAGCCCTCGAGCGCCTCGCGGCTCAGCCAGCTGCGCTCCAGCATCGGCACCCCGCGATGCTGGCCCTCGAGATACGAACGGGTCACCAGCTGCGTCAGATGCCGGTAACCGACCAGATTCTGGCACAGGAAAACGATGCGCGAAGGCGCTGCGCGCTCGAGCGGCTCGCGAATCCACGCATCGACGCCGATCAGCGGCTTCACGCCCGCCGCTTGCGCTTCCTTGTAGAACTTCACCATCGCGAACAGGTTGCTCTGATCGGTGAGCGCAACAGCCGGCATGCCCGCGGTTGCGACCGCGGCCATCAGCTCCGGTACGCGCACGATCCCGTCGACCAACGAGTACTCGGTGTGCAATCGCAGATGAACGAAACCTGTCAAGGTTCGCACCGCAGCGCGAGGCGCACCGGCTCAAAGGAGCGTCGATGCAGGGGACAGGGCCCGTGTAGAATCAGAAGGCGCTGATGGTCGGGAGTCGCGTAGCCCTTGTGGCTTGCGAAACAATATGCGGGATAGATTGTATCCATTTGATCCATATAACTATCTCTCGCCGTCTTCGCCAGAATCGACGCGGCGCTGATGGCGGGCTCAGTGACATCGCCAGCAATGATGGCCCGCGCCGTCAGCACCTTACCCAATCCGTGCAAATTGGGCAGCTGGTTTCCGTCCACCAGCACATGATCCGGCGTCAGGGTCATGGCGAGCAGCGCACGGCGCATGGCCAGAAAAGTCGCTTGCAGAATATTCAATGCGTCGATTTCAACCTGGTCCGCCCAACCGATGCCAAAACAAATCGCCTCGCGCCGAATCTCGATGCTGAGACGCGCACGTTCCCCAGGACTCAAGGATTTCGAATCGGCAACACCTTCAATGGGCCTACGCGGCCGCAAAATGACGGCTGCCGCCACCACCGGGCCCGCGAGAGGCCCGCGGCCCGCCTCATCAATGCCGGCAATGCGCCTCACGGGGGCGATGCTACCGCTGTGTGGCGCGAGCTCAGAAGATCGAGAATGGCTTGCGCCGCCCGGGTTCCCGCGCCACGGCGCAAATTACTGTGGATGCGCGTGAACTCGCGTTCCAAGTCGCTGCGCCGTTCGGTATCGTCAAGCCACATCAGAAGCTCCGCTCCGATCGACTCTGGAATAATTTGGTCCTGAAAATATTCGCCGACGACGCGCCGATCCGCAAGTAAATTTGGTTGCGCAAAAAACTTGGATTTGACCAGATTGAAGCGGGTCAGCATCCAGGCCGTCAGGGCGCCCAGCCGGTACACGACCACCATGGGCCGTTTGCACAAGGCCGTCTCCAGGCTGGCCGTACCGGACGCCACCAGCACCACATTTGCGGCACTCAACGCAGTCGTCGCCTGCCCCTCGATCAATTGCACCTTCAGATCGGGTGCATCGCGCTTCAGCACGCTGGAAAATATCTGCCGCGTTGCAGCGCTCGCCATCGGCGCAATGAACTTCAGATCAGGCCGCTGCGCAGCCAACCAGCGTGCGGTGGCCGCGAAGTCCGCGGCCAGGCGCGCCACTTCTCCGCGCCGGCTTCCTGGTAGCAACGCAACCACGCTGGCTTGGGCTGCCAGACCCAACGTGCGCCGTGCCAGTTCCCGGTCGACGATTTCCGGAATGGCATCCGCCAACGGATGGCCGACGAACTCGGCGCGTATGCCGTGTGCATCATAAAAGCGCTTCTCAAACGGCAGCAGGCAGAGCACGAGATCCACCGATTCTCGAATGTTGCGCGCACGGCCTTGCCGCCAGGCCCAAACCTGCGGACTCACGTATTGCACGGTGGGAATGCCGGCGGCGTGCAGGCGGCGCGCCACTCGCAGATTGGTGTCCGGCGCATCGATGCCGATAAAAACGTCCGGGCGCTCCGTCAGGAACATGCGCTTGATGCGTGCCAGCAGCTTTAAGAGCCTCGGCAAATCGCGCAGCACATCGAACAGGCCCATGACCGCCAGGGACTCCGCCGGCTCCCAACTCTCGCAGCCCGCCGCCTGCATCTTCGGTCCCGCAACGCCGAAGAATTTCGCTTCCGGCACAATCCGTCGCAAGGCAGTAATGAGGTCGGCGCCCAAGGTATCGCCTGAGGCTTCGCCCGCCAGCAGACCCACTCGCAGCGGCACGGACATCTTAGGAGCCTCCTAGCGAACGATGCTGCGCGAACTGTGCTTGATGAATTCGACGAACGGCATGATTTCCGGCTGCGTCGCCGCCGCTTTCTGCAGCTCCTCGATGGCCGCTTTCAATTTGAGGCCGGAACGGTACAACACCCGGTAGGCGCGGCGAATATTCAGGATCTGCGCGGCGCTGAAGCCGCGGCGCTGCAGGCCCACGGCATTGATACTGTGCGGCTCCGCCGGACGGCCCACCGCGATGACATAGGGAGGCACGTCGCGGGTCACCGCCGCGTGATGCGCAATGAAGCAGTGCGACCCGACCTTGGTGAATTGGTGAACCGCGGACATGCCGCCCATCGTCACCCAATCGCCGATCTCGACGTGACCGCCGAGCGTCGCGCAATTCGCCATCACAATCTGATTGCCGAGCTGACAATCGTGCGCAACATGCGAATACGCCATCAACAGGTTGTCGTTGCCGATGCGCGTCACGCCCTTATCGTGCGTGGTGCCGCGGTTCACCGTGACGGATTCGCGAAACACATTGCGATCGCCGATTTCGAGACGAGTCGGCTCGCCGTTGTATTTCTTGTCCTGCGGTGCATCGCCCAGCGAGGCAAACTGGAAAACCTTGTTGTTGGAGCCAATCCGCGTCGGGCCGTTGATCACGGCATGCGGACCCACCCAGGTTCCGGAGCCGATGACGACATCGGCGCCGATCACCGAGAACGGTCCGATAACAACGTCCGACGCGATCTGTGCTTGCGGCGATACCACCGCCCGCGGATCAATCATCCCGCGGCTCCCTTTTGCGGCGGCGTCTTGGTCTCCGGCGCGACCATGATTTCCGCGGACGCCACTTCCTTGCCGTCGACCTGCGCCAGGCAGCCGAATTTCCAAATCCCCTTGAATGAGCGTTTCAGCTCAACCCGGAGCATCAGCTGATCGCCCGGCTCGACGGGCTTGCGAAAGCGCGCATTATCGATGGCGACAAAGTAGAAACGCGTATTGACGTCGGGCACGACTTTGGCGGTCTTGAATGCCAGAATGCCGGCGGCCTGAGCCAAGGCCTCGATGATGAGAACTCCAGGCATCACCGGCCGGTGCGGGAAGTGTCCCTGAAAGAACGGCTCATTGACCGTCACATTCTTGAGCGCCAAGCAGTGCTCTCCTGCGACGCATTCCAAGACCCGATCCACCAACAAAAAAGGATACCGATGCGGCAACTGCCGCATGATCGCTGCGATATCCAATCTATCGGACTCCGACATCATTTCTCCTATGAATCCAGTCGCCGCAAATGGGCGACCATTCGTCGCCATAGTCTCGTCTCGACAGTCGGCATGCCACTCGAGTAGCTGCCGGACTTTTTAATCGATGCGCTGACCAAACTGCAGCCGGTGACCACCACATCATCGGCAATGGTCAAATGTCCGGCAAAGCCCACCATGCCGCCAATCATGCAGCGCTGGCCGATGATGGTGCTGCCGGATATCCCGGTGCAGGCCGCAATCGCCGTATGGGCGCCGATGAGCACGTTGTGACCCACCTGGATCTGATTGTCCAGTTTGACGCCGTTCTCGACAACCGTATCGTCGATGGCCCCCCGATCGATGGTGGTATTGGCGCCGATCTCCACATCATCGCCGATCCGCACGCTGCCCACTTGCGGTACCTTTACCCAACTTCCGGAGTTCGCTGCAAAGCCGAATCCGTCCGCACCGACCACCCCGCCGGCGTGCAGAATGCAACGCTTTCCCAAAGTCACGCCCGGGTATAAATTGACCCGCGACACCAGAACCGAATCGTCCCCGATGCGGGCGCCGCGCTGAACGATACAGCCGGGACCGATAAAGACACGATCGCCGATCTCGGCGCCGTCCTCCACCACGGCCAACGGGCCGATGCTTGCGGAGGCTGCGACATTCGCGCTGCTGCTGACGACGGCGCTTGGGTGCTTGCCTGGCGCAGGGCGCGTCTCCGGGTGCAGAAGTAAGGCAATGCGGGCGTATGCGAGATAGGGATTGGCGTGAATCAACGCGGCGACGGGACAGTGCGCTTCGTCCTCGGCACTGACCAGCACGGCGGTCGCCCGGGTGCTCTGCAACTGTCTGCGGTAGCGCGAGTTCGCCAGGAAGCTCAAACTGCCTGCTTCCGCCCGGGACAAGGTCGCGACGCTACGCACCTTAAGGCGCGGCTCACCGCGCAGCGTGAGCCCGAACCGCACCGCCAACTCTCCGAGACTGAATTCTTCCTGCACTTAAGGCTCCCTAGCAGTCCCAAAGTGCAGTAGCTGGCTGCTTATTTGGCGCCCGGAGGTTTTGCCGGTGCGGCCGCAGGTTTCGGTGCGCTCGCCGGCTTGGACTTCAGCACATCCAATACTTGCGCCGTGATATCCAACTGCGGCTTGGTGTAGAAGACGCCTTCGCCCAGCACCAGATCGAATCCTTGTGCGCCCGAGTACGTGCGGATCTCCTCGAGCAAGTAGCGTTGCACCTTGCCGAGTTCTTCGTTCTTGCGCGTCGACAGGTCATCCTGGAATTCGCCGCCCTTTCGCGAGAATTCGCGCTGCTGATCGCGCAGCGTCTTTTCTGCCTTGGCGCGATCGGCTTCGGCCATGATCGCACCCTCCTTCGCCAATTTCTCGTCGCGCGCCTTCAGATCGTTCTGCATGGCCACCAACTCGCGCTGGCGTGGACCGAATTCATTCTGCAGTGCCTGCATGGCGCTCTTGACCTGCGGCGCCTCTGCCATGAGTTTTTGGAAGTCCACGTACCCGATCTTGATTTCAGCACTGGCTTGCTGCGACGCCATGAGCGCGCTGAGACCAAAAGCCAAGAGCGGTATGCTGCGAAGATACGACATGTTGATCTTTAAGACCTCAAATTGCGGTCAAAACGCTTGACCGATGGAAAATTGAAAACGTTCCGTCTCGTCCCCGAAGCGTACCGTATCGCCCGGGAAGGGGTTCAAAGGAATACCGTACGAGAATCGGAACAGACCCAAGGGCGCGAGCCACTGCACTGCAACGCCGGTTGATTGTTTTAGATTAGCATAATTGAAGTGATAATCGATCGGCGTTATGTCATCGACCCCCAGGAATTTGACCTTGTTACCGGTTTGGAACACGTTGCCGATATCGTAGAACAGGCTGATGCGAGCCGAGCTTTTCCATTTCTCGGGAACCGGGAAAATCAGCTCGTAGCGGTTGACCACGCGGAAATTGCCGCCGAAAGGGTTGCCGATGCCGATGTTGTCCTTCGGTCCCAAGCGGCTCTCGCGGAAGCCTCGAACGCTGTCGGGACCGCCGGCAAAGTAGTTCAGATAAGGCGGCAAGGAGGTCGTTTTTCCGAGCGCCGACGCGTAGTCCACGGATGCCTGCACCGAGATTAAAAATTTGCGCCACAACGGGATGTAGGTGATGAAGTCGAAGTTCGTCTGGTAGTAGCGAACATCGCTCAAGGGCAAGGCATAGCGCGCCGACAGCGTCACTTTCATGCCGCGATCGGGGAACAGCGCCCGGTTGCGGCCCTCGTAGGACCAGCCGCCGGTCAGCTCGTAGGTATAGAAATTCGTGCCGTACACCGTATATGGACTGTCCAACGAATTGACCACGCCATCGCCGTTGGTGTCGGTTAGTTCGCGCTGGAACGTATTGCCGTTCTGCTTGACCCAATCGACCGACTGCTGCGCGCTATACCCCTGCGAGACCACCAAACTGTTTTTGTTCGCCGAGGTGCCCAGGCTCAAGAACTGGTATTCGCTGATCGGGTAAGCCCACTGCACCGCGCCCGTGATCTGTTTGGTCGCAAACGCCGACGATGCCGCCACGAACTGCGTCACGTCGCGCAGCGTTAAAGACGTCGTGCGCTGGATGCCGTCGATGGTGGTGTAAGGGTCCGTGTGCGCAAAGGTATAGCTCTTGCTGTACTTGCCGGCATTGATCTCCAAGGCGATGCGGTCACCCGTGCCGAAGAAATTGCTGTGCACGAAGTTGCCGTTCAAGCTGAATTTCTGCGACTCCGAATAGCCGATGCCGCCACCGAATTGACCCGGCAACCCCTCCTTGATGTTGAAGTCGACATCCACCAGATCCGCGCTGCCCGCCACCGGCTTGTTCTCGAACTCGACTTTCTCAATGTATGGCAGACGCTGCAAGCGCTCCTTGGAGCGTTCCACCGCCGAATTGGACAGCCACCCCCCCTCCAGCTGGCGCATTTCGCGGCGCAGCGTTTCGTCATTGATCGCGGTCGTATTGTTGAAATTAATGTGGCGCACGTAGACCCGGTTGCCGGGCTCGATGAAAAAGGTCAGCGCCACGGTTTTATGTTGGTTGTCGGCCGTGGGGACGGGATCGATCTTGGCGAAAGCATAGCCGTCCGCGCCCAGCCGATAACTCATCAATTGCTGCGTCGAGGTCACGAGCTTGCGTGAGTAGGTGTCGCCGGGCTTGACCAGCAGCAGGCGGCGCAGCTGGTCCTCCGGCACCACCATGGTGCCGGCCAGCTTCACCTCGCTCACCTTGTAGACCTCGCCCTCGCTGACGTTCACGGTGATGTACATGTCGTCTTTTTCGGGCGCAATCGTCACCTGCGTCGATTCGATCTGAAAATTCGCGTACCCCCGATCCATGTAATAGGAACGCAATTTTTCCAGATCGCCGGTCAGGGACTCGCGCGAGTAGCGGTCATCCTGCTTGTACCAGGACAGCCAATTCGGCGTCTTCAGCTCAAAGCTGCCGAGGATGTCCTTTTCCTTGAATTTGGTGTTGCCGACAATGTTGATTTGCTCGATCTTGGCGCGTTTGCCTTCCTTGATATCGACGTTGATGTCGACCTTGTTGCCGGGCAGATCGGTGATCTTGGTAGCGACGCGCACGGCGTATTTGCCGCGGCTGAAATACTGATCGGTGAGGTATTGCTTCACCTCATCGAGCACCGAGCGATCGAAGGTCTTACCGGTTGCAAGGCCGACAGCGCGCAAGCTCTTCTGCAGATCCTCGGTCTTGATGTCCTTGTTGCCTTTGATCTCGAACTTGGAGATGGACGGACGCTCCACCACAACGACAAGGAGCGTGTTGCCGTCGCGGCGCAATTCCACGTCGCGGAAAAAACCGGTCGCGTACAGGGCGCGCATCGCTTCGCCGATGCGCGCGCCGTCCAGGTGATCGCCGATGTTCACGGGCAGGTAGTTGAATACCGTGCCCTCGGAGATTCGCTGCAGACCCTCGATGCGAATGTCGCCGACGGTGAAGGTTTCTTGAGCGGTTTCCGCCCGCACAATCGCGCAAATTGGTTGGCTGGCCAGCGCCACCAACAAGGCTACGCGAAATTCACGCCGCACGCGGCAACGACCGGATGCAATATTGATGGGCGACGCCGCGCGGGCAGCGCCGCTCGTACGGCTGGAACTTGGGTTTGATCATGATGTCCCGTTAATTCAAATGTCTTGATATGTCGTTATAGAAAGCCAAACTCATCAACACCACCAGCAGCGCGATTCCGATCTGCTGGCCAAACAGCTGCGTGCGTTCCGACAGCGGACTGCCTTTAACTGCTTCCACCACCTGATAAATCACTTGACCGCCATCCAGCAACGGCACGGGCAGCAAGTTGAGCACGCCCAAGCTGACGCTGATAATCGCCAGAAATGCCATGTACGCCGTCACTCCAAGCGAGGCGCTGATGCCGGCGAACTCTGCGATGCTCACGACCCCGCTGATGTTCTTGGCTGAAACCTGACCGGTGAGCATGCGCCAGAGCATCTGCACGGTCAGCGCTGACATCTCCCAGGTTTTCTTCACGCCGATCAGCACCGCGTCAATGGGTCCCGAGCGATGAGTTTCGACCAGCCCCGTCGGCCAGACGGGCGCGCCCTCTTTGAGCATGATCCCCAGCCGGCCTATCGGCTTGCCCTCTTCCATCACCTGGGGAACCGCCGCTACGATACGCAATCGTTCGCCGTGGCGCTCGACTTCAACTGAGATGTCGCGATTGGCCGCGCCGCCCACGATGGTACGGAAGGTGCTCGAATTGGCGATGGGCTGCCCATCCACCGCAAGCAAGCGATCGCCCGGCCGCAACCCTGCGCGCCCACCCGCGCTGCCGGCCGGTACCGACTCGATGCTGGTGGCGGCGTTCCAGGTGGCCAGATCAAAGCCCAAGCCTGGCAGCAATCTACCCGGTTCAGTCAAGGCCCGCCGATCCGCCGTCACCCGTAATGTCACGGGCCGCTCGACACCGTCGCGGCGCACGCGCAGCGCAATCACGCCATCGTCGGGAAACTCGCGAATCAGTGCAATCTGCAGCTCTTCGGTGTCACTGACGTTGTGCCGTCCGACACGCACGATCTGGTCTCCACGCTGCAAGCCTGCGATGGCAGCCGGGCTGTCGAGCCGAACCTGACCGACCACCGGCTTGACGATCTCGGTGCCGAGCATCGCCAAAATCGCGTACAGCAAGGCTGCGAAAACGAGATTCATCGCAGGTCCTGCCAACAGCACCGCAATGCGATGTGAAATAGGACGGCGCGTGAATGAACGATGCAGCTCTGACGGCGCGACATCGCCTTCGCGCTCGTCCAGCAGCCTGACGTAGCCGCCTAAGGGGATCGCGGCGAAACAATACTCGGTGCGATCGGCATCCTTGCCGACACGCGTCAGCAGCGGTTTTCCAAAACCGATGCTGAACCGCAATACCTTGAAGCCGAGTTTCTTGGCGACCCAGTAATGTCCGAACTCATGCACGGCAACCAAGATGCTGATCGCAACCAAGAAGGCTGCAGGGATCACCAAAATCATCATGCGGGGGCTCCAGCGCTAAGCTCAATCATCGTAACCGCCAGGCGACGCGCCGCAGCGTCGGCCTCCAAAACATCGCCCAGAGCTTTGACGGGAGACGAATTGAGCCGCTGCAGTACTTTGTCAATGACCGTTGAAATACCTACAAAGTTCAAGCGCCGATCAAGAAACGCCTGAACCGCGACCTCATTGGCCGCATTTAGCACCGTCGGAGCGGTACCGCCGGCGCGCGCGGCAGCTCTGGCCAACGTCAAGCTCGGGAATCGAACATGATCCGGCGGTTCGAATCCGAGATGTCCGATTGCGAGCAGATCCAAAGATTGTACACCGGAAGCAAATCGTTCGGGCCAGGCCAGCGCCTGCGCAATGGGCGTGCGCATGTCAGGAGCACCGAGTTGCGCCAACATCGAGCCATCGGCGTATTCGACCAACGAGTGCACGACGCTTTGCGGGTGCACGACCACATTGACCTGCGATTCGGGCAGGCCGAACAAGAGCGTGGCTTCAATGACCTCGAGGCCCTTGTTCATGAGCGTCGCGGAGTCCACTGAAATCTTGCGCCCCATCTTCCACTTCGGATGCGCACAGGCTTCATCGGGCGTGACATGCGCCAATTTTGCCGCGGCGGTGCTGCGAAATGGACCGCCGGAAGCGGTCAAAATGACACGGGTCACTCCGCGTGCGGCATCGCCCGGCAGATAGCCGCCGGGCATGCATTGGAAGATCGCGTTATGTTCGCTGTCGATAGGGATGAGTTCCGCGCCGGCGCGGCGCACCTCGTCCATCAACAGCCGGCCGGTCATGACCAGCGCTTCCTTGTTGGCCAGAAACACGCGCTTGCCGGCGCGCACGGCGGCCAAGGTCGATGTTAAGCCGGCTGCACCCACGATCGCCGCCATGACCATCTGCACATTGGCGGCGCTGGCGGCACTGCTTAGCGCTTCTTCGCCGCTCTCGACCCGGGTGATGGAACCCAGGTCGCACAGGGCGGCGCGCGCGCATGCCGCGGCTTGGCTGTCGACCAGCACCACGGTTTCCGCGTTGAACTCCCGCGCCTGTTCGACGATGGTCTGCCAGCTGTTGAAAGCCCCGAGCACGGCGACCTTGAAGCGTTCCGGATGAAGTGCGATCACCGCGAGCGTGCTGCGTCCGATGCTGCCAGTCGAGCCGAGGATGGCGATACCACGCTGCATGATCAGCGGATAACGCCGGAACCGAACAGGCCCAGAGCGTATAAGGGCGCCGCGGCCGTGACACTGTCGATGCGATCCAACAGACCCCCATGCCCGGGCAGCAATGTGCCGCTGTCTTTGAGCGCCGCCGCGCGTTTGAACATGCTCTCTGTCAGATCACCGATCACGGAAAAGATTCCCACCCCGCATCCGAATACAACGCCGGTGAGCGGCGGTAGGCCGAAATACACGGCGCCGCCCGCGGCAACCAAGGCAACCATCACCAGTCCCCCCACGGCGCCCTCCCACGTCTTGCCGGGACTGACTCGGGGCGCCAATTTTCGTTGGCCGAAGGCTCGCCCGGCGAAGTAGGCGCCGATGTCCGCGGCGCACACCATGAGGATTAACCACAGGACGATGACCGGGCCGCGCGCAAATCCCGCCGCGGAAATCTGCATCCGAGCGAGCGCCACAAAGGCCGGCGCCAATACGGCCAGCCCGCATACCAGCGTGAGCGCCGGCCGATTCCAGGCGGGTGCCAGCGACAGCCAAAAGAACGCGATCACCCACCACACGCAGGCGGCGCACAAGAGAATGACCAGATGCGAGGAGTCATCGGTCCAGCGCCAACTAAACGCCAGGGCAAGCGCAATGACGAGGGTGTAGAGGGCGCGCGAAGCGGGCTTTTGCAACGCGCCGAAGCCCGCCCACTCCCATGCGCCGATGCCAAACACCAGCCCGAATGCCAGTACGGCCCAAAACGGCGGCAGCAAGAACAGCCCGAGCAACAACAGGGCGCCCAAAATGCAGCCAGTGATCACCCGGGTCTTAAGCATGGGAGTGCCTGTACATCAGTTTTTCGCCGCGACCTGGGCCGAAGTCTTGCCAAAGCGGCGCTCGCGCTCACCGAAGTAGTCGAATGCCGTCTGCAGCAGCGCCGGCGAAAACTCAGGCCACAGCGCCTCGGTGAAATAGAATTCGGTATAGGCCAGATTCCACAGCAGGAAATTGCTGATGCGCTGTTCCCCGCCGGTGCGGATCAAGAGGTCCGGATCCGGAATTCCCGCGAGCGCCAAGCGCGCACTGATATGCGCCTCCGATATTTCAGAGGCGAGCAATCTGCCGGCGGCGACATCCGCGGCGAGCGACCTGCAGGCCTGCGCGATGTCCCAGCGCCCGCCATACGCAACGGCCACCAACAGCCCCAGGCCAAGATTTCCGCCCGTCAACGTCTCGGCATCCTGCATTCTTTGCCTAAGCTCGGTGCCCAGCGATTCCCGATCGCCGATGAAGCGCAGCCGTACTTGATTGCGATGCAAATCCGCCACTTCGCGCACCAGCGCATCGAGGAACAAGCCCATCAGCACGCCGACTTCCTCGGCGGGCCGCAGCCAGTTTTCGCTGCTGAAGGCGAACAGGGTCAGGTAGCGGACTTTGCGCTCGGCGCACTCTTCGACGATCTTGCGCACAACTTTTACGCTGGCACGGTGTCCCGCGACGCGCGGCATGCCGCGTGAGCGGGCCCAGCGGCCATTGCCGTCCATGATGATTGCTACATGCTGCGGCTGGTCGGCCATACGCTTGAGAAGATGCGGGTCCGATTTCAGACCTGCATGAGCTCCTTTTCCTTCTCGGCCATGGCGTGATCGATATCGGCGACATGCTTATCGGTCAATTTTTGAATGTCATCCTGCCCGCGCCGCTCATCGTCCTGGGGGATGAGCTTTTCCTTGAGCATTTCCTTCAGCTCATTGTTGATTTCGCGGCGCACTCCGCGTACCGCGACGCGTGCATTCTCCGCTTCGGCCTTGACGACCTTGATGATGTCGCGCCGCCGTTCTTCGGTCAGCGCGGGCATGTGAATTCGGATTATCTGCCCCGCGGTGTTCGGCGTGAGGCCGAGATCCGATTTATAGATCGCCTTCTCGATGACCGGCACCATGGCTTTTTCCCAGGGACTCACGGTCAACGTTCGCGCATCTTCCGTGGCGATATTGGCCACCTGATTCAGCGGCATTTCCGAGCCGTAATAGTCGACCTTGATATGCTCGATGAGGCTGGCATGAGCGCGGCCGGTGCGCATCTTCTTCAGCTGTTCCTTGAACGCCGCAACGCATTTCTGCATGCGCACGGTCGCGTCCTTTTTCACATCTTCGAGCATGTATCCCCCAAAACTTTAAGGTTCAGCCGATACCACCGTGCCGACGTCTTCGCCTTGGACAATACGCATCAAATCGCCGGCGTTAAAGAGATTGAAGACCTGCAAGGGCAAATTGTTTTCGCGGCACATGACGATGGCGGTTGCATCCATGACATTGAGGCGATCGTTCAGCACCTTGTCAAAGGTGAGCCGCGCATAGCGCTTGGCATTGGGATTGGTGACCGGATCGGAATCGTAAATGCCGTTGACCTTGGTGGCCTTCAGCAGGATCTCGGCGTTGATCTCGATGGCGCGCAAACTGGCGGCGGTATCCGTGGTGAAAAACGGGTTGCCGGTGCCTGCGCCAAAGATCACCACGCGCCCTTTTTCCAGGTGACGCACCGCCCGGCGCCTGATGTAGTCCTCGCACACCTCGTTAATGCGCAGAGCCGACATGACCCGGGCATAGGTGCCGAGGCTCTCCAACGCATCTTGCAGGGCCAGCGCATTGATGACGGTTGCGAGCATGCCCATGTGATCGGCGGTCACGCGGTCCATGCCGGCGCGCGCGAGGCCTGCGCCGCGAAAAATATTTCCGCCTCCCAATACGATCGCGACCTGAACCCCCATCTGGGTCAGGTCGCGAATTTCCCCCGCGATTCGCTTGAGGATGAGCGGGTCTATGCCGTAATCCTCATTTCCCAGCAAGGCCTCGCCGGATAATTTGACTAGAATTCTTCGATAACGAGCCGTGCCGGGTTGCGTGGTCATGGTCGCTTAGTGTTTCGCTTTGACCTGCGCCATCACTTCGCCGACGAAATCGTCCTGCTTCTTCTCGATGCCTGCCCCGACCTCATAGCGCGCGAACATGGTGACCTTGGCGCCGGCTTGCTTGAGCAGCTTCTCAACCGTCGTATCCTCGTCCTTGATGAAGGGCTGCCCGACCAGCGTGATTTCCGCGAGGTACTTGCGCAGGCGGCCTTCCACCATTTTCGCGATGATCTCGGGCGGCTTCTTTTCGCCCTTGGTTTGCTCGGTCAGGATATCGCGCTCCTTTTGCAGCAAGCCGGCGGGCACATCGTCGGCATCGACATAGGCCGGGCTCACGGCCGCGACATGCATCGCGATATCGCGCGCCAGCGATTCATCGCCGCCCTGCAATGCCGCCACGCTGCCGATCCTGGCGCCATGAATATAGGTGCCCAGTGGGCCGGGAGAGGAGACGCACACGAAGCGCCGCACCGCGATGTTCTCGCCGATCTTGGCGATCAAGGCACGGCGCCGTTCATCCAAAGTTGAGCCTTCATGCGATAGCTTGAGCAGCTCCTCCAAGCTCGAGGGCGCCGCTCTCAGGGCTGCCGCTGCCACCGCCTTGGCAAACGCCTGAAATTCGTCGCTGCGCGCCACGAAATCGGTCTCGCAATTCACTTCGACCAGCGCGGCATTGTTGCCGGACCGCTCGATCGCCACCGTGCCTTCCGCGGCAACCCGCGCGGCTTTCTTGTCTGCCGTGGCGAGACCGCTCTTACGCATGAGTTCGGCCGCCGCGTCCAAGTCGCCCTTGGTTTCGACGAGCGCCTTTTTGCACTCCATCATTCCGGCGCCCGTGCGCTCGCGAAGTTGCTTGACTGTATCTGCCGTAATGTTCATCGGATCCTACAACCGCCGGCTTGGGCGATTCCTCATTGAGCTGATCAAACAAACCTAAGGCGTCGACTGCGCCTCAGGTCAGGTGACTACGCACCGCGCGCCGGAGCCCGTCGACCTGCAGGCCGACGTCGCGGCGCGCTGGCCGGCCGCGTTTCGGCGGGCGCTGTCTCCGGGGCGTCGACATCGTCGGTCTCGACCTCCACCTCGTCCAGCGATACCGCCACGGCAGCGACGCTGGGTACCACGGTGACGGGTACTTTGCGGCGGGGCGGCTGCTTGCGCTGGCCGCGCGCGGGTGGCGGAGGACGCCGCTCGCCCGCGCTGCGCTTCTTGGGATTGCCTTCCTCGTCCAATTCAACGAATTCGTCTTCGCCCACGGGAACTTCGGGCAGCGAGGCCTTGCCTTCGAGCACCGAGTCGGCGATGCCGCCGGCGTACAACAGGATGGCGCGCATGGCGTCATCATTGCCGGGGATGACATAGTCGATGCCGTCTGGGGAGCAATTCGTATCGACCACGGCGACCACCGGGATGCCGAGTTTCTGCGCCTCGTGGATTGCGATCTGCTCATGGCCCACGTCAATGACGAACAGCGCATCGGGCAACGCCGTCATGTCGCGGATGCCGCCGAGGCTTCGCAGCAACTTGTCCATTTCACGCCGCAGCATCTGCGCTTCTTTCTTGCCGCGCCGGTCCAAAGCGCCGCTTTGCGCCATTTCGTCCAGCTCGTTCAGCCGCTTGATGGACTGACGAATGGTCTTGAAATTGGTGAGCATGCCGCCCAGCCAACGTTGATTTACAAAGGGCATGGCGCAGCGGGATGCCTCTTTTTGCACCGCATCGCGCGCCGAACGCTTGGTGCCGACGAACAGCACTTTGCCGCCCCCGGAAGCCACGCCCTTGATGAATGCCGCAGCCTGGGCATACAGGGGCTGGGTCTTTTCCAGATTGATGATATGGATTTTGTTGCGTTCGCCGAAGATGAACGGAGCCATTTTCGGGTTCCAGAAGCGGGTTTGGTGTCCAAAATGGACGCCCGCTTCCAGCATTTGTCGCATGGACACGCTGGTCATAAAAAACTCCTGGTCGGGTTGAGCCTCCGCGTGTCCCAATCGGCAACCCGGTTTTGCCTTGAAACAGAAGGCAAAGCCTTCATTTCAGTGCTTGACCGGGCACCCAGTCGATTGTGACGACACGCGTGCGGGGTTGTTAAAAATAGCCGCGCTTTATACCATGAACCCCTGGTAGAAACAAAGCCCGCCGGCGCTGGACATTTGCTCGACTTTCTTATGAATGTGACCATCAAGAACCCCGAGGAACAGGACAAAATGCGCGCCGCAGGCCGGCTCGCGGCCAGCGTCCTGGACATGATCGAGCCCTATGTGCAGCCCGGAGTAAGCACCGACGAGCTTGACAAGCGCTGCCATGATTTCATCGTGGAGGAGCTCAAATCCATCCCCGCCAATCTGAATTATCGCGGCTTTCCAAAAACCATCTGTACCTCGGTAAATCACGTGGTGTGTCACGGCATACCCGGCGATAAGCGCTTGAAGAGCGGTGACATCATTAATATCGATGTCACCGTGATCCGCGACGGATTCCACGGCGATACCAGCCGCATGTACCTCGTCGGCAATGCCGCCATCATGGCCCGCCGGCTCACGGCGGCCTGCCACGAGGCGATGTGGCGCGGGATTCAACAGGTCAAGCCCGGCGCGCACCTGGGCGATATCGGCCATGCGATCCAGACCTACGCGGAGACCAACAGCTTCTCAGTGGTACGAGAATATTGCGGCCACGGCATCGGCCGCGTGTACCACGAGGATCCCCAAGTGCTGCACTACGGCAAACCGGGCACGGGCTTGGAACTCACGGCGGGCATGACCTTTACCATCGAGCCGATGATCAATGCGGGCCGCCGGGATGTGCGCCTGTTGCCGGACGGCTGGACAGTCGTGACGAAGGATCAGTCCTTATCCGCTCAGTGGGAGCACACGATTTTGGTCACCGATACGGGTTACGAGGTCCTCACGTTGAGCGCGAGTGTCGATGCGCCCGCTGCCGCGGCGGCTTCTTGAACGCCCACGGCAAATTTCTAGATCAAATCGTCGACTGGCCTTACCTGACGGTCGTTCCCGCCGCTCTCGAAGAGGGTCAATTCTCTCCCGCCGCGTTTCGCCAAGTCCTCGATCAGGGCAGCGAACTGCTCAAGGATCGATTCGTTGCCGACGAGCCGATCGAGGATCTGGTGCGCGATCGCGCACGGCTGGTGGACGTTGCGCTGCGCGCGGCCTGGCTCAATCACGCCGGAAAATTTGCCGGAGATCTAGGTTTGGTCGCCGTCGGGGGCTATGGCCGCGGCGAACTACACCCGAGTTCGGACATCGACATCATGGTGCTCTTGCCGAAAAGCGACTCGGCCGACTGGCAGCCGGACATCGAGCGCTTCCTCACATTCTTGTGGGACATCGGCCTCGAAGTGGGTCACAGCGTGCGATCGATCGACGATTGCCAGCGTGAGAGTCTCGCCGATATCAGCGTCGCGACCACGCTGTTCGAAGCGCGCCTGCTGGCGGGACCTGAACCCCTGTTCGCCGGAATGCGGCGCGCGCTCGCATCGGATCGGCTCTGGTCATCGCAAGACTTCTTTGAAGCCAAGGTCAAGGAGCAGACCGAGCGGCATCATCGGTATTTCGATACCGCCTACAACTTGGAACCCAACGTCAAATCCAGCCCCGGCGGTTTGCGCGACATTCAAACCATCGGCTGGGTGGCGAAGCGGCATTTCGGAACTGACACGCTCGAGGAGCTGGTGGCGCACGGATTTTTGACCCGTGATGAACTGCGCAAGCTGCAAGCCGCGCAATCGTTCCTCTGGAAAGTACGCTTCGGGCTGCACATGCTCACCGGCCGGCGCGAGGATCGCCTGTTATTCGACTACCAGATCAAGCTCGCGAAACTGTTCGGCTATGAAGACGCGAGCTTCACCCTCGCGGTCGAACAGCTCATGCAGAAATATTACCGTACGGTCATGGACATCAGCCTTCTGAACGAAATGCTGCTGCAGCTGTTTCGCGAGGCCATTCTGACGCAAAGCGCGGCGCCTTTAGCCGTAAACGCGCGCTTCCAAATTCGCAATGACTACCTGGAAGTGACGCATCCCGAAGTATTTTCACGTTATCCCTCCGCACTGCTCGAGCTATTCGTGTTGCTGCAACAACATCCCGATGTTCGCGGCGTGCGCGCCGAAACCATCCGTCTGATCGGCAGTCATGTAGGGCTCATCGACGAGGAGTTTCGCCAGAATCCGCGCCACCACCGGCTGTTCATCGAGATCCTGTGCGCGCCCGTGGGCGTCACGCATGAACTGCGGCGCATGAATCTTTACGGCGTGCTCGGGCGCTACATCCCGTCCTTTGGCAGGGTCGTCGGCCGCATGCAATATGACTTGTTCCACGCCTACACGGTGGATGCGCATACGTTGTTCGTCGTCAGCAATCTGCGCCGCTTTGCCATGCCGAAGTTCAATCATGAATTTCCAGCCTTGAGCCAGATCATGCAATCCCTGCCGCGCCAGGAAGTCGCCTATCTGGCTGCGCTGTTTCACGACATCGCCAAAGGCCGCGGCGGCGATCACTCAGAATTGGGCGCCGTCGATGCCGAAGCCTTTTGCCTGGAGCAAGGCTTGGGCCGCTACGAAGCACGCTTGGCCGCGTGGTTGGTGCGCAATCATCTGATCCTGTCGATCACGTCGCAAAAGAAGGACATCAGCGACCCGGACATTATCCAGGAATTCGCGCGGCACGTCGGCGATCAGGTGCACTTGGATTATTTGTACGTCTTGACCGTGGCCGACGTGCGCGGCACCAATCCAAAATTGTGGAATTCGTGGAAAGCGCGGCTGTTCGAAGAATTTTACCAGCGCACCAAGCGGGCTCTGCGCCGCGGGCTCGAAACGCCCGTCGATCAGGAGCAGCTGATCCGCGAGACCCAAGACCAGGCCCTCGCAAAGTTGCCCGCAGACGTCGTGCCGCAGACCGCAGCGGTCTGGATGCAGTGGACCGATGCCTACTTTTTGCGCTACACGCCGGAGGAGATCGCCTGGCACACGGGATTGCTGTCCGAGCGGCCGCCCAATGACGACACCCCGCTGGTAGCCGTCCGGCAACTCACCGATCGCGGCGGCACTGCCGTGCTGACCTACACGCCGCGGCGGCTGCGCAGCTTTGCGCGCACCACCGGCGTGCTCGATCAAATGGGCCTGAATGTCGTCGATGCCCGTCTGATCAGCAGCGCCAACGGGTTCAGTCTCGAGACTTACGTGGTGCTCGAGGACAACGGCGCCGTCATCGCAGATACAGTGCGCATTCGCGAAATCGAGCGCGGCTTGTGGCGTGTGTTGCAACAGGGCGAGGAGGTAGCGCCCGCGCTGGCGCGGCGGGCGCCGCGCCAGGTGCGCATGTTCTGGACGCCCACACAGGTCAATTTCAGCGTCGATACCCGCAACGAGCGCACCATTCTCGAGCTGATTGCAGCCGACCGTCCGGGCCTCTTGTCCGAGGTCGGCAAAGTGTTCCGCGCTGAACGCATCGCGATCAACGGCGCCAAGATAATGACAGTGGGCGAACGCGCCGAAGACGTGTTCTACATCACGCGTGAGGACGGCGGCCTGCTCAATGAGGAGTCCTGCCAGCGCGTGCAGGAAGCACTGATGCAGGCACTGGATCGACGCGAAGCACGATCTTGAATTCCCACGACGAGTTGTGTTCGATAATCGATGACGCCTACGAAACGCGGGCGCAACTTAATCCGCGCAATACGCCGGCCGCGCTGCGCGCCGCGATCGAGCAAAGCATCGACCTGTTGAACGCGGGGGAGCTGCGCGTGGCTCAGCCGGAGGGCGGAACTTGGCGCGTCAATCAATGGCTCAAGAAAGCCGTGCTGCTCTCCTTTCGAATCAACGAAAACGAATCGATGCGGGCGGGCGCCCTCAACTTCTACGACAAGGTGCCGCTGAAATACAGCGGCTGGAGCGCGCAGCGCTTCGCCGCCGCCGGCGTGCGCATCGTGCCTCCGGCGACCGTGCGGCGCGGTGCCCATATCGCCGCCAACGTGGTTTTGATGCCCAGCTACGTCAACGTCGGCGCCTATGTGGACAGCGGCACCATGATCGACACCTGGGCCACCGTCGGCTCCTGCGCGCAAATCGGCAAGAACGTGCACTTGTCCGGCGGGGTCGGCATCGGCGGCGTGTTGGAACCTTTGCAGGCCGGCCCGACGATCATCGAAGACAATTGTTTCATCGGCGCGCGTTCGGAAATCGTCGAGGGCGTCGTGGTCGAGTCCGGCGCCGTCATCTCGATGGGTGTATTCATCGGTCAAAGCACGCGCATTTATGATCGCGAACGCGACGAGATAATCTACGGCCGGGTGCCCGCCGGTGCCGTGGTGGTTCCCGGCACCCTGCCTGCGGCGAACGGCAAGTACGGTCTTGCCTGCGCGGTCATCGTCAAGCGCGTGGATGAGCAGACTCGCGCCAAGACTTCGTTGAACGATCTGCTGCGCAACACCGAGTAACATTTGGCGGCGATGAAACGCCTTTAGCGTCTCGGCGTCAGTTGATCAAGAATTAGGAGGCCCGCGTGGATCGCTATGTCATTGCAGGATTGTCTTCGATACTGGTTGCCGGCCAAGCGCTGCTCGCGGGCTGCGGCTCCTCGACCAACGCACCGGCGCCGGTGAGCGCCCCGCTGATTGCTGCCAAGCCCGATGTGATCATCACGGTTGATGGCATGCAGCATGCTTGTGTGGTTGCGCTCTACAGTGAGCCGCAGGGCAGCACCACCCCCTGTGCCGACGTGATCCGGTTTCTGCGGGACGAGCTTCGAGTGCCGAGCGGCGCAGTCTATGACCTACGCGCGACACCTACGCTGGATCAAGCAGAAGTGCTCAAAGTACGGGCCGCTCTTAAGGACGCGGGTTATCGGTTCATCGGCGGACAACCATTAACGCCCGGCGCGGCATTGAAACGCAGCGGCTGATGCGGCAGAGCCGATCTCGATGCGGCGGCCGCGCTACGCATCAATCCGCCGCACCAAACATTCCGCGCTGCGGTTCAATTGTTTACAATGAGCGCCTTTTTCACGATATCTTTGGGAAACATCATGCTGCAACAGCTAAGCGCTGCACTATTTCTTAGCGTCATTGCCTTCGTCGCAATGGCGCAAACACCCACTGTCAGTGCTCAATCGGAAAAAGACTGGATCAAGCAAAGCAACGAATACACCAACATGCTGCTCAGCGTGCAGCTTGCACACTCACCCGAGCAAGGTTCGTCGCAAGGCGTGGCAAAATTCGACGATCAAATCTCGGATCCTTCGCGCGCGGACCAAATCGCGGAGCGGCATGAGTTCGAAGCCGCGCTGGCGAAGATCAAGGCAGCGCAACCCGGCGTGACGGACAAGAATGTCAAAGAGGACATCGAGATTCTGCAAAAGGCCTTCAATCTGCAATTTCGCCGCCAGGACTTCGAACTTGCCCGCGAGGTGCCGTTTTATAACGCGAGCGCGCTGATATTCCGCGGGCTGCGAGGCCTGCTCGATGATCAGGTTCCGCAGCCGCGGCGCGCCGCAGCCTTGGTGCGTCTGCGCAAGTACGCGGGCATCGAAGCCGGTTACAAGCCCTTCACAGATAGATTGAAAGAGCGCGAAGAGGAACAGATCGCCAAGCCAGACGTCATTTTCCCGTCAAAGGAAGAGATTGAGACCGACTTGGGCCGTAACTCGAATTTCATCGATGGCATTGCAACGTTGTTTAAAAAGTATCACCTGTCGGGCTGGGAACCCGCTTATGCAAAGCTGAAGGCGCAGCTGACTGACTACGACAGCTGGATCAAAAGTACCATTCTTTCCAAGGCTCGCACCGATTTCCGGCTGCCGCCCGAGGAATATGCGCTGGCGTTCGAGAGCTATGGCATCGATATTCCCCCGGCGCAAATCGCCAAGATGGCGCACGCTGCCTTTACCCAATATCAAAGTGAAATGACGCCGCTGGCGGCGCAAGTGGCCAAAGCCAACGGCTACCCGTCAAGCGGCTATCGGGCGGTGATCGCAGAATTGAAGAAGAAGCAAATCAGCGGCGTGGCAATTCTGCCCTTCTTCGAAAACCGCCTGCACCAGATCGAAAAGATCATCGTCGCGAAAAATCTCGTCACGTTGCCGAACCGCCCCGCCATCATTCGCCTCGCGACACCGGCCGAAACCGCGCAGCAACCCGCGCCGCACATGTCGCCGCCGCCGTTTCTGCACAACACCGGTCAGCGCGGCCAGTTCGTTCTGCCGCTCAATATCCCGTCTGCCACGGGCGGGGCCGAAGACAAGTACGATGACTTCACTTTTGATGCGGTGGCCTGGACGCTCACTGCGCATGAAGCACGGCCCGGCCATGAACTGCAGTTCGACTCCATGGTCGAGCGAGGCGTAAGCCTGGCGCGCGCGTTGTATGCCTTCAATTCCACCAATGCGGAAGGATGGGGCTTATACGCCGAGTACATCATGCAGCCTTTCGAGCCCGTGGACGGCCAATTGTTGACGCTGCAGTTGCGCCTGCTGCGCGCTGCCCGCGCGTTTTTGGATCCGGAACTGCAAAGCGGTGCGGTGACGCAAGCCCAGGCCTACGCAGTGCTCGAGAAGGATGTGATGCTGAGCCATGCCTTCGCCAAGGAAGAGGTCGAGCGCTTTACCTTCCGCAGTCCGGGACAGGCGAATAGCTACTTTTACGGCTACACGCGGCTGCTGGCGCTGCGCAAGGAGACGGAGGCCGCGCTGGGCAAAAGATTCGATCAGAAGAAGTTTCACGACTTCATTTTGAGTCAGGGTCTGCTGCCGCCGGATTTGATGCGCGCGGCGGTGCTCGAAGACTTCGTCCCGGCACAGCGCTAGCCGAGGCGTCTGTTCGGACCCAAGTCCTAGCCGAAGCGGCCGGTGATGTAGTCTTCGGTGAGCCTTTGCTGCGGATTGGTGAAGACACGATCGGTCGGACCGATCTCGACCAGATCGCCCAAATGAAAATAGGCGGTGCGCTGTGAGACGCGCGCCGCCTGCTGCATGTTGTGCGTCACGATGGTGATAGCGTAATTTTCGCGCAGCTCATCGATCAAGTCTTCGATCTTGGCGCTCGCAATGGGATCCAGCGCGGAGGTCGGTTCATCCATCAGAATGACTTCGGGATTGACCGCGATGGTGCGCGCGATGCACAAGCGCTGTTGTTGCCCGCCCGAGAGACTGGTGCCAGGCGTCGAGAGACGATCCTTTACCTCGTCCCACAGACCCGCGCGAGCAAGACTGGTCTGAACCAATTCATCCATGTCCACGCGGCTCTTGGTCAGCCCGTGGATTCGCGGCCCGTAGGCGACATTGGCATAGATCGAATGGGGGAATGGCGTGGGCTTCTGAAAAACGATGCCGACTCTGGCGCGCAGCTGCGCCACATCCTGGCGTTTATCGTAAATATTTTGCCCGTCCAGCGTGATCGTGCCTTCGACGCGCGCGCTCGTAATCGTATCGTTCATACGATTGAGGCAGCGCAGAAAGGTCGATTTACCGCAGCCGGAAGGACCGATCAGCGCCAGTACTTGATTGCGCCCGATATCCAGGCTGACGTTTCTCACCGCGCACTTGTCGCCATAGGTGACGCTGACGCTGCGCGCCGTCATGACAGGATCCGAGACTTTATCGCGGACCTCCACAGGCGCGGCCGCAGCCGTGCCCGGTTGCCCATCTGCCAGATTCATGTCATTTACCGGCGTCAACCGAATCGTCCGGTGATGTAGTCATCGGTCTTGCGATTCTTCGGCGAGGTGAAGATCTCGCTCGATGGCCCGATCTCAACCAGCTCGCCAATGAACATGAACCCCGTCACGTTTGACACTCGGGCCGCTTGCTGCAAATTATGCGTGACCACGACGATGCAATATTTTTCGCGCAGTGCCTGTAATGTCTCCTCGACGCGCAGGGTCGAAATCGGATCGAGCGCCGCGGTCGGTTCATCGAGCAGCAGCACCTCCGGCTGCACGGCGATGGCGCGCGCAATGCAAAGCCGCTGCTGTTGTCCGCCGGAAAGGCTGCGGCCATCGGCGTGGAGCTTATCCTTCACCTCATCCCAAATGGCGGCGTCGCGTAAGGCGGTTTCCACACGCACCTTGAGATCCGCGCCGCGAATTCCCCCTGCCAGGCGCAATCCAAAGGCGACGTTTTCGAACACGGACATGGGGAACGGTGTGGGCTTCTGAAACACCATGCCCACGCGATAGCGAAGTTCGGCCACGTCCACGGACGGACCTAGAATGTCGCGGCCCCCGATCAACACTTCGCCTTCGGCCCGCTGCCTGGGATAAAGCGCATACATGCGGTTCATCACGCGGAGCAGTGTCGACTTGCCGCAGCCTGAGGGTCCGATGAACGCGGATATGGAGCGGTCTGCCAGCTGCATGTTGATGTTGTGCAGCGACTGCATCGTGCCGTAGAAAAAATTCAGCGAGCGAACTTCGATTTTGGGCGGACCCAGATCTTTGGCCGGTTCCGCGGCCACCGGGTACGGCATGCGCATCTTCAAATGCTTCGGCCGTTTGGTCGAGGGAATCATCGCCCCGCCCCCCGTTCGGCCTGCAGCAATGCCAGCAACACCCGCGCAGAGATGCTCAAGATCAAGATGGTCACGGTAATGATCAAGGCGCCCGCCCACGCTAGATCCTGCCAATCCTTGTAGGGACTCAAGGCAAATTGAAAGATCACCACGGGCAGGTTGGCCATGGGCGCATTCAGATTGGTGCTCCAAAATTGATTGTTGAGCGCCGTGAACAGCAGCGGCGCCGTTTCTCCGCTGATGCGCGCGACGGCCAGCAGCAGGCCGGTGACGATGCCGCTGCGCGCGGCCGGGTACAGCACGCTTAAGGTCGTGCGCCAGGGGTAAGCGCCCAGTGCTGCGGAAGAATCTTTCATGCCGATGGGCACGAGATTCAACATGTCTTCGGTAGTTCTTAAAGTGACCGGGATCGCGAGCACGGCCAGGGCAAGTGCACCGGCGATGGCCGAAAAATGCCCCATGCGAACCACGACGAATTCATAAATGAACAGGCCAACGATTATCGAGGGGGCACTTAGGAGAACGTCGTTGATGAAGCGGATCGCCATGCTGAGACGCGAATTTTTGCCGTATTCCGCCAGATACGTTCCGGCGAGAACGCCGATGGGAGAGCCGATCAGAATGCCCAGCAGCGTCATCACGCCGCTGCCGTAGATTGCATTGAGCAACCCGCCTTGGCTGCCCGGCGGCGGCGTCATTTGTGTAAATACACGCCCCGACAGCCCCGCCACGCCGTGCGAAATCAGGGTCCACAGTATGGCGGCCAAACACGCCAGCCCGGTCAAGGTGGCGATGACCGACAGCGTCAGGAACGCGCCGTTAGTGATCTTGCGCATCAGCCGCCGATTCACGCGACCGCCCCGCTGCGCCGCTCGAGTCTGCGCAGCATGGCCTGCGCCAGCGCAATCACCGTGAATGTGATCAGGAATAGCAGCAAGCCCAGCGCGATCAGGGATGAGGTGTACAAGTCGCCCACCGCTTCGGTGAACTCATTGGCAATGGCCGAGGAAATCGTAGTACCCGGCGCCAGCAGCGAGGAACTGATGCGATGCGCATTGCCGATGACGAAGGTCACCGCCATGGTTTCACCCAGCGCGCGGCCGAGACCCAACATGATCCCTCCGACGATGCCTGCCCGCGAGTGCGGCACGACGACATGCCAAATAACCTCCCAGGTCGTGGCGCCGAGTCCATAGCCGGATTCCTTCAACATCGCCGGCACGGTATCGAAGACATCGCGCATGGTGGCGGCAATGAAGGGCAGCACCATGATGGCGAGCACGACCCCGGCAGTGAGAATGCCGATCCCGTAAGGCGGTCCTTTGAATAGATGGCCGACCGCGGGAAGGTCGCCTAAATTGCGGATCAACCAGGGCTGCACGTGCCGCTGCAGCACCGGAGCCAGCACGAACAAGCCCCAAATTCCGAAGATAATGCTCGGTACCGCCGCCAACAGTTCCACCGCCACGCCGATGGGTCTTTTCAGCAACGGCGGACAAAGTTCAGTCAGGAACAGGGCGATGCCAAAGCCCGTCGGTACCGCAATCAGCATGGCGATCAGCGAGGTCACCACCGTGCCGTAAATCGGCGCCAATGCGCCGAATTGATCGGTAACCGGGTTCCAAATCTCGCGGGTAACGAACGCGAATTTGAAGTGAGACAGCGCCGGCGATGCGCCGCGCAATAAAGAGACGGCCACGCCGCCCAATATCAACAACACCAAGATTGCCGCGATCAACGTGGCGGAACGGAATAGCCTTTCGTAAATCAGCTGCTTTGCGGCGTGTCCCGGATCTATGATCGCCACGATGTCAGTTCCGCTCCGCGTTGCGCTAAAGTAGGTCGGGCCCGGCATATTGCTACACCGGGCCCGACCTACCGTATCTTAACTATCTAAATCTTGGCTAGCTATCCGCGAAACGCGTTTACTTGCCGCTCCAAACCGGGTGGCCGCCCGATGTAATCTGCGTCGTCCAGGTTTTCTGCACCTGGGAAATCAATGCCGCGGGCAGCGGCACGTAGTCAAGCTCGGCCGCCATGCTGGCGCCGTCTCTGAAGGCCCAGGCAAAAAACTTCAGCGCCTCATTGACCGATGCGGCGTTATCCGGCTGCTTGTAAACCAGAATAAAGCTCGCGCCGGTGATGGGCCAGCTCTTCGCGCCCGGTTGGTTGGTCAATATCAGGTAGTAACTGTCGGCGCCGGCCCAATCGGCCGTGGCCGCAGACGCCTGGAACGACTCGGCGCTTGGTGCCACCGCATTGCCGGCCTTGTTGGTCAGCGTGCTGTAGGCCATCTTGTTTTGTTTGGCGAATGCATACTCCACATAGCCGATGGCGCCATCGGTCTGTGTGGTCATATTGGCCACACCCTCGTTGCCCTTGGCGCCGATGCCCACCGGCCACTGCACCGAGGTGTTGGCGCCGATACTGGATTGAAATTTAGCGCTGGATTTCGACAAATAATCGGAAAATAAAAAATTCGTTCCGGATCCGTCCGAGCGGTACACGGGTGCGATTGCCGTGCTGGGCAGCGCCAGCTTGGGATTGAGTTTCTTGATCGCCGCATCGTTCCACTGCGTGATATCACCCAGATAAATACCAGCGACCGTGGCGCCGTCCAGGTGTAATTGCCCCGGGCCGATACCCTTGATGTTCACGACGGGTACCACCCCGCCGACGATCATCGGAAATTGAATCAGTCCGGAGGACTTCAAATCTTCAGGCTTGAGGGGCATATCCGACGCGCCGAAAGTCACGGTCTTCGCCTTGATCTGCTTGATCCCTCCGCCCGACCCGATGGACTGGTAATTCAGACCGATGCCCGTCAGTTTCCTGTAGGCATCGGCCCACTTCGCGTAAATCGGGTAGGGAAAGGTTGCGCCGGCGCCTGAGAGGTCCGCGGCTGAGGCTGCCATGCTCAATGAGGCCGCGACGCCGAGTAAGAGCAGGCGTTTAAGCGTTTTCATCGATTTGGAGCTCCAGTTGATGCCCGCCTCGGCGCTCTTCGTTGCCTCAAGGCTTTGGGTTGGCTGGATTATCGGCGCGAATGATGACGGTTTTGTTACAGCTGAATTGAAACAAGGGCTTAAGCGGAGCCAAGCCCGGTCCAACCCCGGAATAAGCCTGGGGTTCAGCTCAAATAATCGGCCGCGACGGTTTGATCCATCGGAGTTTTGCTCGCGGCCATGGCATTGAAAATCGGCGTCAGCACGATTGCGACCAGTAGATTGAGGAGCACGCTGTACACCGCGCTATATCCAGGAAAGGTATGCTCGCCGACGTGCAGCGGAAAGGTGTTGGCGAGTTGCACCGAAAAGGCCATCCAAGTTCCCGCGAACGTGCCGACCGCCCAGCCCACCAGCATCGCCCAGGAATTGAACCAGCGCGTGTAGGCACCGAGCATCACGGGCGGCAGCGTTTGAATGATCCAGATGCCGCCCAGCAATTGCAATTGAATCGCGTATTTGGTGGGTACGAATAAAATGAACACCAACGCGCCGGCTTTGACGATGAGCGAGGTCAGCTTGGCGACGTGCGATTCCTGCTTGTCAGTCGGGTTTTTGTTGATGAACTCGCGATGTATATTGCGGGTGTACAAGTTGGCCGCCGCGATCGACATG
>JBDTAV010000122.1:0-86345 GCA_039924385.1 Steroidobacteraceae bacterium
CCCTCCGCGTACTTGTTGGTCAGCACGGAGCCCTGCGCCTCGAGCACCCGCGGGCTTGCGTAATTCTCTGAGGCGATAAGTTCGATATGATCCTCTTGCCGGCCAAGCTCGCCAGCAATCGCTTGCGCAAGCTCTGGATCGAAGCCGGCAATGGCCATTTGGGCGCTAAACATGAATGGATCTCCAAAGATAGCCGACAATTATAACTTATAAGAGTAGGCTTCCCTAGCGAGATGGCCGCACCGTGACAAGCCGGCATCAGTCGCGGATAATCAGCATGTTTCGCCGCGAAGTCACGCGATCAATTCAATACAGGCAATAGATGGCTCAGTTCATTTACACCATGAACCGGGTTGGCAAGGTCGTGCCGCCCAAGCGCATTATTCTGCGCGATATCAGTTTGAGTTTTTTTCCCGGCGCGAAGATCGGCGTGTTGGGATTGAACGGCTCAGGAAAATCCACGCTGCTGAAAATAATGTCCGGCGTCGATAAGGATATCGAGGGCGAGGCGCGCGCGCAGGCGGGCATCAAAGTCGGCTATCTGCCGCAAGAACCGCTCCTCGATGAAGCCAAGACGGTGCGTGAGGTGGTCGGCGAGGGAGTCGGCGACGTGCAAAGCCTGATCGATCGCTTCAACACGATCAGCGACAAGTTCGCCGAGCCGATGCCCGACGATGAAATGAACAAGGCTCTAGAGGAGCAGGCGAAGCTGCAGGACAAGATCGACGCGGTCGGCGGCTGGGAACTGGAGCGAAAGCTCGAGATCGCGGCGGATTCGCTGCGGCTGCCGCCTTGGGATGCCGTGGTCGGCAAGCTGTCGGGCGGCGAAAAGCGGCGCGTCGCCTTGTGCCGTCTGCTGTTGTCCAAGCCGGACATGTTGCTGCTCGACGAGCCGACCAATCACCTGGACGCCGAATCGGTGGCATGGCTGGAACACTTTCTGGAGGAGTATCCAAGCACGGTGATCGCCGTCACGCACGATCGCTACTTTCTCGACAACGTGGCCGAGTGGATCTTGGAGCTCGATCGCGGCCACGGCATTCCCTGGCAGGGCAATTACTCCTCCTGGTTGGAGCAGAAAGGCGTGCGCCTGGCCCAGGAAGAGCGGCAACAGGACGCACTGGCAAAAACCTTGAAGCGCGAGTTGGAATGGGTGCGAACCAACCCGAAAGCGCGTCAAGCCAAATCCAAGGCGCGCTTGCAGCGCTATGAAGAATTGGCCTCGCAGGAATTTCAGAAGCGCAACGAGACCAACGAGATCTACATCCCTCCGGGCGAGCGACTGGGAGATCTGGTGATCGAATGCAAGAACTTGAGAAAAGGCTATGACGATCGGCTGCTGATCGACTCCTTGAGTTTCAATCTGCCGCCCGGGGGCATCGTCGGCATCATCGGCCCCAATGGCGCGGGCAAGACCACCCTGTTCCGCATGCTCTCCGGTGTTGAAAAGCCCGACAGCGGCGAAATACGCCTAGGACCCAGCGTCAAACTTGCCTACGTCGATCAGTCCCGCCAGTCCCTCAATGATAAGAATACGGTGTGGCAGGAGATTTCAGGCGGCCTGGACCTCATCAAGGTGGGCAACTATGAGACGTCCTCGCGCGGCTATGTCGGCCGCTTCAATTTCAAGGGCGTCCAGCAAGGACAGATGATCGGCGAGCTCTCCGGCGGCGAGCGCAACCGGGTGCACCTTGCGAAAGTCTTGAAAGCCGGCGGCAATGTCTTGCTGCTCGACGAACCGACCAACGATTTGGATATCGAAACGCTGCGCGCTCTGGAAGACGCCCTGGTCGCGTTCCCAGGCTGTGCCGTGGTCATTTCGCACGACCGCTGGTTCCTGGATCGAATCGCAACGCATATCCTCGCGTTCGAAGGAGATTCGCAGGTCTTCTGGTTCGAGGGCAACTATCAGGAATACGTCGAGGATTACAGGAAGCGCAAGAGCGAGGATGCCAGTCAGCCTCACCGGATTCGCTACAAACCACTGACGGGTTGAGCCATGAGCATTTACATCACGCCCCAAGACGAGTTGCATGTCGAATACCAAGGCATCGCGCTGACTTGCCCTCACTGTCAGACATTGACGCACCTAACCCCAATAGCGGTGCCGAAATTCGAAGAACTGAGCCGTCGCAAACCGAAACACATCGGCATTGTGTTTCGGTGCGATACCTGCATCGAACCGATATTCCTCAAATTTGCCGTCAAGGCATACACGGCGCTGCGGGTCGAGCTGGCGTCAAACTTCATCGAGATCGAGCGCGCGCGCGAGCATTTCCCGCTGACGTACCTGCCCGAAGAAGCCGAAGTTTTGTTCAAAGAGGCGCTCAATTGCTACTCGGCAGCCTGCTTCAATGCATTCGGGTCAATGAGCCGCCGCACGGCGCAATCGCTATTCCACGAACTTGGCGAGCGGGGCAAGCTGGAGCTCTTCGACACCCTGCAGGAAATCCGTTCGCTCGCGGACCTTGACGATGACATCTTTTCGATCCTGCGCGCGGTGCTGTTCGGCAGCGACAGCGACCCCTGGCCGAATCAACCCGATTTGACTTCGGAGCACGCCGGAATTTTACTGGAAGTCATGCGCGATTTGCTGTATCAAACCTTTGTGCGCAAGGCACGCTTGATACAAGCGGTTACGTTCCGCCGATTCGTCGCACCCAATCAAGCCGAAACCGGCTAGTCGACAAACACCCGCGCGTTGCGGAACAGGCGCATCCAGCCGCCGTCCTCCGCCCACTCCTGGGGCGCCCAAGAGTTCTGCACGCTGCGAAATACCCGCTCCGGATGCGGCATCAGCGAAGTCACGCGCCCATCCGCACTGCACAACCCGGCTAGCCCCGCTTCGGAACCGTTGGGGTTGAACGGATAAACGTCCGTTGGCCGATCGTGATGATCCACATATTGCAGGGTCGCGAGGCGCTGCTCCAACAGCGCCGCCGTACTCACGCCGCAATCAAATTCCGCCCTGCCCTCGCCGTGTGCCACAGCGATCGGCAATACCGATCCGTGCATTCCGGCAAACAGGATTGAGCTGGACTGCGCTACGCGCACCAAGGACAGGCGTGCTTCGTACTGCTCGGATCGGTTGCGCACGAAACGCGGCCACAGCTTCGCGCCGGGAATCAATTCCTTGAGTGCGGATAACATTTGGCAGCCGTTGCACACACCAAGGGTAAAGGTCGCATTTCGCCCGAAAAAAGCCGCAAACTCTTGGCGGGCGCGCGCGTTGAACAGAATGGACTTCGCCCAGCCTTCGCCCGCGCCTAGAACATCGCCATAGGAAAAACCGCCGCAGGCAACCAGTCCGTGAAATCGTGAAAGATGCACGCGTCCTGCCAAGATGTCCGTCATGTGCACATCGTAAGCATCGAACCCAGCGCGCGTGAACACCGCGGCCATTTCCACCTGGCCGTTGACACCCTGTTCGCGCAGGATGGCAACAGCAGGGCGCACGCCGCGTTGAATGAAAGGCGCGGCCACATCGTCGCTGGCATCGTAACTCAAGGCGGCGTGCAGGCCGGGATCGTGCTCGTCCTCAAGCCGCGAATATTCCTGCCGCGCGCAGTCAGGATTGTCGCGCAGGGCCTGCATGCGAAACGACACCTCGCTCCAGCGGCGATGCAGCCCAATGCGCGAACCGCTATACACGGGTCCGCCGTTGGCACTGACCAGCACTTGGACTCCCTTCGTCGGCTCGCCGACGTCGCGCGTCAGAGCGGCCAGGCCGTGGCGCGCGAGAATAACCTGCGCTTCGGCGGCACGCGTAGCCGCGACTTGGATGACGGCGCCTAACTCTTCGGCAAAGGCAGCGGCAATGATGTCATCGACTGCTCCCAGATCGACGGCGAGACCGCAATGTGCGGCAAACGCCATCTCCAACAGTGTCACGAGCACACCGCCGTCCGACCGGTCATGGTAGGCGAGCACCAAACTTTGATCCTTCATCTCGCGCAACGCATGAAACATGGCGCTAACGAGCTGCGGACTATCGAGATCTGCCGGAGCTCCGCCGCTTTTCAGATGAACCTGGGCCCAGCAAGAGCCGCCCAGGCGATTCTTGCCCTTCCCTAAATCGATGAGCAGGAGGCGCGAGGGTTGCGACAGGTCGAGCTGCGGCGTCAGGGTCGCACGCGAATCTTGCACGGGCGCAAACGCAGAAACGATCAAGGACACCGGGGCGAGCACGGAGCGTTCGCTGCCGCCCGTTCGCCACGTGGTTTTCATCGACAGTGAGTCCTTGCCGACCGGAATGGTGATGGAGAGCGCGGTGCAAAGCTCACTAACCGCACGTACGGTGGCGTACAGCTCGGCATCCTCGCCCGGCTCCCCACAGGCGGCCATCCAGTTCGCCGACAAGCGTATGTCTTCCAGGCGACGAATGTCGGCCGCCATGATATTGGTGATGGCCTCAGCCACCGCCACGCGTCCGGATGCAGGCGCGTTGAGCATGGCGATCGGCGCGCGTTCGCCCATCGCCATGGCTTCGCCGCTGTACTCCTGGTAGCTGCTCAGCGAAACGGCCACATCCGCAACCGGCACCTGCCAAGGACCCACCATTTGGTCGCGACTAATCAAACCGCTGACCGTGCGGTCCCCGATGGTAACCAAGAAGGATTTGTCGGCGATGGTCGGCAGCGTGAGCAATCGATCGAGCGAGGCGCTCAAGTCAACCCCACTGGTGGACAGCGGCGATGGACTCCTGGCGATCGAATGAACATCGCGCGTCATCCGCGGTGCCTTGCCGAGCAGGACGTCAATCGGCATGTCGACGGGAACGGCATGCAGCACAGGATCGGAAACTTTGAGCAGGCCATCCGCGGTGATTTCGCCCACGACCCCGAACGGGCAGCGCTCGCGTTCGCACAACACCTTGAATTGCTCCACCGTTCCCGGCACGAGCGCGAGCACGTAGCGCTCCTGGGCCTCGTTGCACCAGATTTCCATGGGCGAGAGTTCCGATTCGGCGCTGGGAATTTTGCGCAGGTCAATGCGGCCGCCGCGATGACTGTGCGCAATGGCCTCAGGCAAAGCGTTCGACAATCCGCCGGCGCCCACATCGTGAATCAGCAAAATCGGATTTGAATCACCCATGGCGACGCAGCGGTCGATCACCTCTTGAGCGCGCCGTTGAATTTCAGCATTTCCGCGCTGCACCGATGCGAAATCCAACTCGGATGAACTTTGACCGCTGCCGACCGAGGATGCAGCGCCGCCCCCTAAGCCGATCAGCATCGCAGGGCCGCCGAGAACAATGAGCGGTGCCCCCACGACGACCTCTTTCTTCTCGACATTTTGGCGCCGCACGCTGCCCAAGCCGCCGGCAACCATGATCGGCTTGTGGTAACCACGAATTGTGTCGGCAGCGGACGCTGCGATTGCCTGCTCGAATACGCGGAAATAACCGCAGGTGTTGGGTCGCCCAAATTCGTTGTTAAAGGAGGCCGCGCCGATGGGCGCGGCAATCATGATGTCGAGCGCCGAGACAATGCGATCGGGCTTGCCGAAATCCACTTCCCATGGCCGCAGCATGCCGGGAATTTTTAGATTCGATACCGAGAAGCCGGTCAGTCCGGCCTTGGGCTTGGCGCCGATGCCGGTCGCACCCTCGTCGCGAATTTCTCCTCCCGCCCCCGTGGCTGCGCCCGGAAAGGGCGAGATGGCCGTCGGATGATTGTGTGTTTCGACTTTCATCAGGATATCGATCGGCTCGTGCGCACCGCCGTAGCGCTGCGTGAGCGGATCCGGAAAAAAGCGCGTGGCATTGGCGCCGACGATGACCGCCGCGTTGTCGCGGTAGGCCGATAGCACGCCGTCTGAATTGCGCGCATGCGTCGCGCGTATCATGGCCATCAACGACAGCGGCATCGGCTTGCCGTCGATGATGAACTGTGCATTGAATATCTTGTGGCGGCAATGTTCGGAATTGGCCTGCGCGAACATCATCAACTCAACATCCGTGGGATCCCTTCCCAGCTTGCCAAACGCCTGCACCAGATAGTCGATTTCCTCGCCGGACAGCGCCAACCCCCACTGTTGATTGGCGCGCTCCAGCGCCTCATGTCCGTGCTCGCCCAAAACGACCTGACGCAAGCCGCGCGGCGCGGCCGCGTGAAACAGGCCCTCAGGCATCAGCGAGTCGGTCCAGATCGCTTCGGTCATGCGATCGTGCAATTGCGCGCCCAACTTAACAAGATCGGCGCTGCTCAGCGACGCGGTGGACTCGATGAAAAACACGGCGCCGCGTTCGACGCGCGTCACGGCGCCAAGGCCGCAGACATGCACGATGTCGGTAGCCTTGCTCGACCAGGGCGACTCGGTGCCGATGCGCGGGGTCACCAAGATGCGCTGGCCGCCCGGCAGCTTACGCAAGGCATCGGGCACGCGTGCGCCGTAGGTCAGGAGCTTTCCCAACACCTCAAGTTCGGATTCGTTCAAGGGGCGCGAGGTGTCGATGAAGTGCATCCAGCGGGATGCGAGCGCTTGAACACGCGGCTCTTCGGCCGTAAGGGAGCGCAGAAGCTGGTCCAGGCGGAATTGCGACAGCGCCGGTGCGCCGAAAAGGCTAAACATGCACCAGTCTACAGGAAGCGGGTTATTTGCGAGCGCTCGAGTCCCCTCCGGGCGTATAGATCGGCACGGGGAATTGGGAGACATTGGAGCCTTCCAGCGCGACGATTTTGCTGACTCCCTGCTTCTTGACCTCGTCGATGCGCAGCACGGAATGCATGGGAAGATAGGTGCGCTTTACCTCGTTGAATTCCGCCTTGATTTTCTCCTCGGCCGGATCCACGACCACCGTTGAGCGTTCCCCAAACACCAGTTCCTCGACCTCAATGAAGCCGAATAGGCTGCCGTGACTCACTTTACGGGCGTAGATCTCATAGACCTTGCCTTGATTCACGAACAGAACTTTGAAAATGTGACTCGCTGCCATTTAGAAGGCTCCGGGATTGCTAGTATTTCACCATATTATACCGGCACTTAGCGCGAACCTTGAGACCCGCTGGAGGGATTGACCTATGGCCCTGCGCTTACGCGTCGTCAGCGAACACTCAACCCGCTTAGGTCCGCTAGCCACCAAAGTCTTTGGCGTGCATGGCGGCACCATCGGGCGCGGCACTGACAACGAGTGGATTCTACCCGACCCTGAGCGCTATCTCTCAGGCAAACACGCCCGCGTGGATTTTCGGGCCGGTGCTTACATTCTGGTCGATACCAGTTCCAACGGCACCTACGTCAACGGCGCACAGGTTCCGCTCGGTAAGTATCACGACTATCCGCTCAAGGACGGCGACTACGTGCGCTTAGGCGAGTACGAGCTGCTGGTGAGCATCGACCAGAGCAATGATTTTCCGCCGGAAGAAAGCGCCATTGTTGCTTACGACGGACAATCGCCCTCCTCGGCGGTCAAAAAATCGACTGCCAATGATCTGGGTGCGGACCTGGATTTGAGCCAATTGCTGGAACCGAGCGGTCTGTCGATCGCAGACTCGGGGGCGAGGCCGCGCGATCTGTATGGGCAATCTTTGCCGCCGCGAGAGCCCCCGGCGGAATCGCAGGATGCCGGCGGAACTCCCTGGCACATGATGACGCGGCCGCTGAAAGTCGACTCCCCGAAAGTCGATGCCCCGAGAGCATCCTCCGTTATCGAAAACTCACCGAGCCCCCACCTGTCGCGCTCCCAGAGCCTCGCCCTTTATGAAGGCGACTTTGACATCGGCCTCGCTGCCTTTTGCCGCGGCGCCGGCATCGAACCTCGCTCGGTAAGCCCGGAGGCCCGCGGCGCGGCACTGCAGCTCGCGGGGCAATTGCTGCGCGAGTCGGTGCTGGGTTTGATGGACCTCAATCAGGGCCGCAATGAGTTCCGCAACAAATTTAAGATTCCCGCGCCCTCCGCGGACGGACCTGAATCGGCCCTGAATCTTTCCAAAGGAGTCGACGAGGCGCTGGTGCGGCTGCTCACCACCATATCGACGCGTGCCGGATCGGTCGAGGCGATCCGCGACAACTTTCGCGAACTCAAAGCGCAAAATACCGCGGCCTTGTCCGCAACCCGCGCGGCCTTCGAGGAATTCTTGAGCCGGGTCGATCCCAAGGAATTGGAGCAGCGCTTCGATCGCGCCGGCAAGCGCGGCGTATTTGGAGGCCAGAGCAAGGTCAAGTACTGGGACCTCTACGCCGAACTGTTCGGCGGGCTGGCGCAGCGGCCCGCCGATGGGTTCCCGCACGTCTTCACCGAGGCTTTTACCAAGGCCTATGAAACCAGGATGCGCGCGTTGATTCCGCCAAAGCGCAGCGCCTTCGGCGCCGATCGCGACGAGCCGGGCAATCCCAACAGTCAAGCAGTCGGCGATCCGTAGGACCCTGTCTGGTTCCTTCGTTTAAGTCGCGGGCCTGCCCGTAGTAAAGTGACCCGTGCGGCTCTTATTAGTAGAAGACGATGATCTGGTTGCGGATGCCATCCTGCGCGGTTTGACAGCCGCAAGCTACGCGGTGCATCGCGTCAGCAGTGCCGAGGCCGCTCAAGCGGCGATCGCGAGCGAAGAATTCGCGTTGGCCGTGATCGATGTTGGGTTGCCCGGCGCCGACGGCCTGACCCTGGTGCGCAGGCTGCGCAGCGCCGGCAAATCGCTCCCCACGCTCATTCTGACAGCCCGCTGCACGCTGACCGACAAGGTCAAGGCGCTCGACCTGGGCGCAGATGATTTCTTGAGCAAGCCATTCGAGGCCGCTGAGCTCGCGGCGCGTTGCCGGGCGCTGATGCGGCGTTCGCACGGCGCCGCCAGCGGCGTGGTCAAGCTCAACCGCATGAGCGTGGATTTGGCGGGCAAGCGCCTTTGCATCGATGAGGCGGAAATCGAGCTGACGGCGCGTGAATGGCTGGTCCTCGAGTGTTTGACGCGGCGCGTCGGGCAAATCGTTTCCAAGGAGCGCGTGCAGCAAGCGGTCGCCGGCCCCGATCAAGACATCACGCCCAACGCGGTCGAAGTGCACATCTCGCGCCTGCGCGCCAAGCTCGGCACCGCGGCGATCATTCGCAGCCTGCGCGGCTTAGGGTATAGGCTGGAAGAAGCGAAACCCCCGTGACGTCCTCCATCAGCCGTCAATTGATCCTGTGGCTGGCGATTCCACTCATGTTGTTGGCCCTGTGCGGCGCGTTGATTCACTATTTCAACAATGTCGCGCCCGTGATGATCAGCAGCGAACGGCGTTTGAAAGATGCTGCGAACGCCTTGATGGCCCATGTGTCGGTGAAGCAAGGACAGGTCGCACTCGACCTCAACCCTTACGTCAAACCATTTCTGCCGACCGCGGATTCCGTCAAGTACGTATTGCGCGATTCTCAAGGGTGGCTGCTGGCGGGCGATGAACAGCTGCCGCCGGTCGCCATGGGCAGCGAGGGCACCGAGCTCTTGGCAATGGCGCAGCTCGATGACCGCAGCGTGCGCACGCTAACGACGCGTTTCGACACCGCAGCCGGTCCCCTCACCCTGACGGTAGCGGATATTAAAAAAAGCAGCGAGCCGGAAGCGCGGCTGGGTTTGATGAGCACGCTGTTGTGGGACTTCGTGCAGCTCGATATCACGTTGGTGTTGGTTTGGGTCGGCATCCAGCTGGGATTGCGACCCATCAGAAGGTTGCGCGATGAAATCGCGAGCCGCTCGCCGCTCGATCTGCGCCCCATCGTCGAGACCTCGGTGCCGCGCGAGATCGCGTCCGTGGTGATCACGCTCAACCGCTTGTTCGGAATGTTGCGCACTTCGGTTCAGTCGCAACAACAATTCATTGCGGACACCGCGCATCAACTGCGCACGCCGCTCACCGGCATGCAGGCGCAACTCGGCTTGCTCGTGGCGGAACCGGCCGCCGAGCCGATCAAGGGACGCCTGCTGACCTTGCAGGAGGGTGTGAAGCAGCTCGCTCACTCGGCGAATCAACTGCTCACCTTGGCCCGGGCCGACCCCTCCGCGAACATCAGCGCCCGCAACCAGACAGTGGATCTGCAGGCCATCGTCAACGAGGTCGCCGCCAAGTTTTTCGATCGGGCGTTGCAGGCGAATATCGATCTGGGCGTCGACACGACGCCCGCGCCGATCCGTGCGGACCCCTCCCTGCTCGATGATCTTGTGAGCAACCTGGTCGACAATGCGCTGAAATACACCCCCGCCGGCGGCAGCGTTACGGCGAGCGCCGGAGAGAAGAACGGCAGACCCTATCTCGGTGTCGTGGACACGGGATCCGGCATTCCCGAAGGCGAGCGCCAGCGGGTTCGTCAGAGATTTTACAGAATGCCGAATTCTCGCGGCCATGGCAGCGGCTTGGGACTCGCCATCGTCGATGAAATCGCCCGGCTGTACGATGCCTCGATGACGATCGAGTCGGGCGCAAACGGAGCCGGCACGCGCGTTCTGATCCAATTTCCGCCGCGGGCTGTGAACTAAGTCGCACTTTCTCGCGTCGCTGCTTGCACGTCAGGTTCGAGCAAGCTTGCCTGCCTATGATGGCGCCCATGAAACTTCTCGAGGAAAATGGCTTCACGTTGATTGAACTGTTGGTCAGCCTGACGGTGGCGGGGATTCTGTTTGCCATCGCCATACCCGCCTTCAACAGCTTCGTGCAGAACGACCGCGACACCGCTCAGGCCAATTCGCTGGTCGGAAGCCTAAGTTATGCACGCAGCGAGGCGGTGAAGCGCGCCTCTCCAAACGGCATCACGGTTTGCCCGTCGCTGGACGGGTTGCAGTGCGACCCCGCGGCGGTATCGTGGCTGGAAGGTTGGATCGTGACCTATATCGATCCTGTCACGCCGGCCAAGACGACTGTGTTGCAAGCCGTTCCCGCGCTCAACCCGATTAACACCGTGAACCCGGTTGTGGGCCCGGCCACCGGAATTACATTCAACTCCAATGGAATGGCGCCCTTAGCGCCGCTTGCGCTCAGGATTTGCGACCCGCGTGGCGCCGCATTTGCGCGCCAAGTTGAAGTGAATCTCACCGGTCGAGTGGCCGCATCGCAAAAACCCGGATTTTCCGTAGCAGGAGCCGCGCTCGCGTGCCCGTGACAGCCATGACAATCCTCAAACACAAATCGCAACAAAGCGCCGCGCGAAGCGCCGGGTTTACGCTGGTCGAAGTGCTGGTCTCACTGGTGATCTTGAGCATCGGCTTGCTCGGCATCGCCAAGCTCATGCTGTTGTCGTCGCACGCGAATGACAGCGCCTACCTGCGCAGCCAGGCGACTGCCTTGGCCTACGAGATATTGGACAATATGCGTGCCAATAGGGTGGAAGCTATCGCACAAAACTACGATACGCCGCTCGGCGCCGCGCCGGTGCTGCCGGCCGTTTTATGCACGCCCCCCCTGGCTACCTGCACGACCGCCAATCAAGTCACGAAGTACGACATTTACGAGTGGCGACTGCGCTTGAATGCAAACCGCGCGGTGGTGCCGCCTGCTCTTCCCGGTGCCTTACCCAACGGCGATGGGCGGGTCGCAACCGTCATTGTCGGCGCGCAAACCCAGGTCACCATAACCGTTCAATGGGATGACAGCGTCGCACAAAACACGCTGAATGTCGGCGCCCCCAATGCGCCGCAAGTGATCACCTTGGAGACGGTGCTATGAAGCGGGCGCGCGGATTCTCGCTGATCGAGCTCATGGTGGCCATCACGCTGGCGCTGATTGTGACGGCTGGGGTGATATCGGTCTTTGTCGGATCTCGTTCGGCATTCGAAGCCACGTCCGGAACGGCTGCGCTGACTGACGGTGGCCGCTTCGCCCTGAACTTTGTATCGAACTCGGTGCGCAACGCGGGTTACATGTCCTGCACCACGGCGCGCAATGTCATCGGCATACTCAACGCGGGCCCAACGCCTCTGCCGTTTACCTTCAGTGAGGCACTCGGTGGTTACGAAGCCGTCAACACGGGCGTCAACCAGGCCTATAACATCGCAGCAACGCCGGTTGCGGCCGATCTCAATAATGGAGACTGGGCCGGCGGTCTCGATGCGGCGCTGAGCGCGTTGCCAAACGGCTCTCCCGTTCAGAACAATGATGTGTTGGTCGTGCGCTCCACGCTGAAAGATGCCCAATCGGTCTATCTCACGAACGCCGTCGCGCCCGGATCATCGACATTCACGGTCAATGCGCAAGGACCTCTTGCCGTCGGTCAGCTTGCCGTAATCTCCGATTGCGCCACAGGCATTGTTTTCCAGATCACCGCTATCGGAGCACCCGGTCTCAATCAGCCCATTACGCACGCGGCTGCCGGTTTGCCCGGCAACAATCCCGCCTCATTTCAGTTGAACTACGCGGCCGGCGCGCAGATCGCGCCCGTCGACACGCTGGTGTACTACATTGCCCCGGGTGCCGATCAAGATAGCGCGCTCTGGATCGCGGATCTGAACGCCAAAGGCGCATTCACAACCGCCGAACTCGTGCCCGACATCGAGGCCATGCAGATTCTTTATGGCGTCGACACCACCAATTCACAGATCGTGAGCGGTTACGTAACGGCCGACCAAGTTGGCGATTTCAACACTGTCATGAGCGTCAAAGTGGCATTGCTCGCCGCGAGCGCTCCAGGCTCTGCCCATCCGACGGGCGCCAAGACTTACAACCTGCTGGGCGTCACGGTGACTGCGCCGAACGATACGCGCTCGCGCCAGGTCTTTGAAGAAACCATTGCGGTACGGGATTCGTTGCCTTGAAGGGTACTATCGTGCGAAATCATTTTCCTCCAATGTCCAGATCGAAGCAGAGCGGCGTGGTTATGTTCGTCGCGCTGATTCTGTTGTTGATCTTAAGCCTGCTCGGTGTCACCGCCGCGCGCATGCAAACGGTCGAAGAAAGGATGGCGCGCAACGAAGATAATCATCAGTTGGGTGCGCAGGCCGCCGAAGCCGCGTTGCGTAGCGCCGAGAATGGATTGCTTACCGGCATTTATGCCAATTTCACGAATAACACCAACGGCCTCTATACGTTGGATGCGACGCTGGCCAATCCCAGTCCCATCAATGGCATGGATTGGAGCGCTGCAAACGCCGCGTTGCCGTACGCCGGGCCCGCACTTGGCAATGTTCCCCCCGGATCTCAAACGCCCCAGATCGTCATCGAGCAACTGCCGCAAGCCGGCTCGGTTGGCCAGTCGGCCGCCGTGACTTCGCTCAATCCCGCTTCCCCGCCGGTCAGTGTCTATCGAGTCACAGCCCGGGGTGTCGGTGCGGACGGCACGTCCACCACCCTACTTCAAACGATTGTTCGTTAGCCCAAGGTCGCAAGGAACTTAATTATGCAACTGCTACCAAAATCCGCCCGCCACGGTCTCGCACATGCGCTCTCTGCGGCGTGCTGCACGCTGTTGGTGTGCTGGTCCTCGAACATTATGGCCGGCCCAGCACCGGCAATCTCGATTTCACAAGTGCCGCTGACGGTCACGATTCCGGCGCACCCGCAAATCTTGCTTGCGCTGGCCAATTCCGAATCGATGGACGGCGACTTGAGCGGCGCGATCCGCGCCGGATCGGGCTCGATTCCTGATCCACTGCTGTACGCCAGCTCTTCACCGGTGAACTTCGCCATTCCAGCGGGATTCACGCCGCCGCTAAATCCCGGTAATGGGGTCATTGCACCCTATACAGTGAACTCTGGGGGCCATCTTACCGATAACTCACCCAGCCGCCTCAATGTCGCCAAAGCGGGACTCACCGCAGTGTTGAACGCCTATATTCCCAGCGCAGATTTCGGACTCATCGATTACGCGACCAGTGGCTTGACTGCATTCACCACCTGGGTTTATCAGATGAGCAACCCCGGTGGGTTCACTTTTACGAACACCATTCCCGCGGGCGGTGAATACGTTCTCAATCCCTGCTTTGGGTACAACCTCGCACTGCCGGCGGTGGCGGCGCAAGATTGCGTAGCGCTCAACACCTACTACGCGCTCCAAAACATCAGGGCGCAGCAGTACATGCTGGTGAGCTTCAGCAGCGATGACCCATCGGTCAACGACGTGTTGTATGCCGGCGGTATCGCCCCGGTTTGCATGGTGCACAACGGTCCGCATCCGGCGCCCAATCCCTTCCCTCCCCAGTACAGTCTGGGCAATTACGAAAACGGCGGCGTGTTCGAATCCTATTCAAGCCAGGTCAACGGCTGCGCCGGCACGACTGGGCCGACCAACGCAGGCTTCGTGCCCTACTCCGCAGAAGTAATGTACGAAATGCGTGGATTCGGGTATTACACCTTTGGCGAGACGTCGAATGACGGCAACACAGTCGTGCCGATGACTTCCTCGGGTGCGGTACCCACGCCGGTTACCGTCGCCAATGCCATCGCGCAATTCACGCCCTTTCTTGCGCCAGAGACCAACTCCACCGGCACACAGGAACTCAAGGCGGCAGCGACGCAATCGCCGATCGCCGGGCTATTGCACCGCGCGCAAACCTTATTCGCGGGTAGTCCGCCAACGACAAACGGCTGCGCCACTCAGCGCTACGTCGTGCTGGTCACAGATGGTTTGCCGACCATGGACTTGGCACACCACAATTGGCCGCCTCTCGGTAGCCTCGCTGCTCAAGGGGATCTTGGCGTAACGACCAACGGTTATGGCGTGACTGCAACATTCGACCCAGTCGACGGCCATCTGCTCATTACGAACGATCAGGCGCTGACCGACGTCATCACCAACTTGACGGCGCTTCAAGCCGCCGGCATCAACACCTACATTATCGGTCTCGGCGCGGGTGTCGATCCGAGCAAGAACCCGGTCGCGGCGAACACATTGACGGCGATGGCCTTTGCAGGCGGAACCCGTTCCGCCGCCGCACTGGGCTTTTTTCCGGCAACATCGCCGCAAGACGTCACCAACGACTTGCAAATCATCATCACGACGATTCTTGCGCAGACCCAATCGACCGCCTCGGCGGCCGTGAACTCCACCGGTCTTAACGTCAATTCGAAGGTTTATCAGTCGCAGTTCGTCACCTCTGATACGCCGTACCAGGATTGGACCGGAAACCTGTTTCAATACCCGATCGACCCGTTTACCGGCGTCGTCAATATTGCAGCACCGGACTGGTCGGCGCAGACGCAGCTGGATGCGGCGGTTCTTTCGGCCATGCCGACACCGCGGCTGATCAGCACTTGGGACCCGACCCAGAACAAGGCCATTCCCTTCGAGTGGACTCCCGGCAATCCGCCAAATGGCATCGGGAACTTGACACCCCTCGGCACTCCGCTGCAGACATTTGCGTCGGATACGAACGGCAGCGACGTGTTGCAATACCTGCGCGGCTCCATCGCTCAATCGGTAAAGGGCTTGCCCGGAGGACCGTTTCGAAATCGCTCGCACATCCTCGGCGATATCGTCGACAGCAATCCGGCCTATATCGGGCCTTCGAATGAGGGCATCCAGTCGACGTCGTACATAGCATTTTCGGCGGGCACTAATGCTCGCACCCCGGTTCTTTATATTGGCGCGAACGACGGAATGCTTCATGCGTTCGACGTGGGATCGGGAAACGAACTATTCTCCTACATTCCGCGCGGCGTATATAACAATCTCACCAATCTCGTTTCCCCCTATTACAACGCGCAGCATCTTTTCTACGTCAACGGATCACCGCAAGCGGCGGATGTGCAATTCGCCGATCTGACCTGGCACAGTATCCTGGTCGGAACGGAGGCGCAGGGCGGCAACAGCGTTTATGCGCTCGACATTACCAACCCCTCGGGAATCACCTCAGAAGCGACGCTGTCGAGTTCGGTGCTTTGGGACTTTGTGGATCCCGACATGGGATTGGGATTCAGCACCCCTGCCATTGCGGATACTGCCGCGGGTTGGAAGGTGTTTTTTGGCAACGGATACAATAGTCCGAATCAAAAACCATTTCTGTTTGTTGTCGATCCGCAAACCGGCAGCCAGGTAGCCACACCGAAGATCGATTTGTGCGCGGCGGCGCCGGGCACATGCGATCTCACGACTGCGAATGGTCTGTCGAGCGTCACTGCCGTTAACAGTGGCGGCCAGGTCGCGGGAGGCGCAAACATCATCTACGCAGGAGACTTGCAGGGCAACCTGTGGCGCGTGGATATTTCCAACACGAACCCTGCACTCTGGGCAGTGTCCGTGATGTTCCAAGCGCGCGATTCGTCCGGCAACAAGCAGCCGATTACGACCGCGCCGGTTGTCAGCTTGAATCCGCGCTTCCCGCAAGTGCTGGGCACAATGGTCATGTTCGGCACCGGACAATTTCTCGGCGTGTCGGACATCGCCAACGCGAATGTGCAATCCATCTACGGCGTGTACGATCCGCCGGCAGGATATGTAACGCCGCTGCTGCGTGCCAGCCTGCTGCCGCAGACCTTGGCAACGGCAAACATAGGCGCGTTGCAGGTGCGCACTATTAGCGGCACCGCGCCTATCGTGCCGGCCAACAAGGGTTGGGTCATCGATTTGAACCTGCTGAGCGGCGAACGCGTAATCAATGACCCGCGGCTGGAGGCCGGCGGCGAATTGGTGCTCACGACCTTCCAGCCAATCCCCCCGGCAGCTGGTTCGTGCGTCACCGGTGGTAGCTCCTACCTTATGGTGCTCAACTTCGCCACTGGGGGAAGCTTCACCAGCCCGCAATTCGACGCAAACGGTGACGGCAAAATCAACAGCTCCGATACCGTGGTACCGCTGCTGGGCGTCGTGCCGGTTGCGCCGGTGGGCATGTCGCTGGGTAATGTCTACGCTTCCGCTCCGACGATCCGCTCCGGCTCATTTACCACGGGTACCGGAATCGCGCTCATTACTGAATCCGGAGTGGGCAGCAGCGCCAGCAACCCGACGATTCAGCCTGTTATATTGAAAGGACCTTCGAAGTCTCGAACAGCCTGGTGGGAGATACGTCAATGAAATCAGTAAAACTTAAGTTCGCGGGCAGCGTCATTGCGCTCGGATTGTTCTTGCAACCGACGGTGAGTTGGAGTTCCCGAGCATACAATCAAGTCGTGACTGGCACGGTCACCGCGTCGCCTTCGAGCGGCACGATTGAGGTCGATCATCATACGTATCAGGTGACGCCGAACAGTGCTGCCGCCAAGGCGATGGTCAGCATTTATGTCGGCGAAACCGTGGACATGGTGATGGATGGACCGCCGAACGGCACCAGCGAAGTCATATCCATCATGCAGCACCCGGGGTCATGAGGCAGCGGCCATGAAGAAAAACGGTTTTACCTTGGTGGAGCTGATGATCACGGTGGCGGTCGTGGCGATACTCGCCATGATCGCCATCCCCAGTTACACCCAGTACGTGCGCCGCGGCAACCGCACCGATGCCACCAAGACCTTGACGCTCGACGCGCAGGCGCTGGAACGCTGCTACTCGCAGACTTTCACTTATGCGCTGTGCGCCGGAGCCGCCGCCGGTGCGGCGCCTTCGGTCGAGGGTAAGTACACCGTGAACATTCAGATTCCCGATCCGTCGCCCACTGCACCACCGGCACCCGCGCCAAGCTACCTGATCACCGCGGTCCCCTTGGCGCCCAGTCAGGTAGCCGACACGGCCTGTACGTCGTTCACTGTGAATACCGCGGGGAAGCAGGGCGCAACCGGGACTGCCAACGTTCAAACCTGTTGGGGTTCAACTTAGCCTGAACGTTATCCATGGGCGGGAAGGCCGCCAAATGTTAACGATCCAAGCGCATCCGTGCCCGTCAAGCCCTTGATTGGTGGGGAATTCTCGCGTGTCTTTTGCATTATGTAAAATAAGTGTGACGCACTCCACAGTCCTACCTGTCCGCCGAGCATCGGGTGGCGCGTATTGCTGAATCCTCAAGCGTTCAATGGCATCGTGACCTTTGCGACTAACTTGACGACGGCCACCGATCCCTGCAGCCCCCAGGGTTCAAGCGGGTTTACGCAATTGACTATGCAACCGTTAACTCGGTATTGCAGCCGAGCGGTCGCGGCGATCAACCTCAGGTTTGCCGGGGTCAATGGCACTCCCGAGATAGTCGTTGGATTCACGCACCGCCTCCCTGAAAAGGTTGCCGCGAACCTCACCAGTGGCCTCGCCACTCGGATATTGAACTGGCGCGAGGTGCCCACGGTGGAGTAAGGGGTAAACACAGCAACTCGGCGCTTATCGAGCGCTGTAACCTCGTCCTTCCACACAGGCAACCATCGCGCGATTGTAATCAGATCCATTCTGCACAACTTGTCCCGCCTGGTCCGTGGCCCACTTCTGGCATTCAGCGCGATCAGTCGCTTGCTGCTCGGTGCTCTGGCCATTCTTCGGGTACATGAAAATCTGACCGGGTGTCGGCCCGCCCGGACCAGGGCCGGAATTCTGGTCTTGGTCGCCCGGCGGGGGCGCGCCTATATCAGCTGACCCGCTCGAGTCCGCTACCGGAGGCGGATCCGTTGCAACGTAGCCGTCATAGGTCGGATTCCAGTTGTAATAGACGTCATCGGCATAGTAGTAAGGGATGCCGCCATACCAGTACGTTGCATATGCCAACGGCAGAATCGGCAGGAACCAGGCGAATCCGCCGCCGTAAAACGCACGCGGCCAAAAACCGCCATTCCAGTAGCCGCCGCGCCAGGCGCTACCGCGCCATCCGCCCCAGCCGCCGCGCCACGCGCCGCCGCGTGAACCGGTCGAGTATCCGTGGCCGCCGCCATATCCTGGGTGCCCGGCAAAGCCAGCGCGGCCGTAGGAGCCACGATATGCCGCCACATGGCCGCCGCCCGCGAAATGACCCGGTCCGGCAAAGTGCGCGCCACCGCCCATATGCCCAACCGCAGCGTGGCCACCACCAAAGGAATGGCCTCCTGCAGAAGCATGACCGCCACCGCCACCGCCACCGCCACCGCCACCGCCACCGTGGCCGCCTCCGCCGGCATGGCCTTGCGCCAATGCCGGTCCCGCGCCCGCCAGAATCAGTCCTAGCGCGCTAACCGCCAAAAGAACGCTCTTGCCCTTGATAGTCATTGATCTCTCCTTACCGAGCCCCGTACGGCAGCTTCCCAAGACATACTCAATAAGACCCTATCTGTATAACGCGGTTCAAGGCATTCGGTGTACATAACACCAGCTTAATTACGCAGCGCCGCATTGAACATCACGTAGGCCGTCCGACCGGGCGCGGGCTCGAAAAACCGCGAATTAGTCTCATTAACGATCACAGAACCTACATAAGCTCGATTTGCCAAATTATCAAGACGGACGAATTCGCTGAAACGCCAGTGCTTCGTCTCCTGGGCAAATCCGGCCCGCCAATTCGCGACCCAGTAGCCTGCAGCCGCATCCGTGTTGCGATCACCGGCGTAAATCTTCGCCCGTCCTAGCGTCTCCAGCGTAGTCGAGAATCCGAGCGGGACATAACTCCAGCTCACGCCGAGATACAGCGAATTTCGCGCAACGGCGGGTAGGAAGTTTCCTTCGTTCACGGGCAAATAATTGGCCGGCGGCTTCCCTGCCGGGCTGGTGAACGGATTGCAGGGCGCCGTGATGCAAGTGAAATACGGCTGCGCCACGATGGCCTTGATGTAGGTGTATGCCAGTTGCGCACTGAACCCGCCGCTCCATTTTGCGTCCACGGACAACTCGAGTCCGCGCCGCGTTGTCTCGCCGATATTTTGATCCACCGTTCGACCGCTCAAATTCTGCAGGACTGCCAGCTCATCGACGGTTTTGATGTAGAAGGCGGCGAGATTGGCATGCATGAATTCGTTGCTGGCTTTGATGCCGGCCTCGTAGTTATCGCTGCGCGCCGGTTTCAGGCCCAAATTAAGTCCCGGCAGACTGCCGTCGACCGACCGATACGCCAAATCATTCAATGTCGGCGTTTCAAATCCCTTGCCATAGGACAGGTAGGCATTGAAGGCGGAATTGAACCGATAGGTCACGCCGGCCACCGGATTGACCGCCGAATAGCGGACTTCACTGTCCGCGGCGTCGAGTACGGCCAGATGCCCATGCGATGTGACTTGCACCAGGCTGTTGCGCACGCCGGCGACGATGCGCCATCGATCCGTCGGATCCCATTGCGCCTGCAGGTATTGATCGAAATCATAGACATTATTGGCCTCATCGCGGCGCAGCGCTCCTTGCACGCCCAATTCCGCGCCGATGTAATTGAGGTACCCCTTGCGGGCTTCTGCCAAATCATCGTAATTCACGCCCGCGACCAGCAGCAGCGGCATCCCATCCACGGTGCGTTGATCGCTCATGTGCAAATCCACGCCCCAATAAGAGCGGTCCAAATCGATGACGCCGCCCGGATAAAGCGGCGCGGCCCGCTGCGTCGCCTGGGGTATCGCCTGAAATTGCGTCGTGGCTCGATGCCCGGTGTAGACGCTCGCGACCAGATCGTCGGCGGCGCTCAACTGGTTGTCGTAGACCAAACCGAGCTGTTCTTGCGCGAGCGACTTGCGCGTGTTGTAGGCGATGGCATTGACGCCCGCCTGGGTGGGATTCGCGGCAAGCTGCGCGCGCGTGAGACCCAAAGGGTCTTGCACAAACGGCGTTTGCACCGCGTTGCCGACAATCGTCAGCTTCGAAGAATCGCTGAGGCTGGTGCTGGCCTTCGCATTCAGGAGATTGCGCTCGGCATCGGAATGGATGCGATACCCATCTGTTTGGAAGTGAGAAGCATCGATGACATAGTTGACTGGGCCGTTATCTCCCGTGGTCTTTACAGCGTATCGCTGCGTGTTGAAGCTGCCGTATTCCGCCCCTGCACCGAGCAGATATCCCGGCTTGGCATCCTCGGTGAATATCGCAATGACGCCGCCCGATGAGTTGCCGTACAACGCGGAGAAGGGGCCGCGCAACACTTCGATATGGTCGGCGCTGCTCAGGTCAAATTGTGAAAATTGTCCCTGACCGTCCGGCATGGTGCCGGGAATCCCATCGGAATACAGGCGCACGCCGCGCACGCCGAAACTCGAGCGGGCGCCGAAGCCGCGCACTGAGAGCTGCAGATCCTGCGCGTAATTCTGGCGGCTCTGCGCGGAGACGCCGGGCACGGTCATCAACACTTCCGACAAATTCACTTGCAGCTGTCCGCTGCGGATGGTTTGCGCGTCGACTCGATTGATCGATACCGGCAAGTCGCGGCTGTTTTCCGCGATGCGGGTCGCGGTGACGACCACCGAATCCAACGCAGCGGCGCCCTCGCCGCGCGCCGTCCAGGGCGTGATCATGAGCGATGCGAACACGGCGATGCTGCTCAGAGAAAACAGTCGGTTCAAGCTCGAAATGAGAATCTTACCCACGTCAGTTTTACGTTATGTCCCCGGCGGCCGGAACGCTAAAGTACTGGCCTCTTTTGCCGCTATTTAGGGACTTGAGCAAATCTTCGCACAATCGGGGCTTGAACACGGCACGTATCGCAATGATTGTTGCCGCGAGCGTCACCGCGGCCGGCGCAAGGGAAGTGCATTCGGACTTCTCGGTGAGCGTCATCGTTCGGCCGGTGGCCAAAATCGAATTGCAATCGGCGCCGAGCGGTTTGGATATTTCCGCGGCGGACCTGCGGCGCGGCTATATTGACGTAGTGCAACCCACCCAATTCACCATACGCAGCAATAGTCCGAGCGGCTACGCTCTCCAGGTTCTCACCGTCGCGCCGCTGCTTTCATCGATGATTGTCGAAGGCTTGAATTCCGATCGTACGTTGGGTGCGGACGGCGGCACCATCTTGCAGCGCTGGCAAAAACCTCAGGTCGTCAATGTGTCGCTGAAGTTCCGCTTCGCGCTCGTGCCTGGTCTTGGCGTTGGCACTTATCCCTGGCCGCTCCGCCTGGCGGTGCATCCGCTGGAGTGAGTCAGTACGTCACCGTCACAGTGATGACATCGCTGTAGGCACCCGGCGCCACATCCTGAGACGCGGGAATGAGGCCATAGAAGGTTCCCGTGGCGAGATTGCTGCCGCCCGCCGGCACGACGAACGGCCCTGCTCTGCCGGCGAATGAACCCCCGGTGCCATTTCCGACAATCTGGTTGTATGCCGTGCTCCAATAAATGTTGTAGTCGAGTGCGTTGATGCCGGAGAACATCTTTCGCGTGGCGTAGCTGCCGCTCAAGCCCGTGCTCAATGTCACATTGACTGTGACGTTGGCGGACCCTGTTCCGCTCCCGTTGCAGGTCACCCTCAAAGTCCCGGTAGAGGCGTCAGCCAGCGCGCTCAAGGGGTTGTAAACTCCGAATGCGATGCCGCTTGCGCTCGCCGTGCAGTTGACGGTGGTTGCGGCGCGCGCAAGCGGCGGCGTCAGAAGTGCGCCCAAAAATGCGGCCGCAATGAACTCAGCGCCTTTCAACGGTTGGGCACCGTGGTATCGTGGACTTCATGGCATTGAACCGAGCCCATATCGGGCAACGGATCATCGGGCGGCGGCGGTTCCAGACGGAAATTGCAATGTCCGCCCGGCCAATTCGCCTCGGCGGACAGGCCATGATCGTAGCCGGTCACGTACACCAGTCCGTCGAGTACCACCGGGAACTGCGTGCCTTGAAGCGTTACGACCGCACCCACCGGCACCGGTTTGCCAGCGTCAGTGACCAGACGAAACGTGCCGCTGCGCACGCGTTCCACGGGAAATCGGGCGATCACGCCGCTGCGGTAAGGCGGCGCCATGATGGTGCTGCTGGCGGCAATGGCGGTGTCGAGCGGCAAATCCTCAGGCGTGATGCTGATGCGGTTGGCCTCGTAAGGCCGCAAGTTATAGAGCAGCGCCCGGCCGGTGGAATCGGTGTGGGTGGTGAGTTGGTTTTCCACGTACACCGGCACATCGGCGAGCCCCGCCACATCCACCATCGCAAAGCTGCCATTGACGGAGCGCGTGGTGTTGAACTGCCCATCGAGGAATGTCATCGCGCCGGACAGATAGGCGCTGCGGCCGTCGAGACCTTGATTGCGCGCCGCCCCCAATTCCAAATCCGCGCCGCTGAACTGCTGGCGCCAATCGGCGTCGTAATTTGCTGCGGTCGATACGCTCAGACGATAGCCGGTGCCGGGCCCCACGGGCGGACTCTGGGTCACCGAAGCGATGACCTCGTTGGCGGGCGCGCCGGGGCCGCTGCCGCCCACGGTGCTCAACGTCGCCGCACGCCGAAAATCCAGCGGCAGCACGAAGATCAAATAGGCGCTGGTGGATTTTTGCGCGCCGCTCGAGAGCTGCGCCGCCGTACGGGTTTGGGTGAGGGTCAAATTGAGCGAGCCGACGCGGCCCAATCGGATGCTGTGAGTCAGCCCTAGCGTTTGCTGCGTGGGCGAGTCCCGATAAGTTTGCCGTACATAGGCAAGCGACAGGGAGCCGAATCTTCCCAAACCCATTCCGGTCTGCAACAGGCTTCGTTGCCGCATGCGCATGGCCGCATCCAATGGCTCCCCCACCTGCGAGAAGTCCCTGCCGGCCCACAGATTGCTGGCGATGAAGCTGGTATTCGTGCCGCGATGTTCAAGCCCAACGCCGCTGAGCCAGCCCGATCCCGACGCGTCGCCGCCGTTGGCGCCAGTGAAATTGATGACGCCGACTTGTCCCAGGCCAAAGGCCGCGTTGAGGCCCGCGGCGTGCGCATCGCCCGCGAGATATTCGGCATGGCCCTCCAAGGTGATGGCATCGGTGATCCCGCGCCGATAGCTGGCTTCGCCCAGCATTGGACCGTAGTCATTGCTTTCGAGGCCGTAGTTGTCACGAATCTTGCCGACATTCACGGAGTACTGCGATAAACCCTGCGCAAGCAGGGTGACACTTGAATAAAAAGATTGCGTGAGCACCTCTTCGCGCCCCAGTGCATCGCGCACCACCACGCTGACATCGCCGGTGCCGGACACCGTGGGCAACCGATCGATGACGAAGGGCCCGGCCGGCAGTTGGCTGCTCGTCACCAGCTGATTGTTGACGAAGACATCCACGGTCGAAGGCACCGTCGCGGTGCCGGATGTCGCCAATAGCGGCGTCGTCAATAAATCGGGCCGCAGACCGAAATTTCTGCTCCAACGTACGCCCGCGTAGCGCACGGCATTGCCCCAGCTGCCGCCATCGCTGATGGCATCGCCGAGATTCAATGTCTCGAGCGTCGCGGGGAAATCGCGCGCGTACGTGGTGTCCAACCTGACCAGCTGATTGCCATCATTGCCATAGCGAGCGACCGTCGTGCTGGTCAGCACCCCGGCGCCGGCAAAAACGCCCAATTCCGCAAATGCTCCGCCGATGTTCTGGCCGTCAATTTGCTGCGCCGAGAGTTGGTAGTTAAGAAACGCCCCCGGCGAGGCCGGAGTGATGTCGGGCGAGCGTCGCATCGCTGCGCTCAAATGCGTCATGTCCAGCGATGCGGGCGGCGCCGTGATCACCGCGCGCTGCGCGGCCTCGTCGATTGTTACCGTGCAGCCCTTGATGGCCTTCACATCAAAAAAGCGCCGGCCTTCATGCATGTACGGCGCGCTCGGCGGCAGGTGCATGCGCAGGCGCGCGAAATCGCTTTCCTCCAGATAGAGCTGTCCTTCCGAGCCGCGCAACACCACCACCATTTCCCCGGGCTCGGTGCTGCTCAAGGTCACTTCCAAGACCGCCTCGGTCAGTTGCGGCGTATCGGCCGCCAGGGCGCTCTGCGCCGCAAGACACAGCATCATTATCAACAGGCCAGAATATGTCTGCAGCGCGTAGGCAACTCGGATTAGCCTGGTCATGGGCACGCGCCAATCGCGGCTTAGAGGTCGCTGGGGGCAACGTCGGTGGAAAAATCTCCCTGGTCGCTGTGACCGCGGATCGGAATCGTTCCCTGTTTTTTTGCATCTGCCGGCGGGGTTAAGGTCCAGCTCATACGGCTTCCCGGCAGCACGTATTTGGAGGTAACGCCGCGCAACGGCATCAATGAACCCGGAAATTGCGCCTCAAAGTCGGTGATTTGCAGATGGCCGCTGCCGCTGTTGGTCGCGGCCACTTCGAGCTGACCATTGGGAAGCCAGTGCGATTCCCACGCCAGTTCGGCGTTGGCCTTGCCATGCGCAGGCGCGACGAACACCGGAATGCTCAAGCGCAGTGCGACGCGCAGGCCCGTGAAATCCTTCAGCGCCGCCTGCGGCACCTCCTCGAAGATCACACGGTAGGTGAGTTCCTGAGCGCTATCCGGCTCACGCCGCAAAGCGACCCGGATGATTTGCTGGCTGTTAGCCGGAATCTGCAGCACGGGCGGAGTCGCCAGCAGTTCGCGGGTATCCTCGAGTTGCTCGGCGCCGTCCTTCTGCGACCAACGCACGACCCGGATTTGGACCACTACCGGACTGTCATCAGCGTTCATGATGGTGAGCGCTTCAGTGCGGTGGGCGCCCGTGAGCTGCGCGCGAATGGGGGAAATATTGAAAGTGCTTGCGCCTGCAGGTACGGCGAGCGCGGCGAGAGCGGCGGCGAACAGTAGCGCCACGAGCGTTCGCATCCTAGTAAGTGACAGTGACGGTAATCGTATCGGTGTAGCTTCCCGGTACCGTAGCCTGGTTAGCCGCACTGTCCGGCAATTGACCGAACACCGTCACGCTGGTGGCCGTTGCCACGCCGGCGCCGACGCCCGCAACGGTCTTGCTGGTACCGCTCCCATCGCCAAAAATCTGGGCGAACGCGGCCGTGGTGAACAAGTTGTATTGCAGCGTGTTGGCGCCTGAGGCCATCAGTCGTTGCGCAATCGTGCCTCCAAAGCTGGTGCCGCCGTTCAGTGCAATCGTGTAGGGCGTATTTTTACTGCACTTGACGCTGATGGTGCTGTTGTTTGCCTTCGCGCCGACGCCGGGCGTGTAAGCGCTGAACGCGAGTGTGGTGGCGGTCGCTGAGCACGTCGTTTGCACCGTCTCGGTGACCGCGAAAGTGGTGGTGATGGTTGCGGAGTTGGCAACGCCGGCCACGGCCGCACCAAAGATCAGCGTCATTGCTAGAATCTTGCGCATCGAATCCCCAATCATTCAAAGTACAATCCGGATCTGTGGCGGCGGCGCAGCCGCCGCCAAAGTCCTTCAAATCAATACGTGACCGTGACCGTGATGGTGTCGGTGTAAGCGCCGGGAATCGCCGTTTGGTTGGTCGCATTGTCCGGAACTTGACCGAAGACCTGCACGGTATTGGCCGTCGCCACACCGACACCCGCTCCGGCAATCGTGCCGGTGCCGCCGGTGCCGTCGCCGAAAATCGTGCCCAGCGCCGCGGTGGTATACAGGTTGTATTGCAAGGTATTGACGCCGGAACCCATCAGGCGCTGCGCGAACGCGTCACCCGTGGTGGAGCCTGCGTTGAGAGCGACCGTGAACGGTGTGTTCTTGGTGCACTTCACGCTGATGGAGGTGTTGCCTATCTGCGCGCCGCCGCCCGGGGTGTAGTTGGGGAATGCCAAAGTCGCGGCCGTCGCGGAGCATGTCGACTGCACCGTCGCAGTCACCGCGAAAGTCGTGGTGGTTGTGGCAGCTTGTGCAATGCCCGCGGCCATTACGCCGGTTGCGAGGGTTGCAGTGAGAATCTTATGCATGAAAGCTCCTAAAAATTGCCGTATGACTTCATTGTCGGGCATTCCCGTGCGCCATTTTTGCTGGATAGCCTGAATCCGTTGTGACCCGGCTCTCAGATCAGGTAGCTGAGGCTCAAGTTTTGGCGCAATCTGCCGGCACCATCTCAATTTAGGGGCGGCGAGAGGACTTTGCGGCAGGGGTGCAGCGGCTCGCAGCGCCAGCTTCTGTGAAGCAATTCCACAATTGCGGAGACGGTGATAGCATCGCGGTCTCGATCACCAGGTCGCTGCTTGTGAAGACTTAACAAACGGCCCGAATTTCGCGTCGCACTCATTGCCGCGCTGGCGCGGGTCATCGCCCAGCTGGATGCAATGGCACATGCCTATTCGCATGTTCAGGACAAACCGCCGGTTTCCTCGCAGCAAACAAATTTGGGCATTCTTGATTTTTGCAAAGATTGCCTGAATTTTGCGCCGCTTCTGTCCGCGGCCGGCGCCCCGGCCGCGCTGCCCTTTGCACTTCCGCAAGCTTGCGGCGTGGCGCCGCAAGCGCAGATCACCTGCCTGGTCGATCTTAAGTTCCTTCTTGCCTTCCGTTCCCGCGCCCCTCCCTTCACGCCCTAACTTCTAAAGAAGATTTTCTCGGCCGCAAGAATCTGCTGAACGAAGCGCGCAACGGCATACAAACTCAAACCGGCGCGTCGGCCTATACGATCAACGAGTCGGCCATCGACGCCGCGCCCGGCGGCGACAATCAATTGCTCAGCCAGGTGATCATGCAGGCGCCGGCCCGACCCGCTCGGCGATTTATTGTTGCAGTCCGATGCGGCCTGCAAACTCGACGATACGCACACGTTGCGCAGCGGCATCTTCCTGCAGAGCGATCACTCCGAGAGTCTTACCACCTCGCAGGTGATTGGCCTGGATGCTTTTGACGACCAAACCAGCGATGTACCGATCAGCATCGTCGACAACGGCGGCAAAACCGAATGGATCGAGAGTGTGTACCTGCAGGATGAATGGAAAGTCATTCCCGCCCTGACTTTCAACTACGGTCTGCGCTTCGATAAATTCACCGCCTTTACGGCGGCCCATCAGGTGAGTCCGCGTTTCAACGCCGTCTGGCAGGCACTGGATGAAACTACCGTGCACATCGGATATTCACGTTATCTAGCGCCGCCCTTCTTCGAGCTGGTGGGCGGAGAGACTATTTCGAAATTTATGCACACCTCGGCCGCGCCCAGTGTCGCCGTATCGAACTCGCCCCTGTCGGAGCAGGCCAATTATTACGATGTCGGCGTGCAGCAGAAGATTACCCGTCAGTTCACGGTGGGCCTCGACACCTACTACAAGCAATCGCACAACTTGATCGATGAGGGTCAGTTCGGAGCACCCATTATTCTGACTCCGTTCAACTATGCCTACGGCAAACAGCACCGGGCTGAAATCACCGCTAATTTCACCGACGAAGGCTTCAATGCCTACTTGAACCTCGCCTATCAAAGCGCCAAGGGTAAGGATATCGATTCGGCCCAGTTCAATTTCACTCATGACCAGCTTGACGATATTGCCTGCAACTACCTTCACTTGGATCACGAGCAACAGTACTGCATCCGGCGGCGTGTCTTATCTGTGGAACCACACGACGTTCAGCGCGGATTTCCTCGAGGGGTCGGGGCTGCGTGCCGACTTGGCCCTGCCGGACCGCATGTCGATTCCGAACGGCGATCACTTGCCCTACTACTCGCAAATCAATCTCGGCGCCGCCCATGTCTTCCATTTCACGGAGTCGAGCATTCTGATCACGCGTGTTGATCTAATCAGCGCGCTCGACAAGGTCTATGAAATCCGCAACGGCACCGGCGTCGGCGCACCGCAATTTGGACCGAGGCGCGGCCTGTTTCTCGGTATATCGATAAGCATTTAGCGTAAGGGCCCGAGGGTGTCCGGGTCTACGAGCCCGTCCGAGTCTCCGGACAGCTCCTAGACTTTTTCCAGGGCCGCGTTTAGATCGGCGATCAAATCATCCGGATTCTCGATGCCGACCGAAATTCGAATCAGGGCATCGGTGATCCCGAGTCGATCCCGGGTTTGCTTGGTCACCCCGGAATGCGTCGTGCTCGCGGGATGCGATATCAGCGTTTCGGTGCCGCCGAGACTCACCGCCAGTTTGATCACCTGTAGGGCATCGAGCAGACGAAACGCCTCGGCTTCGCCGCCCTTCACAGCGAAGCCGAAAGTCGAACCGGCGCTTTCGCACTGCTGCCTGAACACCGCCGCGCGCGGATCATCCGCGGCGAGGAAGCCAAGGTAATTCACGGCGGCAATTTTTGGATGCCGGCGCAAAAAATTCGCCACCAGAGCGGCATTTTCCGCTGATTTATACATGCGCAGCGACAGCGTTTCCATTGAACGCATGATCATCCACGCCGTGTTCGGATCCAGCTGAGTGCCGAGCGCCCCGCGCAGCTTTTTGACGGGATCCACCGCGGCGCGCGAGCCTATGACGCCGCCCGCGACCAGGTCCGAATGTCCACCTACGTACTTGGTGAGGGAGTACATGACGAGATCGACGCCGTGCAGCAACGGCCGCTGGAACACCGGGCCCAGAAAAGTATTGTCGACCGCGACCTGCGGCCGGCCGCCGCTTTGACGCGCGCCGATCATTTCCGATACTTCACGCATCAATTTCAGGTCCACCAGGCTGTTGGTGGGATTGGCCGGAGTTTCAACGATGATGAGGCACACCCGACCCTTCGACTGCGCCGCTCTTTTTGAGGCCTGCTCGGCCGCTTCCAGCACCGCGTTGCGATCGTGGCCCATATTGAACCCAACTGCGCCCACGCCAAATCCAGGCAGCGTTTTTTCGATCAGCGTTTCGGTGCCACCATACAATGGCTGGCTCATCAGGATCACATCGCCAGGGCGCACATGCGTCCAAATGACAGTCGATATCGCCGACATACCGCTCGAGAAAACCGCGGCGGCCTCGCCCTCCTCCCATAAGGCCAAGCGATCTTCCAGCACTTCAAGGTTGGGATTGTTGAAACGCGAATACACCAATCCGGAAGATTGACCCGCAACCGGCTCGCGCCGGCCCGAGGTGTAGTCGAAGAAATCTTTGCCATCTTGCGCGGTTTTGAAGACGAATGTCGAAGTCAGGAAGATCGGCGGCTTCAGCGATCCCTCCGACAGGCTCGGATCAAACCCATAGCCCATCATTTGGGTTTCCGGCTTGAGCACGTGTTTGCCGATTTTGCGCTTATGATACGTGTCGTAACTCACGCTGCCCCCAAGAAGTTAAAATCGTGGCCCGCAATATAACACCGTGTTGCTCCTAATCATCGCCGCCGCAGCGTTCATGTGCACCCTGATGGGCGGCCTGCTGGCGCTGCGCCTGCGGGACAAGCTCCATCTGATTTTGGGTTTCAGTGCCGGCGCCGTCATCGGAGTTGCATTTTTCGATTTGCTGCCTGAGGCAATCGGCCTCGGCGCGCCAGATCGCTCTGCGGCCGCAATTTTATCGTGGACCGCACTCGGCTTCTTGTGCTACTTGGTGCTCGACCGAGTTCTGCTCTTTCATGGCAACTCCGCGCCGCGCGCGCGCTTCGCGGCCGGCGTGCTCTGCCTGCACAGTTTACTGGACGGAATTGCCATCGGACTGGCTTTTCAAGCGTCGCATCAAGTGGGTATCGTCGTTGCGATCGCGGTGCTCACTCACGATTTCTCGGACGGTATCAATACGATGAATATCGTGCTGAAGAATCAGGGCAATAAAACCCAGGGCGTGCGCTGGCTGCTGGCGGATGCCGCTGCGCCGGTGATCGGCGTGGCATCGACCTATTTCTTTACGTTGCGCGGCAGCTCATTCGGCGCCGTGCTCGGCCTGCTCGGCGGATTCTTCCTGTACATCGGCGCCAGCGATCTTATCCCCGAAAGCTATCACGCCCATCCAAAATTTCTGACCACCGCCATGACTCTCGCCGGCGCCGCAATCCTGTACCTGGCGATCGCGCTAATCGCGCGCTAGCTCACGCGTCGCGGCGCTGCCGGCGGAAGCAGCCACAATGCTGGCAATAGCCGCCCACTGCACCCAGGTCAGCGCCTCGCCGAGAAAGATCAGCCCCGCAACAGCGCCGAGCGCGGGATTCAAGCTCATCAGTACGCCAAAGGTGCGCGTCGGAATTCGCGGCATGGCGTACATTTCCAGCGAGTATGGCAACGCGCTCGACAGCACGGCGACCCCGAGCGCGACCGGCAAAATCGCGGGCGCGAACAGCGCCGTGCCGCTGTGCGCGTAGCCGATCGGTACGATCATCAAAGCGCCAACCACTGTGCCCAGTGAAGTGATCTGTCCGCCGTGCGCGGCGCCGGCCCTGCGCCCGAACAGGATATAGAGCGCCCAGCACGCGCCGGCGCCGAGCGCAAAGAGGACGCCGATGACCGACAGGGATTGACCGCCGAATCCCAGCGGCAGCAATGCCGCAAGACCCAGCGCGGCCAGGACAATCCACAAAAAATCAATTGGATGGCGCGAAGCGAACAGCGCAATGCCGAGCGGGCCGGTGAACTCCAGTGCCATCGTGATGCCCAGAGGGATGTAGCTCAACGCGAGATAAAAGAAATAATTCATCCACCCCATGGCGACGCCGTAGACAATGAGGGTGCGCAGCTGCGAACGGGTGAATCGAAGGTGCCACGGACGCCACACGGCCAGCAGAATTATCGCGGCAATGCCTAAGCGCAGCGCCGCGGTACCGCCGGCGCCGACTATGGGAAACAAGCTCTTGGCGAGAGTCGCACCAAACTGGAAACACAACATCGCGACCAACACCGCCGCGATCGGCGCCGCGATGGGGGAAATTTTTGATTGTATGGTCAACTCTCCGCGGCATCGTCCTGCGGATTTTCGGCAAGATTCAGGTGCTTCATCACGCGCTTGAGATCGCGGCGAATCTCATTCAGATGACTGAGGCTGACCGCCGTGCGCAGCGCCTCCTTCAATGGCTGCAAGGGGTAGCCCCCGTACGCTCCGGCAGCGAGAATATCCTTGGTTACCGATGACCTTCCCGACAGCACCACGTTATCTGCCACCGTGACGTGCGCCGTAACCACGGAGTTGCCACCCGTGACGAATTGCCGGCCGATTTTGGTCGAGCCTCCCATCATGAATCCGGCGGTAAAGAATCCATTCTCGCCCAGATCGCAGTTGTGCGCGATATGACAAATGTTGTCCAGCTTGGTGCCCGAGCGAATGTGAGTTGAGGTCAAGGTTGCCCGGTCAATGGCGCAATTGCTGCCGATTTCCACGCCGTCGCCGATGATCACGTTGCCTAGATGCGAAATTTTGCGCGGCTTGCCGGTTGCGTCGACCGCATAGCCAAAGCCGTCGCTGCCGATGCTGGTATGCGGATGAACCTCGCAGTCCTCGCCCAACTGGCAGGCGGCGCCGAGAAAAACGTGCGGATGCAGGATGCTTCTCGCCCCGATTTTGGCGCCGTTCTCCACGACCGCGTGAGCGCCGATCATGCATCCGTCCCCAATGCTCGCGCCTGCCCCGATAACGCAATAGGGGCCCAAGAACACCTCCCTCCCGAGTATGGCGTCGCGGTGCACCACTGCGGTCGGATGACGCTCGCCCCATTGCGTGAAGCGGCTTGCTTTGCTGTCGAAATACTTCAGAAGAACCGCCATTCCCATGGAAATATTCCTGACCGAGAAACAACAGCTGTCTGCGTCCCCCGTTGCGCACAGACGATCCGCCATACTCGCGTGAACGATGAGAATGGCGGGTTTATGCCGCCGCGCCTCACAAAGTTGCGCAGCATCAGTGACATACACTAGGCTTTGGCGTTGCGCTTCCTCCGGAACATGGCAATGCACGGCGGCGGATTCCAGGTTGCCGTGCAAAAATGTAAAGATGTCGGAGTGATGATTCTTGATGGCCTGAGCGCTTAACATGCTGCTGTCCCGTAAGAATCGAGCCTGTTTATTTTAGTCATTATCGGACAAGTGCAGGAGACTACCATCGCCGGGCGAGCTTCGCGCAAGATTGAGAAGTCCATTGAGCGATTGCCGCGCACCAGCTTGCCGTCCGATACAGTCGAACTCGCCCGGGCTTTGCTCGGCAAAGTTCTGGTGCGCCAATTCAGCGGCGGCATTGTCGCCGGGCGGATCGTGGAAACCGAGGCCTATTTGCAGAATGACCCCGCCTGTCACGCATTTCGTGGGATAACACCGCGCAATCGCTCTTTATTCCTGGAACACGGCCATGCTTATGTCTACCTCTGCTATGGAACGTCGTATCTGCTGAATGTATCGAGTGAACCGGGCGGAATTGGTTCCGGCGTGCTGCTGCGCGCGCTCGAGCCTATGTTGGGCACCGAAGATATGCAGCGTAACGTGAGCCATGTCAAGTTGGCAGACCTGACGCGCGGGCCGGGGCGCTTGACTGCGGCGCTGCGGGTCAATCTGCGTCACGATGGGTTGAATCTGTTTGACGATAAGCAACTTTGGATCGGCAGCGATGGTCACAAGGTCGCTTCCATCGGGGAGAGCATCCGCATCGGACTGACCAAGGCGGCCGAGGAGCGCTTGCGATTTTTCGTTCAAGGCAGCCGCTACCTCAGCGGCCCGCGGCGGCTCAATGATTGAAGGAGGCTTAAGTGCGCCCAGCGTGGTTGGTCAGTGCTGCAGTTTTGCTCTCGTTTTGCGCCATCAGCCAGGCCGCGTGCCCGGAACCGGCGAGCATGCAACTGCAGCTCAACGAGTCCCTGATTTGCGTCGCCCTGGATGACGACGCGCTGAAAAAGGAGCAGCCGCGGCTGCGCACCTGGATCGATCGCTCGGCGCACATCGTCGCGGACTATTACGGCCAATTTCCGGCACCGTTGGTGCTCATTCGGCTGCGGGGAATGGACGGCAGCGGCGTCAATGGCGGGCGGACCACCAATGACGGGGGATTGATGATTCAAATGCGCGTGGGCCGCGAAACCAGCGCTGAGACGTTGGCAGGCAACTGGGTGCTGGTCCATGAAATGGTGCACCTCGCGCTGCCTGAGGTCGGTAGAACTCACGACTGGCTCGCTGAAGGCCTCGCAACCTATGTCGAGGGGATCGCGCGGGCGCAGGATGGCAACCGGGCAATCGCCGATGTCTGGGCGGAGGATCGAGCTTCCATGCCCAGGGGACTGCCGCACACCGGCGAAGGCGGAATGGATCAAACCCCTTCATGGGGGCGTACCTATTGGGGCGGCGCCCTTTACTGCTTGCAAGCAGACATTGCCATACGCGAGCAAACCGCCAATCGCGTCGGGCTGCAAACAGCCTTGCGGGCAATCCTGAACGCGACCGGCGGCTATGGCTTCGAGAGCAATATCGGGGATGTGCTTCGTATCGGCGACGCGGCGACCGGAACGCATGCGATGTACGGTCTCTACCAGCAAATCAGGGCAACGCCGCAAACGCCCAACCTCGAGCTGCTATGGACTTTGCTGGGAGTGCCAACTGACCCGCTGACGCAGCCCTTCGATGATCGTGCGCCGCTGGCCGCGATCCGCATGGCGATTACGGCGAAACCCGGCGGCGCTGCTACGCCTGGCAGCCCAACCCCTAGTGTTCGGAAAAATTAGGCTCGCGCTTCTCGAAAAACGCGCGCACACCTTCAACGCAATCCTGGTTTTCGAGGGACATCTCCTGCGCGCTGCGTTCGGCACGCAATTGTTCCTGTAGGGAATTGTCGAATGTAGAGGCATGCAGGGTGCGAATCTGCCCGAGAACCGCGCAGGGTCCGATGGCAAGCCGGTGGGCCACGGCTTGCGCGCGCGCGAGAAGTTCAGCGGCGGGTACCACCGAATAGACCAAGCCCCATTCAAGCGCGGTCCTGGCATCGATTCTTTCCGCGAGCATCAACGAAGACAGGGAACGGCCTGCGCCGATGCGGCGCGCCAGGTGAAAGGTGATGCCCGCATCAGGCACCAAGCCCAGGCGCGCGAACGATGGCAGAAAATAGGCATTGTCAGCGGCAATAATGATGTCGCTGGCGAGCGCGAGGCTCATGCCGGCCCCCACCGCCGCGCCATTGATCGCCGCGACAATGGGAAATCTAAATCCGCTCAGACGCAGAATCAGCGGATCCATGAAGCGGCGCATTTCAAAATGCGCGCGCTGGCGGGCCTCTGCCGATTTCAGGTCGATGGAGTGAAGGTCGAGTCCGCTGCAAAAAACGTCGTTGCTGCCGGTGATAACCACGGCCTTTGCGCCGCCCTCGCCTTTTTGGATTTGATCGAGTGCAAGATGAATCGCGCGAATGACGGTGATATCGATTGCGTTGCTGCATGCCGAACGCTGCAACGTCAGGGTGGCGACTCCGTCGGATACGGTGAACGACAAGGAATTCATTGGTCTGCTCTCCTGTCCAGCCCTCGAGCGTGCTACGCGTCTGATCATGCCTCCTACCCATCCTCACCGCAAGAACGCCACTCCCTGCTGAACGGCCGGCCGGCAGCCGCTCCGGCACAACCAGTAGAGCGCTAATCGTTGGCCCACTAACTGCAAGCCGCAACCGCTTCTGATCTTCTTGCCCTTCGTTGCGCACGGCGGTTTGATGCCGCACTATTCGCGTTCCAAAAATCACGCCCTTATGGGGAGTTCACCGATGTCATCATTCAGCCGGCTCGCAGCCGGACGACTCATATCCTGCGGCACCAGCGCGCTGCTGACTGCGTTGGCCGCGTTCGCCGCACCCGTCGTGGCGCAACAAACGCTGCCCAGCGAGATACCGGCGAGCTTCGTGCCGCGCGTGGAAACGTTCGATTACACCAAGCGTGAGGAAATGATTCCGATGCGCGACGGCGTCAAGCTGAAGACCGTCATCCTCATTCCGCGCGGCGCGCACCGAGCTCCGATCCTCCTGAGCCGCACGCCCTATGGCGCAACCTCTCGCATTGCCAAGGATGTGAGCGCGCACTTAGATGCGCTGCTCGACAGCAACGACGTCGCGGACGACGCGGTACTCAACGGCGGCTACATCCGCGTAATGTAGGATGTGCGCGGCAAACATGGTTCGGAAGGCGACTATGTCATGACCCGGCCTTTGCATGGCCCTTTAAATCCCACCGTGGTCGATCATTCGACCGACACGTACGACACGATCGACTGGCTGATCAAGAATATTCCGGAGACCAACGGCAAGGTCGGCATTCTCGGCATTTCATACGATGGCTTCACTTCGCTGATGGCGCTGGTGCACCCGCACCCGGCGCTGCGCGCGGCCATTCCGATCAATGCCATGGTCGATGGCTGGATGGGAGATGATTGGTTTCACAAGGGCGCGTTTCGGCAAGACAGCTTGACGTACACGCACGATCAGGAAGCCACCCCCGGCAGCGATATCCCCTGGTGGACAGATCACTACGACGATTACGATACCTGGCTGAGCGTAGGGTCGGCCGGCGAGATGGCGCGGCGTCATGGCCTTGAACAAGTCGGATTCGCGGCCAAGCTCATGAGCCACCCGGCCTACGATGAATTCTGGCAGGACCAGGCCATGGACAAGATCCCGGCCAAACAGCACGTCACCGTTCCGACCATGCTCGTCCATAGCCTGTGGGACCAGGAAGACATCTACGGCAATATCGCGCTGTACAAGGTCCTCAAAGCACAACAAACCGATACGTCGAACATTTACCTGGTCATAGGCCCGTGGTTTCATCACCAGCAGCGGCTCGACGGCAGCGCCATTGGACCAATCCGCTTCGACAGCGATACCGCCGAATACTTCCGCAAGCATCTGCTGCGGCCGTTCTTTGATCATTATTTGAAGGACGACGCGCCCCCGCTCAACCTTGCGCACGTCACTGCATTCGAGACCGGCACGAACCGCTGGGAGCAGCTGTCTACCTGGCCCAGCGGCTGCAGTTCCGGCTGCAGCATCGCCACGCAAAAACTTTATTTGCAAAGCGGCGGCAATCTACGCTTGGGCACCGTCCTCGAGGCGAGTTCGCGCGCCGCGTCGGCGGCCGATTTTGATTCTTATGTATCGGACCCGGCAAAGCCGGTACCTTTCATTCCGCGTCCCGTCCATATCGGCGGCGAGGAAGGTGCAAAGAGCTGGCAGACCTGGCTGGTGAGCGATCAGCGCGATGTCGCCTCGCGGACCGACGTCTTGAGTTTTTCCACGTCCGTGCTGACCGAACCGTTGAAAATCAGCGGCGAGCCCGTTGCCAATCTCATCGCTTCCACCAGCGGCAGCGACGGCGACTTTGTGGTGAAGTTGATCGACGTCTACCCCGACCAGGTTGGGCGCGAGCCGATAATGGGCGGATACGAATTGATGGTTTCAGCCGATATCCTGCGCGGCCGCTACCGCGATTCCTTCAGCAACCCCAAGCCGATTCCTGCGGACCAAAAGCAGGTTTTCCGCTTTGCCTGCCGACTGTGAATCACGTATTCCTGCCGGGACACCGCATCATGGTGCAGGTGCAATCGAGCTGGTTTCCGCTATATGACCGAAACCCGCAGACTTATGTAGACAACATCTTTTTCGCCAAGCCCGGCGACTACAAGAAAGCCACGATCAAGATATTTGATGGTGCATCCGGCGCGAGCTTTGTGGATTTGCCGGTGGTATCGGCGCCCGTCAAATAATCGCAGCGCTCAAACAAAAGCGGCCGAGTCGAAACCCGGCCGCTTTTGTCGCAGAAAAGCGCGTCGACTATTTCTCGTGCTCGCCCCGCTTCTCCTCGGGCTTGGGATGCTCGACCTTCGGCTTCTTGGGCGCAGGTTTTACGCCTCCAGGCTGCCCTGGCTGTCCCTGCGTATGAACTGCACCGGTCGGCTGGCCCGGCGTTCGCACCAAGTTGTTCGGTTGTCCGGGTTGACCCGGCTGTGCGCCGCGTTGCGTACCGTTCTGCTGCCCAAACCGACCCGGCTGTGCGCCGCGTTGCGTGCCGCTCGGCGGCGTGTTCGCGCCGTGAGCCCCCACGACTCCCGGCGCATTGAACGCCGCCGGCCGCGGGGTTGCTGCAATCGCCGGATGACCGCCGTTGGTTCTGGCGCTCAACGCCGGATTCCGGAAAGCCTCTTGCACGTGCTGGTGTTGCATGGCAGTCGGCGGCACGTGGGGCTCTGAGCCCCAAGCTCGCTCTTGTGCCGTGGGTACCGCGGTCGTGCCGTGGGGCCCACCGTTGTAGCTCACCTTGGTGACCGAGACGCGATTGATGACTGTTTCGTTGTACGTGTTGTGAATGTTGGTGACATTCACGTTCATCACGGTTCGATTGTAGGCAAATGAATTGCCGACCCAGCGGCCGCCGCCAAAACCGACGCCGACATAGCCGAAGCCGTAATTCACGCCGCCGTAGTAGCCGACGTGGGGACCCCAATAGCCGACGTGGAATCTGTAGACCCCGCCGACGAAGCCCCAGTATCCCGGCGTCCACAACACGCCGACTCGCGGCGGCTGCACCCAGGTTCCCGGCACCCAGTAATACCCGCCCCCACCGCCCCAGGCCCAGTATCCCGGTGTCCACATGTAGCCATCCTCGGGGCACGGCGGCTGCTCATAGTCGGGCAGCGCAGGCGGTGCTTCCTGCGCCGTGACTTCGACGTCGACGGCCGGTTCGGAATAGGCCGGTAGTGGCGGCGGCGGTGCGGGCCGTTCGTATACGCGCGGCGGCGGCGGTGCCGCCACTACCGTGCGCACCACGCAGCCTCCCAGCAGTGTCGCCGCGGACACAACAACTGCGGCACAGGCCAGCGGTAGCCTCGAATTCAATGAGTATTTGCTAATGATAGACATAGTCACCCGCCATTTTGATGGTTATGCATGAGCGTACGCAAAAGTACGCTGTTTACAGAACGCATAACGTCACAATTCACCGATCGGCTAGTACTGTGAAGGGAATGTAACGGAGACCAATACGCCGTCGCAGATCTGCGACGGCGTCTTTAGCCAACTTAAGCCTGGACGACGGCTAAGCATCGATGGACCGCTTGAAAGTCTCAGGCAAGAACAGCAGCCCTAGGACCAATGTGATGCCGGCCACCACAATGGGGTACCAAAGCCCGTAATAAATATCGCCGGTCGCGGCCACCATGGCGAAAGCAGTCGTGGGCAGGAAGCCGCCAAACCAGCCATTGCCGATGTGATAAGGCAACGACATGGCGCTGTAGCGAATGCGCGCCGGGAACAATTCGACCAGCATTGCTGCGATCGGTCCATACACCATGGTGACGTACAGCACCAGGATGAACAGGATCAGCACCACCATCGGTTTATTGACGGCGGCCGGATCCGCCTTATCAGGATAGCCCGCGGCCGACAGCGCCCCCTTGACCTTCTTTTGGAACGCCGCGATGGCCGCCTTGCGATCCGCACCTTTGACCACTTTCGGATCAGGCGCATCAAAAGTGGCGCTGCCGCTGCGAATCTTGGCCACGGTTCCTGCCGGGGCATCTTCGCTCTTATAACTCACGCTGGCGTTGGCAAGAAACCTCTTTGCAATATCGCAGGAAGTTGAATCGAAGGGATTCTTCCCAACCGGATCGAACTGGAAGGAGCATCCCTTCGGATCTGCGACGACCGTGACCGGCGCGGCCGATTGGGCCGCATATAGCGCCGGATTGGCATAGTGGGTAAGCGCACCGAACAGCGGCATATAGGTCAGCATCGCAAGCAGGCAGCCCGCCATGATGATCGGCTTTCTGCCGATCTTGTCCGAGAGCCAGCCAAACAGGATGAAACACGGCGTGGCCAGCACCAGCGCGATTGCAATCAGAATATTCGTCGTTGCGCCGTCGACCTTCAGTGTGCGTTCCAGGAAGAACAACGCGTAGAACTGGCCGGTGTACCAGACCACCGCCTGTCCCATGACCGCGCCAAACAAGCTGATGAGCACGATTTTCAAATTGGGCCAGCGGCCGAATGCCTCGGAGAGCGGCGCCTTCGAGGTCGTTCCCTGGTTCTTCATCTTGAGGAACACCGGACTCTCAGCCAGCTGCATACGTATCCAAAGCGAAACGCCGAGCAGAATGATCGAGATCAGGAACGGTATGCGCCATCCCCACGCCTTGAACGCATCCTCACCCATGCTGGTGCGGGTCACAATGACGACAATCAACGCGGCGAACAGTCCCACGGTCGCCGTTGTTTGAATGAAGCTGGTGAACAGGCCGCGTTTTCCGTGCGGCGAGTTCTCTGCAACATAGATCGCCGCGCCGCCGTACTCGCCGCCGAGGGCCAGGCCCTGTAAAAGGCGCAATGCCAGCAGCAGAATGGGTGCCAGCACGCCGGCAGTCGCGTAGCTCGGCAACAATCCAACCGCAAACGTCGAGGCGCCCATGATCCCCATGGTGATGAGGAAAGTGTGCTTGCGTCCGACCATGTCGCCGAGCCGCCCAAACACCAACGCGCCGAACGGACGCACGGCAAAGCCGGCCGCAAAAGCGGCCAACGCGAAGATGAATCCGGTGACCTCGTTGACGCCCGAGAAAAATTGCGCGCTGATAATGCTCGCGACCAGGCCGTAGAGATAAAAATCGTACCACTCGAATACGGTGCCCAAGGATGATGCACCGATGACAAGCCAATTGCTCTGCGCCGGCGCCGGTGCCGTGCTCTTCGGCAGCCCGGCATCTGCGGACGTGGTAGCCATTGCGTTGTCCCCTGTTTTTTTTATGAAATCGTTGGTCGCAACATCAACCGGTCAAGCAATCGGTCGCTAATGCTTGAGCTGCCCCGCCGTGATCACCGCCCGCAGCTCGGTCAGCTTGGCCTTGATCGCCTTGGCATTCTCCGGTCCCATGCGAATCAGCAATTTCTGCCCGGCCGTGCGACCCTCAAGAGCAGGATCGGCGTACGTATACATGACATTGGGCCGCACGAGCTCGATCGGCCCTTTGGGTTCCGGTGTCGCCAGCAGGTTGTCGATCACTTCCACCAATCTGTCGTTGAAATAACCATTGGGATACCCCAAGTTCTGGTAAGACTCCTGAAACAGCGGGTAGTAGTGAACATACAGCGCAGCCAATTGCTTCGCGTCGAGTTTGCTGACGACTGCGACCATCGGCTTGTAGCGATCGAAATTGCGCTGATCGAGTGTGGCATGCAATTCATCGCCATTGGCGACGAATGAACCCGCCGCTGGATTGGCGGGCCGCTTGTCCACCGCAACCTTTTGCCGCGGCAGGTTATCGATGGTTACGACGATCTTGCGAACAAGATCCTGCGGCACGAGAAAATCTTTGACGGCATCTGCGCTGCTGATTTGCCCAAGCGCCTCGCGCAAGGGCGCATCGCTGTCGACCAATTCCGGCAACGGCGCCGCTGCAGCCGCATTGCCGGTGCCTGCCGGCAGGGGATGAGCAATGCCCGGCTCGGTGCTCGAGGGCGCGACGGCAGCCGGCGCGCTCGATGCAACGGGCAGTGGCTGATTGCGGCTGCGCAGGTAATAGACCCCGACGGCTGCAAGGACGAATACCAAGGCGGCGACGCCAACGACTGGTTTATTGATCATGCTTTAGACCTTTTTGCTAGCCGGCGTTCAACATGCGCAGCTGCAACTCGTGGCGGCGATAGTCAATGATGAGCGTGTCGAGAAGGCCCAACGTATCCATGCCGATCAGAATCGCCGGCTCGCTCGTCAGCCGCCATTGCTTGAAAATATAAAGATCGCCAAAAGTCACGCCCGGATCATGAATGGTGATGGACCCGAGGCCAATGGCCGGCGTGTCCATCAGCTCGCCCCTTTGTACGTCCTTGGTGGCGCCGATGATCGTATCGATTTTGGAGCGCGGCGCGGCGCCCACGCGCGCGAGCGCTTCCTTCAATGCAAGATTCGCAATCGTCACCTGACCGCCCGTGTCGATGATGGCCTTGCAGCGCACCTGGCCGACAAAGGCATCCACAACCACCAGTGTTCCGCGCAGCGAGTGGAACGGCACGCTGATAAACCCGGGACCCGAACGCTCATTCTTCGAATAGGCGATGTTGATCCGATCATGGCGAAAATCGATAAAGATTCGCTTGCCGAGCAGCCCTTCAGAACCGAGCACGCCTTCCGCGCCGCCGAGTGCGTCGGGAACAATCGGAAGAATCGCCTGGTCAACCGCTATATCGCCCACGCTCAAGGTGTCCACTCGAATGGTCGGCACGGTGGCAAATCCTGTCACGCCGCGCAGGATAACCGGCGGCGATCGATCCGTCGGGATCCCGAGCGCCAAGGCCACCAGGGCGGTAATCGCGCTGTGGCTTGCACCCGTATCGAGCACCAGCCGGAAGGGTCCCCGTCCATTGATCATCACCGGCGCCCAAATGCGGCCAATCTGATCCCGGCGCGTGGGCGATACGTAGCGCGGCTCGCGCGCTTCGACCATGACTTCCGTCAGCTCATCGATTGGATCGGCAACGGGGGCCGTGGGCGGAGACACTTCAGGGGCGGTAGCTCCGGTCCAAACCGGCCAACCGGACAGCGCGGCGGCTACAATTGATGCCGCAAGCCAATGCATACGAACCAGGGATCGCGGAAAAGAAACCCGTATTTTCTCTTTCAAGTGCCCGCCTCAACGCTGCAACGTCGTTATGTCGTCGTCGATCGTCTGCCCCGAAAAACCGCCGAAATCACCAGACAAGCAGCATAGCACCGCGGTTCCTACGCACCAAAATACTTGCCCCTATACGTCAAATTGCTCGGTGTCCGGCCTCCCCTTGGGCAGACGAGCTGTAGCGCTCGCCGCTCACCCGCCGATCGGCTCAACACCCATGCCAAAGCCGCTTATGTCGCGGCGGCGGCCAGATCAGCTCCGATGACGAGCGGCGGCATCTGGCCAAATTTGCCGAGCCGAAAATCATTCATCGCCGTTTCGATCTCTTGCCGGGTGTTCATGACGAATGGTCCGTACCCTGCGATGGGTTCGTCAATGGGGACGCCGCTCAAAACCAGGATGGCGCTGTCGGCGGCTGCGCTGATGCGGATCTCGGTGCCGCTACGCTCCATGAGCACGAGTTCAGCATCCTGAGCCTGGCGCGATGCGTTCGCCGTGACGGCGCCGCGCAGCACCGCAATCGCAGCGCCATGGTCTTGGGGTAATGACAGCGAAATTTCTTTTCCCGATTGCAGCCGCACGTCCCAAACGTTGAGTTCGCTGAAAGTGGCCGCGGGTCCGTGCTGCCCGGAATAACTGCCCGCAATGACACGCAGCGTGCCGGCGCCCTCGGCCAGTGCCACCTGCGGTATCTGCGTGCTGAGAATACCTTGGTATCGGGGCGGCGCCATTTTATGCTTGGCGGGCAGGTTGACCCAAAGCTGGGCCATTTCCAGCGGGCCGCCGCGCCGCATGAATGCGGGCGAGTGAAACTCATCGTGCAGGATCCCCGCGGCCGCCGTCATCCACTGCACGTCCCCCGGACCGATGACGCCGCTGTTGCCCACGGAATCTCGATGCGCCACTTCGCCCTGAAAGACGATGGTCACGGTCTCGAAGCCGCGATGCGGATGCTCGCCCACCCCGCGCGGGCGCGCTGTAGGTGAAAATACGGTCGGCGCGGCGTAGTCGAGCAGAAGAAACGGACTGATATGCCGTCCCAATTGGTCGTAGCTAAACAGGCTTCGCACCGGGAAGCCGTCACCCACCCAATGAGCCTTCGGACCCGGATAAACACCCAGCACAGCTTTATTCACAAATGTCCTTTAACATTTCTCGTTGCGCATATAAATAAGGCCGAAAAGCCGCTTTTCCAGGGCGCCGGCGCCGGGGTGTGCGATCATCGTGCGCTGGCGCGAGGTACCTTGTGAAAACCTATCAAAATGTAGCAGAACTGAAGGCCCTGCTCGGCTCCCCGATCGGGGTCAGCGACTGGGTAACGGTCGACCAAACCCGAATCGATCAATTTGCGGCGGTCACGGGCGATGATCAATGGATTCACGTCGACCCGGTGCGCGCCGCGGCGGGCATGTTCGGCTCCACGGTGGCGCATGGCTTTCTGACCTTGAGCCTACTGCCTCTTTTCATTCGCAGTTCGCACAAGGTCAACGGTGCGCGCATGTCGGTGAATTACGGCCTGAATCGCGTGCGTTTTCCGGCGCCGGTTCCCGTCAATAGCCGCCTGCGGGCACATTTCAAGCTGCTGGCATTCGAACCCATTGAAGGCGGTGTACAGCTGATCACCGAAGTGAGCGTTGAACGCGAGGGGCAGACCAAGCCGGTGTGCGTGGCCGAGAGCGTCGGCAGACTTTATTCCTAGGCGGCCGAGTCCTGAGCCGGCAGGGTTTCCGACAGAGCCCTGACGTGGGCGACGGCGCTGCGGCCCAGTGCCGACAAATTGTAGCCGCCCTCCAGCATGGAGACGATGCGTCCCTGCGAATGCCGCGCGGCCACCTGCTTCAATTCACGCGTCATCCATGCATAGTCGGCTTCAATGAGCGCCATGCCGCCCAACAGATCTTCCTTATGCGCGTCGAATCCGGCGGAAATGAAAATCATCTGCGGTTTGAAGCTCTCGAGCGCCGGCAGCCAATGCCCTTCCACGGCTTTCTTCGCTGCCGCCCCGCCGCTGCCGGCGGCCAGGGGAATATTGATCATGTTCGGCGCGGGATTGGCGGTACCGCTGTAGGGGTAAAACGGGTGCTGAAAAAAACTCGCCATCAAAACGCGCTTGTGCCAGTGCGGCGGGCTGAACATGTCCTCGGTGCCGTTGCCGTGATGCACATCGAAATCAACGATCGCTACGCGCTCGAGGCCTTTTTTTTCCAACGCATAGGCCGCGGCCACGCCGATGTTGTTGAAAATGCAGAAGCCCATCGAGCGGACCTGGGTGGCGTGATGGCCGCAAGGACGCACGGCGCAGAATGCGTTTTCCGAGTTCCCGGCCATCAGTTCATCCACCGCCAGCACACCGGCGCCGGCGGCGCGTTGCGCGGCGGCCAGACTGTACGGATTCATCGCCGTGTCAGGATCCAGCTGCACGTAACCTTCGGTGGGAGCGTTCTCAAAGATGGCATCCACGTAGCCCGCTCGATGCACCCGCTTCAAATCCTCAGCGCGGGCCAGCGGCGCTTCGAGCACGCGCAATTCATCCAGCATTCCGGATGAGCGCATCTCCGCGTTGACCGCGTTCAACCGATCGGGGCATTCCGGATGCCCGGCTCCCATCTCGTGGCGCAGGCAATCCGCATGGGTGATGTAGGCCGTTTTCATGTGCGCGATACTACCCTGAAGCTAAAGCGTTGTGAGTTCGCTGTAAAGTCCAGCACCACGGGCTCGTTCCTTGATCAGGGCCAGTACGGCATCGATGAGCGGCGTCCGCACCGAGGTGAGCCGGCCGAGTTCCTGCACCACGCTGACCAGCGCGTCTATTTCCAGACTCCGGCCCCGTTCCAAATCCTGCAGCATCGACATCTTATGATCGGTCGCCAATGCGGCGCCTGCAAGCCGCCGATCCATCATATCAGCCGGAATATGTACATCGAGCGCCTCGTTGACCGCCTGGGTTTCCTGCATCATGACCTTGCACAGAGCCCGCAGATCCGGATCGCCGCTCATGGTCCCCAAGGTTGCGCCGGTAAGCGCACTGATGGGATTGAAGCAGACATTTCCCCAGAGCTTTAACCAAATATTCCAGCGAATGTTGCCGCGTACTGGTGCATCAAAGCTTGCCGCCGTCAGCACTTTGCTCAGTTCCCACACTCGCGCCGAGTTGCTGCCGTCGGGCTCGCCAATGATGAAGCGGTTGAACTGGTGGTGTGCAATGACGCCGGGAGCGATGACTTCGCACGCGGGCTCGACTACGCAGCCGATGGCACGCTGCGGGCCAATGATGTTCCATTGGCGCCCGTCCGGATCGACAGACTGCAGATGCCGGCCCTCAAAGGGTCCGCCGCTCTTATAGAAGTACCACCACGGTATGCCGTTCATCGCGGTCACCACCCGGGTGTCGGGTCCGAGCAGCGGCGCAAGGGCTGCCGCACTTTCGAAGGCCTGATGCGCCTTGAGTGCGCAGATCACGACGTCCTGGCGGCCGAACGCACCGGCATCGGAATGGGCTGCCACTTTGGCCACTTTCTCCGCGCCGCGGATTTTGAGCGTCAGTCCGCGTTGTCGAATGGCCTCAAGATGTGCGCCGCGCGCGACGACGCACACTTCTTGACCGGAGAGCGCCAGTTCCACTGCCAGGTAGCCGCCGATTGCGCCCGCACCAAAAATGCAAAACTTCATCCCGCAAAGCTTAAGGGCCCGATCCCGACAAAGCCACCCGGTTCTCGACGGGCCCGCTCCGCACTGCGTTATGAATGGCCGCGGCGATCTCGCGCTGCGTGCACGGCTTCGCCAGCCGTTGCAGCCCTAAGGTGGCCGGATCGACGGGCAATTCCGCGTAACCAGTCGCCAGGATGATCGGCAAACCGGGAAATCTGCTGTGAATGGATTCGGCGAGCTGCAATCCCGTCATCGCCGGCATCGCATGGTCGGTCAACACGACATCCACCTTGACGCCCGAGCCCAACAGTTCAAGTGCTTCCGCGCCCGAGTGCACCTCGATTGCCGTGTGGCCAAGATCCAAAATCATTGCGGCCGTGCCGGTCATGACCAGCGTGTCGTCATCGACGATGAGCACCGTGCAGGGCTCGGTGGTTGCCCGGCACGAGGCGGTCGATTCGGGCGCGCGCACATGCGCAGCGGCGGCCGTGTTGGCTCTCGGCAGCCACAATTCGACCACTGTGCCCGCGTTGGGCTCACTATGAATACGCAGCAGACCGCCTGACTGCGCGGCCAAGCCCTGCACCATGGACAAGCCGAGTCCCGTCTCTTTGCCGGGGCCCTTGGTGGTAAAGAATGGCTCCGTCGCTTTGGAGAGCGTCACGTGATCCATGCCGACGCCGGTATCGACGACGGTGATACGGATGTATTCGCCCGGCGGCAGGGACGGACGGTCAGCGCTGAGAGCGCGAACGTTGGCATTGCCGAGCCGGCTGTTGGAGTCCGGCGACGGCACCCGGTGGGCTCTGTCGCTGATTTTTACGCTGCCGCCATCCGGCATCGCGTCGCGAGCATTTAAGGCCACGTTGAGCAACGCCAATTCGAGCTGACCAGCAGCGCAAAGTCCACCGCCTGCGGTTTGAGTTCCTGCTTGCGCGAAAATGCCAATAAGCGCTGAGTCAACGCCTTGCCGCGATCCGCGCCCTGGATGGCATTCTGCAGCAGCCGCCGGATCTGCGGATCCTCCGGCAGTTTCTTTTCCAATAAACTCAAGCTGCCCAACACGGCCATCAGCAGATTATTGAAGTCGTGCGCGACGCCGCCGGTCAAGCGGCCGATTGTGTGCATTTTTTGCGCCTCGAACAATTGCGCCAGCGCCAGTTCGCGCTCGCGGGTGCGTTCCTCAATTCGAAGTTCCAATTCCTCGTTGAGTTTGCGCAGTTCCGCGGTGCGCTCCTCCACGCGCCGCTCGAGATCAGCATTGAATTGCTCGAGTTGGCGGGTTTTTCGATAGAGATCGACGAATACCCGGACTTCCGCACGCAGCAATTCCGTAGTCAACGCCGCCCAACTTGTAGCCGCGCAGTTGGTCGAGGTGCGCCAGCATGACCGCGGACACGAAGATGATGGCCGATATCCATCAGCACGATGGCGACGTCGGTGCGCGCGCCCAACACGGCGATGGCCTCGCTGCCGGGCGTGGCCGTGAGCACTTCCATGCCGCGTCGCTCGAGCACGCTGCTCAAGGCGAAGATGTTGCGCGCGTCATCGTCGACCGAAGCGTCGTCGCGAATTCGCTCCAACACCTCGAAGCCCGACATGTCTGGCAGCTTGAGGTCAAGCACCACGCAGTCGATGCTGTTGTCGCGGAGCTGCAGCAGCGCGCTCGCGCCCGTGTCGGCCGTCATGATTTCTATATCGTCGGAACCCAATAACTCGGTGACGCCTCCGGCCTGCATGGCGTGCAGCGCATTGAGCAATTCATGTTGATAAGGATCAACGGCAGCCGCATGGCCGTTGGCAACGGTCTTGGCGGGACGAATTTTCGACAGACCATTGCGTGTCCTGGCATTGAGTGCCTTCGCATTGAGTGCCTTGGTGTTGAGTACCTTGGTGTTGAGTACCTTGGCATTGAGCACCTTGCCCGTGCGCAATGCATTGCGTGCTTTAGCGGCGCCGTTTCGCGCTCTCGCGCCATACTTCAAGGTGGCGGACGAGTTCTGATCCTTGGTCGGTCTCCGGGGCCGCACTTGAGCTCGGCCGCCAAGTAACAGACAGCAGATTAAGCCGTTAGCCCGGTCTTTTCTAGAGAATCTCCGCGCGAAAGCTTGTCAAAGCGAGCGGCGAAAGTCCAAACATCCTGATCGGTGGGCCACGCGCGCTCAGGCGGTGGAGCATTGGCGCTCGCCGGCGGCGAGCGCCAATTTTATTTACTTATTGGTCAAGGGCCAGCCAGACGGCTTTCGGCTGCGTGAAATTTTCGATCGCTGCATCGCCATGCGCGCGCCCCAAGCCCGAATCGCCGGAACCGCCCCAGGGCAGCCGAACATCGGTGTATCCATAAGTATTGATCCAAACTGTGCCAGCTTTGAGGCCGGCAGCCATGCGATGTACACGTCCGATGTCGGCGCTCCAAACTCCGGCCGCCAAGCTGTAGGCCGTGCCGTTGGCGATGCGCAGCGCGTCCTGCTCATCGTCAAATGGGATGACAGCGAGCACGGGGCCAAAGATTTCTTCCTGGGAAATCCGCATCTCATGCTCTACATTGGCGAACACGGTGGGCCCGATAAAATAGCCCTGGTCGCCGAGACGCGAGCCGCCGGTGACGACCGACGCGCCTTCCGCCTTGCCGATATCGATGTAGTTGAGCACGGTCTGCATCTGTCCGGCAGAGATCACCGGACCCATCGTGGTTTTCGGATCCGTCGGATCGCCGACCCGGATGGCTCGTGCTCGCTCGGCCAGGCGCTGCACGACTTCGTCATACATGGGGCGCTCGACCAAGACGCGCGAGCCCGCGGAACACACCTGGCCGGCATTGAAAAAGATGCCCGACGAGGCGGCGCGCACTGCTCGGTCCAGATTCGCATCGGCAAAGATCAAATTGGCGGATTTGCCGCCCAGTTCCAAGGTCACTTTTTTGAAATTGCTCGCGGCGCCTTGCATGATCCCGCGGCCGACTTTGGGCGAACCCGTGAAGGTCACTTTGTCGACGCCAGGATGCTGCACCAGCGCTTCGCCGACCACGCTGCCCTTGCCGCAAACCACATTGAATGCTCCCGGCGGCAGACCGGCCTCCAGAAATATCTCAGCGACACGCAGCATCGACAGCGGCGTCAGTTCCGCCGGCTTGACCACGACGGTGCAGCCGCACGCCAAGGCGGGTGCAATTTTCCACATGCCGATCATGAGCGGGAAATTCCACGGCACGATGGCCGCGACCACGCCGACCGGCTCGCGCACGGTATAAGTCAGCGCATCGGGACGCGCCGGTATCACTTGCCCGGTGATCTTGTCGCACCAGCCGGCGTAGTAACGCACGGTGTCAATGACCGCGGCCATGTCCTGGCGGCGGACAGCCGCCAGCGGCTTGCCGGCATCGAGACTCTCGATCTCAATCAGTTGCTCTTTATGCTCTTCCAGGAGCGCTGCCGCTCTTTGCAAAATGCGGCCGCGTTCGGCGGCGCGCAGCGCGCCCCAAACCTTCAATGCGGCGCGAGCGGAGCTGACGGCTCTGTCCACGTCCGCCTTTCCGCCTTGCGCAACCTCGGCAATCGGCTCCTCGGTCGCAGGATCAAGATCGATGGTGTATTCGCCGGTCGATGGCGCCACCGGCTTACCATCAATGAATAACTCGCAGTGTTTGAGATCGACTTTCTGGTCCATAGAATCCTCTCGCGGCACCACCTCAAAATGGCAGCGCCTTGCACAGAAATGGCGACTTTCAGTGTGGAATCAAGAGAGGAAACTGTCCAATTGCTTCGCTGGATCGCGCGATAACTACGAGTAATCAGGACGGTATCGAGCACACAACCTCTTTTTCTAGATCAACGCGAGATCAAAGCGCTTCTGCAACTCGAGGCCGCGCGCAATCTCCCAGACCGCGGCGGTGATCGGCGCAAGTGCAGGTTGATTGCGCGCGATCAAGCCGATGGAACGCGTGAGATACGGCAGCACCGGCGTGGCGCGGATCCGTCCCATATCAAAGAAATTGAGCAGACTGTGCGGCACGATGCTGAATAAACCCGCTTCGCTGACATGAGCGTAGAGCGCGAAAATGGAATCGGTCTCGAGAATCACGTCCGCCTTCGCACCCGCGCGGCGAAAGGCCGCATCGATCACCTGACGATTGCGCATCTTGCCGGTCAGCAGGCACAGCGGCAAATGCCCGGCCTGTTCCCAAGTCACGGTGGGCTCGAGTTTCGCGTTGCGGCCGGATAGCAGAACGTAGCGCTCGTCGAACAGGTGCAGCGATTCGAAACCGTCAATGGTCTTTTCGTCCAAATAGGTGAGGCCGAGATCCAGTTCGAACCGGTCCAACTGGCTTGCGATCGCTTCCGTGCTCAACGATGAGATGGCGTAGCGAATATTCGGATACAGCGCGCGGCACGCCGCGGTGATGAATGCCGTCACGGTCATGGTGGTGGGAATTGCGCCGACGCGCAACGTACCCGCCATGCTGGACTTGGCGATCGAGGCATCCGCGCGCATATGCGACAGCGACGTGAGCGTCTGTTGCGCCCACACCAGGACCCGCTCTCCCTCCGCCGTGAACCCCATGAAGCGCCGGCCTCGCTGCACGATCATGACGCCGAGTTCTTTTTCCAAGCTGCGGATGGCCGAGGACAGCGCGGGCTGCGACACATGGCAGGACTCCGCCGCCTTTGCGAAGTGTTTTTCGCGCGCAAGCGTCACCAGATAATCAAGTTGGCGAATGAACATTGCCGCATCTTGCCGCAATTCCATGAAATCTTGCCCAATTATTGCGGAGCGTCTAGATTGGCCGCCCCCTTTCAGTTTGCCGAAGCGTGGAGAAATCGAATGAAGTTGCCTGGTGAAATGACGGTGGTTGAGATCGCGGCGCCCGGCGGACCCGAGCAATTGAAGACGGCGGTGAGGCCGGTCCCCAAGCCGGGCGATGATGAAGTGCTGATCCGCGTCGAGGCCGCGGGCGTCAACAGACCGGACGTCATGCAGCGCCAAGGCCGCTACCCGCCGCCGCCTGGGGCATCGGACTTGCCCGGCATGGAAATCGCCGGAGAAGTCGTCGCACTCGGACCCAAGGTATCTGGCGTGTCGTTGGGCGATAAGGTGACTTCCTTGCTGCCGGGCGGAGGCTACGCGGGCTATGCCGTCGCGGCAGCGCCCTTGCTGATGCCTATCCCCAAGGGCTTGAGCATGGTGGAGGCTGCGGCGATACCGGAAACATTTCTCACCGTGTGGACCAATCTATTCGAGCGGGGTCGATGCAAAGCGGGAGATATCGTGCTCATTCACGGCGGCACGAGCGGCATTGGCACCACCGCGATTCAGCTTGCCAAAGCCTGGGGTGCGCGTGTCTTCGCGACCGCGGGATCTCAAGCGAAAGCGCGGGCCTGCGAGGGCTTGGGCGCCGTTCGCGGCATCGACTACAAGACCGAGGATTTTGTCGAGGTCATCCGCGCAGAGACCAAAGGCTACGGCGTCGACATCACCCTTGATATGGTCGCGGGCAGCTATGTGCAGCGGAATCTGGACATCGCGGCGGTCGAGGGCCGCGTCGTCACCATCTCGCTGTTGGGCGGCTCGCGCGCCGAAATCAACGTCGGCATGATTTTGGTCAAACGCCTGACGCTGACCGGCTCGACTTTACGGTCGCGAACGGTCGCTCAGAAGGCAGCGGTCGCCGATGGCGTGCGTCAAAACGTTTGGCCGTTGATCGAGTCAGGTAAAGTGCGGCCGGTCATTTTCAAGACGTTCCCGCTGGCCGAGGCCAGCGAAGCGCATCGGCTCATGGAATCTTCGAATCACATCGGCAAGATCGTGCTCACCGTTTGAGGCAAGGAGCCTGTCCGAATACTCGAACAGGCTCCTAAACGCCCAGGATGGTGCCCAGCCCCAAACCGGTCTCGGCGCAGAATTGGGGTGCGGACATTTTTTTGCCGCCATCAATCCTCAGCTTGAAGACCTCGATCTGTCCGCCCTGCGCCGAAATTCTCAGTGATTGCGCTTCGATGGCGGTGACTGCACCGATTCGACCTTTAACCTGCGAGAACGTGCGCGCCAGGTGTTTGCGGGCGTCATACAGCTGCAGTCGCTTCTGGTTGAACAGGGTCCAGGCGCCCGGCGCCGGATCACAGCCGCGGATCAAGTTGTACGTGTGATCCACATGCGTGTGCCAGTTGATACGCGCTTCCGCGTCCCGGCACCATCCCTCATAACTCGCGCAAGATTCGTCTTGGGCCGTGGCTTGCGCGCCGCCGTTCACGACCAACTCCGCCGCCTCCAACAGCGCCTCGACGCCCATCGGAAACAGCCTCTCAAAGTAGACTTGGCCGATCGTCTCATCGGGACCGATCGGCGTCTCTTTTTGCAGGATGATCGGACCTTCATCGAGCCCGTCCACCGGCCGGAATATGGACAGCCCGGTGCGGCTATCGCCCAAGATGATGGGCCAATTGATCGAACTCGGGCCGCGATAGCGCGGCAACAAGGACGGATGGAATTGAATCGTGCCGTGGCGCGGGATCGTTGCGAAGTCCTGCGGCACAAACTGCAGCACGAAGGCCAAGACGGCCAGATCGACCTTGAGCGCTTGCAGCGCCTGCCGCGCCTCCTCAACCCGCAATGAAGGCAGAGCGAAAACCGGGATGCTGAGTTGTTCGGCAGCGACCCGCAGAGGATCCGGCGGCTCGCCGGGCTTTTCTGGCGCGCAGAATACACCGGCGACCAGATGGCCCCGCTTGGCGAACCCCTCCATCGCAGCCTTGCCGAAGTCCTTTTGACCCACGATGACAATGCGCATCATCCCCTCCTGATATCTCATATATCACAATAAACAGGCGTACAATGCCGTGAAAGCGCTATTTTCAAGAACGCGTTTGGCGCGCAAGGATACCCGCTATTCGCGGTGACATCGATACATCAAATTGCGCCCGATACCGGCATAATCGACACATAATTACGGGAGATCGAGTATGGCAGGCCGAAATTTCTTGTTTGTCCCCGGTCCGACCAACGTCCCGGATCGCATTTTGCGCGCGATGTCGGTCGCCTCCGCGGATCATCGTTCGCCCGACTTCCCCGCTCTCACGCGCGCCTGCTTGGATGGCTTAAAGCCGATTTTCAAAACGGTCTCTGGCCATCCCATTCTTTTCCCCTCTTCCGGTACCGGATGCTGGGAGGCCGCACTCACCAATTGCCTCGATCCCGGCGCAAAAGTGCTCATCGCGCGCTTCGGTCAGTTCAGCCATTTATGGGCCGACATGTCGCGCCGGCTCGGATTCGAGGTCGAATTGATCGAGACGCCGTGGGGCGAAGGAGCGCCCGTGGCCAAACACCTGGCCGCTTTGGAAGCGGATAAAAGCCACAATATCAAGGCAGTGCTGGTGTGCCAGAATGAAACTGCCACCGGCGTGAGAAGCGACATCGCCGCCGTCCGCGCCGCGATGGACAGCGTCAAACATCCTGCACTGCTGATGGTGGATTCGGTGAGCGCGCTCGCCAGCATCGACTTTCGCATGGATGAATGGGGTGTGGATGTGTGCGTCAGCGGCTCGCAAAAGGGAATGATGCTGCCCGCAGGATTGGGCATCACCTGCGTCAGCCAAAAAGCCCTCGAGATCGCCAAGCTCACTTCGTCGCGGCGTTGCTATTTCGATTTCGACGACATGGTTCGATCCAATGCCTCAGGTTATTTTCCCTACACTCCGTCACTGCAGATGATGTGCGCCTTGCGCGAGGCGCTCGCCATGCTCGCGGAAGAAGGCTTGGAAAACGTGTTCCGGCGTCACAGCTACCTCGCCGGCGGCGCGCGTGCCGCCGTCCTTAGCGGCTGGAAAATGCAAGTGTGCGCGGTTGCGCCCAAGTGGTATTCGGATACGGTGACGGCCGTGATGGCCCCCGAGGGCATCGACGCAGCCGCCATCATCGCCCGCGCCTACACGCGCTACAATCTGTCGCTCGGCGCCGGCCTCTCAAAGGTCGCCGGAAAGTTGTTCCGCATCGGCCACGTGGGAGATCTCAATGAACTCATGCTGCTGGGCGCCATCGCCGGCTCAGAAATGGCGATGCTGGACCTGGGGATAAAGATCGAGCCGGGCAGCGGCGTGGCGGCTGCGCAAATCCATTGGCGGAAACCTTGACGATGCGGGTGGTGTTTCTTGACCGGGCGTCGCTCAAAGCGACCCTGCGCAAGTTTGCATTCCCCGCCGAATATGTAGAGCACCAAAAAACCGACGCTGCGGAAATCGTCGCGAAGTTGCAGGACGTCGACATCGCCATCATCAACAAAGTGCCGATGCGCGCCGAGACATTAAGGCAGCTTCCGCAGCTCAAATTGATCGCCGTCGCCGCCACCGGCTATGACGTGGTGGATGTCCCCTACTGCAATGCGCACGACATCGCGGTGGCCAACATTCGCAATTATGCCGTGCATACGGTTCCCGAACATACCTTCGCGATGATTCTCGCCCTGCGGCGCAACTTGCTCAGTTATCGGCAAGACGTCGAAGCGGGCGTATGGAACAAATCGGATCAGTTCTGCTTTTTCACCCACGACATCGGTGATTTGCACGGCGCGACGCTGGGCATTATCGGCGAGGGAGCGATCGGCCAAGGCACGGCTGCGATCGGGCGCGCTTTCGGCATGCGCGTGCTGTTTGCCGATCATCCGCCGCCGAAGATGCCGGGTGTGGAGTTCACGCCATTCGACCAAATACTGGCCGAGTCCGATGTCATATCGCTGCATTGCCCACTGCTGCCGTCGACTCGCAACTTGATTGACAGCAGCGCGTTTCGCAACATGAAACGCAATGCCCTGCTGATCAATACCGCGCGCGGCGGCTTGGTGGACGAAGCGGCGTTGATCGAGGCGCTGGATAAAGGTCTCATCGCCGGCGCCGGCTTTGACGTACTCACGGTGGAGCCGCCGAGGAATGGCCATCCGCTGCTCGACGTGCGGCGCCCCAATTTCATCTTGACGCCCCACGTGGCATGGGCATCGGACGGCGCCATGCAATTTCTCGCCGATCAACTGGTTGACAATATCGATGCGTGGGAGTCAGGCAAGCCGCTGCATCTGGTGACCTTGGCGACTTGATACAATGCTTGCCAATGATGAAAAAACTCCTCTACCAGTTCGACACGGACACTCACCCTTCTGTATTCGACAACGTGGTCGGCTACGATGGGGGCGCGGACCACATTTCGGCGTATGGTGGCGTGAATGGCGCCAACGTGGGCGGCTTGGTGGAAGGCGCGATCTTTACGCGCTCGCCGAAAGACAAAAAAAATACCGCGATTTTCATCGGCGGCTCGAACATGCCGCAAGGCGAGGCGGTGCTGGCGGCAACCCGAGCGAAATTTTTCGCGAAATTTCGCGTGTCCGTGATGTTTGATTGCAATGGTTCGAACACGACGGCCGCCGCCGCGGTTGCGTGGCTGACGCATGGGCGCTCGTTGCTCGGCAAGCGCGCCGTGGTGCTGGCTGGCTCCGGTCCGGTGGGTCAGCGTGCCGCGCTGCTGCTGGCCCGCGAAGGTGCGCAAGTCGCCATCACGGGCCGCAAGCTTAGCGTGGTCCAAGCCGCCTGCGACGCCATCAATGCGCGCTTCGGAATCGAAGTGCAAGCCATCGAGGCCCCCACCGGTCCTGAACGAAGTGCGGCGCTTGCGGGTGCACAAATCGCGCTCGCGGCGGGCGCTTCCGGCATAACGCTGCTGGAGGCAAGGGATTGGCAGGACAATGCATCGCTCGAGCTGATTGCCGATGCCAATGCCTCGCCGCCGGCCGGCATTGAAGGCGTGGGCTTGAGCGATCGCGGCGCCTCAAGCCACGGCAAAATTCTATTCGGAGCCCTAGGGTTTGGCGCGTTGAAGCTGGCGCTGCACCGCGCCTGTGTCGCGCGCTTGTTCGAGCAAAATGACCTGTTGCTCGACGCCGAGGAAATCTATGGCATCGCCAAGGGCATGGTGGGCGCTTGACTAACCAGCGTTCGATGGAAGCGTTTCTGAACGAATTGGCCAGCGCCGCGCCCACACCGGGAGGCGGCAGCGCGGCGGCCATCATGGGCGCCATGGGCGCGGCACTCCTCTCCATGGTGTGCAATGTCACTCTCGGCAAAAAGGGCATGGAAGCCGTTGAGCCGGATATGAAAGCCGTACGTGACGAGTCCGAGCGTCTGCGCGCGCGGCTCACCGCCATGGTCGCCGCCGACATCGCCGCATTCAATGGACTCATGGCGGCCTATCGACTGCCGAAGAGCAGCGACGAGCAAAAGTCGCGGCGTGCGGAGGCGATCCAATCGAACTTGCATGCGGCCACCGAGACGCCGCTGGCGTGCGCGCGCGCCTGCGCCGAGGTTGTCGCTCTCGCCAGGCGTGCTGCTGAAAAAGGTTTCGCCGGGGTCGTCAGCGACGCCGGTGTCGGCGTGCTGGCCGCCAACAGCGCACTGCGCAGCGCTGCGCTCAATGTGTATATCAATGCACCCTCGCTCAAGGATCGCGCCTACGCGGCGGCAGCGACCGCCGAAATGGAAACCCTTCTCGATCGTTGCGCGCGCGAGTGCGAGGCGGTATTTGAACGGGTGCGAGGCAGGCTTGGTTAGGACTGTTGATTCGTCGGCGATCATTGAACACCGGCGGGCACAGTTATTATTGGTTCGCGGCGTGGTACGGGATCCTCTCGACCGGAGTGTTGATCCTGGTCTGCTGGTTTGCCTACACGCACGTGACCGAGATGCGCGATTTCTTTCAGCACTTCGCGCAAAATGCGACCATGATGTGGGACAACCTCATCGAGTCATTCCATCACACCGCTTTGCACAAGGCGGGGCGCGGGATCGACGCGCGGCTGCCTGCGGCCGCCGCCGCTGCATCCACCAGCGCCTTCCTCGCCATGCGGACCTGATGCGCCTCGATCGGCGGTGATATTCTGCTCTCGCGGGCTGTTGGATCGGGAGAGCGGCGATGCCTGGAAGATTGGACGGGAAAGTGGCGGTCATTACGGGCGCGGCCAGCGGTATCGGCGAGACGACTGCTCGCTGCTTTGTGGCCGAGGGAGCGCGCGTCGTCATTGCCGGCCGCTCCGATGAGCGCGGTACCGCGCTGGCGCTCGAACTTGGCGGGCATGCGATTTTCCACCGCGCCGACGTGATGCACGAAGCCGAAATCGCCGCGGTGATTGACGCGGCTGTCGGGCGCTTTGGAACTCTCGACTGTTTGTTCAACAACGCCGGGGCTTCAACTCCCGGCGAACTCGAGACGATCACCGAAGAGCAATTTGATTACGGCATGAAGCTGCTCGTAGGCAGCGTCAACGCCCGAAAGCTGGCGAAATTGACCCGCAATCTGGCCAAGGCCACGCCGCTGCCCCGCTCCGGGGTGGCGAATGACATTGCGTATGCGGCGGTTTTTTTGGCGAGCGATGAAGGCAGCTTCATCAACTCGCATGACCTGGTGGTCGACGGCGGCCGAATTGCGCAATTTTATGAGCGTCCGCAACCAGGCACTTGAGACCTAGCGAAGAAGCATGTTCAAAAGGCGACGACGCATGCCTGCACGCGCGCGCGGGCGACGAAGCTCTGCCCTTGGGCGGTTCGGGCCCGGCTGCATATTTGGACGGGCGCAAATCCTGCGCCTCGCCCTCGAGACGGGCTGCGAAGCCATTCACCCGGGCTACGGCTTCTTGAGCGAGAATTCTGCCTTTGCACGGCTCTGCAACAATGCGGGGTCGTGTTCGTGGGAACCTCCCCTGAAGCGCTGACTTGGTTCGGCGATAAAGTGCAGGCACGCGCTTTGGCCAAACGTATCGGCGCACCCGTGCTGCCGGGATCGATCGGCGCTGCAACGCTTGAAGAGGCGGAGCGTTTTTTCAGTACTTTAGGCGGCGGCAGCGCGGGAGATCTGTATGTTGAGCAACTCTTTCCGCGCGCGCGGCACGTCGAAGTGCTGCGGCCCGCAAGGCTGAGCGTGCCTTGTCGGAATTCCGCATTGCCCGCGTTTCAACCAACATTCCATTCCTGCGCGCGCTGCTGCGATCGCCGGCGTTTGCCGCAGGCTCGGTTCATACGCGCTTCATTGAGGCTGCCGAAATCGCAGGCCCCGAGGACACCACGGGCGTGCCGGCGCCGTTGCAGGGAACTATTGTCAACATCGCGGTCGCTGTGGGAGACGCGGTGCGCGAGGCGATCCGGTGTTAATCATGGAGTCCATGAAACGAGCGGCAGCCCGGCACGGTGGATGCCAGCCGCCCTGCCGCGGTGGCGCGACGACGCAATACCCAACAGCGCACCGCGCGCGAAAACATCGATGATCTGCTCGACGCGGGATCCTTCATCGAGTACGGCCGTCTGGTGGTGGCGGCGCGCCGCACACGCCATGCGATGGAAAAATTGATCGAACAAACGCCGGCCGACGGCATGGTCGTGGGCTTGGGTCGTGTGAATGGCGTGCGCTTTGAAGCGGCGGCGGCTTTTGTCTTATCAGAGCTAATATAATATAACTATACTATCAACTATTGCCATTGAGCCGCTTCGGTCAATTTTTGCCGATAAATCGGTCTGACTTTCCACAACAGGACGACGGCGGTCAGCGCCGCGCAGAACACCACGACAATCAGGCTGAAGCGAATTTTTACGGGGTCGTGGAATAAGTGGTCATTCAGCAGCGGCACCAGAGTCGGTCCGACCCCCAAACCCAAGGCATTGACCACGAACAGGTACACCGCCGAGACCTGTGCACGATATTGGTTCGGCGTGACTTGATTGACGGCCATGGGCCCGACGCCGTTATAGGCGTTGAAGGTCAGACCGGAGACGAATATCGCGACCCAGACGAGCGTCACCGTGGGCATGAGGGTTGGCAAACAGCTAAACACCGCAATGCCGCAGGTCGAAATCAAGGCGACAATGATGGGCGCGTCCTTGCGGCCCTTGCGTGTCAGGCGATCGCACAAAATGCCCGCCAACAGCATGCCGGTCGAGTTCATCAGAATCGTCGATACTCCCAGGACCTTGCCCACCTGGCCATAACTCACCCCATAGGCGCGAATGATGGCTGTGGGAAGCCATGCCGCCACGCTATAGCCACACATCGCCAGCAGGGCGAGCGCGATAAAATGCAGGCAGTAGAATTGTCGGTTCAGCCAAATATAGCCGAGCACTTCCCGTAAGGGCGGCCGGGACAGCTCGGCCGTGGCTTTAGCCGACGGGGTCCGCAATATCCCGCGGCGTATGGGCTCGCGAAACGTCAGCAACAGAAGCGGCAAAACGATGCCCGGAGCACCTGTCACGATGAACACCATCTGCCAGGCGCGAACCTCGCCCAACAGCGGCAAAGTAAAGGTGGCGCCGGCATGCGAGACTGCGGCAACGACGATGCCGCCGACCAGAAATGCGACGCCCGCTCCGATCGTGATGCCGATGTTGTAAACGCTGAAGGCCCTGCCCAGTTTGGAACGCGGAAAGCTATCGGTAATGATCGAATACGCCGCCGGCGATAACGCCGCTTCGCCCACGCCGACGCCGATGCGTGCAATGAACAGTTGCAGCGCGCTGCGCGCCAGCCCGCACAGGGTCGCCATGATCGACCAGATGAAGACGCCGCCCGCAATGATGGCCCGCCGGCTGTGACGGTCCGAGAGACGCGCAATCGGCAGACCGAGAAAAGTATAGAGCAACGCGAATGCCAATCCATTCAGCATGCCGATTTGGGTATCGCTGATGTGCAGGTCGCGCTTCATCGGATCGACGATCAAAGAAATCGTCGTTCGATCGATGAAGGAAAAGATATACATCAGCATCAGCACTGCAACGCTGTACCAGGCAGCAAACGACGAAGGATATGCAGACGAATCGCTGCCGGCCGCCGCTTCAGTGGACTGTAACTGTGTTGACATTTGACCGCCCGCGGCGCTGATTGCCAATCTTATGATGTCCGAGGCTATGCGGGCGCCGGTTCGCGCTGCGCATCGGCCATGGCAATTCCACGATGTTCCGGTCCGCGGACCACCAGCAGCACGATGACAACGACGCAGCTACCGACGACGCTGGCCATGGCGAGGCCGTAATTGTTGCCGTGCGCCTCTGCGATCATGACTTGAATCGGCAGGTTATAAGACGCCACCAGATTGCCCAATTGATAGACAAAGCCGGGGAAGGTGGCGCGAATCTCGGGAGGAGACAGCTCGTTCAAATGCACGGGAATGATGCCCCACGCCCCCTGCACTGACACTTGCATTAGAAAGGCGCCTATTCCGAGGACAATGGGTGTGGTGCCAAATGCCCAGAAAGGAATCACGGGCAATGCCAGCAACGCCGCCAACATGATCGCGGCACGCCTGCCAATGCGCTCGGACAGAAACCCAAAGCCGATACCGCCGAAGATGGCGCCGATATTGGCGATTGCGGTCATGAGCGAGAGGGTTTTGGTATCGAAACCATGCTGAATCTTCAGGAACAGATTCGGATACGCGTCCTGCGAACCATGGCTGAAGAAATTGAAGGCCGTCATCAAAACGACGGTATACACCGCGAGCTTCCACTTGCGGCGCAATGTCCTCCACAGGCTGTGCGGTTGTTTCTTGACGCGCTGTTCGATCCAGGCGGGCGACTCCTCGACACCCATGCGGATGAAAAACACCAAAATTGCCGGCGCGATTCCCAGCAAGAACATGTAGCGCCAGCCCAACAGATCGTAGACGAAAAACGATGCGATGGAGGCGACGAAATAGCCGCTGGGGTAGCCCGCCTGCAAAAGACCCGACACCACGCCTCGCGAGCGCACAGGAATGGATTCGAAAGTCAGAGCGGAACCGATCCCCCACTCGCCCCCCATGGCGATTCCGAATAGAAACCGCAACGCCAAAAAAGCCGTGAGCGACGGCGCAAACCCCGACAGCGCTTCCAGGATTGAAAAGGCCAAAATATTCCACATCAGAACCGGCTTTCTCCCAAATCGGTCCGCAAGCCGGCCAAAGGCAAATGCCCCGATGGGTCGCGCTGCCAAAGTCAAAAATACGGCGTAGGAGACGCTCTTCACGTCAACGTGGAATGTCGTCGCGATGTCCTTGAACATGAACACCATGAGGAAGAAGTCGAAGGCGTCGAGCGTCCAGCCGAGGTAGGCGGCGACCACGACATTTTTTTGGCCTTTGGTCCACTGCATCTGTGATCCCCCATTCGCGTCGGTCGATCCTAGCGGCGACTGCTGCAAATGTCGACATCACTGGGGCCGCTTCCCTTCTGCGGCTGTTCGGCCGAAACTTCATCGCATGGCAACGTTGGGGGCTTAAGATGCTGAGCAGACCCTTGCACGAATATCCGATGCGCACGCTGAATCGGCCTGCCCCATGCATCGAATTGCGGCGCGCCGATGACGACATTGTGTATCTGACCTGTGGACTGCCCTACGAGCCCGGCCTCCCCTCCCTGATCGACTATTTGGCTCGGGCCGCGGCGATGCGTCCGACCACGACGTTCTTGGCGGAACGCGACGCCGCCAAACAGTGGCGCCGCTTGACCTACGCGGCAGCCGCGCGGGATACGGCGGCCGTCGCGACCTGGCTCATCCGCAATGGATTTGGGCCGGAGAGTGCGCCCGTGATGATCTTGTCGGAGAACAGCATTGAGCATGCGCTTCTGATGCTGGGCGCGATGCGGGCGGGCGCTGCCGTGGTTCCGGTGTCGCCGACCTACTCTTTCGGCCATGATCTCGGCCGCCTGGGTTACGCCTTGGAACTCACGCGGCCGGCGTTGGTGTACGCCGCCGATTCGGTCAGGTATGCGCCGGCTCTCGAATATGTAAAAGCCCGGGCACCCGGCACCGTGACGATTGCCGGCAATGAATTCTCCGAACTGCTGCAAACGGCCGATGCAGCCGCGCTGGCCGCGCGTCGCGCGCAGATTGTCGACGCGACAATTGCCAAGATTTTACTGACCTCCGGCTCAACGGGCCGCCCCAAGGGCGTCATCAACACGCACGGCAACATTGCTGCCTCCATCCAAATGGTGCGTCTGGTCAGCGAACCTTTCGATGCGGAACGCGTCAACACCATCGTCGATTGGCTGCCCTGGCATCACGCCTTCGGTGGTAATGCCCAGTTCAACGGCGTTCTGTCGCTGGCGGGAACTTTGTATATCGATACCGGCCGGCCGGTGCCCGGGCTGTTCGACGCCACCATCGAAAACCTAAGAGAGATTTCTCCGACCAGTTTCGGCTGCGTGCCTGCAGCCTTTGGCATGCTCGCCGCGGCACTCGAGAAAGATGCGGATTTGCGGCAAAAGTTTTTCAAGAACATGCGCGCCTTGGGATATGGCGGCGCCTTGTTGCCCCAGCCGATCTGGGAGCGCATGCAAAGAGTGGCCGTACTGGAAATCGGCGAGCAGTTGCCTTTCGGCACGGGCTGGGGAATGACCGAAACTACTGCCACCGGAGTCGCGGTGTATTGGACCACGGTACGCACCGGCTTGCTGGGGTTGCCGCAACCCGGCGTCGCGCTGAAATTGGTGCCCAGCGGCGATCGAATGGAACTGAGGATCAAGGGCCCTCACATCATGAGCGGCTACTACAGGGCGGATGCGCTGAATGCTGCGGCCTTCGACGAAGAAGGTTATTTTAGAACCGGCGATGCCGTGCGTTGGATCGACCTGGCACAGCCACTTGCGGGCCTGGAATTCGCCGGCCGCATCGCCGAGGATTTCAAGCTGCTTTCCGGAACCTGGGTGCAAGCAAGCATAGTGCGCCGCGACTTGGTCGAAGCACTGCAACCCTTCGTGGGCGATGCCGTGATTTGTGCGCCCGATCATGCCTGGCTAGGCGCCCTGGTTTGGCTCGCGCTGCCCGACGATGCACGCCTGCGATCGGACCTCGCGCAAAAGCTCGCCGCGTTCAACCAAGCCCGCCAAGGCAGCGCAGACACTATCGCGCGGCTGTTGATCTTGAAAGACCCTCCCTGCGCAGAAGCCGGCGAGATCACCGACAAGCGTTCCATCAACCAGCGGCTGGTGATCAACCGCCGCGCGAATGAAGTGGCCCTGCTGTACGCGGATCGGATAGACCCGCGCATCATAGAGCCGGCCGTCGTCGAGCTTAGGGCGCAGCGCTAAGCACCGGCAAAATCATTGCCGATGGGTGGCGCCTGTCGAAGTAGACGGTATTCGTCGCGACACGCGGCGCTGTTGTCGTCGGCACGCCGAACGGCTCGCCGCTGTTCGGGTTGATTTCGAACTTGGTGGAATTCGAGGAGGTCACCGCCACCTGGATCTTGTGCCCTTTTTCGAAGGTGAACGCGGTGTTCCACAAATCGATGTGCAACTCCTCAGGTTTACCCGGGGTCATCAGCATTACATCGTCGGGATCGCGCCCGTGCCGATACCGCGTCCGAATGGGATTGTCGAGAATGATCTGCTCGTAGCCATCGGGGTAGACATCCACGAGCTTCACCATGAAATCCGTGTCGAGACCATCGGTCGCCGCCCACAGGGTCATGTCCACATGGCCGGCAATCGCGACGCTCTTCTCGAGTACAGCTGTTTCGAATCGCAAATAATCCTGGCGCTGTCCAATGGGGCGTTGATCGAGCGGCCCCGCGGTCTGCAGCAGGTTCGATCCGCCGTAAGTCTTAACCGGATTCGCCGGATCAAACTTGTAGCTGAGCTTTACGTCCGATGCTGTCGGTGTTTTAGTCGACAGGTGCATGTCGCCGGTCAGGTAGTAGGCTGTCGAATGACTGACCGGAGGCCAGTTTGGGGACTTGAATACGTGGCTCGCCGCGGAAGGATGGCCCTTGCGGCCTGAGGCCATCATGAACAGCGTGACGGGCGGTTCTTTCATGATGCCGTTGTCGATACCCTTCAGCCAAAATTCCCACCAACGCAGCTCCTCCGTGGGTGGAACCAGCGCACCGGGCTGATTGTATTCAACGTCGCTTTTGTCGCCGCCCAAACCGCCGTGTCCGGCCGGCACCATGTACAGTTTCTGATTACCGTGCGCACCCTTGGAACCATGGTTTTGCAGCCAGCGGAAATTCTCAACATTGCCATCGTTGAAAATGTCGTACCACGCGCCCTGGTTGTACATCGGGATGCGAATGAACTTGCGTTGCGTCGTCATCGCATGCTCGTTCCAGAATGCGGTGTTGGTGGCCCCGCCACGGACCAGGTCGAGCTGCGCCTGAGTTTCTCCCTGCCCTTTCAGCCAGCCGAGCGTGTCCTCGTCCTTCAGGACGCCGCCGGGGAAGGTATTGAGCAGCTGATCGTAGGGGGCCACGATCACGTAGGCAGCCACGAGATGCGGTGGCGCTCCCATGGCCGCCAAGTTAGTCGTGATGCCCAATGCGGAGGCGCCCACCATACCGACTTTGCCGTTCGACCAGGGCTGTCTGGCGACCCACTCCACGCTGTCATAACCATCCTCCATGTCGGGAATGAACGCCTCGTAGAAACCCTCTGAGTGACCTTTGCCGCGCACGTCCTGCATCACGAAGACGTAGCCGGCATCCGTGTATTTCTTGGCCGAATATCCGGCCAGCTCGCCCAGCGCATCTTTGAGATAAGGCGTCCGCGACAGAACCACCGGGAAGGGTCCGGAGCCCTCCGGTAGAAAGACATTTGCCGCGAGCTTGACCCCATCGCGGGTGGGCATGGTCATTTCCGTCCACTTCGGCAATGCGGCAATCTGCTCTGGTGTCAACTGCGGCAAGAATCGCGGCCGGGCCTGAGCCGGTTTAGGTTGCGCAGCTGGCGCTGGCTGCGCCTGACCGTCAGCCAGACTCAACATGACAAGTGCGGCGAAAGCCGCTGCTGCGATCAGCAACGGACGAAAAGCTGATTTCATGATTTCCCCCTAAGACGCAGCCTCGCGTCGGCGATTCGCGGACGCCAAGTGTGCGGCTCGCCGCGTCATCCAGTCAAACAGGATCCATGTACCCGCGCCGCAGAGCATGCCAATATTGCGCACGCAAAGGACCCCTCTATCTAATTCCGCTCGAAAGGATGCTCTATGAACAGGAAGGTCTGCGTCATCACCGGATCATCGTCCGGCATCGGAGCCGCGAGCGCGATTTTATTTGCTCAACGCGGGTGGGATGTGTGCGTGAACTACTCGAAGGACCCCGTGCCCGCGGAAACAATTGGCACAATTTGCCGCGAACACGGTGCTGATGTGCTGATCGAGCGCGCCGACGTCTCGCACGATGGACAATGCACGGAGCTGGCCAGGCGCGTCAAAACGCACTTCGGGCGCTGCGACACGCTGGTGAACAACGCGGGAAAGACGAAATTCGTCGACCTGAAGGATCTCGATGGCCTCAGCGCGGCTGACTTTCAAGAAATTTACGCGGTCAATGTCATTGGTCCTTTTCAGATGATCCGCGCATTCGCGCCGCTGCTTCGAAACAGTCCGCACGCCGCCGTTGTCAATGTATCATCCATTGCCCCGTTGGTCGGCGGCGGCTCGAGCGTTGCGTACATCGCATCCAAGGGCGCCCTGAATGCGCTGAGCTTGGTACTGGCGAGGGTACTGGGTCCAACGATCAGGGTGAATGTAGTCGCCCCCGGAATGGTTGATTCTCCCTGGCTCAGAAACGGCTTGGGGCCGGAGCGCTTTGAGGCGATGCTGCGCAACTACGAATCGACATCGGCGCTCAATAGCCTGGTGCTGCCCGAAGAGGTGGCCGAGACCGTGTATTACCTGGGTGCCCTGGCATGCAAAACCACCGGTGAGGTTCACTTGGTCGATGGCGGCCGGCGGATCGGACGTTAGGGCCATGATCCTTCAATTCGGCACGCCGCGCGGAGGCTTGATAAGCTTCCGGTCTCTATTGGAGTAAATCATGCAAGGCAGATTCGAAAAGCGCGGCAACGTCGGAATCATCTGGATCAATAATCCACCCGTCAATGCCATTAGTGTCGGCGTGCGCGCCGCCCTCATCGATGGCGTGGCACAGCTCGCGCGCGACCCGGAGATAAAGATCGGCGTCCTTGCCTGCGAAGGCCGTACCTTCATGGCAGGCGCCGATATTACTGAGTTTGGCAAACCGCCGCTGTCGCCCGGTCTGCACGACGCCATTAATGCAGTGGAGAGTTCGGCGAAGCCCATTGTCGCGGCCATTCATGGCACCGCATTCGGCGGCGGCTTGGAAGTCGCGCTCGGCTGTCACTACCGGGTCGCCATCGCCGGCGCCAAAGTCGGGTTGCCTGAAGTCAAGCTCGGCCTGCTCCCCGGCGCGGGCGGAACTCAGCGGTTACCGCGCCTGATCGGCATCGAGGCTGCCCTCGGAATCATCGTCTCAGGTGGTCCGGTGCCCGCCCCACAGGCGGCCAAAGCCGCAGTCATCGACAAGATCATCGACGGCGACCTGCTCGAAGGCGCTCTCGAGTATGCGCGTGGTCTGGCCGCCCAGAATGCCCCGCTGCGCAAGGTGCGCGACCTGAACGTCGACAGCAGCAAGATTCCTCCAGGATTCTTCGACGAAGCCCGCAAGCGCGTTGCCAAGGAGAAGAAAAATTTGTTCGCGCCTCAGCGCATCATCGACGCCCTGGAAGCCGCGGCCACCCTTGCCTTTGACAAGGGTATGGCACGCGAGCGCGAATTGTTTCTGCAGTGTGCGCAAAACAGTCAGTCGAAGGCTCTGCAACATGTGTTTTTCGCCGAACGCAAGGCAGCCAACGTGCCGAACCTCGATAAAAACCTAACCAAGCGGGACATCAAGTCGGTGGCAATCATAGGCGCCGGCACCATGGGCGGCGGCATCGCGATGAATTTCTTGAACGTCGGCATACCGGTTACGCTGCTCGAAATGAAGCAGGATGCCTTGGATCGCGGCGTGGGCGTGATTCGTAAAAACTATGACAACACCGCATCCAAGGGCAGGCTGACGCAGTTGCAGGTTGAGCAACGCATGGGGTTGTTGAAGCCCACCCTTTCATACGACGACTTGCGCGACGCCGACCTGGTCATCGAAGCGGTATTCGAGACCATGGCGATCAAGAAGGACGTGTTCGCGAAGCTCGATAAAGCAGTCAAGAAGGGCGCAATTCTCGCCTCGAACACTTCCTATCTATCCATTGATGAGATCGCCGGCTCGACCTCGCGGCCCAGCGATGTGGTCGGCATGCACTTCTTCTCGCCTGCCAACGTGATGCGTTTGCTGGAGATCGTCCGCGGCGCCAAGACTGCGCAAGACGTGCTCGTCACCATCGTCGACATCGCCAAGCGAATCAACAAAGTTGGAGTGGTCTGCGGCAATCGGGACGGCTTCATCGGTAATCGCATGCTGGGCGGATACGCCTACCAGGCCTCGCTGATGGTGCTGGAAGGCGCCATGCCGGAGCAGGTGGACGCGGCGCTGCGCAATTTCGGCATGCCCATGGGTGTTCTGCAAATGAGCGACCTCGCGGGCCTCGATGTGGGATACAAGTCGCGCCAGGATCGTGATCCCGCATCATACGACGGGCGCGTGTCGCGCTCGGCAGATCTGCTGGTGGAGATCGGACGGATGGGGCAAAAGACCCATGCCGGTTACTATGATTACGCGCCGGGCGACCGCACGCCGCGGCCATCGCCTGTCGTGGCGGAAATCATCGAGAAGGTTTCAAAGGAATACGGCATTGCACGGCGAAAATTCACGGATGAAGAGATCGTCGAACGCTGCCTTTTGGCATTGATGAATGTGGGCTGCGATGTTTTGAGCGAAGGCGTGGCCTACCGCGCCGGCGACATCGACATCGTCTACTTGTATGGCTATGGCTTCCCCGCCTATCGGGGCGGCCCGATGTTCTGGGCGGAAAATGCCGTCGGTTTGAAAACGGCGCTGGAAAAACTCAAGAAATACAGCACGGCCACGGGCGGCAAGTGGCTCAAGGTATCGCCGCTGCTCGAGAAGCTGGTCGCCGAAGGTAAAGGCTTCGCAAGCGTCGGCCAGTAGACGTCAGCGCGGCGGCGCGAGCTCTCGATACTTCATCATGGCATCGATGCTGGGAGCTTTGCCGCGCCACCCCAGGTACATCGTCGAGAGATCTTCGGTATTGCCGCGCGATAGAATCATGCGCCTGAATCGATCGCCATTGGCGCGGCTCAAGCCGCCGTGCTCATCGAACCACTGATAGGCATCATCATCCAACATCTGCGTCCATAAATAGGCGTAGTAGCCGGCGGAGTAGCCGCTGGCCCAGATGTGACTGAAGTAGCTGGATCGGTAGCGCGGCGGCACCGCCGGCAGGTTCAACTGAGTCTTGGCAAGGGCCCGCTTTTCGAACGCATCGGGATCCTGCAAGGGCGCGTCAGCCGTCAATACATGCCATTGCATATCCAGTTCAGCTGCCGCCAGTGTTTCGGTCAGCGAGTACCCTTCCGCGAAGTTCTTCGCTTTTTTGATTTTTGCGGCCAAGGCATCGGGCATCGGCGCACCGGTTTGATAGTGTTTGGCGAAATGATTGAACACGGTCGGATAGATCGCCCAGTGTTCGTTGAACTGCGACGGAAATTCGACAAAATCGCGTGCGGTCGACGTACCGGAGAGCGTCGGATAGCGAGTGTTGGAAAACATGCCGTGCAGCGCGTGACCGAACTCGTGAAACATGGTTGTAACGTCGGAGTAGCTGATCAGCGCCGGCTCCCCGGGCGCGGGCTTGGGTAGATTTGCGACGTTGTAAATGACGGGCAAGGTGCCGAGCAGCTTCGACTGGCCGACGAATTCCGACATCCAGGCGCCGCCGTTCTTGTTGTCCCGTTTGAAGTAGTCGCAGTAGAACAACGCCAGCGGCTTGCCGTCGACGTCGCGGACTTCAAATACGCGTACCTCCGGCTCATACACCGGAATGTCTTTGCGTTCCTTGAACGTGATGCCGTATAACTGGTTGGCGGCGAAAAAGACCCCGTTTTCCAGCACATTGTTGATTTCAAAATACGGCTTAATCTCGGCGTCATTGAGATCGTACTTGGCCCTGCGGACCTGGTCTGCGTAGAAGTCCCAGTCCCACGCCTGCAACGTAATGCCCGCCTTCTGCGCATCGATTACCTCTTGAATGTCCTTCGCTTCCCTGGCCGCCTTCGCCGTCGCCACCGGTACCAGCGCGTCCATGAATTGCAGGGCCGCTTCCGGGGTTTTGACCATCTGGTCCTCGAGTTTCCAAGCGGCGTGACTCGCAAAGCCAAGCAGCCGCGCGCGTTGCGCACGCAATTGCGCGATGCGGGCAATAATATCGCGCGTATCGTTTGCATCGCCGCGTTCAGCACGATTCCAGGAATTGCCGAAAATGGCCTCGCGCGTCGCGCGAACGCTCAAAGACGCCAGCACCGGCTGCTGCGTGGTGTTCTGCAGAGCAATCAGATAACCGTTCGCGCCGCGGCCCTTGGCGGCCTGGGTTGCTGCAGCCAGCTGCGCATCGTTGAGACCCGCGAACGCGGCCTTGTCCTGGGTCTCATAGCCGCCGGCTTTGGTCGCTTCGAGCAGTTTCTTGGAGAATGCATCCGAGAGCGACGACAGTTCCTTGTTGAAGGCCTTGAGCTGTTCCTTGTCTTTATCGGACAAGTTGGCGCCGGAATGAACAAATTCCGCATATTGTCTTTCCACCAGGCGCACTGATTCGGGGTCGAGTTTGAGCGAGGCGCGTTTGGCGTAAATGGCGGCGATGCGCTCGAACAGCATTTTGTTCAATCGAATCGCATCCGTGTTCGCGGCAAATTGCGGCGCCAATGCCGTCTTGGCTTTCTGCAGCACTGGATTGGTGTTCGCCTGACTCACGCCATTGAATGCCGCCGAAGCGCGCGCCAGCAAGCGGCCGCTACGTTCCATGGCGACCAGCGTGTTCTCGAAGGTCGGAGCTGCGGGATTGTTCGCGATCTTGTCGATCTCGGCGCGTTGTTGCGTCATGCCCGCTTCGATGGCGGGCTGATAGTCGCCGTCCTTGATTTTATCGAATGGCGGCGCAGAGAAGGGCAGCGTGCTCGCCGCATAAAACGGATTGGCCGGGCCGAAATCAGCCGAATCAGCGCTGCCGCAGGCAACGCTCGCCACCAGACCCAAGATCCCGAGCGATCCAATTTTGTATTTCACGTTTCCCGCCCAAGGTAAATCGGCACCGGCCAATTATACGTCAGCGCGGGACGGGACGTGATCTGGCGCTTAATCGTAGCCGATCGCGTGATTCCGCGCACGCGGCAGCGGCGAGCCTTGCTGCAGAACCAATGCTCATCGTCAGCCCGCGGGCCGCAAAACGAATACGCCCCCAAGACTGGCGTAGAATGGCGTTTTTGGCCCAAAAGTTATCTGGGGAGACTTTGAGTCCATGCCCTTCAAAAAGCGCGCGCAGCGCATGTCGCCGGAGAAGCGACGCGAGCAAATCATGGACAGCGCGGTGGCGCTCATCGTCAGCCGCGGACTATCCAGCTGCACGCTCGAGGTGGTCGCAGCGGAAGCGCGCATCAGCAAGCCCCTCATCTACAAGTACTTTCCGCGTCTTGCAGACTTATTCAAGTCGCTCGTGGAGCGGGAGTATCGCTTTCTGCGCGGGCGCGGCCTCGGCGTTTTGCCAAAAAACGTGCCCTACGAGGAGGTCATTCACCGCTCCAATCTCCGCTCCATGGAATATCTGTATGAACGCGGTCCAATCATGCGATTGCTCGCCAGCGATCGATCGATCGCCGGTCTCGCGAAACGCCAGGACCGCGACGAGCGCGGTGTCATGATCGATTATTTCACCAAGCGATGCATCGAGGTCTATGGCTTCCCTCGCGATGTCGCGCGCGTGTGTTCGACCATGACCGTCAACGCGCCGATCCTATCGGCGCGTGCGCTGCGCAGCAGCGGCATTGCCGCGCACCGCACTGCCGAGATTTGGAGCGATTTCATCATCGGCGGCAACAACGCTTTACAGCTCAAATACGGCAGGCGAAAAATCCTCAAACAGCGCAAGAAAGCGCCGAATTCTTGACTTGCCAGGCCTATAATTATAATTTAGGTCTAATATAGACGCGCCAGGAGCTGGGCGCCCGGGTATCTGCGCACCCTCGACCTCAGTCAGAGAATCTTCAAGAAGACCGACCCGTCCGTCGCGGCGCCGGCGAGGCGGGCATCTGAGTACATCCGCCGCGCGGTGAAGTTCACGCCCAGGGCATTTCGGAGGAAGCCAAAACCAAGTTTTGCAGCGAGAACTTCCAGGCCATGATGGCCGCAAGGCCTTAGGCATTCGCCGCCAAGAGCCTACAGGTGCGCATCGGCGGGCACGGCATCCTTCGGCGCTGCCTTGGGGCGTTCGCGCATTGGCAGTTCCGGGATCATCAGGGTCGCCGTGAGCGCGATGACAACCACGATGATGCTCAGCATGAACACGTGGGTCACCGAATCTGCGATCAGAACGCGAATCGCCGCGGGAAGATCCATCATGCCCGAGTGGACTTGAGCGTTAACCGCCAGACCACGCAACTCTGACAGGCTCATCGATGGCAATCCGCTTGACGCTGCCCACGCCGCAAGCTTCGAGTTGAGGTCATTGGTCAAGAGCGTGCCAAAGATCGCGACGCCAACGGTTGATCCGATCTGGCGAAAGAACTGATTGGCGCTGGTCACGACGCCGATTCGGTTCATCGGCACGGCATTTTGAATGGCGACCCCGTAGAGGCTCTGCAAAGGTCCCAAGCCCATGCCGAGAACCGCCATTCGCCAGCCAAGATCAAACCTGCTCGTGCTGTAAGTCATCTGACTCATCAGGATTGTTGCAATCAACAACACGATCATTCCGGTCAGCATGAATGGTTTATAGCGGCCGGTGCGCGTCACCAGCCGCCCGCTCACCGTCGCCGCCACAATCAAGCCGATCATCAGGGGCAGGGTCGACAGCCCGCTGGTCGTGGCCTGCACGCCCTGACCGAGCTGCATGAACAAGGGCAGAAACGCCACGACGCTGAGAAACGACATCGACGAGAAAAAGCCGGCAGTATTTGCCCAGGTGAACACTTTGTTACCGAACAGCTCCATGTGAATGATCGGATCCTTCACTCTTTTTTCCACGATCACAAACAGCACCGCGCAGATCAAGAACATGGCGAACAGACCAATCATGATGGGCGAGCCCCAAGCATATTTTTGGCCGCCGAAGGTCAGCGCCAGGAGCAGCGGCACGCAGGATGCGACGATCAGCACCGCGCCGAGATAATCGATGCTCCCCTTGGCGGCGTGCGACAGCTTGGGCATCTTGGCGATGACCATGAACAGCGCTATCAAGCCGAACGGCAGGTTGAGGTAGAACACCCAGCGCCAACCTTCGATCGTGTGGCCGGCGATGGAGACTGTTCCATGGTCGGTGAAGTAGCCGCCAAGCAGCGGGCCGACCGCACTGGCGAGGCCGAAGACCCCACCGAACAAGCCCGCAAACTTACCGCGCTCACGCGGCGGGAACAGATCCGCGACGATGGCAAATGCCGTCGTGAACAGCGCGCCTCCGCCCAACCCTTGGACGGCGCGGAACACAATGAGCTGCACCATGCCGCCGCCCAAAAGCGGCAGCCTTCCAAACTCACCGGCGAGTCCCGACAGCCATGAACCGAAAAGAAACAAGCCGATACCGGTTAGCAACACGGGTTTGCGTCCATACAGGTCGCCCAACTTTCCCCACACCGGCACCATCACCGTCGAGGACAGCAGATATGCCGTGGTTACCCATGCATACAGCTCAAGGCCGTGCAGTTGACTGATGATTACCGGCATAGCCGTCGACACAATGGTCTGGTCCAAGGCAGAGAGCAGGAAGACCACCATCACGCCGATAATTGTGATCTTCCGTTCAGCGTCGGTGAAATGGGCTGTGCTCAAAGCTCAGGACTCCGCGCAAATCATTGATGCATTATCGCAGGGCGCCTACCACGCAGCACGAATTTCTGGATCTTTCCCGTCGCCGTTTTCGGCAGCTCGCTCACGAAATGAAACGCGCTCGGAACTTTGAAATGCGCCAGCGCGGTACGGGCAAAATCACGCAGCTCTTCCTGACTCGCGGACGCTCCCGCGCGCAGTACGACGAATGCCTGCGGAGATTCGCCCCATTTCTCATGCGGCATGCCGACTACCGCGACTTCGAGCACCGAGGGATGCCGCAATAACGCGCCCTCGACTTCGATTGAAGAAATGTTTTCACCGCCGCTGATGATCACATCCTTGAAGCGGTCGCGGATCTCGATATAGCCGTTCGGATGCACCACCGCACCGTCGCCGGAATGAAACCAGCCGCCTGCAAATGCCTTGGCGGTCGCCTGCGGATCATTGTAGTAGCCGCTCATGACCACATTTCCTTTGGCGACGATTTCCCCCATGGTCGAGCCGTCCCGCGGGACATCCCGCAGATCGCCGTCCACGACGCGCAGCTCGCCCGAAGTGATCAATTCGACCCCTTGGCGAGCTTTCATGGTTGCGCGCTCGGCGCTGGATAGCGCCGCGTGCTCGGGCAAAGGCTCGCATATGCTGATGAACGGCGCCGTTTCGGTCAGTCCGTAAACCTGCAACACATCCCAGCCGAGTTCGGATTCCATCCGTTCGATGGTCGCGGCCGCCGGCGGCGCGCCGGCGGTAATCACGCGAACGCAACGAGGCAGCTGCTTGCGCTGCTCAGCCGGGCCGTTCGCAATGCCGATGAGCACGGTGGGTGCGGCGCAAAGATGCGTCACGCGTTCGCGCCGTGCGTACTCATAAACTGCCGCCGCGTCGACTGCACGCAGGCAGATATGCGCCGCCCCAGCCGCCGTCACGGTCCATACAAAGGTCCAGCCGTTCGCATGAAACATCGGCAGAGTCCATAAATACCGGTCAGCCGGCGTCAGGGGCCAATGTGCCAGCGTCCCAACCGAATTTATCCACGCATTTCTATGCGTGATCATTACGCCCTTTGGCCGCGCTGTCGTGCCGCTGGTGTAATTGATGGACAGCAGATCCGTTTCCGCCATGCCGGGAAATTCGCAGGTTGCGCCGCTGCCTTCGAGCAGGGACTCGTACGGCAGCCAGCCGCTCTTCTCGCCCTCCAGAGCCACAAAATGCCGCACGCCGGGCATGCGAGTGCGAACGCTGTCGACGGCGTCCAGATGGTCGGCATGAACACACAGCACTGTGGCGCCGCTATGCTCGGCCACGTAAATGAAATCCTCGGCCGAAAGACGATAGTTGATCGGCACAATTACCGCCCCGAGCTGCGGTATCGCGTAGAACTGCTCCAGATGCTGATGCGTGTTGGGCGCAATGGTCGCCACGCGGTCACCCTTGATGACGCCCAATTTCGCGAGTGCGGTGCTCCATTGGTCGCATCGCTTGCCAAATTGGGCGTAAGTAAACCGCAATCTTCCGTCGATCACGGCCTCGCGTTGGCCGTACAGCTTGCGCGCGCGGCGCGCGAACTCGAGGGGCGTTAACGGCGTTTCCATGCGGAAAGCCTACCAGAAGCTTCGTAGTTGCGAAGCATGCGGCGCAGCGGCTGCTTCACTCAAAGCCTCAACGGCGCAGACGGATGGCTAAATTGCGGCTGGTCGCGGAGCGCGCGCGCGAGGTTTGGGGCTGCCGCGATGCTATTCGATGAGGATCGCCCGAAAATCATTGACGTTCGTTAGCGTGGGCCCGGTGATGACGGAATCATTCACCGCGCTGAAGAAACTATGCGCGTCGTTGTTGCCGAGCATGTCCTTCGGCTTGAGGCCAAGGGCCCGCGCCCGTTCGAGCGAATCCGGGCTCACGTAGGCCCCGGCAATTTCTTCCTGCCCGTCGATGCCGTCAGTATCGCCAGCCAGCGCATGAATGCGATCATGTCCCTCGAGTGCAATGGCAAGGGCGAGCAAATACTCCACATTGCGCCCTCCCCGGCCGCTGCCGTGCACGGTCACCGTGGTTTCGCCGCCCGACAGCAAGACGCACGGCGCGGCGAAGGGTTGATTGCGCTCGGCCACCTGGTGTGCGATGCCCGCAAATACCTTGGCCACGTCCCTGGCTTCACCCTCGATGGCATCGCTCAATATATGCACTGCGGCTCCCGCCTCGCGAGCCACGGCCGCGGCAGCCTCCAGGGCCATTTGCGGCGTGGCGATGATGAGCGCGCGAGCGCGCGCCAGCCGCTGATCGCCCGGCTTGACGGACTCCCCGCGTGCGCTCGCGAGCAGTCCGAGCGCGGCTTGCGGAAGCTCGATGCCGTAGCGGCGCACGATACTCAACGCATCCGCGCAGGTGGTGGCATCCGCCACCGTTGGACCCGAAGCAATATCGGCTGGATGATCGCCCGGTACATCCGAGATCAGCAGCGTCAGCACTTGCGCGGGATAGCACGCGGCCGCCAACCGTCCGCCCTTGATGGCGGATAAATGGCGGCGCACACAGTTCATCTCGCTGATCGTCGCACCGGATGCCAGCAGCGCCCGGCCGATGTTCTGCTTGAGATCCAGCGTCAGTCCTTGCGCGGGCAATGGCAAAAGCGCCGAACCGCCGCCCGAGATCAAACACAGCACCAAGTCATCCGCCGAGAGGTGGCCGACCAGCTCGAGCATGCGTTGCGCCGCGTGCATGCCGGCCTCATCCGGCACAGGATGCGCAGCCTCGACGATCTCAATCCGGGCGCACGGCACCGCATAACCGTAGCGAGTGACCACAAGCCCGGACAGGGCCCCGTGCCAATTCTGTTCCACTGCCTGCGCCATTGCCGCGGACGCCTTCCCGGCGCCGATGACGATCAATCTGCCCCGCGGAGCTTGCGGAAGATGGCGAGGAATACACAAGGCAGGCTGCGCGGATGCGATTGCCGCATCAAACATCCGACGCAGCAATACCTTAGGGGATGGCGGGCGCAAGGCGTTCAGCGACCCGGCGTGTCACGCTACAACACCGACTTGAGCAAGGTTGCCATTTCCGCCGGATTACGCGTGACTTTGATGCCGCATTCTTCCATGACGGCGAGCTTTTCATTCGCCGTACCTTTTCCGCCGGAAATAATGGCACCCGCATGGCCCATGCGCTTGCCCGGCGGCGCCGTAACGCCCGCAATGAAGCCCACCACCGGCTTCTTCATGTACGCCTTGATCCATCGAGCGCAGGTTTCCTCATCATCGCCGCCGATTTCGCCCACCATGATCACCGCATCGGTTTCCGGATCATCGTTGAACAGGCGCATCACATCGACGTGTTTCAGGCCATTCACCGGATCGCCACCGATCCCGACGCATGTGGACTGTCCCAGGCCCAAATCCATCAGCTGGCCGACCGCTTCATAGGTGAGCGTGCCGGAACGCGACACCACGCCGATGCGGCCTTTTTTGTGAATGTGTCCAGGCATGATGCCGATTTTAATTTCATCCGGCGTAATCACCCCGGGGCAATTCGGCCCCACAAGAAGGGTCTTTCTCCCGCGCATCCGGTTGCGCGTCGCGATCATGTCGCGCACCGGCACGCCTTCCGTGATGCAAATGACCAGATCAAGATCGGCATCAACGGCCTCATCGATGGCGCTGGCTGCGAAGGGCGGCGGAACATAGATGACCGACACAGTCGCGCCGGTTTGCTGCTTGGCATCGAGCACGGTGCCGTAGATCGGAATGCCCTCGAAGTTCTCGCCCGCCTTATTGGGGTTCACGCCGGCGACGAAACAGGCTTTGCCGTTGGCGTAGTCGCGGCACAGCCGCGTATGGAACGCGCCCGTCTTGCCCGTAATGCCCTGGGTCATCACCCTGGTGTTTCTGTCAATCAGGATGCTCATGCCGGCCGTCCTTGCTTGCCATTGACGGCAGCGACAATTTTCTTGGCCGCATCCGCCATGTTGTCTGCGGAAATAATGGGAAGACCCGAGGCTTGAAGCGCCTTTCTACCCAGCTCCTCGTTGGTGCCTTTCATGCGCACCACCAAGGGAACACTGAGCTTCACTTCTTTGGCCGCCGCGATCACGCCTTCTGCGATCGTGTCGCAGCGCATGATTCCGCCGAAAATATTGACCAGAATTCCCTTGACCGCGGGATTCTTGAGCATCAGTTTGAAGGCCTCTGTCACCTTCTGAGCGGTGGCACCCCCGCCGACATCCAGAAAATTTGCGGGCTCGGCGCCGAACAGCTTGATGGTGTCCATCGTCGCCATGGCAAGCCCCGCGCCGTTGACCAGGCAGCCGATGTTGCCGCCGAGCGAGATGTACGACAGATCGTACTTAGAGGCCTCAACCTCGGCGGGATCCTCTTCATCAAGATCACGCATGGCGACGATATCCGGATGGCGAAACAGCGCATTCGAGTCGAAATTCAACTTGGCATCGAGCGCGAGCACCTCGCCTGTTGCCGTGATGATCAGCGGATTGATTTCCGCGAGAGAGGCATCGCATTCCACGAACGCGCGATACAGGCCCTGCATGAAGCTTCTCGCCTGGGCGATTGAGGCGTCCGGCACGCCGATCTTTCTTGCGATTTCATCGGCTTGGCGCTCGGTCAGGCCGGCGTCGGGATCGATGGCTACCTTGTGTATTTTTTCCGGATGGTGCGCGGCGACTTCTTCGATCTCCATGCCGCCCTCGGAACTCGCCATCAAGGTGACGCGTTGCGTGGAGCGGTCGACCAGCATGCCGACATACAGTTCCTTGCTGATGTCGGCGCCCTCTTCCACCAGCAACCGCCGCACGACCCGGCCTTCAGGCCCGGTCTGATGGGTCACCAACCTCATCCCTAGGATCTTGGAAGCGAAGTCGTGGACTTCCTGCAGAGACTTGGCGACCTTGACGCCGCCGCCTTTGCCGCGGCCGCCGGCGTGAATCTGCGCTTTGACGACCCAGACCTTGCCGCCAAGCTGACGTGCCGCCGAATCGGCTTCGGCGACCGTGAAGCAAGGCATGCCGCGCGGCGTCGCTACGCCGAACCTTCGCAAAATTCCCTTGCCCTGGTATTCGTGAACATTCATATATTGGTTGAACTCCGCACTACAGTTTCCCCTGTTCCAACGTATTGGCCAGCAGCTTGGTCAGCGCATATATCGTGTCAATATGCGGCGTCGGCGTGTCGGTACGCCTGGCCAGCTCCACCACCGAACCGAGCAGCGCATCGACTTCCAGCGTGCGGGCTGCCTCGACATCCTGCAGCATGGAAGTCTTATGGTGGCCCACTTTCTCTGCACCCGCGATGCGTTTCTCAAGAGAGACCCGGAATTTAACGCCGAGCTGGTTGGCGACGCTTTGCGCCTCGCCCATCATGGCAGCCGCAACCGCACGGCTGGGCGGATATTGGCAAATTTCCGCCAATGTCGCCCGGGACAACGCACTGATTGGATTGAAGGATAGGTTACCCCATAACTTCAACCAAATCTCCGAGCGGATATCGCTCAAGATGGGCGCTTGCATTCCTGACTTGACAAAGCAGCGCGCAACTTGGGTCACGCGCTCGCTGGTCGTGCCGTCGGGCTCGCCTACCGGAAATCGATTGCCCTCCACATGTCGAATGACGCCGGGCGAAACCAATTCGGCAGCCGGATACACCACGCAGCCAATGACTCGCTCGCAGGGGATCTTGTCGTAAATTTGGCCGCTCGGATCAACGCTGTTGACCCGCGTTCCTGCAAAAGCACCGCGGTGGCCGTAAAAATACCAATAAGGGATGCCGTTCTGCATGGGGATGACGACGGTGCGGGGTCCAAACAGCTTCGACACTTCGTCCGTCACCGCTTCGACCTGATGCGCCTTCATCCCCAACACCACGATGTCTTGAGCACCCGCTTCGGTATAATTGTCGGTGGCATTGACGCGCGGCACGCATTCTTCGGTTCCATCGGCATTGACCAGGCGAATGCCTCGAGCGCGAAGCGCCTCAAGATTGGCTCCGCGTGCGATGAATGTGACGTCTTCTCCCGCCAGCGCTAGCCGGGTTCCCAGAAAGCCGCCGATTGCACCGACTCCGATAATCGCTATCTTCATGGGCCGCCGCTTTGCAAGAATGAAAAAGAGCAGTCGGCGCCGCGGCCGCTGTTGCATGGCTCCGGCCGGCGACTCTCGACGCGGTCGCGTCGTGTCCGGCAATACGTATTTGGCAGATTTAAACGTTCGGAATCAGACCCGCACCGCGCGCCCATTTGTATTTGGCGCCGAGAACCGCCACCGGAATCTCGGTTGAATACGCGTAAGCCGGAATACCGTGCTGATACAAATACTCCGCGGCCTCCTCCACCTCAATGTCGCCGGCAAGGGAGGCCACCACGGGCTTCTCGATACCCTTCGCACGCATTTCCGCGACCACTTCCACCATGAGTTTCGCAAATACCATCGGCGGGGTAATGATGGTGTGCCAATAGCCGAGGATGAGCGCGTGAATGCGCGGATCTTGGAGGCCCAGACGCACGGTATTCTGATACGTGCTCGGGGGCTCGCCGCCGGTAATGTCCACGGGGTTGCCGGCCGCGCCAAACGGCGGGATGAATTTGCGAAATGCAGCATCGAGATCGGGCGGCATGGCCATCAACGACAGACCGTTGTCGACGCAGGCGTCCGATAACAGCACACCCGATCCGCCGGCGCCGGTGATGATGACTACATTGTTGCCCTTGGGAGTCGGCAGCACGGGAATGCCGCGCGCAAAATCCAGCATTTCGCGCAGTGAGCGCGCGCGGATGACGCCGGATTGCTTGAATACGTCTTCATAGATCTTGTCGTTGCCGGCCAGCGCACCGGTGTGCGAGCTCGCCGCGCGCGCGCCCATGCTGGTGCGCCCGGCCTTCAATACCACGATGGGCTTCTTCTTCGATACGCGCTTGGCCACCTCGGCAAACGCGCGCCCATCCTTCAAGTCCTCGCAATGTTGCGCGATGATGGTGGTATTGTCGTCCTGCTCGAAAAAAGTCAACAAATCATCTTCGTCGATGTCGCACTTGTTGCCGACGCCGACTATCGCGGAAACACCCATCTTGGCGGAGCGCGAGAACCCGATGATCGCCATGCCGATGCCGCCCGACTGCGAGGACAGCGCTGCGTGGCCTTTGACATCGTAAGCCGTGCAGAACGTGGCGCACAGGTTGCTGGGCGTGTAATAGAAACCATAAATGTTGGGGCCCATTAGGCGCACGCCGTACTTGCGGCCGATTTCCACCAGTTCGTTTTGTCCCGCGACGTTGCCGGTCTCGGCAAATCCGGAGGGGATCAAGATGGCGCCCGCGATCTTTTTCTCGCCGACCTCGGTCAGCGCTTGCGCGACAAATTTGGCCGGGATCGCGAACACTGCGACGTCAATATCTCCCGGCACGTCCTTGACGCTTTTATAGGCTTTCTTGCCCAGGATGCTCTCGGCATTGGGATGGATCGGATAGATCTCGCCCCTGTAGCCGCCATTGATCAAATTCTTCATCACGGAATTGCCAATTTTGCCGTTCTCGGCCGAGGCGCCGATGACTGCCAGAGCCTTGGGCTTCATGATGCGGGTCATCTTCTCGACGATTGCCGCCTGGCTCGGCCGGTCGCGCTGCGGCGGCGGCGAGAAATTGAGGACGATGCGCACGTCAGCAGCTGTCGCACCGTGCTCGGTGGCAAACACAGGATTAAGGTCCATCTCAGAAATTTCGGGAAAATCCGCGACCAGCGCGGATACCCGCTCGATCATGCCCGACAATGCGGCGCGATCCACGGGTTTGGCGCCGCGCACGCCGCGCAGGATTTCCGCCGCCTGGATGCCATCCAGCATCGACAGCGCATCTTCGTTCGATGCCGGAGCAAGACGGAACGTGATGTCCTTGAGAACTTCAACAAGTATGCCGCCGAGACCGAAAGCCACCAGCTTGCCGAATGCCGGATCGGTCACCGCGCCGATGATCACTTCCTGGCCTCCCGCGAGCATCTGTTGAACCTGCACACCGAGTATTTCCGCCTTGGCGTCGTACTTTTGGGCGTTGCCGACGATGGTCGAGTAGGCCTCCTTGGCTTGCTCGGCGGATTTCACGCCGACGATGACGCCGCCGGCTTCGGTCTTATGCAGAATCTGCGGCGAAACGATCTTCATCACCACCGGGAAGCCGATGTCGGAGGCCAGTTTGACCGTCTCGTCCGCGGAGGTTGCCACGCCTTCCTTCGGAATGGTGATGCCGTACGCTTCGCAAACGCCGCGCGCCTCGGGCGCAGTCAATGCCTCGCGGCGTGCGGCCCTGGCTTGATCGAGAATTTTCCGAACGGCGTTTTTATCGTATGACATGTTGCAGTATTCCTCGGATGCTATGGGCGGACGCCTGGCATTCAGCCATCCAGGCTCGCGCGAATCAAATGACCTTTTTCAATCGCAGCGCGGAAACATCTGCAGGCGCATATCCCAATTCCGCGAGCACCTCATCGGTGTGTTCACCCAGCAGCGGCGAGCGCTTGACCTGGGTCGGGCTGTCGCTCAATTTGATGGGATTGCCGACGGTCAAATATTTGCCGCGCTTGGGATGATCCACCTCGACGATGGTTCCGGTCTTGCGCAGCGACGGCTCATGCGCCAGTTCCTCCATCGACAAGATCGGGCCGCACGGAATGTCGTGTTCGTTGAGCAATGCCATGGCTTCGAACTTGGTCTTGGTGCAGGTCCATGCTTCGACGGCCGCGAACACTTCTTTCAATCTCGGCAGGCGCGCATTGGGCGTGGCGAAATCCGGATCCGTGATCCAGGATTCCTTGCCGATGGCCTGGCAAATGGCTTTCCAAACCGGCGCTTGAGCAATGAAATACAGATAGGCATTAGGATCGGTTTCCCAGCCTTTGCATTTCACAATGGTTCCCGGCTGTCCGCCGCCCGAGGCGTTGGCGGCGCGTGGCACGGCGCTGCCGAACTTGCCGTTCGGATATTGCGGATATTCCTTCATGACCTTGGTGCGCTCCAGGCGCTGCTGATCGCGCAGCTTGACGCGGCACAGATTCAATACGCCGTCCTGCATCGCGGCCAACACCTTCTGACCGCGTCCGCTGGAATTGCGTTGATACAGCGCGGTGACGATCCCCAAGGCGAGGTGCAAGCCGGTGCCGCTGTCGCCGATTTGAGCGCCGGTCACCAAAGGCGGGCCGTCATCGAACCCGGTGGTCGAGGCCGAGCCGCCCGCGCATTGCGCGACGTTCTCATAGACCTTGCACTCCTCATATGGGCCGGGCCCAAAGCCCTTGATCGAAGCCACGATCATGCGCGGATTGAGTTCCTGGATGCGTTCCCATGTAAAGCCCATTCGATCAAGCGCCCCGGGCGCGAAATTTTCCACCAGGACATCGCAATGCTTCACCAGTCGTTCCAGCACCTGTTTGCCCTGCTCGCTCTTGGTATCGAGTGTCACGGAGCGCTTATTGTGATTGAGCATCGTGAAATACAGGCTGTCCGCATCCGGCACATCGCGCAACTGCTCGCGCGTGACGTCGCCCGTGCCGGCCCTCTCGACCTTGATTACGTCGGCACCGAACCAAGCCAATAATTGAGTACACGTCGGCCCCGATTGCACGTGGGTGAAATCGAGAATGCGGACGCCGTCTAACGCCTTACCCATAGAGACTCCCGAAGCTCATCACTTGTACATGGTCTGATTTTTCGTGCCCGGCGCGTATTCGCGCGGATCTACCCAGATGTTGATCACGGCGGACTTGCGCAGCTTGTGCACCGACTCGCGCGCGCGCTTCAGCGCCGGCGCGATTTGCGCCGGATCGCGCACTTCCTCGCCGTAGCCGCCGAGCATTTCGGCAAATTTGCCGAACGGGACGTCGCCCAATAGATTGCCGACATTGCCGCGCTGTTCGCCGTATTTGGCCAGCTGGCCATAGCGAATCTGGTTCATGGCGGAGTTGTTGCCGATCACCGCGATATAGGGCACGCCAAATCGATTCGCGGTCTCCATATCGAAGGCCGTCATGCCGAAGGATCCGTCGCCGTAGTAGCAGAGGACTTCCTTTTGCGGATTGGCGAGGCCTGCGGCGATTGCGAATCCCGTACCCACGCCGAGCGAGCCCAGCGCACCCGGATCCATCCATTGACCGGGGTTGCGCGGCCGTACGGCCTGCGCCGAGATGGTAACCACATCGCCGCCGTCGCCGATGTAAATGGTGTTGTCGGCAAGAAATTCGTTCAACTCGTAGGCAACGCGATACGGATGAATCGGCACGCTGTTCGACTTGAACAAGGGCATGAGCTTGTCGGCCGCCACCACTTCCGCATCGCTCAGCTGCTTCAGCCACTGCTGGCGCGCCAGGCGCTTGTCGCCCTTGATGCGGCCGCCGGCGGCCGCCAACACGGCGCCCAAGATCGCGCCGGGATCGCCCACCAATCCAAGATCGATGTCGCGATTCTTGCCGACGGTGCGATAGTCCATGTCGATTTGCACCAGCTTTAGCTCCTTGCTGATGCGTTTGCCGTAGCCCATGCGGAAGTCGAACGGCGTTCCGACGATGACCAGCACATCGGCGCTCGCAAAAGCCTGGCTGCGGGTTCGATCGAAATGGTGCGGATCGCCGGGCGGCAAGAGTCCGCGGCTGGCGCCGTTGAAATAGCCGGGAATGTCCAGTCCGCGCAGCAGCGCAATCGCTTCCTTGTGGCCGCGCGCGGTCCACACCTGCTGGCCGTAGAGTATGGCCGGCCGCGCGGCATTGGCCAGCAAATCCGCCAGCTTCTCGATGTCGCGCGGGTCGCCGATTGATTTGGCGGAAGCCCGGTATTTCCCCGGCTGCGGAATCACCGCCTTGGTGATGTCGACCTCGCGGTCGAGCACGTCGCGCGGAATCTCCAGGTACACAGGTCCGGTCGCGCCGTTGAATGCCTCGCGCGCGGCCATGGAAATCATGTCTGCCACGCGCTCGGTGCTCGAGACTGAGGCGGCGAACTTGGTGATTGGCGTCATCAACTCGACATGCGGCAGGTCCTGCAGCGATCCCATCTTGTGCTGGGTCAAAGCGCCCTGGCCGCCGATATGAAGAATCGGGCTTTCCGAGCGGAACGCCGTGGCGATGCCCGTGACCGCATTGGTGCAACCGGGGCCGGCGGTGGTGACCACACAGCCGAGCTTGCCCGTTTGCCGCGCGTAGCCGTCCGCAGCATGCGCGGCGACCTGCTCGTGGCGCACGTCGATGATGCGGATGCCTTCATCGACGCAACCGTCATAGATATCGATGATGTGACCGCCGCAAAGAGTGAAGATGGTGTCCACACCTTCGTTCTTCAGTGCCTTGGCGACCAGATGGCCACCGGAGATCACGCTCGCATCGCGGCTCTTCCGTTGCAGGGTATCTTCGGCCGTCGTGGCCCTGGGCGGACTCGAGGTCGGATTTACAGTGGCCATACGATCTCCAAATGCGTGACTCGAGGCAGTGCCTCAACTTGTATGGGCGCAGCGCCCGCCGCGGCCAAACCGGTCAGTTGTATCCAGGAATTTGCGAAAGGGGATTCAGCGGTGAGCTTTTCATTCATCTTGTAGTTTTCCGTGTTGGCGCAGAGAAACACGCATTCGCGTTGTCTCATCCGGGTGAAAATGCGCTGCGCCGAGAGTAATCCACTTTGCATATTCCAATAACAACGCTCGAATCATTAAATTCGAGAACAGACCAACCACACGTCGTTATCGTGGTATACCATATATGAACGAGTTTCGAGGTGTCAAGCAAACGCACCGCGGCTTTGAGACATGCAACTTTATGCCGCAAAGCCGGGCCTCGTAGGGAGTCAGGTCCGTTGTGGCGCCGCGACATTTAGCATGCGTTCAGGGTGCGATTTGCGCTTTGCAACACCGGTGAGCAGGAGTCAGCACTGCATTTATTATCTGAGAAACCCGTCGCTGCAATGTAATATATCTGCGGTCATTGTTCTTGCCCATATCCATTAATCCATCGGCGAAAATCCCAAAAGAGGCCCAATGAATTCCATCGTGACGTTGGTTCAAAGAACCACTTCAGCCACTCCACTGGCACTTGCTCCGCTCAACGCGACCAGCTTGCGCGATCAAGCGTACGCACTGCTGAAGAACGCCATCGCCGATACGGACATTTATGATCCCCAGCAGGAATTGCGGCTCGACGAGCGCCAATTGACCAATGCGCTCGGCGTCAGCCGCACACCGATTCGCGAGGCCCTATCGCTGCTGGAACAGGAAGGTTTCATTCGTACCGTGCCGCGGCGCGGCATTTATATCATCCGCAAGTCGAAGCGCGAGATGATCGAAATGATTCAAATATGGGCTGCTCTCGAATCCATGGCGGCGCGGCTCGCAACGGTGAGCGCGAGCGATGCGGAAATCGCCAAGCTTAGGCACTTATTCGATGAGTTTCAGAATTCGCCTCCCTCCGAACACCTGGGCGAGTACTCCGATGCGAACATTGCCTTTCACACCGCAGTGATCGCACTGGGCGGTTCGCAGATGATCATCGATGCCACCAAGAACCTGTTGCTGCACGTACGCGCAATTCGCCGCGCCACAATCACGCAAAGCGATCGCGCGGCCCGGTCCATCATCGATCATTTAAAAATCATCGAAGCATTGGAAAAGCGCGACACGGAACTGGCGGAGCGCCTGACGCGCCAGCACACGCTCGATCTCGCGGCGCATGTCGATCGGCACTGCGGGTTTCTAGGGTAGAGGTCCCCACTGCCCGAGCGTCGGCGGCAGTGGCGGGCCATCCTTGGCGTCCAAGTACGGCCGCTCCACCTCAGGCAGGCTGCCGGTAAGCGCATCGGGCGCCACGGCGCGAATCGCCGCCAGCGTGTCGGGAGTTTGAATCGCCGTCGCGAACGCCGCCGGCGCCTTCTGCACCGGCTGACCCCGCTCGATGCGCAAATAAATCCGGCCGCTCGCTTGCTCGGCAAAATTGACCCAACGAAAGCTTTTTACGCAGCGCCGCAGGAAATCCACATTTTTCTCAGCCGCGAGCAGCTGCGCATCAGGATAGAGATATTGCGGCGCGGCGGCATCAACGTCGATGCGTGCGAAGCGCTCAATATCCAGAGTCGTCGTGACGTCCAACACGTTGAAAGTTTCGTTGTCGCCGAAGGCCGCAGTCCGCGGCCGCTCGCCCAGGCTCACCGTATTATCCAAGAATTCAAATTGAATGCGCTTGTCGCTGCGGCGCACCCACGTAAAGAATACGTCCGGAATTCCCGAATACGCCTCCACAGAATGCGCCAAGGTGTCGTCGACGGCCTTGTATCGGCCGAACTCGAGGCCACGCATCCAGGCGCGCTCCACCAGCATTTCCGGCGGCGTAATGACAAAGAATAAATAGACAGTCTGGCCGAATCGAGTCAGAAGATTGCTGCCCGCCTCGGCTGAATCGGGTGCGAAGCTGTCAAAACGAAATCGATCGATCAGCAAGTGCGACATGTCGCCGCGCCGATTTTTGGCTGCCATGTAGCGATCGAGCTTTTGATCGATGATTTGCACCTCGTCCGAGGTGAATGCGCCGGCGTATTTGAAGGCGGCGCCGAGAGAAGCATAATCCAGCAGCTGTTTACGCCAAATGTCCGGACTGATCAGCGCGAAATCGCTCCATTGCACGCCGATTTCTCCGGCCAGACCTTTCTGCAGCGGCCGCAGAGTGCTCTTGCCCGAAGCGGATGGTCCTTTGGTATTGATGACCACAGGGCGCTCCTGTCTCGGCAGCAATCGATACCCTTCGTTGCGCGCTGCGCTGAGCAGGAGAGGCTCGATCGCTCGGCCGATCAAATCGCTACCATGGTCGTTGCATGCCAAATCGGTCGCCATCGACACGATGATCTCGCGCATTCCCAATGCAAG
>JBDTAV010000123.1:0-88351 GCA_039924385.1 Steroidobacteraceae bacterium
TTCTGCATTCTGCGGCAGCGGTGCCCAAATCCACCGAGGCAGGCTATACCAATGGGGCGCCAGCGTAGGGTTCTGCTCGCGCCCGAGCTTGGCTTCGCTGGGATCGATATCGTAAGCCTGCACGAGCTGCAAAATGTTTACCGAGAAAGCGTAATACAAAGGCCGCCCATTCCAGAGCGACGCTGATCCATAGATGAGCGCGCAGAGTTGCACCGCGACGATAATGCCAATGTCGCGCGCCAGTACATGCCGCGATTTGTTCTGGTTGGCAATGATCAGCGTCAGCGTGGGTCCGAGAACCACGTCGACGCAAACCATGATCAGTATCACCCGCGTCACATCGGTTAGGTACCAGCCCGGCCATCGGTACCAGCCTAAATAAAGCGAGCCGAGTATGAGTGTCAGCAAGGTGGCACTTGATAGCAAGTGCAACGAAAAAAGCTTTAGTCGAAAATGCATATCCCATTCCATCCAATGCTGCACAATTTTAGCGCGGTCATTCGGGCATGGAAGTCTACCGGGTCGAGTCGGCCGAGTTGGAAAATGCGTGAATTGTTGTGAACTGCGCACGCTCTAGCCGAGAAATAACCGATGGTACGTCCGAGGCGGGTACCGGCCGGCTGAACAGGTATCCCTGTGCCTGATCGCATTTCATCTGCCGCAATTTTTGCAGTTGCTCCGCGGTCTCTACGCTCTCTGCTACGGTTTTCATGTTGAAAGCGCGTGCCAGCGAAACGATGGTGGCAACCAGCGTGGCGACATTGGGGGTATCCGCAATGCTTTGCACAAACGACTTGTCGATTTTGAGCGTGTCTACCGGTAATTTTGCAAGCAGCCGCAAGGACGAATATCCGGTGCCGAAATCGTCGATCGCGACTCCGAGTCCCGCCTCCCGCAGCTGCGAGAGCTTGCGGATCGACAATTCCAAGTCGCGCATCAACATACTTTCGGTAATCTCGATATCCAGGCCCGCGGCCGTCGAGCCCAAAGGCGCGATGTCGGCCAGTACCCGATCGACAAAGTCCCGGCGCCGCAATTGCAGCGGCGAGACATTGACGGCAACGCGAACGTTTTGCAAGCCGGTGGCGTGCCATTTGCCGATGTCGCGCAATGCTTGGAGAATGACCCACTCGCCCACATCAACGATCGCGCCGGACTGCTCCAGCAACGGAATGAATATCGACGGCGGTATGATACCGTCTTCGGAGTCTCGCCAGCGCAGCAGGGCTTCGAGACCTTGGACTCGGCCGCTCTTGATATCAAATTTGGGCTGATAGTGCAGCAGAAACTCTTGGTGATCGAGGGCTCGGGTCAGCCGCGCTTCCAGCGCCAGGCTTCGCGACGTCGGACGCTGGGTGACCAGTCCGTACATCATGTACTTTTCGTTGTCTTCGCGCGCCGCCTTGAGCGCGGCCTCCGCGTTTTGTACCAGCGCATCGGCGATTTTCGCATCATGCGGAAAAAAGGCGAGTCCGGAACGGATGGTTGGGCGCAATTCCTGACCGTCGATATAGAAGGGTTCGACAAACAACGGAGCGGCCGCGCTGCGGGTAATGAGTCCGGTATCCGACACGTTGCTGCAATCCGGAAGACTGATGACAAAGGTGCCGCCGCCGAAATGGCCCACGCATTCCGAATCCGTATAGGTTTGTTTCAGCCGCGCGGCGATTTTCTCGATCAGGCTATCGCCCACGTAGCGCCCGAACGAATCGTTGATTGCGCCCAGTTTCTGCACGTCAAACACCAGCACGGTGCGGCCGGTGTCCTCGCCTGCATCCCTGGCCAGAGTCTGCGCGAGCCGCTGACAGAACAACGGCCGCTTCGCGAGGCCCGTCAGACTGTCAAAGTACGACAGGAAATGTACCGCTTCGTCTTTCTCGAGATATTGAAGCGCAAAGCTGATATTCGCGGTCAGCTCCAGCAGCACGCCGACTTCCGCGGCGTCGAACACGCCTGGCTCGGTGCTGAACAGCCTTATCATGCCGATCGTGGCGCCGTCGATTTTCAGCGGCAGCGCGGCCACCGCCCGGTACCCGAGAAGGATCGAGCTTTCGCGAAGTTGCTCGCTTGGTGCCTCGCGGGGCAAATCGTTGTGGACCACCGGTGCGCCGCTGCGAATCACCTGCTCCATGAGATCCGATTGCGGGCCGAAGGGATCCATGATTTGGTCGGTCCCGCCGTGCGGCTGCGAATCGAGACCGGCACAGGCCATCTGGCTCAAAACCTTGGTGCCGGAATCCATCAGGCTGATTGCGCTGCGCTGATAGCCTCCCTGCTGAACGGCGATGCGGCAAACCTCGTCGAGCAACTCGGCGCGATTTTGCAGGCGCAGGATGGCCGAACTGGTACTGCTGAGCATCCGGTAGGTGCGGGTAAGGCGGCGCAACCGTTCCTCTTGTTCCGTGCGCACCTGCTCGGAGTGGCGCCGATCGGTCTTGAGCTTGGCCTCGCGCACCTCCGCCATTGAACGCGCGCTGCATCGATGGCCCCTTCCTCGCCGATGGTGCCGGACACATAGATAAAGGGTGTATCGGGGGCGTGAATGACCGCAAGGTCGAGGGCCCGTAGACCACTGAAGTTGGGCAACGAGAAGTCGGAGAGGATCAGGTCGGGTTTGTCCCGATGCAGCGCCGCGATGAATTCAGGTTCCGTTTGGACCCGGTTGATCGCGCAATTGAGGCCTGCCTTGGCCAAATGCCGGGCCAGCAGCTCGGCATCCGCCACGCTGTCTTCTACGAAAACAGCTTCAATTGGATCTTCATCGCGAGTAAATCGGCCGTCCCAGCCTGATCATGAGGCCGCCCTAAGCGGGAGTGCAAACTGGAAACAGGCCCCGGCATCAGGGGAACCCTGAGCCCAAATACGACCACCGTGGCACGTAATGACGCGATGCACAATTGCGAGTCCGACGCCGGTTCCGGAGAAGTCGTCGCTTCGATGCAGACGCTGAAATACGCCAAAGAGCTTGTCCGCGTAGCGCATGTCAAAACCTGCGCCGTTGTCCTCCACCTGGTAGATGGCTTCGCCGTTATCGATGCGGCCGCTGACGGAGATTTTTGGCGTGGCGCGCTTCGCGCTGTATTTGAGCGCGTTACCGATCAAGTTGCACCAAACCTGGCGGATGACCACCGGGTCCGCCTGCACCGGCGGCAACTCGGCAATGTCGATCTGCGCTTCGGGACCCAGGTACAGCTTTCGCACTTCGTTGGCGGTTGCATCCGCGAGCAAGGTCATATCGACTCGATCGAATTGCAACGCCGACCTGCCGGCGCGGGAGAATTCCAGCAGACTGACGATGAGCTCGTCCATCTTTTGGCTGCCGGCTCGAATGATGCTTAAGATTCTGCGGCCCTCATCGCCCGGTGGTTCCGCGAAGTCGCTTTCGAGGATGGCGGCAAATCCGTCCATCGAGCGCAGTGGCGCGCGCAGGTCGTGCGAGATCGAGTACGAAAAGGATTCGAGGTCATGGTAGGCGGCGGCCAATTCGGCGGATCGTTGCTTTTCGCGGATATGCAGTGCCGCGTTTTCTCGCCGCAGTCGCTGCACGTCCAATGCGCGTGCGATGACGGGCAAGATCACGTTCAGTCTGAACGGTTTGAGAATGTAGTCGAGCGCGCCCCCCTGCATGGCTCGCACCGCTGTGTCGATCGTGCCGTGACCCGTCATCACCAATGCGCCGAGCGAGGTATCGATTTTCTGTGCGGCATCGATCAAGGCAATGCCGTCCATCTCCGGCATCATCAAGTCGGTCAACAGCAAATCGAATTCACCTGAGCGCAAGATTGCGAGGGCTTCTTGTCCGGAACCAAATCCCCGCGTGACATAGCCCTCGAGCCGCAGTGTGTCGCAGAGCGCGCGCAATTGCGCCGTCTCATCGTCCACGATCAGCAACCGGGCCGCGTCCGTCACGCGACCAACTCCGCGAGCGCCGCGCGCAATTCATGCAGGCGCGGGGGTTTGGCCAACACTTTGTCGACATGCGCGGGCGCATCGTTGGTGGCAATGAGGCGCTGCCCCCAACCGGTGAGCAAAACTACCGGGGTCGTCGGAGAGACACTTTTGACCGAGGTCGCGACCTTCCGTCCGTCGACATGCGGCATACCCAGATCCGTGACCACGATGTCGAAGCACTCGCCGCGTTTTGTGGCGACGGTGAAGGCTTCGATGCCTTCGTGGCCTCCATGCGTCGTCGTGACGAGATGGCCGTCCTCCTGCAACGTGTCCTGCAGCGACTTGATCAACAAAGGGTCATCGTCCACCAACAGAATCCGCAGCCGGCGTTTCACCACGACCGCGCTCTTGGCCCTGGGCGTTGAGACCACCGACGAGGTGACCGCCGGAAAATTCAAACGCACGGTGGTGCCTTTGCCGGGCTCGCTGTCTATCTCGAGTTCAGCGCTGTGCCGCTGTATCATGCCGTAGACCATCGCCAGCCCGAGCCCGGTTCCGCGCTCGCCTTTGGTTGTATAGAAGGGTTCCTGGCAGCGGCGGTGCGTGTCCTCATCCATGCCGACGCCGGTATCGGTCACCTCGATCAACACGCGAGTCTCGCCGTCTGCGACGGTCGCCTTTCGCGTGCGCACCGCCAGCGTGCCGCCGGAAGGCATGGCATCGACGGCATTGAAAATCAGATTGGTGAGCGCATCCCGGATTTCATGCTCCGCTCCCATGATGTCAGGCACCGAATCCGTCAGATAGGTCTGCAGGTCCACCATGGCGCCCCGCGCCTGCGGCAGGTCGCTCCACCGTGGTTTGGTCAACTCCACGACTTGTTGCACGGCGCGATTGATCTCGACGCGCTCGAGCGTGAGTTGAGCATCGCGTTCTCGGTAGAACTCGCGCATGCGGGCCACGGTTCTTGCCACATCCTCGATCGCGCGCTGGATGGTGGTCAAATAGTTGCGCGTGCGCTCGCTCAAATTGGGCTCGCGCTCGAGAAGCGATTCGGTATACAGCGAGACTGGAGAAATGGCGTTATTGATGTCATGCGCGATGCCGCTGGCCATCTGACCCAACGCCCGTAAGCGCTCCTGCTGCATCATTGTATGCTGGCTCTGCCGCAAGTCGTCATACGCCTGCTGCAAGGCGCCGTACAGTCGCGCCTGGTGCCTCGCCAGTGCAACATGTTCGCTCAGTTGCTTCAAAAATTCGCATTCACCGCTGCTGAAAGCCGCAGCTTCGCGGCGCGCGCAGACCAGCACCCCGAATACCTGACTTTCGACGCTGAGCGGGGCGAACACCACGGAGCGCAGACTGGCGGCGCTCAATTTTTGCGGAAACGGAAAGTGCACCTGCGCGGCGTCAGGTTCGTACACCAATTCGCCTGCGACGCAGCGCGACAAACCATTGGGATCGATGGGCACGGAGCTTTTCGGCAACAAGCCTAAACGTTCGGCAAAGCTGCTGCCCTTCCTGCCCAGGGCGACGACGGCCAGCGATTTCGCGCCCGGATCGTGCCGCAGAAAGCATCCAAAGTCGATGGGCAGATTTTCTTCCAGGCTTCTCAGCACGACTTGAAAGATGCTGGGCAGGTCCTGCCTCTCTCCCGTTGCGCGCGTGATGTGCTGCAAGAGACTTAAGCGGCCGACTTGCGCCTGCAGTTTGCTCTCAGACTCCTGCATCTGCGTGAGCATCTGATTGAACGTGTCGGTGAACAGGTCGAATTCGTAGGCGCCCGTGGGCGCCGCACGCACCGTATAGTCGTGCCGCTCGGCCACCGCCCGGGTGGTGGCCGCCAGTGCAAGAATGGGCTGCAGCAGCCGGTACTGCAAACGGCGAGATATCAGAAACGCGAGCGACAGGGAAAGGGCAGCGACGAGGGCAAGAATGAGCCCGTACAGCTCCATACGCGAATACATGGCGTTGAGATCGGACTCCACGTACAGGACGCCGAGCTGTTTGGCGCCTTCCGCCACGGGTTGAAAGCCCACCAATGCGGAGCGGCTAAAAGCATAGCCATTGCCGGTCCGCAGCGGCAGCTGGTCCAGCTTGAGCCCTTGGGGATAGGTGGCGAAAACCTTGCCGCGAATGTCGTACAGCGCGGCTGCGACAATATGCGGATCCGATTTGAAGGCGGTCAGAACGCTCGCGGCATCGTCCGAATTTTCGAGCGCCAGCGCCGCAGTGCTGTTGCTGGCGATTGCCCTGCTCAATATTTGCAATTGCTGAATGCTGGAGGAGCGAAAGGTCAAAAACTCATAAGCGCAAAACGCCGACGAGGTCACCAGCAAGACTACGCCGCTGGCGAGAAAGATCATGCTCATCAATGTGCGGCGGATGGGCGTAGATTTGCTCATCGTTGCTCCTTCGAGTCCGCGCCGATGATCTTGGCCGGACGCAGCAGCTTGGAACTGATGGTCAGCCCGACAGCGCGTGCCGAATCCACATTGATACGCAGGCGAATTCGGCTATTTTCGGTCGCAAACTGAATCATGACGCCATGCTGCGCGGCACCGTCGGCCTCGGAAACCGTCAATGTGCTGTGGTGATCCAGCGCCGCAAGGATTTGTCCGAGACGTCCGATCTCAGAGCGGTCGATGAAGAGGATCTGGCAGTTGTCGACTTCGGAAATGCTGCGAAATCGGCGCACGGTGAGGATGTGGCCATTGATCTGTTCGTTGCGGACCGCCTCATCCAGCCGCGCACCGAACGGGTCGCTTCCCACGATGCCGATGACAAAGGGATCACTGGGCGCGGCGAATGTCTGCGGCGGCCATTCGACGAATCGCGTGAAATTGAACAGAAAAACGGCTTGTACCTGATTTTCCGTCGGGGCATCCGCGGCACTGAGACCGTGCGCGGCAATGAGTCCCGCGCAGGCCACCCAAAGCGGCCATCGCTTCCGCCTCAGTAGCGCCATGTAAATTTTCCGTAGGCGCTGCGCTCGATCTCGGGTCGCGCTGGCTCCGGAAAGCCGTATTCGGGGTGGCGATTGTGAAGCAGGTTTTGGCCAACCAGCGCAAACTCCAACCGATCGCTGGCGTGCCAGGCGAGGTGCGTGTCCAGTTCAAAATAACTCGGCACCGTCCCCACTACCGGACCATTGTTGTTGTGCAGTGTGTCGACCCAGCGCAACGCTGTGTCGAATTCCGTGCGTCGCGCCAAGTTCAGCGAAGAGCGTAACGAGAACTGATGCTGCGGATCGGCGGTTTCATTCAGAGCATCATTGATGTCCGTCTGGCCGGGTTTGACATGCAGGTGTTCCTTCAGAAGGATGTAACCGGCATGCAGCGACCAGGTATCCGATACTTGATAATTGCTGCTGAACTCGAGCCCGTAAGTATCCCCCTCCAGGCCGTTGGCGAAGAAGAACGGCAGAATCGTGGTGGGGGTAAGCGTCGTGCTGCGAACGTCGCTGTAGTGATTGAAAAAGCTCGACACGGAAGCCGACACTTGCTGCTCGAGCTGCACGCGATAGCCCAGTTCGTATGCCAGCACCGATTCGGAGGTGAAGTCCGAACCTCCCTTCAACAGAACGAGGTGCGGGGGCGCGGCTTCCGAGAAATCCTGATCGATGCGCGATGGGGTGCGCATCGCGCGGGAAACAGCCGCCCATAGCGCCTCTTTTGAGCTCAAAATCCAGCTCAGGCGCATGTTGGGCTCGGTTTCAAATCCGCTGTAATCGTTGCGCTCGAGCTTGGAACCAAGCGTGAGCGACAGGTTGGGCCGCAGCGCAATCTCATCCTGCGCAAAGACGCTGTACAAGTCGCGATCCAGGGTCGGTGGAAAAAACGCAAGCGCCGGCGCATTGCTGACCACATCGTGCGAATAGCGGAAGCCCCAGCCCCAGACCACGCTATTGGCCGTGCCGATTCGAAATCGATGCTGAAAATCCAGATCGTACGTGGTCAAATCGTCCTGAAAAACCCCGGGTCCGGCAAACTGCAGTCCGTTGATGATGAGCGGCGCAGCCGGATTCGATGTGTGAGTGCGGTCGACGTAGGATTGCAGACCCAGGTCCGAGGTACCGGAAATGCGGCGCGACCATCGGCCCAAGACATTTTCCCCGCTCGTGTCGGTTGTTTTTAGCGCCGATGTTAGCCAGGGTTTTGCAATTTTTACGCGCATTGTTATGTGCTTCACAGTTCGCCGATCACTCAGCGCGAAACACGGAATCAACCTAAGGTTTTTCGCATCCGGGTCGATAGCTGCTGACAAGGGGGCCGCACGCCCGCACTACCCGAGGTTAAGGAAGTGCCGGTCGGCCGCGTCACGCCGGGAATGGCGTTCATGGATGATCTCTACACTCAAGTCGGCACGCTGCCCGTACCGAAGGGCTTCGAAGTGACCGAGACCTTCCTTGAGCGCGCGCGCAATTTCGGCCCAGACATCTTGCAGGAAAAGGTGCGGGTTCTGGCCCAGGCCGAGTCAGGCGCTGAGCTCAAGGAAGACGGCTGAGGTCAAGTTAAGCGGCTGAGGTTGCGAAATTCACAATGGCCTGAGCCTGCACGTCCAATGAATCGACGAAGGGCGCGGTGATGCCGGCGCTGATCACCGAGAGCTCGCTGCAGCCAACCAGCAACACGTCGGCCTGATGGGCAAGATCACGCGCTATTCGCGCGAGCGCCGCTTGGATTTCCGCCCCCGTTTCGCCGCATTTCACCGCCTTGATGAGCGACATGACCTCGTCTTGCCGCGCCGGATGGACGACGGCGATTCCGTGGCCGGCGAATGCTTTCGCATACAGCTCCGTCGCGAGTACTGCGGAGGATGCCAGCAAACCCACGCGGGCGACGCGCCGTGAGCTTGCGATCTGATCGACGGTCAGCTGCACCATATCGAGCAGCGGGATGCTGACCGCGCGGCGAATCGAATGGGCGTAGGCGTGTGCGGTGTTGCAGGGAATCGCCAGCGCCTCAGCGCCCGCACGCTGCAGGTTGACGGCAATGCGGATCAGTTCAGGCGTGGGATCGGCGCCCGTAGCATCGATCAAGTGTGCAATGCGCGAGGGTATTTTCGGATTGCTTTCCACGATCAGATGAATATGATCCTGATCGTCCTGCGCCGGTGTTTTTGCCAGCACGCGGCGCATGAGGTCCAGTGTGGCCTCCGGGCCCATTCCCCCGATAATTCCCACCACGCGATGCATCGTCGCCAATTCAGACCGCTTTGGTCTTAAGCGAAGGGCCAAAACCAAAGTCATCAACATATCCAAACAGGCCCGCGCTGCCGCCCGTATGGATGAACACGACATTTTGCTCTTTCTTGAACGATCCTAAGCGGATCAGATCCAGAAACCCGGCCATGCCTTTACCGGTGTAAACCGGATCGAGCAAGATGCCTTCGAGTCGCGCCAGCATTTGGATGGCATCGAGGGAACCGGGCGTGGAGAATCCGTATCCCTTGCCGACATAGTCGCAGTTGGCGACGACGTCGTCGCGCCGCACCGCGCCCGGCGTCCCGCACAGATCGGCGGTGGCGCAGGCGAGCTTGTAGACGTTCTCTTCTTGCCGGTCGCGTGGTGCGCGCACCCCAATACCCAATAACGGTACGCCGGAGCGGATGCCGGCGAGCCCGGCAATCAATCCCGCCTGGGTCCCGGCGCTCCCCGTCGCGTGCACCACGTGGTCGATGCGCAGTCCCAAGTCATTGGCCTGGCCGATGAGTTCCATGGCGGCGTTGACATAGCCGAGCGCGCCAATAGGATTCGATCCTCCGCCGGGAATGAGGTAAGGCTTGCGTCCTTCACTCTTGAGTCTCGCAGCGATTTTGGCGAGTTCGCCATTCATATCCGGATTTGCCGCGCAGCGCTCGACGCTTGCACCATGCAAATGATCCAGCAGCACATTGCCGCTTTCGTTGTAATCGTGGTCAGTTTTGCCGGTTCGATCCTCCAGTAGGATGTGGCAATCGAGACGCATTTTTGCGGCGCATGCCGCGGTTTGCCGTGCATGATTGGATTGCGTTGCGCCCTGTGTCAGGACGATGTCCGCGCCTTGCTGTTTGGCTTCGGCAAGCAGGAACTCGAGCTTGCGCGTCTTATTGCCGCCCGTGGACATGCCGGTGCAATCGTCCCGCTTGATCCAAATCTCCGGGCCATTGAGCGCTTTGCTCAAATTCGGCAGGTATTCCAGCGGTGTCGGCAGATGCGCGAAGCGAATTCTTGGGAAGCGTGCAAGATTCATTTAATTACTCACAGTTGAAAGCGAAATCGGGACTTCGGCATAGACATTCTCGGACCGCGGTCCGTTCCGTCGGTGGATTGACGTCAAGGCGTGGGTCTTGTTACATGCACTCATGTTCACCGCGATTTTAGTCGAGCGCGACCCTCCGCCATACCGGGCGAGCTTAAAAAAACTCGACGAGTCGCAATTGCCGCCAGGCGATGTCACCGTGCGCGTCGAGTATTCGAGCCTCAACTACAAGGATGCGCTGGCCATCACCGGCAAGGAACCGGTGGTGCGCCACTTCCCCATGGTGCCCGGAATCGACTTGGCGGGTACGGTCGAGCACTCCGGCAACCCTTCTTATAAGAGTGGCGACAAGGTCCTCTTAAACGGCTGGGGGATCGGGGAGACTCACTGGGGCGGACTTTCGCAGCTCGCGCGCGTCAAAGGCGACTGGCTGATCCCGCTGCCTGGCGCGCTGACGACGCGACAGGCGATGGCCGTGGGTACCGCCGGCTACACGGCCATGTTGAGTGTCATGGCTCTGGAACGGCACGGCGCCACGCCGGGCGGTGGCGAGATCTTGGTGACCGGAGCGGCCGGGGGCGTGGGCAGCATTGCCATTGCCTTGCTGTCCAAATTAGGTTTTCAGGTCGCCGCAATGACCGGTCGACCGGCTGAGGCGGATTTTTTGAGGCAGCTGGGCGCTGCGGAGATACTTGATCGCGCAGCCTACGCAGGCGCGGGCAAGCCGTTGGCCAAGGAGCGCTGGGCCGCGGCAATCGACGTGGTGGGCGGCCACACATTGGCCAACGTCTGCGCGTCCCTGCGCTATGGCGGTGCGGTCGCTGCCTGCGGCTTGGCCGGCGGCATGGATTTTCCGGGGAGCGTCGCACCGTTCATACTGCGCGGCATCACCGTGGCGGGCATCGACAGTGTGATGCGTCCGCGCCCCGACCGCGTCGAAGCGTGGCGGCGTCTGAGCCGCGATCTTGATGTCAGTAAACTGGAACTGCTTGCAGTGGAAATATCGCTGGCGGAGGCGTTGGCGCGCGCCAGCTCCGTTTTAGCGGGCCAGGTTCGCGGCCGGATAGTGGTAGACGTGAACCGATAGCGGGTGAAACGGCGCACTGTCCGGCGGCGTCCGCGGACACTGTCCGCGGACACCGTACGCGATAATTGAAATAATAAAGCCTCTGTAGACAAGAGGTTACGGCGATCAGCTCGCTGGCATGGCCCTTGCTTTGTCTATGGATATGTATCGATGTGCATTCGCGTTGGGCGCGTTCTGCTTGCTGGCTCAGGCCGCTGTCGCCAATGATTTGAAGCAGTTCTACGAACTCGCGCTGACCCGTGATACCACACTCCAAGCTGCGCACTTCCAGCGCGACGCATTGGTTGAAGCGCGTCCTCAGGCCCTGGCGCAGTGGCTGCCGCAGATCTCCGCGAACGTTTCGGCCATGCGGGAACGGGTCGGATTTGATTCCGGACCGGCGCTCGGCACCCAGGCAGCCGATTGCGCGATCAGTTCCACCGCGACCACGCAACGCTGCTACGGCACGGCCCACGCTTTAGGGCTCAATTTGTCGCAAACGCTGTGGAGTTTCCAGTCGTTCAGTCAACTGAAGGAAGCAAACTTCCAGGTCGCCGCGGCTGAGGCCAATTTCCAGGGTGCGCAGCAGAGCCTGTTGTTGCGGGTCGCACAAGCCTACTTCGGAATCCTGTCGGCCGCCGATCAGCTTGCCACCAACGTTGCCGAGCGCGAGGCATTCAGCACGCTCTTGAACCAGGCCAAGTCGCGGGAGCAGACCGGCGTCGGCCCGCGCAGCGACGTGGATCAGGCGCAAGCCTTTTACGATGCGACGGAACAACCGGTCATCGACGCGCGCAACGCGTTGGACGATGCGAATCTTGCGCTGACCCAGATCGTCGGCCAACACGTCGCGGGCGTCGCTCCTCTACGGGAGGATATTCCCTTGCTCTCGCCGCAACCGGCCACCGCGGATGAATGGGTGTCCTCCGCGCGTCAGGATAACTTTGACGTGCGCACGGCGCAGCTCAACATGGAAGCGGCATCGCGGGATATCTCGGTGCAGCGCGGACGCGGCTTGCCGACCATCTTGCTGACCGGCTCCGGATCCAAAATTACGCAGGATGATGTGCTGGGCGGCAATCAAAGGCTCGATACCATCGGTGTGTCGTTTAACTGGCCGCTGTTTTCGGGCGGCGCCATCGCATCGGCAGTACGCCAATCCCACGCACTATTTCGCGAGACCGAGGCCAATTATGAGGCGGCGCAACGCACCACCGAGACCCAAACTCGCGCTGCCTTTCGCGGCATCGTGTCCGGGATTCAGCGCATCGGCGCGGCACGCCGCGCGGTCGACTCCGGCGAGCGCGCGGTCGAGGCCATGCGGCGCAATGTTGAATTTGGCACCGGCAACGAATTTGAGCTGTTGAACGCGCAGAACAACTACTACGCTGCGCGGCGCGCTTTCGCGCAGGCACGCTACGATTACCTGACGAGTGTGCTCACCCTCAAGCAACAGGCCGGTCGCTTGACCGAACAGGACCTGGTTGCGATCGATGATCTTCTCATCGAGAAAGCCGCATGAGCATGCGATTACTCCCCAAGGAACCCATCATGCTTCGCGATACATCCGCACAGGATCGCGTGATCGAACCGACCAACGTTCTCAAGCGTCACCGCAAACTCATCGTAGCCGGCGCCATCGCCGCCGCCCTGCTCATTGCGTTGCTCGTGGTCTTGATGCGCTATTCCGGCGCCGGAGTTTCCGTCGGCCGCTCACGGCTGTCGATCGCGACCGTGGAGCGCGGCAATTTCATCCGCGACATCTCTGCCGACGGCCAAGTGGTGGCGGCGGTCAGTCCGACTCTCTATGCCAATGCCTTAGGCACCGTCACGCTCAAGGTGCACGCCGGCGATACGGTGACCAAAGGCCAGGTGCTCGCGGTTGTCGACAGCCCGGACTTGACCGCTAAGCTCTCGCAGGAAGAGGCCACCTTGGCGAGCCTGCGCCTCGATTGGCAGCGGGCGACCCTCGATGCGGAGCATAAGCTCTCGCAGATGAAGGACGCCTATGATCAAGCCGCGGTCGATCAAAAGACGGCGCAGCGCGAACGCGATCGAAGTCGCAAGGCCTACGAACTGGGTTCCTACTCGGAATTGCAGGCGCTCAGGGCGGCGGACGCCCTGGAAAAGGCGCAGTTCGCCTTACAGGAAGCGAAAAGCACCTACGATGCGCAGCCGAAGCAAAATCGCTTCGATATCGACAGCAAAAGGGCATTGTTCGATCGACAGCAATTCATCGTCAGCGACCTTCAGCGTCAGGTGGACGGCTTGAATGTGAAATCGCCTGTCGGCGGTCAAGTCGGTCAGGTGCAGGTCGCCGATCGCGCCAGCGTGGCAAAGGACGCGCCCTTGCTCACGGTGGTCGACCTGTCGGCGCTCGAAGTCGAGATCAAGGTCACCGAAAGTCTCGCCCGCGATCTGCGTCCCGGCATGACAGCCGACCTGGAAGGCGGCGGCCATCATTGGCAGGGCGTGGTCAGCGGCGTATCGCCCGAAGTGGTCGCCGGTCAAGTCACCGCCCGGCTGCGCTTCGGCGCGGAGAAGCCGGCCGGCCTGCGGCAAAGTCAGCGCCTCTCGGTGCGCATTTTCCTGGACCGCCGCGACAACGTGCTGATGGTCGATCGCGGATCGTTTGTGGATCAGGAAGGCGGCGGTTTCGCCTATGTGGTTCACGGCAATATTGCGCAGCGCACGCCGGTGCGCTTGGGCGCCGCCAGCATCGCCAAAGTCGAGATCCTCGACGGACTCTCGGTGGGCGACCAAGTTGTCGTCTCCGGCACCGATGCTTTCAACGGCGCCAAGCGCGTCATCCTGAGCAACTGATTGAACAATTTAAGCCCAAGAGGCCCCACATGCTTAAAATGACCCACCTCTCCAAAGCGTATCGCACCGAAGTCGTCGAGACTTACGCGTTGCGGGACTTCTCGATTCATGTGCGCGAGGGCGAGTTCGTCGCGGTCACCGGCCCGTCGGGTTCGGGGAAAACGACTTTCTTGAGCATCGCGGGACTGCTCGAGGAGTTCAGCGGCGGAGAGTATCAACTGGACGGCGCCAACGTGCGCGGCTTGAACGACAATCAGCGCTCGCGGCTGCGCAACGAGAAAATCGGCTTCATCTTTCAGGCCTTCAATCTGATCGCCGATCTCAACGTGTCGGACAACATCGATGTGCCGCTGCGCTATCGCGGCTTCAACGCCGCCGAAAGACGCCGCCGCATCCAGGAAGCACTGGGCCGCGTCGGCCTGTCGGCGCGTTCACGGCACTATCCTGCGGAACTGTCCGGCGGCCAGCAACAACGCGTGGCCATCGCCCGCGCCCTCGCAGGATCTCCGCGGCTGCTGCTGGCGGACGAGCCGACCGGCAATCTCGATACGCAAATGGCGCGCGGCGTCTTGGATCTGCTCGAGGAACTGCACCGCGACGGCGCCACCATCGTCATGGTGACGCACGATCCGGATCTGGCGGTGCGGGCGCAACGCGAGGTTCATATCGTGGACGGTCAGGTGGTGGATCTGGCCGCGCAGCCCCGCCTGGTCGCCACGGCGAACGCCAACACCTAGGAGACTATCGTGTTCAACTACTATCTCGGTCTCGCACTGCGCAGCCTCAGGCGCAACATGGTGCTCACCGCATTGATGATTGCGGCGGTGGGCGTCGGCATCGGCGCGTCCATGACGACCCTTACGGTATTCCGCGCCATGGACTCGGATCCCATTCCGCAAAAGTCGCGCCGGTTATTCGCCGTGCAAATCGACAATTGGGGTCCTGATAGCAAAAGCGTCGTGCCCGACGATGCGGAACATTTCCAGGAGCAGATCAGCTATATCGACGCGGTCGGATTGATGAACGCCAAGGCGGCCCACCGGCAGGCCGCGATGTATGCGACTGGTGCGGCTCTGACGCCGGCGAATCCCGATGTGCTGCCCTTTCAGGTGCAGATCCGCGCAACCTATACGGATTTCTTTTCCATGTTCCTGACGCCTTTTCAGGCGGGCGGCCCGTGGAGCGCGGATGACGATAAGAATCACGCGGATGTCGCCGTGATCACGCAAAAGCTCAATGACAAGATATTTGGCGGCGGCAATTCCGTCGGCAAGAGCATCAATCTCGACAATCACGAATTCCGTGTTGTCGGCGTCCTAGGACCTTGGGATCCGACGCCGCAGTTTTACGATCTCAACAACAATGCCTATGGTGAGGGCGCCGAGGTCTATTTGCCTTTCACCCGCGCAGTCGACGCCCAAATGCCGAGTTGGGGCAACAATAACTGTAGCGGCGATGTCGGAAAGCCCGGCTGGGAAGGACACCTACAATCCGAATGCGTCTGGATACAATTCTGGGTCGAATTGCCCACCGCAGCCGAGGTCGCAGCATATCGGGCGTTCTTGAACAACTACGCCGCGGACCAGCAGCGCTCCGGGCGTTTTCACTGGCCCGCGCACACGCGGATTCGCGATGTGCGCGAATGGCTGGTCTACCAGCACGCGGTCTCGGATGAAGTTCGAATTCTCGTCATGGTCAGCTTCAGCTTTCTCCTGGTCTGTTTGCTCAATGCCACGGGTCTGATGCTCGCCAAAATCATGGGCCGCGCCGGCGACATCGGCGTGCGCCGCGCGCTCGGTGCAAGCCGCAGAGCCATTTTCGGCCAGTGTTTGATCGAGGCCGGGGTCGTCGGACTTGCCGGCGGCCTGTTGGGGCTGGCATTGACCGCGCTGGGTCTCATGGGCTTGCGTTCGCTGTTGTCCGTAGAAGTCAGCCGGCTCACGCACTTCAGTCCCGCGGATATCACCATCGCGATTGTGCTCGCCGTGTTGGCAACCACGCTGGCCGGCCTCTATCCCACCTGGCGTGCCGCGCAAGTTCAACCGGCGTGGCAACTCAAGGCTCAGTAGGAGGCAGTATGCAATTTCGTCCCATTATTTCAGCCATGCGCCGTAACAAGGTCGGCGCCATTCTGATTGCCGTGCAAATGGCCATCACGCTGGCGATACTCTGCAATGCCCTGTTCATCATCCAACAGCGCATTGCCTTGAGTAAGCGGCCGACCGGCGCCGACGAAGCCAATGTCGTGGTGCTCGACAATCAATGGGTGGGCAATCCGCCCGATCTGATCGCGCGTCAGCAGGCGGACCTGGCGGCGCTCCGAGCCTTGCCCGGCGTTCAGGATGCCTATGCCACCAATAGCGTTCCCTTGACTGACGGGGGTTCGAGCGAGGGTGTCGGCCGGCATCCGGATCAGAAGAGCGCCACGGCACGGACTGCCGTGTACTTTGGCGACCAACATACCATCGCGGGTTTGGGGCTGAAGTTGATCGCCGGCCGCAACTTCAATGCGGATGAAGTGGTGGACAAGGTCGGCTTCGACATCAAGCCGCCGGCCGCGGTCATCATCACCAAGGGACTGGCCGATAAGCTGTTTCCCAATGCGAGTGCAGCGGGTCAGAGCATCTACGACGACAGCCTGAAGGCCCAAGTACCCATCGTCGGGGTGGTCGATCGATTGCAAGTGCCGTGGGTAACAGCGACCGGATGGGGCAGCACGTTCAACGACAATTCCATGATTGTGCCGTTTCACATCGCCGGCCCGTTTCCGATTCTGTACGTCGTACATACGCAGCCTGGCCAGGCGGCGGCGATCATTCAGACGGCGCCGAAGAAGCTTTTTGACCTCAGCCGCTCGCGGGTCATTCTCAAGACCCGCGCCATGCCGACATTGCGCGAGGAGATCTATAAAGACGACCAAGGCTTGGTGGTGATTCTGAGCGTGGTGTGCGCCGCGCTGCTGGCCGTTACGGCGTTCGGAATCGTTGGACTCACCAGCTATTGGGTGGCGCAACGCCGACGTCAAATCGGAATCCGCCGCGCACTCGGCGCGACGCGCAATGCCATCATCCAATACTTCCAAACCGAGAATCTCTTGATCGCCGGCGCCGGGGCCGCGATCGGCGTGGCCCTGGCGGTGTCGCTGAACCTCTGGATGGTGAATGCCTTTGCCATGCAGCGTCTGAACACCGGATACGCGCTGATCGGTGCGGTGGTGGTGATGCTGCTCGGACAAGCCGCGGTGCTGTGGCCGGCCTTGAAGGCCGCATCCATTCCGCCGGCGTTGGCAACGCGCGCCGCTTAAGCAGGGCGCGTACGCAAGATGTTTCCTGCGGCGCAATATGGTGTTGACGAGCCTGATGATCGTGGCCGTTGCGGTCGGCATCGGCGCCTGCATGACGGCACTGACGGTATTTCGCGCCATGTCCGGGGATCCCATTCCGCAGAAATCCAGCCAGCTGTACACGCCGCAAATCGATAACTGGTCGCCGGAAAGACCCCCGGCGATTCTCCCGACCATCTCAATGCACTGCTCAGCTATATTGACGTCACGGCGTTCACGAAAGCGCACCAGGCAAAACGTCCCGTCACCTTGACCCCCGATCAAAAGACGCCGACCGCGGTCACCGCGAACTACATGGGAGATGAGCACGCTTTGAATACCATGGGTCTCAAGCTCATCGCCGGCCGCAATTTTACCGCGGACGAAATTGAGACCAAAAGACCGCCGAATGATCCACCGTACAGCGGCCTGACTGTCAGCAGAGTCTCGGCCGAGAAGGCTTTTCCGGACCAGAACGCGCTCGGCAAGATGATTATTTTCGACAGTGATAAACCCGCGCCCATCATCGGTATCGTCGATCGGCTGCAGGGCCCGATAACCGCGGCCACCGGCTTATTCGCCTCGTACGAAGAGAATTCCGTGCTGGTTCCCTACGTTCTAATCGGAGAAAGCAATGATTACATGGTTCGCGTGCAGCCAGGGCAGCTCGATGCGGTCATGAAAGCGGCCGAAGCCAAACTGTACGCATTGGATAAAAATCGCATTCTGCACAGCAAATCCATGCAGCAAGTGCGCGCCGATGCGTATCGCGGCGATCACGGGCTCATCGTGCTGCTGACGTGCATCTGCATTGCGCTTCTCATCGTGACGGCGTTCGGAATCATCGGCCTGATGAGTTATTGGGTCGCGCCGCGGTCGGAATTGCTTTTGCCATCGCCTTGAACTTATGGATGGTGCACAGCTTCGAAATGGTACGCATGGATAACAGCCGCGCCATCATTGGCGCCGTCATCATCCTGCTGCTGGGCCAATTCGTCGTGCTGTGGCCGGCGCTGCGAGCGGCTTCCATTCCACCCGCATTGGCGACTCGCGGCGGTTAGCCGCCATCAAGTGTGATTCCGCGCCGCACCCGTTAACATGTCTGAATGCGTACGGTACTCGTTATAGATGACAACCCCGCGGTCGCCCAGGCGCTGTCGCTGCTGTTCGGCCTGCATGACATCCGCACGCTGACCGCCTTCACCCCGCAGAAAGGGCTCGCGGCGCTGGCGCACGAGCGCGTTGACCTGGTGATCGCCGACATGAACTTCAGCGCCGATACCACCTCGGGAGAAGAGGGCGCGGCGCTGTTTCGTGCGCTGCGTGCGCAGCAGCCCGATCTGCCCGTCGTGCTGCTCACGGCCTGGACCCATCTGGAATCCGCGGTGCAGCTGGTCAAAGCGGGTGCCGCGGACTACATCGGCAAGCCCTGGGACAATGACAAGCTGTTGGCGACAGTCGAGAATTTGCTGGAACTGGCGGAGACGATGCGCGAGCGCCAGCGCTTACAGGAGGAGCAACGCCTTCGGCGCGAACGTTTGGCCGAGCAATACGATCTTTGCGACATCGTATTCGCCTCGGATGCGATGGAACGCGTGGTCGAACTGGCCTGCCGCGTGGCGCGCGCCGATGTTCGCGTGCTCATCAGCGGCCCGAACGGTGCGGGCAAGGAGCGCATCGCGCAGATCGTGCATGCCAACTCGGGGCTGCGCACGGGTCCTTTTGTCGCCGTCAACTGCGGCGCCATTCCCGCCGAATTGATTGAGGCGGAATTATTCGGCGCCGAGGCGGGCGCCTACACCGGAGCGACGCGCGCGCGCATGGGTCGCTTCGAGGCGGCGAATGGCGGGACCTTGTTCCTGGACGAGATCGGCGATTTGCCGCTGGCCGGACAGGTCAAACTGTTGCGAGTGCTCGAAACCGGTCAATTCGAAATGCTGGGTTCGAGCAAGACGCGCACCGCGCAAGTTCGCATCTTGAGCGCCACGAATGCGGATTTGCCGGCGCTGATCCGCGAGGGGCGTTTTCGCGAAGATCTCTATTATCGGTTGAACGTCATCGACATCGCCGTACCGCCGCTGGCGGACCGGCCTGCGGATATTCTGCCGCTCGCACGCCATTTTCTCGGCGAGGGAATGCAGTTGAGCGAGGATGCCGCCGCCGCGCTGCAGGCTCACGATTGGCCCGGTAATGTGCGCGAGCTGCGCAATTCCATCGAGCGCGCCAAGCTGCTGGCGCGCGAGCGCGTTGTGGCGACCGCTGATTTGAATCTGCCCGCCGTCACTCGCGTCCCGCCGCGCGAAAGCGAGCACCTGAGCAAGGAAGTCTTGGAGGCTTCTTTACGGGAAGCGGGCGGCAATATCAGCAGGGCCGCACAGAGTCTGGGACTGTCGCGCCAGGCCTTGTACCGCCGTCTGGAGCGGTTCAACCTGCGTCCATTAAACGGCGCCTGAGCGGCATCGCTTGAGCCTCAGGACTAAGCTTGCGCTGCTGTTGATCGTTATCGTCGCGATCACGGCGGCGGTCAGTGCCTGGGCGGCGCGCTGGTTCGGCAATCCACTATTCAGTTGGCTATTGATTCTGGCGGCAGCGCTGCTGCCGGTGCTGTGGCTGTCATCGCGCATCATGCGGCCGATCCAGCAGATGTTGCGCGCGCTGTCGGGCACCGTGGCGAGCTATCGCGAAGGGGATTTCAGCTTGTCGCTGGTCGCCGATCGCGACGATGAGCTCGGCGAACTCATGACGGCGCACAATGAATTGGCGGCGGCCCTGCGCGAGCAGCGCGCGCACCTGGTGCAGCGGGAATTACTGCTCGACACCGTGATGCAGAATTCGCCCGTCGCGTTGATATTGGTCGACGCAAACGATCGCATCGCCTATGCGAATATCGCATCGCGACACCTGTTGAGCGGGGGGCGCAGCCTGCAGGGCCTGCGATTTCACGACGCCCTGACCCAGGCTCCCACCGCATTGCAAGGAGCGGCGGCGGAGCAGGGCGACAGTCTTTTCTCCACTGAAATCGACGGGGTCGATGAGACATTTCATCTCTCGCAGCGCGCCTTCATCCTGCAGGGACGTACCTTCAGGCTGTACCTGCTCAAGCGCCTGACGCGTGAACTCTCGCGCCAGGAAGTCTCGACCTGGAAAAAGCTGATCCGGGTATTGAGCCACGAGCTCAACAACTCCCTGGGGCCCTTATCCTCGCTCGCGCATTCCGGCGCCGAAATCGCGCGGCGTGGAGATTACGCGGCATTGCCGAGCGTTTTTTCGGCCATTGCGGAGCGCGCCGCACACCTGCACCAATTCGTCAGCGGCTACGCTGCATTTGCCAAGTTGCCTGCGCCTCGACCCGAAATTGTGCCCTGGCACCAGTTTATTGCGGACCTTAGAGGGCAGCAGACCTTCACCAGCATTGCGCCCCTGCCCGAGGTGCCCGGCTGGTTTGATCGAGTGCAAGTCGAGCAGGCGCTGATCAATATGCTCAAGAACGCACACGAGGCCAGCGGCGCCGCGGCCGAGGTGGAACTCTCCATCGTCTGCGCCGGTGCCGATCAGCGCATCGAAGTGCGCGATAGAGGGACCGGAATGAGCCAGACGGTCCTGGCCCAGGCTCTGCTGCCTTTTTATTCCACCAAGCGCAGCGGCACCGGACTGGGCTTGGCCCTCGCCCGCGAAATCGCCGAAGCGCATGGCGGCCGCATTCAATTGGCCAATCGCGAAGGGGGCGGACTGAGCGTCGCACTGGATTTGCCGTGGAGCGAGGGCGGCGCCGATGCTACAGTCGCTCGATGATGCCGATCGCCTCGCTCAGCGCCTAAGTTCATCACGTGGGAACTATCTATCTGGTACGCCACGGGCAAGCGGCCTTCGGCACCGAACAGTACGACCGGCTCACCGACTTGGGCTTTGCTCAGGCACGCCTTCTAGGCAGCTATTTCGCCCGGCGTCAGATTCGATTCGATGCGGTCTTCAGCGGCTCGTTGCGGCGTCAGGCCGAGACGGCGCAGGGTATTTTCGAGGGTCATTTTGAGCTCGGCGCGTCCCCCTTGCGGGAAACGTTTGCGGGGCTGGATGAGTACAAGCCAGAGGCCATTATGATGGCCTTGACCGGCACTTTCCCGGCCCCCGCCCTGGCTGCGGCGAGGCGCGACCCGATCGTGGTGCGCGAGCATTTTCGTGTTCTGCGAGAAGCCTTATTGGCGTGGGCCGAGGACCGGACGCAGCCTGAGGGGATGCCTGTCTGGCAGGCATTTCAGGATAGTGCGGTCGCGGCGCTGATTGAAGCGCGCCGGCGTTTTCCCGGCGGCAATGTGCTCATCGTCAGTTCCGGCGAGGTTGCCTGAGCGCGGCGCTTGCGTGCAGACTGATCGCATGAGTAGGATGGCTTGGGTCGCAATCTGGCTTGTATGGGCTCTTCCGGTCCGGTCCGAAGAGGTCCATTCCCATCCGCCGCCGGAGAAATTGGGAAAGGTCTCGTTCCCGACATCATGCTCACCGGGCGTCGCGCGCGACTTTGAGCGGTCCGTCGCGCTGCTGCATTCGTTTGCCTATAGCGCCTCGGAAGAGTCATTCCGCAAGGTCGCGGCGGCGGATCCCAACTGCGCGATGGCCCATTGGGGCATCGCGATGTCCTACTATCACCAGCTCTGGAGTGCGCCCACCCCGGCGGAACTGCGCGATGGTCACGCTGAAATCGACCGGGCGCTCGCAATGAATCGCGGCACGCCGCGCGAGCGTCAGTTCATTGCGGCTGCCGCCGCCTATTATCGAGAGGGCAATGACACGCCGCCGTTGCGCGCCAAAGCCTATGCGGACGCAATGGCCGAGGTCGCGCGCGACAATCCGAAGGACACCGAAGCGCAGGCGTTCTATGCTTTGGCGCTGATCGCGACGGCCCCGCCGGAGGATGCCACGCACGCGAATCAGAAGCGCGCGGCGGCGCTGCTGGAGCCGATTTACCGCACTCAACCTGACCACCCGGGCGCGGCGCATTACTTGATTCACGCCTACGACAGCGCGGAGCTCGCGCCGCGCGGCCTGGCGGCGGCGCGCGCCTATTCAAAGATCGCGCCCTCCGCGCCGCATGCCCTGCATATGCCCTCGCACATATTTACCAGGCTGGGTCTGTGGGACGATTCCATCGCATCCAATCAGGCCGCGCGGGCCGCCGCGCGCGCTCAAGGTGATCAAGGCGAAGAACTGCACGCGATGGACTATCTGACCTATGCCTATTTGCAGCGGGGGCAGATTTCGAACGCGGAGCGCGTGGTTGCGAACTTGCGGACCATGGACGCGGTGGCGGCAGCCGGCAGCGATTTCAAGGTCGGCTATGCCGCAACGGCGATGCCGGTCCGACTCGCCATTGAGCAGCATGCGTGGCGCGCCGCGGCCGATTTGCAGACGCTTCCAGGGTCCGCCCCCCATATCGCCGCCATCATCTTCTGGGCGCGGGCGATGGCCAACGCGCGCAGCGGTCGGCCGCAGGCCGCCGACAATGACATTGCGCAAATCGAATTGTGTAAAGAGCAATTGCAGGCCGCTGGAAACGCGTACTGGGCGACCCAAGTGGACGTGCTCGACAAGGAGGCAAAAGCTTGGCGCCTGGCGGCTACGGCGGCCGCGGAATCGGCTGACTTGCTGCGGCAGGCTGCGGACGAAGAAGACGCGGTTGAAAAGTTACCGGTGACCCCAGGACCCATCGTTCCGGCACGCGAGCAACTCGGAGAACTGCTGCTGCAGCAAAATCAGCCGCAGCCAGCATTGCGCGAATTTCGTGCCGCGCTGGCGCTGGCCCCGGGCAGGCGCGGCGCGTTGCTCGGCGGGGCGGAAGCGGCCGAGCGCATGGGCGATGCTCGAACGGCGGCGCAGATGCGCGCCGCGCTCTAGCACGCATCGGCAAACGAACGCCGGCGTCAGTCGAAGTCCGTCGCCAGCTGCGGTTGCTGGCCCGCACCTCGCGGGCGATTTCCAGCCACTGCGGTTCCTGCGGCATCGAGCGATGCGCTCAGCGCGGCGCGAAGAATTCAGTGTAAGTGGCGATTCGCTCTGCTTTAATTTCGACCACATCGACGAGTTCAGTGGCAACTGTCGCGCCCGTGACTTTGGAAAAGATATCGGCGCGCCAATGCGCTACTACGCGCGGCATTTCGACCGTGAGGCTCAAGAGCTGATAGTTGTTGAGCCGGAACACCTTGACCATCATGGAAAGCCAGGGTCGAAACTCAGTGAGCGTCTTGGCGCGGATGGCAATCGGCTTATCGGCGCTGGCGCCTAAGATTTCGTAGCGGCCTTCATCGGCAAACACGCGGCACATGCCGGCAAGATCGCCCCCAACGCGTGCTGCGTGCAGCTGCTGAATGACTCGCTCCGCGACGATGCGCTCGGACACGTTATATCTCCCTAAAGGCGTGGAGCCGATCTGGGTATTTTGCCAGGCTCCTCGGCCAGCGCTGCACGAATTTCGCCGCCGATCTGCTCGAATGACGTGCGCGCATAGGGTATGACCGCTCCCAAACCATAGAAAAGATGAATCATACCTGGATGGCAAGTGTAGGACACTTCATTGCCGGCTTGGGTCAGGCGCTCGAAATAATTTCGCGCCTCATCGCGCAACGGATCAAATTCCGCGGTATGAATCGATGTCCGCGGCATGCCGGATACGTCCGCGGCCAGCAGCGGCGACACCAATGGATTGGAAGGCGCCGTGCCCGGCGGCAGGTAATACTTAAGGTCATGATCGAGTGTGGCCTGGTCGACCAGATAGCCGCTCGATAGTTCGCGCTTCGATGCCGTGACTCGGCTGTAGTCGAGAATCGGGCAGAGCAACAGTTGCAGCATTAGCCGCGGACCGCCGGCTTGAACCGCCGACTGGCAAGTCGCCGCGGCCAGAGTCGCGCCGGCGGAATCCCCGCAAATGCCGAGACGCGCGGCGTCGATTCCGAAGTCCGCAGCGTGCGCGCTGATATAGCGTACCGCCGCTTTGGCGTCCTCCACGGCGGCGGGAAAGCGGTGCTCGGGAGCCAGGCGATAGTCCACGGAAACCACTCGAACGCCGCTTGAATTGCACAGCGCGCGGCCGATGCAGTCGTGGGTGTCCAGGCTGCCGGCGACCAGGCCGCCGCCGTGAAAATAAATGAGTCCGGGGAGAATGTCGGCCTTCGCCGGCGAATACAGCCTGACGCGCAGTGCGCCGTCAGGGCCCGGCAGCATCCGATCTTCGACCTGTTCGAGGGCGAGAGGCGGTCCGGCGAATTCCATCAAGGCGATGAGTCCCTTGCGGCGTTCCTCGACCGTGGCACTGCGCGCATCGGGCGGATTGCCCGCGGCGAGGAGATTCAAGAAACGCTTGACGCGTGGGTCGAGAGGCATCCGCGCGCGGATTACAGAGCCAGCGCCTGCCGAGTCGCCGCGGGCCACTTCTTGAGATCGAGACCATGATTGGCGAACAACGCCACGGCCAGGCGATCGATGCCGAATGCGACGCAGCTGGTATGAGCCAGTTCGCCGTTGTCGTCACGAATGCCCCACACCTGGCCGAAGTGCTCGCGGTGATAGTTGAAGCTCATGCACGCGGTGGGGGATGCGCTCGGATAGTAGGGAATCAAGAGTTCAAATTTCAGGGCCTGCTGGCGTTGGCTGACCGCCATCACCTGGCCCACTCGACCGAAGAAGGGATCGTTCGCCACGTCGATGGTGTGCGGCAACCCCAGTTCGGCGGCCAACACAGGCGCCTTGGCCATCCATTTCTCGCGAAACTCGACGATCTCGTCCGGCGCGCCGATTCTCACAAATTCGCGCATACGGAAAGATTGCAGCCGATCGAGGCTCAATGAAGGCTCATGCCTGAACACATCCGCCTCAATGTCGAATTGCAGGCCCCCTTGCGGCAGCTTGCCGCGCGCCGCCACGATCGGATACACGGGATAGCATGCGGCCGGCGATAGCACCAAATCCGATGAGGTGAGCGATGTGGTCCAATCGCCGCCGTTGTCATAGCGTTCCACGGCCGAACGGATCGAGCTTTCCGAGCCGTGCAGGGCGCATACGCAACCCAGCAAATTGGGGAAACTCTTCAGATACCCGGATTTTTCCAGCTGCGTTCGGCTCATTACCGGCGGGAAGCGCATGATTTCCGCTTGAGGGTCGCGCTGCCGGGTGATGTACTGTTCGAGCTTCTCAACCAGATCCACATACAGCGCGGTGCGTGCATAGACGCCGTCGACCCCCATCGGCCTGAACAGCTGTTCGGCGAGAGCGGCAAGCGGGTACGAGGAGGCGCTATCGGGCGACATGCGCTCAGCCACTGATCGAGGCCGGCAGCGGCGTCATCAGCGATGTGGTCGCGAGATTCGACAAGATGCGGTCGTTGCTGATCATGATGGGCGCTGACAGCACATCGCGCAGCAAACGGCCGATCGTAAACTCCGTGTCATTGCGATATCCGGATAGTCCGCAAGCGCGCAGCGAAGTGAGCACCGTGGTCACCGCAAGTTCCGACACCTGCACCTTGGTCAGGGTGATCATCGCCTGAAATTCCAAGGAAGAGATCGCCTTTTCATCCGACATGATCGATTCATAGCTGCGCAGGCTGGTTGCGAGCACGCCGCGCAGCGTACGCAATGTCGATACCGCCTGGGTGAAATGCGCGGCGCCAGGCGGCGTTTGGCCGTTCGATTGGCGCATCACATGCCGCACGAAAGCCTGCGCTTTGGCAGCCGCGGCGGCTGCGATTCCCGCCCACACCGAGCCCCATAGGATGTGCGCAAACGGCACCATGGTCTGGGCGTGTATTCTCTCGTAGGGTTCGGGCAGGATCTGTCCGGCCGCGGCGCGCGCGCGCAGCGTGAAGCCCTCGCTATGCGTGCCGCGCATGCCGAGGGTGTCCCATACCTGCAATCTCTCGAGGGTATAGTCGGACTTCAACAGAACCAGCAGTACCTGATCGTTGCCCTGCGCATCCGCGGCACGGCGTGCCGTTGTGACGATGCCGTCCGCTTCCACCGCGTAGGAAATAACCGTTGCCTTGCGTTCCAGGGTGACCTGCGCACCATCGTGCTCGACGGCCGCTTCGCTGGAACGAACGTTGCCGCCCGCCTGACCCTCGGTGGTCGATGAGGCCATGAGCAATTGCTCGGCGGCGATACGGCGCAGGATGCGTTCGTGCGCGGCATTGTTTTTGTAATGACGCACGATGCAGGCCATCTTGATCTGATGCATCGCGTAAATCAGACCGGTGGATGAACAGGATTGGCCGAGGATGTAGCAGGCATCGGCAATTTCGGCGATCGTGGCGCCTTCACCGTCCAAAGACTGGGGAACCTGGATGCCGAGCAGGCGCTGCTTGCGCAACTCGGCGAACGCCTCGCCGGGAAAGCGTGCTTCGGCGTCGACCGCCGGCGCGTTGGCGCGGGCCACGTCGGCCGCTGCGCGCGCACGGGCCGTCAAGTCGCTCTGCCGTGCGCTGGGAGTGCGGGTGCCGGGTATGCGGTGCGTCTCGATTGCCATATGAAACCAGCCTGGTGGCCCTGTAATCGGCGAATTATGCGGGGACGGCTGTACCTCGACAATGACCGGGGGCAAAAATATATTGTTACTTAGTGATGCTCGACTCATTTTAAAAACATATGTAAAACCCCCATCGTATTCCGTATCCTGCGCTACACGGTATTATCGCCCTGGTTTCTTCGGGAGCAGCATCGAGTGGATCCGCAGGTGAATGAGGGGGTAAGCGGGCGTCTAATTTCGCTCGTCAGAGCCGTTTTGGGAGCAGGCGCGGTTATGCCGAACCCGTTTCCGCTGGACGCTCAACTAAGCGATCTTGGGATTAGCTCCTTGAAAATGGTGAATCTCATGCTGGCCGTTGAGGTGGAGTTCGACATCGCCATTGCCCAGGCGGATATCACACCGGAAAATTTCCATTCCCTCGGATCGATCGAAGCCCTGGTTGAGCGGACCTTGACGCAGCGCGCCTCAGGAAGCTGATCTATGGCAGCTGGTTGAGGGCGGCGACCAGTACGTCCACGTCGGTGATTGCGGTTTCCCCGTTTGTCGCACAGATCCGCACCACATCCTGACCTTCAAACGTAGTCGGGGCGACCCAGGCCCGTCCGGAGGCCACCACCCGGCGCACCAAGGCTCGTACGTCGCCCAAGGCCTCCGGGGGAATGGCGTCCAGCACTGCCAGGGGCGAATCATTGGCGATCCGCCAGCCTGAGGCGAGCAACCGTTCCTTGACGCGTTCTATCACCTCGACGCCGCGCTCGACGTGGTCGCCAAGGCCCTCCCAACCGGCGGCGGCCAGTGCCAGGAACAGGCGCAGACCTAAAAAACGCCGCGACCATTGCACGCTGTTCAGATAGGGGTCCACCGCCGAAATGCTGGACGGCATGAAACTCGTCGAGGCATGAAATGCTTCGGATAAGAGGTCGGCGCGGCGCGAGATGAAAATGGCGCACCCCATCGTGGTCGCGAGCCATTTGTGGGCATCGATGGTGATCGAGTCGGCGCGCTCGATACCGTTAAGCACGCCGCGCAGGCGGTTTGACGCCAGTGCAGCGCCGCCCCAAGCCGCGTCCGCGTGCAACCACAATGCCTGTTGTTTGGCGATGTCAGCGCAAGCATGCAGGGGGTCGATCATGCCCGCGCCGGTGGTTCCGGCCGTGGCAACGATCATCACCGGAACGGCCCCGGCGGCGCGGTCATCGACGATAGCGCGCCGCAGCGCCTCAGGGTCCATCCGACCATGGCCGTCCGTATCCACCAGCCGCAAAGCGCTGCGGCCGACGCCTGCTTGGTGCGCAATTTTCAGCCACGCGATGTGACAGTCCTTGGATGTATAAAATTTCACAGGTCCGCCAAAGGCGCGCACACCGTCGGCGGAATATTGGGGATGGGCGGCGGTCAGGGCGCAGATCAGCGCCGTGTAGTTTGCCTCGGATCCGCCGGTGGCAAAGTGTCCGGTCGCATCCTCGCCGAATGCGGCACGGCGGGCCACGGCCCGGATCAAATGGCTTTCCAATGCCACGGGCACAGGCGAAGACGCCGAACTCGCGAGTTGCGGATTGAATGATCCGGCGAGGCGATCGGCGCATTGCGCCGGGAAATTGGCACCCGGATTGAAGAGCCCGAAATAACGCGGGTTCGACATCTGCACGATGCCGTGTTCCAGGCGTTCAATGGCCCATCGCAATGCTGCTTCGAGCGGCTGCGGCTGCGCGAAGTCGAAACGTGCCAGCTCGGCGCGGAATTGCTGCATATCAATGGTCGGCGCCACCGGACCGGACTGAACGCGCTGATGCGCCGCCGCCAGCTCGAGCGTCAACCAGTTGTTGATCCGCTCTCTTTCCGCCGCACTGGGAAATAACGCCGGTACCGCGCCCGGCAAAGGTTTCGGTTTCAAGCCGCGGCGCCGAGTGCTTGATCCAAATCGGCGAGGATGTCGTCGATGTGCTCGATTCCCACGCTCAAGCGAATGCTGCCGGCTCCGACTCCCGCAGCCGCCTGTTCCTCGGCGGACATTTGCCGATGTGTCGTCGATGCAGGATGGCAGGCGAGCGATTTCGCGTCGCCCAAATTGACCAGGCGTTTGAACAGCTTGAGCGCATTGTAGAAACGCATGCCCGCTTTGAGGCCGCCGCGGATCTCGAACGTCATGAGCGAACAAGCGTTGCCGCCGAGGTATTTCTGCACCAGGGGATGATAGGGATTGTCTGCAAACCCAGCATAGTTCACCGATTCGACGCGCGGGTCGGCGCGCAGGAACTCGGCGACTTTGCGCGCATTCTCGACGTGACGCTCAACGCGCAGCGCCACCGTCTCGATGCCCTGCAACAGCAGGAAGGCATTCATCGGCGACAGGACGGCGCCCATGGTGCGCTGGTAGACGCTGCGGCAGCGGCCAATGAATGCCGCAGCACCATAGTGATCGGTGTAAACCAAGCCGTGATACGACTCGTCCGGCTGTGTGAACATCGGATAGCGGGCCGCGTGATCGGTCCAGGGAAACCGGCCGCAGTCAACGATTATACCGCCCAAGGTCGTGCCGTGGCCCCCCATGAATTTCGTCAATGAATGGATCACGATGTCCGCGCCGTAGTCGACCGGCCGTACCAACATCGGCGTCGCCACCGTGTTGTCGACGATCAGTGGCATGCGGTGGCGATGCGCGACCGTTGCCAGTGCTTCAAGATCGCAGACATTGCCGGCCGGATTTCCGACGGTCTCGCAAAATATTGCGCGGGTGTTTTCGTCGATGAGCGCTTCAAGGTCGGCAGCGCGGTCGGATTTCGCGAAATGCACCTTAATCCCCATTTTCGGCAGAATGTGCGCGAACAATGTGTAGGTCGTACCGTAGAGCTGCGGCACCGATACCAAATTGCGGCCCGCTTCCAGAGCATTCATGGATGCGTAGAACAATGCCGTCTGGCCGGACGCCACGCTCAGCGCGCCAACGCCGCCCTCCAGTTCCGTCACCCGCTGCTCGAGAACATCGGTGGTCGGATTGCTGATCCGCGTATACCGGTATCCCGGGACTTCCAAGTTGAATAACGCCGCGCCATGCTCAGCGCTGTCGAAGGAATAAGCAGCCGTTTGGTAAATCGGAACTGCCACGGACTTCGTCGTGGGGTCGGAGTCGAAGCCTCCGTGAATTGCGATTGTTTCCCGCTTCATGCTTAGCTATCGAGGTTACTGATGGCGCAGTGTATCTCGAACGATGGAGGTAGTCGTGGTATGGTTCGCAATTCCCGATGACCGTTAAATGAGCATTTCGACGCAGCCCGCCGAGGTCGATGCAAAATTTGCCCGCGACGCTTGGCTTCGCGCGCTGGCCAAGACCGCGGCCATCGGCGAGCGCGGAATCACGCTTCCCGCGCTGATCGGCGCTTTGGCAGGACAATTCTCGGCAGCGCCGGCGCTCATCTCGGCGGAGGCCTCGATGAGCTATGGCCAATTGGCGTTTCGCTGCAATCAATATTCTCGCTGGGGTTTGGGTCGCGATTTGAAAAGCGGCGATGCCGTAGCGCTGCTTATGTCGAACTGCGCCGAGTATCTGGCGATATGGCTGGGATTGACGCGCATCGGCGTGGTAGTGGCGCTGGTCAATTCACAACTGGCCGGCGATGTGCTCGCCCATTCAATAAAAATCGCGGACCCAAAATGCTTGATCGTCGGCGCCGATCTTGCGGCCCGAGTCGCTGTGGTCCGGCCGCGCTTAGCGGCACTGGCCTGCCGTGTCGTGGGATCGAACCGGGATTTCGCACCGCTGGAGCCGGAACTTACGCCCCTGTCCGGCGAGTCGCTGAGCTCTGCCGAGTGCGAACCGCCGCCGATCGATGTCACCGCGCTCCTGATCTATACCTCGGGCACGACCGGCTTGCCGAAGGCGGCCAAGGTCAGCCACTACCGGCTGATGCAGTGGAGCCATTGGTTTGCCGGCCTGATGGATACTCAGCCTCACGATCGGATGTTCAACTGTTTGCCGCTGTATCACAGCGTCGGCGGCGTGGTGGCGACATTTGCAACGCTGGTCAACGGCGGCGCCGTGGTGATTCGCCCGCGGTTTTCGGCATCGGATTTTTGGCGCGACGTGCGCGATGAACACTGCACGCTGTTTCAGTACATCGGCGAACTATGCCGCTACCTGGTCAATACGCCGCACCAGCCGATCGAAACCGAACACTCGTTGAGGATTGCCTGCGGCAATGGGTTGCGGCCGGAGGTCTGGGTGCCGTTCCAAACCCGTTTCAAAATTCCCAGAATTCTCGAATACTACGCATCCACCGAAGGGAATTTTTCACTCTACAACTGCGAGGGACAGCCGGGCGCGATCGGACGCATACCGGCATTTCTGGCGAATCGCCTGCCGGTGGCGCTGCTGCGATTCGATGTCGAAACATCGGAGCCATGGCGCAACGCTGAAGGCTTCTGCGAGCGTTGCACGGCGAATGAAGTTGGCGAGGCGGTGGGACTGATGCCTGCTGCAGGCGGCGAGCGTGCGGGCCGGTTTGAAGGCTATGCGGATGAGGAAGCATCGAAGCGCAAAGTATTACGCAACGTTTTCAAAACAGCCGATTCCTGGTATCGCACCGGCGATCTGATGCGCCGCGACGAGCGCGGCTTTTATTACTTCGTCGACCGGGTGGGGGAAACTTATCGATGGAAAGGCGAGAACGTCTCGACCGCCGAAGTGTTGAGCGCGCTGACGGCGAGCCGCGGCGTCCTCGAGGGTGTGGTTTACGGGGTTAGCGTGCCGGGCGCCGATGGCCGCGCGGGCACCGCAGCTCTGGTGGTCAATGCGGATTTTGATCTCGCTGCGTTTCGCGCAGAAGTCGCCTCGCGCCTGCCGCCTTATGCGCGACCGGTGTTTCTGAGAATACTTTCGAGGCTCGAGGCCACCGGCACATTCAAGCCGCGCAAGCTGGAGCTCATGCAGGCGGGTTTCGATCCGAGCCGCGTAACGGATCCCTTGTACTTCGATGATGCGCGCTCGCAGCGCTACGTGCCGGTGGATGCCGCACTCCATGCCGCGATTTCGGGCGGCGCGATCAGGATTTAATCGCTGCGGTTTGGCGGCAGCGATGCCAGGTAGGCCGCCATGGCCAGCATCTCGTCGACTCGGAGCCGCGCCGCGACGGCCCGCATCGGGGCGGATAGGCCGCCGCGCCGCTCGCCGTTCTGATAATTCCAAAGTTGTCAACGCCCCGCTCATTCGCCCTCGTCACCAGGAACTTTCCTTTGGCGGGGCTGCCCTCAGGCACGTAGGCAATAAAGCCCGAATGCGCGTCGCGATTGCGCAAGCCGGATTCGCTTTCCGGCAACTCGACGATGCGGTTGCCGAGCAATTCGCTGCGCTGGCCGGCCAGCGCGGTGCGCATCAACACTCGGCGGGATACCAATCATAGCTCGGGCCCGACAAGCCAATCGCCAGCAGCGCTGCGAGGCAGGTCCTCACGTTCAGGTCGGGGCGGATTCGCTGACTTGCGCGATGGCGTTCGCGATGGGAATTTGCACCACGAGCATGGTACCGCCAGATGCCGGCTTTCTAACATCCAAACGCCCCCCGAGCGCACGCACTCGGTGGCGCATGGAGGCCAGTCCGTGCGAGCCGATCGCCGTGAATTGCCCCGCAGGCATGCCGATGCCGTCATCTGCAATGCGCATCAGCAGCGTTTCGTCATCCATGTCCAGGCTGATATCGGCGGTTTTCGCCCGGGAATGCTTCAGAATGTTGCTGAACGCTTCCTGAGCGATGCGAAACAAGGCAATCGACGCCTCGGATTTAAAGCGCGGCTCCTCGTCGGGATAGGAATCGCTGCACTTGAGGCCGGCCTCCGCGCAGGTTTCTTTCATTTGCCAACGCAGCGCTGCGAACAGCCCCACATTATCCAGCAGCGTGGGACGCAACTCTTCGATGATGCGGCGTTTCAAATCGACTCCGGCCGCCAGGTTTTGCTGCACGCGATTCAAGCGCAGCTTCAAGTCAGGATCGTTTTTCGCCATGTGCTGTTCAGCCCACGAAATATCCATGCGCGCACCGACCAGCAACCCGCCCAGCTCATCGTGCAGTTCGCGCGCCAGGCTTGCCTTTTCGCGCTCCGACACATTTTGCAAATGAGTCGACAGTTCGACCAGCTCGCGGGTCCGCTCTCCCACCTCGTGCTCCAGCTTGAGCTTCTGATCGCGCAGCTCGGCGGTCAACGCGGCGCGACGTCGCATATCGAGATACACCAGCCGTGTTGCAACGGCAACCAGCAGCATGTTGATGATCGTGCCCAAGAGGGTGATCCAGCGGCTCAAGGCCAGAGAACTTTCCCAATGCGCGGCGGCCTCCCGATCTTCAACGCCTTCGCGATCGCGCAGCCGATCCAAATTGTCCGCGATGATCACGCCGGTGTCCGAACCCACGCTGGTTTTCACGAGCGCAATCGCCGCGGCCGTCCCTTGAATTTTCTGGATGGCCAGGATCATCGAGAGGTCAGCCAGCCTTTTGCCGATCGAGACCTGCAGATCGCGGACGCTGCCAAGACCTACATCCGAGCCGGCGTACGCGTGACTCAAGTTTTCCAGCCGCGGCTCGACCTCCGTCACCACCCTATGGTAGGTCTCGATATAGCGCGGGTCGCCGGTCAGCAGGTATGTGCGCTGCGCGCCGATGGATCTCGCCAGCGAACTTTGCAGCTCATCGATGCTGTGCTCGCGCGCAGCAGATTTTTGCAGCCGTTCGCCGGCCTCCTGGAGGCGGGCCTGACCTTCTCCGGTTACAAAGAACAAGGCAGCGAGGAAACTGATGATGAGAAACGGCGGCACGGCGACGTACCAGCGGCCCAAACCATCCAAAGCGTCGCTCAAGAAGTTCAGGCGATTCATATTGCCAACAATAGCATCACTGTTCATGCGCTTAAGAATTTGCTGCAACGCGCGTGCCAAGCATTGCGTATCATCGCATTTGCCGGGAGCGTGCAGACGGCATCGAAAAATTGTCAACATGGCCCGCGAGTTATGTGGAGCCCGGCAGATTCAAAGAAATGTAAGACGGGAATGTAAGACGCTCTCCGGCCGAGAGGCGAATGTAAGGATTACAGGTTTAGAATGTTCCCAGGCTCGCCGTATCGGTGACATCGTCCACGGCGAACGCAACGGGACCGAAGTCTCACATCGCATACACTGAAGCCATGCCCATCGTCCGGCTGGATAAAGTCTCGCTCAGCTTCGGTCTGAAACCCCTGCTGGATAACGTCAATCTGCAGTTACGCAGAGGCGAGCGCGTCTGTCTGCTCGGGCGCAATGGCGAAGGGAAATCCTCGCTCTTGCAGGTAATCTCAAAAGACCTCATGCCCGACGGCGGCGAGGTCTGGGTCCGGCCCGGCGCGCGGGTCGCGAGCCTCGCGCAGGAGGTATCGTCCGGCAGCGGGGAGATTGTCCGCGACGTGGTGCTGGGCGGCGTCCGGCGGACAACACCGGATGACGAATGGCAGGCGGAGCTGCAAGCCGATCAAGTGATCTCGCGCCTGGAGCTCCAAGGGGATGCACTGATGAGTGCGCTATCCGGCGGCTGGCGCCGGCGCGTGATGTTGGGCCGCGCGCTCGTCGCCGCTCCCGACGTGTTGCTCTTGGATGAGCCGACGAATCATTTGGATATTGAGGCCATAAGCTGGCTCGAAAACATGATGCTGGACTATTCCGGCGCGTTGTTCTTCGTCAGTCATGACCGCGCCTTCGTCCGGCGCTTGGCCACCAAAATCGTCGAGCTCGATCGGGGCCAGTTGCGCAGCTGGCCCGGCGGGTATGACGATTATGTCTCGCAAAAGCGGGCCGCGCTCGAGGTCGAAGCCAAGCATGCGGCGCTGTTCGACAAAAAACTCGCGCAAGAAGAGGCATGGATCCGCCAAGGCGTGGAAGCGCGGCGCACACGCAACGAGGGCAGGGTGCGTGCCCTGAAGCAACTGAGAATCGAGCGCCGCGAGCGGCGCGAGAGAATCGGCAGCGCGGAGCTGCGCGCGCAGGAAGCGGCGCCCTCCGGCAAGCTGGTGTTCGAAGCGCAGCATGTGATGCAGAGCTTCGGCCCCGTGCCGCTCATTCGTGATTTCTCGGCGCGCATCCTGCGCAAGGATCGCATCGGCATCATCGGACCCAACGGCTGCGGGAAAACCACGCTGATCAAGCTGCTCGTGGGCGAACTCGAGCCGACCGCGGGGACCATCCGGCGCGGCACCAACCTTTTGCCGGCCTACTTTGATCAACAGCGCGAGCAGCTCAATCCGGCCGCATCAATCGCCGACAATGTGACCGGCGGCAGCGGTGCTACCGTGATCATCGATGGTCAGCCGCGGCATGTGTCGGGCTACCTGCGCGATTTCTTGTTTCCGCCCGAGCGGCTGAATGCGCCCGTGAGCATGTTGTCGGGCGGTGAGCGCAACCGCTTGCTGCTGGCACGCCTGTTCGCCAAGCCCAGCAACCTCTTGATCATGGACGAACCGACCAACGACCTTGATGCTGAAACGCTGGAACTGCTCGAGGAGTTGGTCGCGGATTACGCCGGCACGTTGCTGTTGGTCAGCCACGACCGGGAGTTCCTCGACAATGTTGTCACCAGTACGTTGGTGTTCGAAGGGGCCGGTGAAATCTACGAGTACGTCGGTGGGTACAGCGACTGGCTGCGCCAGCGAAAATCCGCCGCTTCTGACGCATCCGCGCGCGCGTCCGCGGCGAGGCCTGCGCGCGCCGTTGCGATCAACCCGTCGGGCGGCGCCGCGAACCCCTCTCTCGCGGTCAAAGCTCGGCGTCTTTCGTACAATGAGCAGAGAGAATTAGCGCAGCTGCCCGGGAAGATTCAAAACCTGGAATCCGAACAGATGCAACTCACCGCGCTGATCAACGATCCGAAGGCGTTCCAGCGCAACGAGGATCAAGGCAGTCAGGCGCTGCAGCGCCTGCAAGTGCTCGCCGAAGAGCTCGACAGCGCCTACGCGCGCTGGGAAACGCTCGACAAGGCGACCCGCGCGAACAGCGCCTAACGTCGCGGACGTCCGCCCCTGAGAAGATCGCTGGGATTCGGAAGTCCGGCGCCTGCGGCGTCGGGGATGACCAAGGAAGAAGCCTGCTCACGGCGCATCTCCTGCAGCTCCTGCATGGTTTGCTGGACAGCCTGCTCCGCCGTGGCGCCAAATTTCTCCACTGCCGCTTCCAATGTGACTGCATCCAGCTCGAAACTGATGGGTACCGCGCCCATCGGCGTCATGACCTGTGCCTGTCCCACATATATGACGGGCCGCGCGGCATCCGCCGCTCCGTCCACCGTCACGGGCGTCAGTCTGCGGACGGTGCCGACCTTACGATCGGTAAATATTTCCTCGCGATAGACCTGCGTCGCGTCCATGGTTGCCTGTCGGCTCTCGTTGCCGGAACTCATCGGTGGATCACCCCTCAAGATCGATTCGAAAGATGCAAGGCTAGCAGTTTTCAGCGTTGCCATGGAGGCCTGATACGATACCGGGCTTGGCACACTCGAGCACAGCACCGAAGCTTTCAATTTGGAGCACCCTGCTGGGAGTCGCTCTGTTAGTGCTGGTGGCGTTCTGGCTGCACCACTTGCTCGGCAAGTACCACTGGCACGACATCCTGGCGCGCGTCCAGGCCATCTCGAACACGAAACTGTTGCGTGCGGCTTTCTTCACCTGTGCGGGATACGGCTGTCTGACGCTTTACGATGCGTTGGCGGTCCATTTTGCCGGCGCACGCGTGCCTTATCCGCGCGTCGCGCTCATCTCGTTCATGGGCTATGCCATCGGGCACAACGTCGGCTTCAATTCAATCAGCGGCGGCGCGGTGCGCTATCGTGCCTACACCGCTCTCGGCCTCAGCGCCAAGCAAATCGCGACCATTATCGCCTTCGGCACGCTGACCTTCTTCCTGGGTGCGAGCGTGCTGCTCGGGGTGTCGCTCTTGTCGAACGCCGGAATGTCCGGATCCGTGCTGCACGTTCATGCCTGGTTGGCGCTGCTCGCCGGCGGCCTGTTGTTGGCCGCAGTGGCCGCCTATCTGTGGCTGGTTTGCACGCGCCACGCACCCTTGCAGTTTCGCAAGATCGTCATTCCCGTGCCGAGACCGCGCGTCGCATTCGCGCAAATCGGCATCAGCTGCGTCGACATGCTGTGTGCGACCAGCGTTCTGTACGTGTTGCTGCCTCCGGAAGCTGCGATCGGCTTTTTTGCGTTTGCCGGCGTCTACCTCATTGCACTGGCGGCGGGCGCCGTCAGCAATGTTCCCGGCGGCATCGGCGTGTTCGAGTTCGTACTGCTGCTGCTGATGCCGGCGGTGCCGGAGGACAGGCTGATCGGCGCGCTGATCGCGTATCGCGCCATATATTACTTCGCGCCTTTTGCGATCGCGCTGGTGTTGCTGGGGGCACACGAAGTCTGGATCCATCGCGCACCGGTCGTGCGTCTGGCGCGCGTCGCGCGGGCGTTCCTGACTGCCGTGACGCCGCAAGCGATCGCCATCGCCGTGTTTCTCGCCGGTGCCGTGCTGCTGTTTTCGGGGGCGACCCCGGGCTTGGGCGATCGACTGACGCTGCTGCGCAACTTCGTGCCGCTGTCGGTGCTCGAGCTGTCGCATCTGCTTGGCAGCGTGGTCGGGGTGGGATTGCTGATCATCGCGCATGGTCTGTACCGACGCTTGCACACGGCGTGGTGGATTACGATCTGGCTGTTGTGCGCGGGCATCTTGTTGTCGCTGCTCAAGGGTTTCGACTATGAAGAAGCCACCATCCTCGCACTGGTGGTGATCATGCTGGTATCGGCGCGGTCGCGCTTTCGGCGCCGGGCTTCGCTGATCGAGCAGCATTATTCGAGCGCCTGGATCGCCGCCTTTTTTTTGGTGCTATTGATGGCGGGATGGCTGGTGCTTTTTGCCTACCGGCATCTGCCTTACGACAACGAACTCTGGTGGCAATTTGCCTTCCACGCATCCGCGCCGCGCAGCCTGCGTGCATCGCTGCTCGCCGTGATGATCGGCGCGGCGTACGGTCTGTGGCGCGTGTTGCGGCCCGCGCCGCCGCGATTTTCCGCTCCGACGCGCGCCGACTTGGAATGCGTGGCGGCACTGATCGAGAAGGGCGACTCCACGATGGCCAATCTTGCCCTGCTGGCCGACAAAAACTTGCTGTTCAACAAAGATCGTACCGCATGCATCATGTTCCAGGCTTCCGGCAATAGCTGGGTGGCCATGGGCGATCCCATCGGGCCGCCGGCACTCGGCGAAGACCTCGCTTGGGAATTTCTCGAGGAGTGCGACGGTATGGCCGTTTCGCCGGTGTTCTATCAGGTGACGCCGGAACGCCTGCCGTTGTACGTGGACCTGGGACTGACTTTGAGCAAGCTTGGCGAGGAGGCGAGGGTGCCGCTCGAATCCTTCTCCCTCGAGGGCCCGCCGCGCGCGGATCTGCGCCAGGCGCAGCGCCGCGCCAGCCGCGACGGCGCAACATTTGAAATCGTCGGCCGCGGCGCCGTGCCCGCAATACTGCCTGAATTGCGCGCCGTGTCGGACTCGTGGCTTGCGGCCAAGAACACGGCCGAGAAGCGCTTTTCCCTGGGATTTTTCGACAAGCACTACCTCTCGCACTTCGATGTCGGCGTGGTTCGCCATGCGGGAGCGGTGGTTGCGTTCGCCAACCTGTGGCGCGGCGGATCGACCGAGTTGTCGGTCGATCTGATGCGCTATAACGACGCCGCGCCAAAAGGCGTTATCGACTACATGCTGATCGAATTCATGCTATGGGGCAGGGCGCAGGGATTCCGCTGGTTCAATCTTGGGATGGCGCCCCTCTCGGGCCTCGAGGAACACGCCTTGGCCCCCACTTGGCACAAGCTCGGGCGCATCGTGCAGCGCTACGGTGAAACATTTTATAATTTTGAAGGCTTGCGCAAATTCAAAGAGAAATTCAATCCGGTCTGGCGTCCGCGCTATTTGGCGGCGCCGGACGGTCTGGCGATGGCAGGTTCATTGCTCGATGTCACGGCGCTGATTTCCGGCGGCGTGCGCCGCGTGCTGCGCAAGTGATCAAGCCGCAGGTCAGGGGAACTGAGCCTCGATCTTCTGCGCGACCTCGCGCATCTTCGGCAGAAACTGTTCCACTGCCGACCGCAACGGCACCGCCGTCGCGGCGTAGCGCACCGTGACGGTCGCCAGGATGCGATCCTTGGCGCGTACCGGAATGGCCAGGGTGGTTTCTTCCGAAACGCGCCGCGCGCGATGCGCCATGCCGAATCCTTGAAGGCGTGTTTCGTTCAGCAGCCGCTCCACCTCGACGCGGTTGCGCGCCAGGCGGTCCTCCGGCAACGACGAGCGCGCCAACAACTCCAGCATCGCATCGCGCTGCTGTGCCGAGCAGAACGCCAGGTACGCGCGCCCCGCGGCTGAAGCGAGCATGGGCACGCGCACGCCGGCCCTGTACTGTTCGAGCGCGAGGGGGCTTTGACGGTCGGTTGTCTCGCGGATCATCATGGTCGAGCCCGACGGCGTGGCAATCGCGACCGGCCAAACAATCTGAGAACCCAGGGTTGCGAGCAGGGGCTTGGAGATATGCGCCACCAATGCCTCATCATCAAAGCCGTCCGACAGCGCCCGCACCATGATGGTCGGCCGGTAGCAGTCATCGTGCGCATCGCGATCAACATAGCCGGCGAGGCGCAGCGTTTCCAAAATGCGATAGGTCGTGGTGCGCGGCAAGCCGACGGCAGCGGCGAGGGTATTGATGGCTGCCCGTTCGAGGCGATTGAGTTCGGTCAAGACGTCGAGTCCGCGATTCAACGCGCGGATGGGACGGGTGGAATCGCGGGCAAGCTCTTCGTGCGCCTCGGCGCGTGGCTCGGAATGCGGGGTAACTTGTGCGTGCATCATCCCAATATCCTTAGGGCTTAGGACCGTTTCCGTTTACAAAACAACAACCTACGACATACGCGTTACTTTCTAAGTGCCGCCAGCACTGCCTGTGCCATGAGACGAGCCTGATGACGGCCAAGCCGCCGCGGATACTCGTAAAGCTATTTCCCCGGCAGTCGAGCAAATTCGAAGGACCTGTGTCGTACATAAGTACCGTCAGGATCGAATCTGGTTGCTTGGTGGCGTGCAACCACTGCCAGCCGCCTATTAAGTTACAATCCGCGCCGCTTTGCCAAAGGACTAGGAATCGGGACTGACATGTCGGAACAATACGTTGAAACGGTCATCATCGGAGCAGGTCCGGTTGGCCTCTTTCAGATCTTCGAGCTGGGGCTTCTCGGGATCAGCACTCACATCATCGATTCCCTCGGCCAGCCCGGCGGTCAATGCACCGAGCTGTATCCCGACAAGCCGATCTACGACATTCCGGCGTTGCCGCTATGCGGCGCACAGGAACTGATCGATCGATTGCTGGAGCAGGTCAAGCCCTTCAAAGCGACGTTTCATCTGAGCCAGGAAGTGACCGAACTGCGCGTGCTGGGCAACGGCAAGTTCCACATCGCGACCTCCACCGGTACCCGCCTCACCGCCGGCGCGGTGGTCATCGCCGGGGGAGTGGGCTCCTTCCAGGCACGGCGCTTAAGCATCCCCGGCGTCGAACAATTCGAAGGCAAAACAGTTCATTACCGGGTGAAATCAGCGGGCGATTTTTTTAACCAGGATCTGGTGATTTGCGGCGGCGGGGACTCGGCACTAGATTGGACGGTCGCATTCTGCGAGAAGGCGCGGTCCCTGACCTTGGTGCATCGACGCGCGGAATTTCGCGCCGCGCCCGCCACGGTCGCGCGTATGCGCGACTTGGTCGCGGCGGGCAAAATGCAATTTTTGCAAGGCAATGCCGTTGCCCTGCAGAAGGACAGGGACAGGTTGACCGGGCTCGAGGTGAACACCGCCGAGGGACAACTGCGCGCGATTCCGGTGGATCATGTGTTCGCATTCTTTGGTTTGCATCCGAAACTTGGGCCCATTGCGGAATGGGGCCTGGAGATGGAGAAGCGGGCGCTCAAAGTCGATACCGAGAAGTTTCAGACCAGCGTTCCGGGAATCTTTGCCATCGGCGACATCAATTCGTATCCCGGCAAGAAAAAACTCATCTTGAGCGGCTTTCATGAAGCTGCTCTGACAGCGTTTGCGATTCAGCACCACCTGTTTCCCGAAAAGCGCCAGTTTTTGCAGTACACGACCACCAGTCCAATCATGCAGAAGCGCTTGGGCGTCGGCGGCGCGGATTAATCTTCAGGCGAACCGATGAACCAGCTGCTTGAGGATTTGATCAAGGTCATGACGCTCGAACGTCTCGAGATCAATCTGTTTCGGGGCCAGAGCCGCGACATCGGCAGCCCGCAGGTGTTCGGCGGTCAGGTGCTGGGTCAGGCGCTGGTGGCGGCGACAGCGACCGTGGAAAATCGGCAGGTGCATTCGCTACACGCCTATTTCCTGCGGCGCGGGGATTTCAATCTGCCGATTGTCTACGAAGTTGACAGGGCATGGGACGGCAAGCATTTCGCCGCCCGTCGGGTCGTCGCCATCCAGAACGGACAGCAAATTTTCAACATGTCCGCCTCCTTCCAAATCCCCGAGGCCGGTCTCGATCATCAGTTTCCGATGCCGGATGTGCCGATGCCGGAAACCCTGCCGGATTTTGCCCAGTTTCGCGCCTCGCTGCAGGGATTGTCGCCCACCCTGCTGAAAATATTGGATCAGAAGCGTCCGTTTGAGTTCAAACCCACCGAAATTCCCAATTTCGCGCAACCGGAAAAGAAGCCGCCATTCAAGTACGTGTGGATCCGCGCCGTCGACAAGCTTCCGGATGACGAAGCGCTGCATCGCTGCCTGCTGGCTTATGCGTCTGACTTTCAATTGCTCGACACGGCGCTCAAGCCGCATGCGCTTTCCATGGCGCGCGACAGGTTGGTCATTGCCAGCATCGATCATGCAATGTGGTTTCATCGCAGCTTGAGGGTGGATGACTGGTTGCTGTATGCCATGGACAGCCCGAGCGCCTCGGGTGCCCGCGGCTTTACCCGCGGCAGCATATTTGCGCGCGATGGCCGCCTGGTCGCAAGCGTGGCTCAGGAAGGGCTGATCAGAGTGATGTCTTAAGGAGCATCGTTACGTGTTCAGAGCCCTCATCATCATCATAGTCGTTGCCGCCGTATTAATCGGCGGAATGCTGGCGCTGCGCAGCAGCCGCAATACCGGAATGCCGAGCGACGAGGTGCTAAAACGTTCCGCGGAGCGTGCGCGCCGGCAAGCGGCCAAGGACGAGGCCGAGCGTTAGCGGTCTGCGCTAGAGCTGGCCGAGGCCTGCCACACCTCGCGCGGCAGGGTGAACAGGTGGCAGTCCCACCAACGATTCTTGGCGCGGCGATGCTTGCGGTACACCGCCTCCCAACGCATGCCGATTTTCTCCAGCACGCGGATCGACGCGGCATTATTCACATCGACGGTGGAAATCACGCGTTGCGCCCGCAGATCAAAAAACGCCGCGTCGACCAGGGCCAGCGCAATTTCGGTCGCGTATCCGTTGCCCCACCGGTCTGCGCCGAGCATATAACCGAGGTCCACGACATTGCTCTCGATCAACGACAGATCGCACGCTCCGATCAGCTTGCCGGAGCCGATTTCCTCCACTGCCAGCTCGAACCGGGTGCGCGGTTGCTCACGCTGCGCTGCCAGCAGCTCTTCGAGATATTCCGCCGTGCTCTGCTCGTCGCGGGGTCCAAAAAAAAGGTAGCGCGTAACGCGCGGGTCCGATGAGTAGGCATGCACCGCCGCGAAGTCCATTGCGACGAATTCGCGTAGATTCAAGCGTGCCGTGCGCAGCGGCAGCGTCAACTTGCGCACAATACCTTGCCCGGATTTAGGATGCCGTTCGGATCGAGGGTTTTTTTCAGCGCGTGCATGACCGCCAGCTCAACCGGATCCGCGCGACGCGCGAACTCCGCGGCTTTGAGCCGTCCAATGCCATGTTCGGCGCTGATGCTGCCGCCCAGGCTCTCGACCAGATCGAACATCGCCAGTTCGAGCGCGCGCGTTCTGCCCACGAACTGCGCAGTGTCCGCACCGGACTTTTGACTTAAATTGAAATGCAAATTGCCGTCGCCGGCGTGCCCGTAGGAGACCACATCGCCTTCGGGGGCCAGTTTGAGCGCCAGCGCGCTGCCTTTCTCGATGAGCTCAGGGATGGCGGAGACCGGGACCGAGACGTCGTGCTTGATGCTGGCGCCGTGGCGCCGTTGTGCCTCCGGCACCGACTCGCGCAATTTCCACATGGCTTGCGCCTGAGCCAGCGATGTCGCCAGCATGGCATCCTTGAGCGCACCGGCGGCGGTCGCCTCCTCCAGTACCGAGGTCAAAAGCGCCGTCAGATTTTGATGCGGGTTCGGCGAGCTCAGTTCGATAAGCAAGTACCAGGCGCAATCGAAGCTCAAGGGATTCGCGACTCCGGCAATATGCTTCACGGTCATGGCCGCCGCGATGCGCGGCATCAGCTCGAACGAGGTCACTTGATCGCCCGCGGCGCTGCGCAGCCGCCCGAGCAAATCAAGCGCATGGCGCGGCGAATCGATGCCGACCAATGCGGTGGCGGTGTCGGCCGGCACCGGAAACAGCTTGAGCGAGGCCGCCGTAATGATGCCGAGTGTGCCTTCGGCGCCGATAAACAGGGATTTTACGTCGTATCCGGTGTTGTCCTTGCGCAGGCTCTTCAGCGCCGAGAGCACCCGGCCGTCGGCCAGCACCACCTCGAGTCCCAGCACCAGGTCGCGCATCATCCCGTAGCGCAGTACCGCCGTGCCGCCGGCATTCGTAGAGAGGTTGCCGCCGATTTGTGCCGTTCCTTCGGAGCCCAAGCTCAAGGGAAAAAGACGGCTCGCCTCGCGCGCCGCAGTTTGCGCACCGGCCAGGGTGCAGCCAACCTCGACGATCATGGAGTAATTGGCGGCATCCACGCTGCGCACGCGATGCAAGCGCTGCAGGGAGAGCACGATCTGCGAGCCGCTCTCATCCGGAGTCGCCCCGCCGCAATAGCTGGTGTTGCCTCCGTGCGGGACCACCGCGACTTCCTCGCGGTTGCATATGGCCAAAATCCTGGCGACTTCACCTACGCTGCGGGGGCGCAGCACCAGAGGCGTGGCGCCCTGATAGAGACGCCGAAAGTCCGTAAGGTACGGCGCGAGGTCATCGTGCGAGTCCAGAGAATTGCCGGGACCGGCTGCTTCCTTGAGTTGCGCGAGCGTCGCGGAACTAGGCGGGCGCGGCATGGGCGGTGCTGATGGCAGTGCGCCGCGATTAGAGCCGCTTGCCCCCGCCGTCGCGGATCGCAGCGGGTACCGGCTTTAAATCCCAGATCAGGCCGAAAAACGACATCAGCTTCAACAGGTAGAAGGTGACATCGAACTCCCACCAATAAAAGCCCTGGCGGGTCGAGGCGGGATAATGATGGTGATTATTATGCCAACCTTCGCCCAAGGTGATGATGGCCAGCCAGGGATTATTGCGGCTGGCATCGCCGGTCCTGTAGCGCTGACGGCCGAACACATGCGAGAGCGAATTAATCGTGTAGGTGCCGTGGTATACCAGCACGGTGGAGATGAAAAAACCCCAGACCAGCATCTGCAATCCGGTGGTGTGGAGCCCCGGTGCCGCATGCTTCAGGAGCACGCCGAGCGCAAAAACTCCGACCCCGAGTGCGGTCGGAACCACGATATCGAAACGGTCCAGGAAGCGCAGTTCGGGATATTTCAGCAAATCCTTCACCCGCGATAAATCCGCCACGAAGTGCTTGTGCGACATGAACCAGCCCATGTGGCTCCAGAAAAAACCGTGCTGCACCGGCGAGTGCACATCTTCAGGTTTGTCGGAGTGGACATGATGATGCCGATGATGTGCCGCCCACCAAATCGGGCCGCGCTGTACCGCCGAGGCACCCAACATGCCGAAGATAAATTGCCCCACGCGCGAGGTCTTGAAGGTACGGTGTGAAAAATAGCGATGATAGAAGCCGGTGATGGCAAACATCCGCACCAGATACAAAGCGACGGTCACGGCCAATGCGATCCAGCTGAAGCCGACCCAAATCACCGCGAGACATGCGGCATGCATGAGAAGAAACGGCAACATTCGCGCCCAATCGATGCGCCTTCCTGCATCCTTGACGGCCGGTTCGCGCGGGCGCGTTGCAAAGTCGCTGTTGCCGAACCACCGCGAGAGCTCATGACCCACTCGTACTGCGGTGGGCTGCTCGATCACGATTTCATTTTCTGGCATCATGGTTAACCTTGAGTCTTCAGTGCCGCAATCCGCTCGTCCAACGGCGGGTGGCTCATAAACAGCCGCATGATTCCATCCGAGCGGCCCGTATTAATGCCGAAAGCCTGCAGTTGCTGCGGCATCGGTTTCCCCTCACTGCGCTTCAGCATTTGCAGCGCATCGATCATATTGGCGGTACCGGTCAAGTCCGCGCCGCCTCGATCCGCGCGGAACTCGCGGCGCCGCGAATACCAGCATACGATCAAACTCGCGAGAATGCCCAGTACGAATTGCGCCAGCATCGTGGTCAGGAAAAAGCCGATACCCCCCTGCCGGTCGTTGCGGAGGATCGCTCGATCAACGATGCCGCCGATGATTCGTGCCAGAAAAATCACGAATGTATTTAACACGCCTTGCAAAAGCGCGAGGGTAACCATATCACCGTTTGCGACGTGAGTGATTTCGTGACCCAGTACCGCCTCAACCTGCGTGCGCGACATGTTGCGCAGCAGACCGCTGCTCACCGCCACCAGCGCCGCATTGCGGCGCGCGCCGGTCGCAAAGGCATTCATCTCCTCCGCGTCGAAAATGCCGACCTCCGGCATTGCCAAATGGGATTGGTCGGCCAGCCGTTTGACGGTGCCTACCAGCCAGCGCTCCAGTTCGGACTGAGGGCTCTGGATGATCTGTACCCCCATCATGCGCTTGGCGGTCCACTTCGACAGCGCCAGCGAGATGAGCGATCCGCCGAAGCCGAAAACGGCCGCGAAAAGCAGCAAGCCGCCGGTGCCGCCCTGCATCAGATGCACGCCGAATACATTTTCGACGACGTACAGCACGATGCTGAGCAGTGCGAGCACCGCAAGATTGGTTAGGACGAATAGGAAAATGCGTTTCATGGGGCTTTGGATCGGGAAAATGGGCCGCAATATGGTAACGCGGCATCACGATGGTCGGGACGTTGAGGTTCAATTTCAAGCTAGAGTGTTCGCAGGGTTGGTCGGCGTGGATTCACATTTGACCGCCACGCGGACAAAGTCGCGCTATGTTGCTGTAAAATAGAATATTAATCTTTCAGAGTTAGGCATGCAGTATCGGGACTACTACGAAATTCTCGGGCTGACGCGCAGTGCCGACGCCGATGAGGTGAAGCGGACCTACCGCAAGCTGGCACGCAAATTTCACCCGGACGTCAGCAAGGAAAAGAATGCCGAGGCGAAATTCAAAGAGGTGCAGGAGGCCTATGAAGTCCTGCGCGACACCGATAAGCGCGCCGCCTACGACCAGCTGGGCCGGGATTTCCGCAGTGGACAGCAGTTTCGGCCGCCGCCTGACTGGTCGCAGCGATTCGGGAATGCGGGCGGCCAGCGATTCTCGGATCTCAATGGATTCAGCGATTTCTTCTCCAGCCTGTTTGGCGGCTCGGGGGTCGGTGCGGGCAACGCCGGGCAAACCGATTCCGAAGCGGGGCGCTTGGACGTCACGGTCGAAGAAGCATTTGCCGGCACCCAGCGGCGGGTCACGCTCAACGAGCAGGGCCGACAGCGCCAAGTTGATGTGCAGATTCCTCCCGGCGTCACTGAGGGCCAACCGCTGCGCATCCCCGGCACCGGCGGGCGCTCGTCGCTGATTTTTCGAATTCGATTACGGCCCCACCATCTCTACGAGGTGGCCGGCAAGGACGTTCAGATCGAATTGCCCCTGGCACCATGGGAGGCGGCTTTGGGTGCGAAGGTGGCGGTCCCAACCCTGGGCGGAACCGTAGAGCTGACCGTGCCTGCAGGAGCCCAGGCCGGGCAGAAACTGAGACTGCGCGCCAGAGGACTTCCGGGCAGCCCGGCCGGAGACCAGATGGTGATCATTAAATTGGTGACGCCGGCGGCACAAAGCGCCGCGGATAAGGAAGCCTACGAGCGCATGAAACGCGATTTCAAATTCGAGCCGCGCGCCGACTGGCCCTAGCGTGCGCGCCTGGCGCTGCGAAAGGCCGCGGCTATCCGCCGGTCAGCACATCCTCGCGCAGTACATAGTCGGGCGACATGATGGTTGCACTTTGGCTGTCCTTCGCAACTTGCACGCTCTGCGGTTTCACGAAGACCGCGGACACTTCCGGGTGCGTGCTGCGGATCTGCTTTTCGAGATCGACCACGGCGCGTTCGATGTCCGGTGCCCGCATATAGTCGAAGAAATCGAGACTCAGGTAGACCACGATGCTGTTCGGCGCCAGATGAATGGTGGCAATGCTGTTGGCGTTGCAAACGCCGGGCATGCCTGCGGCAATGCGAATGACGGCATCGCTCAAGGCAGGATCAGCGCGCTCGCCGATGAGCAGCGCCTTCGATTCCTGGGCCAGTAACGCCGCGACGCCGGCCAAGATGGCGGCTATCATCAAGGACGCAATGCCATCCCAGCGGCTATCGCCCGTCAGTATCGTCGCGGTCGTGCCGGCCGCCGCGACCAAAATCCCGAACACCGCGGCCGAGTCCTCGAAGACCACGATGAATGCCGGCGGGTCCTTGGATTGGCGGAAGGCCTCCCACCAACCCAGATTGCGTTTGGAGCGCCTGAATGCTCTCGCTCCTATCAACCAGGAGCTGCCTTCGAATACCAAGGACGCAGCAAGTACCAGGTAGATCACCAGCGGCCGTTCGATGGATTGCGGCTGCAGCAGGCGCTGGATACCCTCATAGGCCGATACACCGGCGCCCAGCGCGAAGATCAGCAATGCCACCACAAAGCTCCAAAAATACAGCTCCCGGCCGTAGCCAAAGGGGTGCATGCGATCAGCGGGACGGCTGGAGCGGGCCATGCCGTACAGCAGCAGGAGATCATTGACCGTGTCGACCAGCGAATGTACCGCCTCGCTCAGCATGGCCGCCGACCCGGTCACGACGGCGGCAAAGAATTTCGCCGCGACAACCAGCAAATTGCCGGCCAGTGCTGCCCAAACCGCCGTGAGGGTCGCGCTTTTCGCCATACCGGATCAGGAGCCTGTCTGAGTATTCCGGGTTCGGGAGCGGACGGATTTGGCTTCATTCATTTGTTGTCGCCTCCTGATTGGGAGCATACCCAACTTCGTCGGCTCCGCCTCGACTGAAGGCAAATCCGTCTTAGCTAAGGCCACGGGGAATACTCAGACAGGCTGCCGGCTTGAAGAATCGGCCGGCGGCCCCAACTGAAGCCTAACGAACCCTAAGTTAGCAAGGCCATGACGACAGAAACCGAGCCCGCGTCTGCACCGAAGGCGCAAATCAAGGACTTCCAGGCCGAAACCAAGCAAGTTCTGCGCTTGGTGATCCATTCGCTGTACTCGCACAAGGAGATTTTCCTGCGCGAGCTGATCTCGAATGCCTCAGATGCCTGCGAAAAACTGCGCTTCGAGGCGATCGCCAAGCCTGAGCTTTTGGGCAGCGATGCGCTCTCGATCACGCTGACCCCGGATTCGAGCGCCGGTACCTTGCGCATCAAGGACAACGGCATCGGCATGAGCGAGGCGGAGATCATCGACAATCTCGGCACCATCGCGCGCTCGGGCACCAAGAAATTCCTCGAGACCTTGAGCGGCGATTCTGCCAAGGATGCGCAGCTGATCGGCCAATTCGGCGTCGGCTTCTACTCCGCCTTCATTGTGGCCGACAAGGTCACTGTGCTCACGAAGCGCAGCGATTCGACCGCCGTGCGCTGGGAGTCCGACGGCGAGGGCCAATACGAGATTCAAGCCGCCGAAAAAACCGATCGCGGCACCGAAGTCATTTTGCACCTGCGGGACGAGGACAAGGAATTCCTGGAGGCGGCCCGGATACGCCAATTGGTGCGCAAGTACTCCGATCATTTGAGCATTCCGATCGTCCTTAAGACGGGCGATGCGGAAGAGACGCTGAATCAGGCGAAGGCGTTTTGGACGCGGCCGAAATCGGAACTGAAGGACGAGGACTATCAGGCGTTCTACAAGCACCTCTCTCACGATGCTGAGGACGCGCGGGTTTGGGCGCATAACAAGGTCGAAGGCAACATCGAATATACCTCGCTGCTGTACCTGCCGAAGCACGCGCCGTTCGACCTGTACGACCGCGAGCAAAAAGGCGGCATCCAGCTCTATGTCAAGCGCGTCTTCATCATGGACAAGGCGGCGGAACTCTTGCCGCCGTATCTGCGCTTCATGCGCGGATTGGTGGATTCCTCCGATCTGCCGTTGAACGTGTCGCGCGAGCTGCTGCAAAACAATCGCACTGTCGAGAAAATCAAAGCGGCCATGGTCAAGCGTACGCTGGATCTGCTGGAGGATCTGGCCGCAAAGCCTGCGGAATACGCGGAGTTTTGGAAGACTTTCGGCACGGTCTTGAAGGAGGGCATCATCGATGATCCGGCCAACAAAATCCGGATCGCGAAACTGCTGCGCTTTCATTCGACCGCGGAGAGCGGCGATGCGCCGAACGTCACGCTGGACGCCTATGAGTCGCGCATGAAACCGGATCAGAAGGCCATTTATTATCTTACCGCCGACACCTTGGCGGCAGCCCGCAACAGTCCGCACCTGGAGGGCTTCCGCGCCAAGGGCATGGAAGTTTTGTTGCTGACGGACCGAATCGATGAGTGGGTGGCGGGCCATTTACACGAGTTCGAGGGCAAGCCCCTCGCGAATGTCGCCAGCGCCGCGGCCGATGTCGCCTCAGCCATCGAAACGCCGGAAAAGGCTGCGGCGGAAAGCGCGTTCAAGGACACGCTTGATCGCCTCGTCAAGGCGCTGGCGGGCAAAATCACCAAGGCACAAGTATCGGCGCGGCTCACTGATTCACCCGCGGTGCTGATTGCGGGCGAGTTCGGCCTGAGCCTGCGGATGGGGCGAATCCTCAAACAGGCCGGGCAGACCAATCCTTTTGCGACGCTGCCGATCCTCGAATTGAATCCCAAGCATCCACTCGTGGAGAGGCTCAAGGACACGGCTGACGAGGCAGCCTTCGCTGATTTGGCGCACGTGCTCTACGACCAGGCGACGCTCGCCGAGGGCGGCGAATTGGACGACCCGGCGGGCTTCGTACGGCGCGTGAACAAGCTCATCGTCGAAGGGCTTTCCGCGCAACCGAAAATTATCCTGAGCTGAACGTGCACGTGCATACGGCGCAATGGGCGGCAACTGACGGTGCGATGGCAGCGGGCGGCAATCCCGATGTCGATGATGCGCCGCTGCTCGACGCCTACTCTGGCGCGGTGATCGGAGCCCTCGAGCGGGTCGCGCACGCGGTCACCTTCATCGAAGTGGTGGGCGCAGCCGGCGCGGGCGCACGCGGCCGGCGCGCGCAGCAGGCCAGCGCCGCGTTTTCATGCCGATCTGGTTGATTCGAAGGGACGGGTTATCGGCGTCAACACGGCGATGATCCCGCGTTTGCTCATGGTAGGGTACGGCGGGCGTACATCGGCGTCTCCGGCGCCACCGTACCGATTGCGACACGGGTGGTGCGGCACTTCAGCTTGCCGGGAAACACGGCGGTGCATATCGCTGACATCGTGGCGGGCAGCCCGGCCGCTCTCGCGGGTGTGCAGACAGGCGATCGCATGGTGGCGCTCGACGGCCTGCAGTGCACCCTCGATGCAAGCTTGATTGGCCGGGAGTGCGAGTTGCAGTTATTGCGCAGATCGAGCGTCATCAAGACGCCGATCCGTCCGATAGAAATGCCGCTGCATCGAGCGAGCGGTAAGTGAGTACAACAGAGGAAGGGCGTCAATGAGTCCAATGCATCCGGTCACCTTGGCAGTTTCCGCGGAACCCCCTGATCACTCCCAAGGGCCAGAGCATGCGCGGGTGGTTGTGGTCGAGTACGGAGACTTTGAGTGCCCAAGCTGCAAGGTCGCGGCCACCACCCCGACCCTCCTGATGGAGCGCTTTCCGAACCAGGTGCGTTTCATATTCCGGAATTTCCCGTTGGAGGAGGCGCATCCGCATGCGTTGCTCGCGGCCGAAGCCGCCGAGGCGGCCGCCGGCCAGGGAAAATTCTGGCCGATGTACGATCTGCTGTTCCGCAATCAGGCGCATTTGAAGCCCGCGGATCTACAGAACTATGCGAAAGAATTGAACCTGGACATGGCGCGCTACGCCGCGGAGATGGACGATCACATTTACTTGCAAAAGGTCCGCGAGCATATCGCCAGCGGCCGTTTGAGTCACATTCGCGCCACGCCGACTTTCTTTCTTAACGGCGCAGTTCTGGACATTTCATTCGGTATGAAGGCATTGCACGACGCGGTTGCCGCCGTGCTGTCGCGCCATCACTGATCCAGCGCCGCGAGCGCTAGCTCCAGTCGTCTCCGCCGCCACCGCCTAGGCCCCCGCCGTCGTCCCACGAGCCGGGATCGTTGGCACCAAAGTCATTGCCGCCCATGTCGCTATTGCTGATGCCGGGCTCGGCCGCGTCAGCTGAGGGAATCACACCGCCTGGGTGGCCGCCATCCAAAAAGTGATGCGCGAGCTCTTCGCCGGCGACCACACCGGCACCCACCGCCAAGCCGGAGGCGAGACCGCCGGCGATACCAGAACCCATACCGCCGCCCATCGGCGCGGGACCGTAACCCGGACCATAGCCGGTTGGTGCACCGCCTACGCCGGAGCCGCCGGCGACGGGATACTGGCTGTAAGGCGTCCGGCGCCGAAACAGCATCATCAGCAGCCCGATCACGATTAGGCCGATCAGTAATGCGCCCCAGGGGAAATGCGGCCCGGAGCGCGTCGGAAACGAAACGATCTGCGGCCCCGTTGAGCGAGGGGTCAAGCCCAGCTGAGCTTTCAATTCTTGAACGGAATGGGAATCAAAGTCGGTCAGACCTGGATTCAGGCGCTCGGCTGTCTCCAATTCGGAGCGGGCCACCGCAGTCTTACCCTCTCTGGCGTACAGTTCTGCTTGCACGTAGTGTGCTTTGCCGCTGTTTGGGTGATCGGTGAGCACCTGAGTAATCATTTGCTGCGCCTGGTCGAGGTGGCCGGCGGCGGCGGCCTGACGAATTTGATGCATTGTCGGATCAGCCGCTTGCGCGAAGCTCGGCGACCCTAACGCGAAGGCCGCACCTATGCTCAGCGCAGCAGCGGCGAGAACTAATTTCCGCATGGCAAGCCCTCTGCTGGTCGAATTGACCCTGTTGGATTAGATATGGGCGCTCAGGCGAAGTTCAACGCCCCTTGAGACCGGCTCCTATAGAACGCCGCGGCGCCTCTGGTCGAGCTCGATGGACTCGAACAGCGCCTGGAAATTTCCTTCGCCAAAACCGTCGTTGCCCTTGCGTTGAATGATTTCAAAAAAGATGGGGCCAATGGCGTTCTTGGTGAAGATCTGCAATAGGATGCCGCTCTTGTCGCTGCCGTCGATGAGGATCCCGCGGCTTTTGAGCTCGGGCACGGATTCACCATGACCGATTACGCGGGCATCGACGCCTTCGTAATAGCTCCCGGGCGATTCCTGGAATTCAACCCCGCGGGCGCGCAGCGCATCCACGGTCGGGTAAATATCGTCGGTGCCCAAGGCGATGTGCTGAATGCCTTCACCCTTGTACTCATTCAAATATTCTTCGATCTGGCTCTTGTCGTCCTGGCTCTCATTGATGGGAATCCGAATCTTGCCGCACGGCGAGGTGAGCGCGCGCGAGAACAAACCGGTCTCCTTGCCTTCGATGCTGAAATAGCGAATTTCCCTGAAGTTGAACAGCTTCTCGTAAAAACCGGCCCACACGTTCATATTGCCGCGTCTGACGTTATGCGTGAGGTGATCGATGCGCAGCAACCCGACCGGAACATACGGCTCGGTATCAATGACGGGTACGAAGTCGACATCGTAAATGGTGCGATCGCCGTAGCGATCGACCAGGTAGATCAGGCTGCCGCCGATTCCTTCAATCGACGGAATATTGAGTTCCATCGGACCTGCGGTGACCGGCCCGGGTTTCGCGCCCAGGTCCAGCGCGCGTGCATATGCCAGGCGGGCGTCGGCGACGCGGAAGGCCATGGCGCAGGCGCACGGCCCATGAGCGCGCGCAAAACTCTGCGCAAAGCTGTCGTGTTCTGCGTTGATGATGAAATTGATGTCGCCTTGATTGTGCAGCGTCACGTTCTTGGAGCGGTGGCGCGCGACCGCCGGCAAGCCCATGGCCTCGAACAGCCTGCGCAGCAGTTCGGGATCGGGCGCGGCATACTCGACGAATTCGAATCCGTCGGTGCGCATTGGATTCGTTACGCTCAATTCGGCATTCATGGCGAGACGATTGCCTTGCTCTGTGATGAGATGGCGGTACCGAACACGTGATCCCAGACGGTCGTGGTGACGCCGAAGTTGCCGCGCTTGGGCGAATGGTGGTGGCGCATGTGCCAGGCTCGCAGCTCGCTGAAGTAGGCCGAGGAAGATCTGCGCGCGTGGTGATGAATCACATGATGCACGTAGCCATACCACCAATAGCCGACCATCACTCCCACGGTCATCCCGTCCGCCAGGTTAAAACCGACCCACCACCATAGCGGCAGCAAAATCGCGCCGAGCCAGACCGTTACACTGACCCACGACGGCGTGCCGATGAAGGCGAGCGGCTCGCCATGATGCAGGCTATGCATCGGCGAGAATACCGGCATGCGATGCAATGCGATTCGGTGCAGCACGTATTCCAGCAATGTCCAAAGGATCAGGCCCGCAATGCACGCACCGAGCCACTCCCGGCCGCCATGCCAGGTAAACTGCTTAAAATTGACGGCCGTCAGCGCGACCACCGTGATCGGATAAACCACGAAATCGGAGTAATAGCTGAATTTGCTGAGTTGCATCGTTGCCCCTCGCTGTTATGAATAGGCTATTTGACCACGAATCACTCCAAATGTTAGCCGAAGAATACCCTCGCCGCACGGCCTTCTAGCCGTCTTCGCTTGGCAGAATTTCCAAAGTATGCGAAAAACCTTCGTAATCGTAGGCGCCGGATTCTCTGGCACGGTGCTTGCCGCCAACCTGCTGCGCCGGCCGCCGGCCGGCGGCGCCGACATCGTGCTGATCGAACGCAGCGCCAGTATGGGCCGCGGCGTCGCCTATGCCGCGCACGAATTTCCCTACCCTTTGAACGTGCCTGCGGGCCGCTCGTCGGCCGATTCGCGCGATCTCCTGCAATTTCTGCGTTTCGCGCAAGGTAGGCTGCCGAACGTTGATGGCGAGGATTTCCTGCCGCGCGCCTTATACGGCGACTACCTTCAGGACCTGCTGCTGCGCGCGGAGCGCGAGGCGCAGCCGCATGGACAATTGATCCGCGTATTCGGCGAAGTCACTCGCATTGGCCGCGCAGGCGACGGCGCCGCGCTGGCGGCCGAATTTGCCGACCGGGCGCCGATCCGTGGGGATGCCCTCATCCTTGCCCTGGGGAGTCCGGCGGTGCCATTGCCTCGCTGGGCGGAAGAGCTGAACGGTCATGCTGCTTTCCGTGAAGACCCGCGAAATTTGCCCGATACCCTGGGTTCGGAACATTCGGTGCTGATCGTCGGTAACGGCTTGACCATGGCGGATGCGGCATCGGTGTTGAGCCGGCACCCCGGGCGGGTACCGACGCTGCATACGATTTCACGCCGCGGCCTGATGCCAAAAACCCAAACGACCTTTCACATGGCGGCCATGCGCGGCAGCGGCGAGACGGTGCTGTCATCGGCGCACTCGCTTCGAAAGCTGGTGCGCGCCTGCCGCGAGTTGGCGCGCGAAGTCGAGAAACTCGGGGGCGATTGGCGCGAGGCCATTACCTTCATCCGCGGTCTGGTGCCGGCCCTTTGGGGGCGCATGCCCGAGGCCGAGCGGCGGCGCTTTGTGCGGCATCTGCAGGTGCATTGGGGCACCTATCGGCACCGGTTGCCGCCGCAATTGACCGAGCGCTTGGAGAAGCTTCGGCGCAGCGGCAGATTGCAGATACGGGCAGGACGCATCCAGGAGGTCATTGCCGTCGACAATCGACGCTTGGCAGTCTCATGGCGTCCCCGCGGGAGCGGCGCGACGGTGCAGCTAACCGTGGACATGCTGGTCAACGCAACGGGCCCTAATTACAACATCGAGCGATCGGCCGATCCGCTCATGGTTTCGCTGCGCGGCGCAGGATGGGTCTCGCCCGACACATTGCGGCTCGGGATGCGCACCGCGCGTTTTGGAGCCTGTGTGGATGTGCACGGCCGCGCGAGCGAGCGTCTTTTTTATCTGGGTCCGATGTTGCGGGCCGACCACCTTGATGCGACTGCGGCCGCGGAGTTGACCCATCACGCGGAGCAGCTCGCCGCGCATCTCGCTGCGAGCAGCTAGATAAGTTTGGCGATCCCCGCCAGCAGCCGTTGAAGATCTTCCCGCGAGCTGTACATCGACACGCCGGTTCGCAGCAAGCCGCCGCGATCGCTCAAGCCCAACACTTGTACGGCGCGTGCCGCATAGAAGTGTCCGTCCCAAACGCAAATGCCTTCTTTCCCCAGGGCCGTGGCCGCTTGCGCGGCGCTGGTCTTGTCCATGGTGATGGAAACGGTTGGCGCGCGGGAGCGCTGGCTGAAATCCGGCCCCCACACCTGCACACCGCGCATCTCTCGTACCAAGTCGTGATAGAACTTGGCCAATCCGTGCTCGTACGCGCAGATGCCGGTCATGGCGTCCACCAGGCGTTCTCGCAAGCTCGAACCCTGGCCCCAGGAGGCGAGGTATTCAACTGCCGCGCGCAGCGCATCGATGGCTGCATGGTTCAGTGTGCCGGTCTCGATGCGATAGGGGGCGGCTGGATCTTGCACGCTCAAGCGCTCTGTCGGCAGTCGATCGAGCACCCCCGGGCGCGAATACAGCACACCAACGTGCGGCCCGTAGAATTTGTAGCCTGAGCACAGCAGGAAATCCATGCCGAGACTTTTTACATCCAATGAAAAATGCGGTGCGTAGTGAACCGCGTCGACAACCAGCAGCGCTCCCACCTCCTTGGTCAACCGGCGCGCCAACTTCAGGTCATTGACCGTGCCCAAGGCATTGGACGAGGCACCCAGCGCAAATACTTTGGTGCGCGCTGTGATCTTGGCGGCCATATCGGCCAAGTCCAGTTCTCCGCCGGGCAGCAGGCGAACTTCTTGCACGATCATGCCGCGCTCTTGCAGCCGCAGCCAGGGGCCGCGATTGGCCTCATGATCGAGCTGCGTGATGAGCACTTCGTCGCCGGGCTTCAACGTGTGGCCGATGGCGGCGCTCAGAGCGTAGTTGAGCGTGGTCATGTTTTGACCGAACGAGATGCAGCTTGCACTCTCGGCGCCGAGAAAGGCCGCCAGCGTTTCACGCGCCGCGGCCATGCGCCGATCAACTTCCTGCGAGGGCCAAAAATTGCCGTGGGTATTGACGTTGCAGGTGGCGTAGAAATCGCCCAGGGTATCGATCACTGTTTTGGGGACTTGACTGCCGCCCGGACCGTCGAGATAGGCCAGGTTCAACCCTTCGGGCGCGCGCGAAAGTGCGGGAAAGTCCCCGCGGCAGCGAAGGGAGTGTTCGGCTGTGAATGGCATAGTAAAGTATGTCATGAAATTTTCTCCGCTGGTGGATCGAATCAAGGGCGAAAGCGTCGCGGCATGGACCATCCACGGCCAGGCGCGCGAAGCGCAGTTGCGCGGCGAGGACGTGATCGTGCTCAGCATCGGCGATCCGGAACTGGAAATGTCGGCGCCGGTGCTCGACCGCGCGATTGAAACACTGCGGGGCGGCGATGTTCGCTATACGCCGGCGGCCGGACGCCGGGCGCTGCGCGAGGTCATTGCACAAACGCATCAGCGCCGCACGGGGCAAGCCGTGGACGCGGACAATGTTATTTTTCTCTCCGGCGCACAGAACGCGCTGTTCGCGGCGTCCATGTGCGTTGCCGGCCCGGGCGATGAGGTGCTCGCGCTGGAGCCGTTGTACCCGAGTTATCCTGCCACCATCAGGGCATCGGGCGCGCAGCTGGTGCGCGTTCCGGCACCGGCCGCCGGCGGCTTTCACCCCGACTTGAGCGCCCTCGCAGCGGCCATCACGCCGCGAACCCGCGCATTATTTTTTGCGACGCCCAACAACCCGAGCGGCGTGATCTTGAGCGAGGAGGATCTCAATGTCATCGGCGATCTCGCGCGCCGGCATTCTTTGTGGATCGTGGCGGACGAGGTTTATGCGGGACTCGCACCTGGGGGGCACGTTCCGAGTCTCGCGGCGCGTCTGCCCGAACAGGTCGTGACGATCAGCAGCCTGTCGAAGTCGCATTCGATGCCGGGACTACGGGCCGGCTGGATGGTGGGACCCAAGGATCTTGCAAAGCATGCGGAATCTCTCTCCATGTGCATGTTATTCGGCCTGCCGGGGTTCATTCAGGAAGCGGCGCTCACCGCACTCAGAGGGTCGAATGCGCCTGAGCAGCGGATCCGCGAACTCTGCAGCGCGAGGCGCGATATGCTGATTCAGGGTCTTGCCGGCGTACGAGGAATTCGCTGCGCCGTTCCGGACGCCGGCATGTTCACGCTCATCGATGTGCAGGGCACCGGCCTTTCGGGCTACGATTTCATGAGCGGATTGTTCAGGACCGAGCGGGTATCGGTACTCGACGGCGGTGCATTCGGCGAGGCGACTCGCGGGTTCGTGCGGCTGTGCTTCGCCACGGACGAGGCGACGCTGCGCGAGGCGATCGTGCGCATCGGCCGCTATGTCGGAACTCTGGCGTTAGTTCAAGCGGGGTAGCCCAGGCGAGGTAGGTATGACGAAATCAGCGGACTTTGCAATCGTCGTGCGCGCACCGGGCGGCCCGGAAGCGCTTGAATGGACGGAGCTCGAGACCACGGCGCCCGCGCGCGGCGAAGTCCTCATCGCGCAACGCGCCGTGGGCGTCAATTTTATCGATACCTATTTTCGCAAGGGGGCATATCCCTGGCCGATGTCCCCATTGATACCCGGCGGTGAAGCGGCGGGAGTGATCGAGATGGTCGGCGATGGCGTGACCGATTTCAAGTGCGGCGATCGCGTGGCCTATACATTGCCGATCGGCGCGTATCGAACGCGGCGCGTGGTGCCGGCGGAGCGGTTGGTGAAATTGCCCGACGCAATCGACTTCGAGGTTGCGGCATCGATGATGCTTAAGGGGTTGACTACGCAATTTTTGTTGAACTCCTGTTATGCGGTGAAGGCGGGCGACACCGTGCTGGTGCACGCGGCCGCGGGCGGCGTAGGGCTGTTAATGGGCCAATGGCTGAAATCCATCGGCGCAACATCCATCGGCACGGCTGGATCCGCCGAGAAGACCGTCCTCGCCAAAGCGAGCGGCTACACTCACGTCATCGACTATCGGGCCGAAGATTTTGTGGTTCGCGTCAAGGAGATCACCGGCGGCAAAGGCTGCGATGTGGTTTACGATTCGGTCGCCAATGACACCTGGCGGGGATCGCTGAAAAGCTTGCGTGTGCGCGGGCTGTTTGTATGCTTCGGACAGTCATCGGGACCGATCACCGACTTCAAGATTGCCGACCTCGGCGGCGGCGGCTCGCTGTACGCGACGCGGCCGACGCTGTTCGACTACATCAAAACCCGCGCGGATCTCACGCTGCGCGCGGCCGATCTGTTCGCGAAAGTCGCATCGGGCGCTGTCAAGCCGCACATCGGCCAGCGTCTGCCGCTGCGCGACGCCGCCGAAGCGCATCGCAATCTCGAAGCCCGCAAAACTACGGGATCCACGATTCTGTTGCCTTGATCGCTCAGATCCCCAAGGGCAGCGCGGTTGACTCTTTGATGACGGTGACCGCGACCGAGGAGTTGACGGATCGCACGCACGGAATGCGCGATAAATAGTCGAGATAAAATGCCTCGAAAGCCTTGATGTTCTTGGTCACGATCTTGAGGAGAAAGTCCCATTCGCCGGTGAGGGTGTAGCACTCGAGCACTTCGGCGCGGTCGCGAATCGCCGCTTCGAATTCCGCAAGTGCATCGCGTCCGGTCGTCGCCAGCTTGATGTGCGCGAAGATGGTCACATCGAGACCGAGTGCATTTCGATCGAGCAGCGCGACACGCGCCTTGATCACGCCGTTTTGTTCGAGCTGTTGAATGCGTCGCCAGCAGGTGGTGGTCGATAATTTCGTTTGCGCGGCCACCTCGGCAACCGACAAGGCTCCGTGCCGCTGTAGAATGTCGAGCAGACGCAAATCCAATCGGTCGATGGCCGGGCGGTTGTTTTGTTCCATAAAATGCTTTAATTCGGAATAAACATACCGGATTATCGGGTTCGATCCTAATGAATGCAACATCTTAGGGTGCGGGGAAGTAAATTATGGGGATGACCAAGAAATCGCGCCTTCACCTGCCACGTGTGCCTGCACGTCCCGGCGAAACTCCTGATTTCAGCTACGTTCAACTGTCGCCCGCCGGAGCGGTTCCGAGGCCCGAAGTCAATGCCCGCGCCCGTGACATGGGTCCCTTGAGCGTCGAACTGGTGCGCGTGCTCGATGACAGCGGCGACGCCGTGGGTCCGTGGCATCCGCATCTCGAGGCGAGCGAGCTGCAAGTCGGGCTGCGGCATATGCTGCTTACGCGTCTGTACGACGAGCGCATGCAGCGCATGCAGCGCGCCGGCAAGATTTCGTTTTACATCCGCTCGCTCGGCGAAGAAGCGGTGGGAGTCGCGCAGGCGATGGCATTGCGGCCTTCCGACATGCTGTTTCCCGCGTATCGCCAGCAGGCTGCGCAAATCGTGCGCGGCATATCGCTGGTCGACCTCATGTCCCAGCTCTTGTCCAACACCAAGGACATGTGCAAGGGGCGGCAACTGCCCGTCATGTATCACTCGCGCGCGAACAATATTTTCTCGATTTCCGGGAATCTAGCGACGCAATTTCCGCAAGCTGTGGGCTGGGCGATGGCGGCGGCGATCAAGGGTGAGGACAACCTGGCCGCGACCTGGATCGGCGAGGGCAGCAGCGCCGAGGCGGATTTTCACTACGCCCTGTTGTTCGCCTCCGTTTACCAGGCCCCGGTGATTCTCAACGTCGTCAACAACCAGTGGGCCATCTCGACATTTCAGGGTTACGCCGGCGGCGAACAACGTTCCTTTGCGGCGCGCGGCCCGGGCTACGGCATGCCGGGAATTCGAGTCGACGGCAACGACTTCCTCGCAGTCTATGCCGTGACCCAATGGGCAGCGGAGCGCGCGCGCACCGCCGCCGGCCCCACGTTGATAGAACTGGTGACATACCGCGGCGCGGCGCATTCCACCAGCGACGATCCGGCGCGCTATCGCGCAAAGGATGATGCCGAACATTGGCCGCTGGGCGATCCCATCCAGCGCTTAAAGGCGCATTTGATCAAAATCGGCGAATGGTCGGAAGAGCAGCACCAAGCAATGAGCGCCGAGCTCGAAGCGTTGGTGGCGTCGAGCTGGAAGGAGGCGATCAAGTTCGGCACCATGACCGAAGGCCCGCGCCTGAATCCGGACACGATGTTCGAGGACGTATTCAAGGACATGCCGCAGAATCTTCAGCGCCAGCAAGCCTTGCTGCGCAAGGAACTGGGCTGACGCATGGCCAATATGAACATGATCCAGGCCCTGAATTCCGCCATGGACATCATGCTGGGCAAAAACCCCGCGGTGGTCCTAATGGGCGAGGACATCGGTTATTTCGGCGGCGTGTTTCGCGCGACTGAGGGCTTGCAGCGCAAGTATGGCGAGCACCGCGTCATCGACACGCCAATTGCCGAGGGCGGTATCGTCGCCACCGCGATCGGTATGAGCGTCAATGGCCTCCGGCCCGTCGCCGAGATTCAATTCGCGGACTACATCTATCCGGGCTTCGATCAGATTGTCAGCGAACTGGCACGAATCCGCTATCGGAGCGCGGGTGATTTCTTCGCACCGGTCACGATTCGAACGCCGTGCGGCGGGGGAATTCGCGGCGGCCAGACCCACTCGCAAAGCCCCGAGGCGATCTTTACCCATGTCAGCGGCATCAAAGTCGTGATGCCCTCCAATCCGTACGATGCAAAAGGATTGCTGATTACCAGCATCGAAGATGATGATCCGGTGGTGTTCTTCGAGCCGAAGCGTCTGTACAACGGCCCGTTCGACGGCGATCCGAACAAGCCGGCGGTTCCCTGGTCCACGCATCCGAAGGGTCAAGTGGACGAGGGGTATTACAAAGTGCCCCTGGGCAAGGCGGACATCGTGCGTACCGGCGCGGACGTCAGCATCATCACCTACGGCACCATGGTGCACGTTGCGGTTGCCGCGGCCGCGGCGATGAATGTCGATGCCGAAATCATCGATCTTCGTTCGCTGGTGCCGCTGGACGTTGAGGCGATCGTTGCTTCCGTGAAGAAAACCGGCCGCTGCATCGTGGCGCATGAGGCGACCCGATTCTCCGGCTTCGGAGCAGAATTGCTGTCGATCGTTCAAGAGGAATGTTTCTGGGCGCTGGAAGCGCCGATACAAAGAGTGGCGGGCTGGGATACGCCTTACCCGCACGCATTCGAGTGGGAGTACTTTCCTGGACAGGCGCGCTTTAAAGCAGCGCTCAAGACTGTCATGGAACCTGCATGAGCCAATTCACATTCAAGATGCCGGATTTGGGAGAAGGCACGGTCGATGCTGAGATTGTCGCCTGGCACACCAAGCCGGGCGATACGGTAAGCGAGGATCAACTCATCGTTGAGGTGATGACCGATAAGGCAGCCGTGGAAGTACCGGCGCCGGTGAGCGGCCGGGTCGTATCCATTACCGGCGCGCCCGGCGACAAGGTGGCCGTCGGTTCGCCGCTGATCGTATTCGACTTGAGCGAGGCTGGGGAGCCGGCCGCGCCTGCTGCCGCAGCGGCCGTCAAACCCGTCGCAGCGACACCGATGCCGGCACCCGCGCTGCCTCGGCGCGCCGGCCGCGTCATGGCCTCGCCGGCCAATCGTCGGCGCGCGAGCGAGGCGGGCATTGATCTGGCGACTGTCGCGGGCTCGGGTCCCGGCGGGCGAATTCTTCGAGCTGATTTGGCGACCGCCGGGCCGCGCCAGCTTGAGCCAGATGCGGCGGACACGACGGAAATCAAAGTCATTGGTTTGCGCCGTTTGATTGCCGAGCGGATGAGCGAGGCCAAGCGCAACATTCCCCACTTTGCCTATGTCGAAGAAGTCGATGTCACCGAACTCGAATCTTTGCGCATGCATTTGAACGAGTCGCGCCCGAAAGACGCAGGTTCGCTCAGCTATCTGCCGCTGGTGGTGATGGCGCTCACCCGTGTGATCGAATCCTTTCCGCAATGCAATGTGCTGTACGACGCGGCGCGCGGCGTGTTGATCCGGCATCGTGCCGTGCATGTGGGCATTGCGACGCAGACGCCCGATGGATTGAAGGTTCCCGTGGTGCGCAACGCGCAGGCGCTGGGGCTGTGGGAAGTGGCAGCCGAAATTCGCCGCCTGGCCGAACGCGCGCGCTCGAACAAGGCGACACGCGAGGAACTGGGCGGATCCACCATCACGGTCACCAGCTTGGGCAAACTCGGCGGCATCGCTTCCACGCCGATTATCAATGCGCCGGAAGTGGCCATTATCGGGCTCAACAAGGCCGCTGAACGGCCCGTCGTCCATCAGGGCACGGTCGTCGTAAGGCGAATCATGAATTTGTCATCCTCGTTCGATCACCGCTTTGTGGACGGCTATGACGCCGCGGCGATGATCCAAGCATTGAAAGAACGCCTCGAACATCCTGCGACCATATTTATTCCAACGGTGAAGGCTTTATGACTCCCCAACCCAAGCGTCCTGCATTCGGCACCCTGCTCACTTCGCACATGGCGGTGACTCACTATCGCGACGGCAAGTGGAGCCAGAGCGAGATCAAGCCCGTCGGCTCGATTGAAATCAGTCCCGCCGCGCACATGCTGCATTACGCGAGCACCTGCTTTGAAGGGTTCAAGGCATTCCGCCGCGCCGACGGTTCGGTGCATGTATTTCGCATGGATCGGCATATGCAGCGCCTGTTGCAGAGTTCGCGCTTGTTGGTGCTGCCGGAACCCGACATAGCGCAAGTGGCTGATATGGTGCGCGCTCTGATCGATCGCTGCCGCGATGCCGTGCCGGAAGCTCCCGGGGCGCTCTATCTGCGTCCCATTATTTTTGGCACGACGGCGAATATCGGCGCGGCCACGACCCCGACCACCGAGGCGATGCTAATGGTGCTCGCGAGCCCGGTATGGGATTACTTTGCGGGCGGCGAGAAGCCGCTGCGCATTCTGGTCGACGATCAGAACACGCGCTCCGCGCAGCACATGGGAATGGTGAAAACCGGCGGCAACTACGCCGCGGCGTTGGCGCCGATCATGAATGCGCGGGCTCAACATCAGGCCGATCAGGTGCTGTTTTGCCCCGATGGCCAAGTCCAGGAGACCGGCGCCGCGAACTTCATATTGATCCGCGACGGGGAACTGATGACCCGCAGCTTGGATTCCACCTTTTTGCACGGCGTCACGCGTGATTCCTTGCTGACAATGGGCCGCGACTTAGGCTACACCGTGACCGAGAAAAAATTCGATGTTCTGGAGATGCTCGATTGGGTGCGCAATGGCGAGGCGGCCCTGTCAGGCACCGCCGCCGTGCTCGCGGGCGTGGGCACGCTGATTTACGCGGGGATTGAGCACCGGGTCGGCACCGGGCATGTCGGCGAGGTCACCAAGGGGCTGCGGGCCAAGCTGGTCGCCGTGCAGCGGGGTGAAACACCGGACGTGCACGGCTGGCTGGAGCGCGTTTAGGCTCCTAGTACTCCTCGCGATCCTCCTCGTCCTCATCGTCTAGGTCGTCCTCGTCCTCATCGTCCTCGTCTTCATCCCAGTCCTCGTCCTCTTCTTCGTCATCCTCGTCTTTTTCGGCCTTGGAGCCTGACCAGCCTTCAGGCTCCTCGGTCAATTCGAGATCCAGCTCCGCCCAGTCGTCAACATCGAGGTCTTCGGTATCGCCATCGAGGTGTTGGATATGAATGGTTTCCTGGTCCTCGTCCACTTTGAGAACCTGAAAGGTTTCATCGTTTTCCAAGTCGTCGTACCACTGCCCGACTGTCGGTTCGTACTCTCTACCCACGGTTCATCCTTATTTGAAGACTGGCTCGCTTTAAGAGCTACGAATATTAGGTGAGGCCCCTCAGCTAAGTAAATGGCAATATCGGATCTTATGACCGTCGCAGACCGTAAAGTTGCCGCTCGTCGATTGACCGATGCTCGGCGCCTCGTCGTCAAAATCGGCTCAACCCTGTTGGTGGACGGCGACAAAGGGCGGCTGAATCGGTCCTGGCTCGAGAGTCTCGCGGCCGACGTGGCAGCGTTCCGCAAGCGGGGTCAGGAAATCATTCTGGTTTCCTCCGGCGCCATCGCCCTGGGGAGGCGGCACCTAAACTTAAATCCGGGAAAGCTGAAACTCGAGGAAAGCCAGGCCGCGGCGGCTGTAGGACAGATCCGGCTCGCGCATGCTTATAAAGAGCTGTTGGACGCGCACGAAATCGCGGTAGCGCAAATCCTCTTGACGTTGGGGGATACCGAGCAGCGACGGCGTTACCTGAACGCTCGCGGGACCCTCAACACCTTGCTTGCTTTGGGCGCCGTGCCGGTCATCAATGAGAACGATACCGTGGCGACGGCCGAAATTCGCTATGGCGACAACGACCGGCTGGCGGCCCGTGTGGCGCAAATGATCGGAGCGGATTGCCTGGTTCTGCTGTCGGATATCGATGGGCTTTACACCGCGGACCCGAAAGAGGATCCGGATGCGCAATTTATTGCGCGCGTGTTGGAAATTACCCCTGCCATCGAGGCAATGGCCGGCGGCCCGACCGGCGATATGGGTTCGGGCGGCATGCACACCAAAATTGCCGCGGCGAAGATTGCCGTGGGCGCCGGATGTCACCTGTGCATTTCCTTGGGGTCCGAGGCGCATCCTCTGCGGCGTATCGAGGAGGGGGCGCGCTGTACCTGGTTTGTGCCCACCTCGACGCCGGTTGCCACCCGCAAGCAATGGATCGCGGCCACATTGAAACCCGCTGGCGCCATCGCCGTCGACGATGGCGCGGTTCGCGCCCTGATGGGCGGCAAGAGTCTGCTGCCCGCCGGCGTTACCCGCGCGGTCGGGCGATTCGATCGCGGCGACACGGTCAGCATCATCGGCCCCGACGGCACCGAAATCGGCAGAGGCATCTGTGCTTACTCGGATCTGGACGCGGCACGGATCATCGGCCGCAAGTCCGCCGACATCGAGAAAGTGCTGGGATTTCGAGGCCGCGATGAGATCGTGCACCGTGACGATCTGGTGCTGCTCAGAATCCTGTGAATAGCATCGCCGATTTGATGCAGGGCATCGGCAAGGCGGCCAGGGCTGCTGCCAAGCAGCTGGCGTTTACCCCGAGCGAACAGAAGAATCGCGCCTTGCTCGCCGCGGCATCGGCGCTGCGCGACTCTCGCGCCGACATCCTGGCCGCGAATGACATAGATAACCGCGAAGCGGGGCTGGGTCTGTCGGCGGCCCTGCTCGACCGGCTTCGGCTCGACGATTCGCGCATCGAGGCCATGGCGCGCGGCCTGGCGGGGATCGCTGCCGCACGCGATCCCATCGGCGTCCGGCTGGCCGAGTGGTCGCGCCCCAACGGCATGCGGATACAGAGAGTCTGCGTACCGTTAGGCGTCATCGGCATCATTTATGAGAGCCGGCCCAATGTCACCGCCGACGCCGGCGCGTTGTGCTTGAAGTCCGGCAATGCGGTGATTCTGCGCGGCGGTTCGGAAAGCTCAAGGTCGAGCGCCGCCATCCACCGCTGTCTGCAGCAAGGACTCGCCGCAGCGAGACTGCCGCCGACGGCCATTCAATTGGTGCCCACCCCGGATCGCGCGGCTGTGGGCCATATGCTCGCGGACATGGCCGACAGCATCGATGTCATCGTGCCGCGCGGCGGGAAGAGTTTGATTGCACGCGTGCAGAACGAGGCGCGCGTGCCGGTGATCGGGCATCTCGAGGGCGTTTGTCACGTGTACGTGCATCGCGATGCGCAGCTGACGATGTCGAGGCGCATCGTGTTGAACGCGAAAATGCGCCGTACCGGCGTTTGCGGGTCGGCGGAAACGCTGCTGGTCGATCGAGGCTGCGCCGCCACGCATCTTGCGCCGTTGCTGCAGTCGCTGCTCGCGGCCGGCTGCGAAGTGCGCGGCGATGAGATGAGCGCCGCTACCGACCCTCGGGTCAAACCCGCCGACGAGCAGGATTGGTACAAGGAATATCTGGATGCCATCATTGCCGTGCGCGTCGTCGATGACCTCGATGCGGCCATTGCCCACATCGGACATTTTGGCTCGCAACATACCGACTGCATCGTCACCGAGGACGCCGCGGCGGCCGAGCGGTTCCTGGCCCAAGTCGACAGTGCCATCGTGTTGCACAACGCATCCACGCAATTTGCCGACGGCGTCGAGTTCGGCATGGGCGCCGAGATTGGCATCAGCACGGACAAGTTTCATGCGCGCGGTCCGGTCGGCGTTGAGCAATTAACCAGCTACAAATACCTGGTGCGGGGAGCCGGTCAGATCCGGGACTAGCCCGCCTTCGCGAGATTTGGCCCTTGGGGGTTCTTGCGCACGCTTTCGCATATCGGAGACTTAGGGGCGGCCCCTAACGCCCGCTTATGTAAATGTGTCGGGCAGCGCACAGATTTCAAGGTTTGGCGCTGGTGGAATGCCTTCAGAGTACCTCCTCGAGCGGGCACTCGGGGCTCTTTAGGACCTTAAGAATGCCGGAGTTGTTGTCTTACTTGTTGGCTGCCGCCGGCGGTGCTGCACTGGCCGGAATCGTCTTGCGCACGTGGAGCGTGCGCCGTACTGCGGGCGGCTCGGGCCTCTCCAAGCAGAATCTGACCGAACTGCAGCGATTCCGCGCGATCGTGGACAGCTGCGTCGACTCCATCTACATGGTCGACCGCGAAACGTTGAAGTTCGTGGACGCGACCGGCACGGCGTCGAGCCGGACGGGCTATTCGCACGACGAATTGATGCAGATGGGACCGCTGGATTTGCTGAAGGTGAGCCGCGACGAATTGATCCGCAACTTTGATGCGGCGATTGCCGCGGGTCCGCAGGGCACCTGTACCGAAGCCGCCGGCCGCCTCAAGGACGGCCGCGAGACTTTCGTGGAACTGAATCGACAGGCCGTGCAAATAGATGGCCGCTGGATCATCGTCACGATTTCACGCGACGTGACCGAGCGCAGGCGCTCCGAACTCGTCGCACAGCGCTTCGCCCGCATGTTCGCCGCCTTGAGCGACACCAACGAAGCCATCATGCGGGTGTCTTCAGCCGAGGATCTGTATCAGCGCGTGTGCGAAGCCGCAGTACATGGCGGCAGGCTGAAGGCGGCAAGCATTTGCGTGCCGCGCGAAACTTCCGGGGACGCGACGATCGTTGCGATTGCCGGCGAGAGCGCCGATAGCTTGCGCGATGTGCAGATTTCGATCGACAGTTCGACGGAAGTCGGCCGCGGACTGGTGGGCACCGCGTTTCGCACGCAAGCTCCCTGCATCAGCAACGACTTCCAAAATGACAGCCGTACCGTGCACTGGCACGAAACGGCGCGCCAGGCCGGCATTGAATCGGGGGCTGCACTGCCGCTGGTTCAGTATGGCCGTACGATGGCTATTCTGCTGCTGCACTCCGCGGACAAGAATGCATTTGAAGACGAGGTCGTGCAGTTGCTGATGCACATGGGGCGCAACGTCGTGTCTGCGCTCGACAACTTAAAGCGCGAGTCGGAGCGCAAAATCGCCGAAGAACAACTGCATGTGGCCGATGCCAGGCTGAAGCGCGCGACCCGCGGCGCCAACGATGGTCTGTGGGAACTCGATGTGGCAGGCCGCGAGATGTGGGTGTCGGAGCATTTCGCGGAAATGTTCGGCTATCAACAAGAGGAATTCCTCGGCAGGCGGCAAAAATTCTTCGATATTCTGCATGCCGATGACGCGGTGCGCTTGCGCGAGGCGATCGAGCGCACCATTCGAGACGGCGTCCTGGTGGATGTGGAGGTGCGCGCCAAGACCCGGGCCGGCGAAGCTCGCTGGTACCGCGTGCGCGGCGCGCTGGAGCGCAACGCGGACGGCGTTCCGTCGACGGTATCAGGGTCGCAGCGCGACATCACGCAACGGCAGCAGTATGCTTTGGCGCTGCTCGAGGCCACGGAAGTAGCCGCCGCGGCCAACAAGGCCAAGAGCCGGTTCCTCGCGAACATGAGCCACGAGATTCGCACGCCGATGAACGGCGTCATCGGCATGATCGAGCTGTTGCTGGAGACGCCCCTCAACCCCATGCAACTCGACTATGCGCAAACCGTACGCGACAGCGCCTCCGCGCTGCTGACGGTTATCAATGACATTCTGGATTTCTCCAAGGTTGAAGCCGGTAAGCTGGATCTTGAAGTCCTCGACATGGACATGCGCGACACGGTGGAAGATGTCGCTCGCTTGCTGGCGATTCAGGCGCACGCCAAGGGTCTCGAGGTCATCGCCTTGATCGATCCCGGTCTTCCCGATCTGGTTCGCGGCGACGCGGGCCGGCTGCGTCAGGTTCTGCTGAACCTCGGCGGCAACGCCGTCAAATTTACGCAAAAGGGCGAAGTCTCGATTGAGTGCAAGGTCGCGCAAAAAGACGATCGAGGCACGCTGATTCGCTGCGAAATTCGCGACACCGGGATGGGGATTCCGGCGAGCCGCGTCGATGCTCTGTTCACGGCCTTCACGCAAGTGGATTCCTCCACCACCCGACGATTCGGCGGCACGGGTTTGGGGCTGTCCATCGTCAAGCGTTTGGTGGAACTGATGGGCGGTGAAGTCGGCGTGTCGAGCGAGGAGGGAGTGGGGTCGACTTTTTGGTTCAGCGCGCGTTTGGGCGTGGCGCAGGATGCCGCCAAGACCCGGCCGGCGCCGCCGATCGAGCTTCGCGGCCAGCGCATCATGATCGTCGATGACAACATGACCAATCGCAAGGTATTGATGGGCCAGCTGTCGTTGTGCGGGATGGAAGCGGTGTGCGCGAGTTCCGCTGATGAAGCGCTGAGCTTGATGCGCCTCGCTGCCACCGGGGGTCGGCCATTCGAAGTTGCGCTGCTCGATCATCAGATGCCCGGCTGCGACGGCGCCACGTTGGGCAAGACCATTCTGGCGGAGCCGGCGCTGCGCGGTGCACGCCTGATTCTGCTGACCTCATCCGGTCAGCGCGGCGATGGCCGGATGTTTTCCGAGCTGGGTTTCGCAGGATACTTGTTGAAGCCCGTGACGCACCGCGACCTGACCGATTGCCTCATGATGGTGCTGGGAACGCAAGCCGAGGGCTGGCGCACTGCGACTCAGCCAATTGTGACGCGCCATGCGCTGCGCTCGCAGCGTCAGCGCGACGTACACCATATTTTGTTGGCCGAAGACAACGTCGTAAACCAGAAAGTCGCCTGCCGCATTCTCGAAAAATTGGGCTATCGAGTCGACGTCGCAGGCGATGGGCAGGCCGCATTCGAGGCGTGGCAGAGCGGCCGATACCAGGCGATTTTAATGGATTGCCAAATGCCGGTGATGGACGGCTACGAAACGACGCGAAAGATCCGCGAACATGAAGCGGGCTGCAAACACGTTCCCATCATTGCGCTTACCGCGCATGCCATGAAGGGCGCGGACAATGAGTGCCGCGCAGCTGGCATGGATGATTACGTATCCAAGCCCATCGATCGGGAGCAGCTGCAGAAGGCGCTGAATCGCTGGCTCACTAACGCGGACGACAGCTCGTCGGAAGAGAAGGCCGCGGGGTAGTTCTAACCCCCGGCATGCTCGCCGCTTTGCTCTCCTTCGATCGCGCGCGGCGGTGCGTATCCCTGCGGCGTGTACTCGATCAGCACGATGCCGCAATTGGGCGGAACATGCGCATCCTGCCAACTCCCCGTGACATATGCCCAGAGACACGCCATCACACCGCCGTGACTTACCACGACGACGTCCTTGCCTGAATGCGCGGCGGCGAGCCGATCCAGGATGGGTCCGACGCGCGCTTGAACGTCCTCGTAGCTTTCGCCGCCTTGGGGTTTCCAGGCCCAGGGGCGCTGTGGATCATAGTCGGGCTCGGTCAGGAAGGAGTCGTACGATCGTCCCCGATGCGCGCCGAATTCACGCTCGTGCAGGTTGGGCTCGAACTGCAGCGGCAGACCCAATGCGCCCGCGATAATGCGCGCGGTCTCGCTCGCGCGCTTATAGACACTCGCCACCACGAGCTGCGGACGGAACATTTCCGCAATGCGCTGCGCAGCCTGTTGTGCCTGCCGGTAGCCCAATTCGGTCAGCGGCAGGTCGTGCGGCGAAAGAGCGTAGATGCGGTCGCGATTCCCCGAACTCTCGCCATGTCTGACCAGAATCAAATTGCTCATGCGCGATGTGAGTCGTGCAAAGCGGCGATTTGTCGCAGCTGCATTCTAACGGCCGCCACGTCCGGCAGGTAGAATTGCCCCTGTACGCGCTCCCCGACGCCGACAGAGAGGCCGCCGTGGGCTTCGACCGTCGCGAATCCGTCCTGATCGGTGAGATCATCGCCGATGAATACCGGCCGCCGGCCGCTGAATGGCGACTCCTTCATGAATGCCTGAATTGCGGTGGCCTTGCTGAAGCCCCGCGGCTTGATTTCGAACAGCATCTTTCCAGGCTGAATGTGATAGTTGCTGCCGAGCGATTTTGCGATTTCAATAACCGATTCGCGCACGATCTGCTCGGACTGCGGCGCCATGCGGAAGTGCACTGCAATCGTGCGATCCTTATCCTCGAGCAGCGTCCCGGGATGCGAGTCGACCAATCCTTTGATGGCCGCACGCGCGGGATCGAGCTGCGAATCGACGAAGCTGGCGCCTTGAATGGTGCCGTCGGCCTTGCGCCGCTCCACCCCATGCAGTCCGGCCGCCGGCAATTTCAGCGGTGCAAACAGCCGATCGAGCGTGCTGATTCTTCGTCCGCTCACCAGCGCGACGGCGCCGCCCAGGCGCTCCGCGACTTCGCGCAGCAGGGAATTGATTTCCGGATCGGCTTGTGTTTGTGAGGGCGTGTCGGTGAGTTCGACCAATGTGCCGTCAACATCTAGAAACAAACACCAGTCGAGAGCGGGCGGTGGCGGCAGCGGTTGTTTCATGTGGCAAAAACATAGCCCAGGCAGTCCCTGCTGCCAATGCTTTGCGGGCATATATTTGTTATGTAAGTTTTACACAAAACCGATTGATTAAAAGCCAAGACTGTGCACTCAAAGTTCGGTATTTTGTGTGAGCGCTGCACGCTAGGTTGTTAGATTTTCGGAGAGTCGATGTTCCGCTCGATCATGCTGCGATTCGTGCTACCGGTCGCACTTGCGTCATGCGTCGTTGCGTATTTTGGCTTGCCCTATATTCAACGGCTGCTGGCAGAGTGGTTTCGAGCCGATGTTGAATTGCGCGCGCAATTGGTCATGCATTCGGTGGAAGAGCCGATCACGGATTTGGTCGAAAACGGCAGTGACGCACGGCTGCGCGTTTATCTCGCCAAAGTCGCGGCGGACGAACGCCTGCTCGCGATTTTGGTGTGCCGGCCCAACGGTTCGACGATTATCAGGTCGGAGCGCGCGCCGCCGGCCATTTCCTGTGAATCGGAAGCCGGTGTAAGTCCCGCGCGCTCGCAGATCCGGCAACTGCAGTCAGGCTCGGTACAGATTTCGCGGTTCGATTTCGATGGCGCGCAACCCAGGCCCTTTCGCGTGCTCATGCTGCACGACTTGAGTTTCGTGGATCGCCGGCAGCGCACGGCGCGGGATTTCGTGCTGGCATTCGTAGGCATATCGATTCTACTGCTCGCGCTGCTGATCGTGCTGGTGGCGTGGCTGCAATTGCGCCGCTGGGTGCAGGTCTTGCTCGGCGACATCCGGGGAAAGCGATTTTTGGACAATGCTCAGTCGCCGCGATATTCGTTGCCGATTCTGTCGCAGGTGCGTCAGGTGCTTGCCGAGGCCGAGGAGCAGCAGCGTCTGGAGATCGACTACCGCGAAAACTGGACGCCCCAGGCGCTGCAGCAGGTGGTGCGGGGCCAGCTGAATTCCGCCCAGGTGATCATCGTCTCGAATCGAGAACCCTACATCCACAATTTCGATGCCGCTCATCAACCGGTCTGGCAGGTTCCGGCGAGCGGCATGGTGACGGCGCTGGAGCCCATCATGCGGGCATGCTCCGGCGTGTGGGTGGCGCACGGCGCAGGCAGCGCCGATCGGGCCACGGTGGATCGAAACGATCAGATCCGCGTGCCGCCCGACGATCCGAGCTACACGCTGCGCCGGGTCTGGCTGACTGACGAGCAAGAGCAAGGCTATTACTACGGCTTTTCCAATGAGGGCTTGTGGCCGCTATGCCATTTGGCCTATGTGCGGCCGGCGTTTCGCGCCAGCGACTGGCGTGCCTACGAGGAGGTCAATGCCAAGTTTGCCGAGGTCGTCGCCGCGGAATCGAGCACCGGGGCCCCGGTCATTCTCATACAGGACTTTCATTTCGCTCTGCTGCCGCTGCTCGTTCGCAAGAAAATTCCCGGCGCGACCATCGCCTTGTTCTGGCACATCCCCTGGCCCAACGCCGAGACTTTCGGCGTGTGCCCCTGGAAGCGCGAGATGCTGACGCACATGTTGTCGGCGGATATTTTGGGGTTTCACACCCGCTATCACTGCCAGAATTTTCTCGACACGGTGGATCGTTTTGTCGAGTGCCAAATCGACCGCGAGCACATGACGGTGACCTTAAGAGGCCGCGTCTGCCGGGTGGCGCCGTATCCGATCTCCATTGAATGGCCGCCGCGCTGGCTTGCGCAATTGCCGGATGTCGCAACCTGCCGCGCGGCGGTGCGCGAGCGCTATCAAATCGGCAGCGACGTGGTCATCGGACTGGGAGTGGAGCGCTGGGACTTTACCAAGGGCATCATCGAGCGTTTCCATGCTCTGGAGTCGCTGCTCGAAAATAACCCGCGCCACCGCGGCCACATCAGTCTGCTGCAGATTGCGGCGCCTTCCCGCGGCCAGCTGCCGGCCTACCAGGCGCTGCAGCAGCATACATACGAAGAGGTCGAGCGCATCAATTCGAAATTTGCGCAGGGCGACTGGCGTCCCATCGTGCTCATCGATGAGCAGCAGCCGCCTCTGCGTGTCTACGAGCTGTACCGCGCCGCGGATTTCTGCTTGGTCAACAGCCTGCATGATGGTATGAACCTCGTCGCCAAGGAATTCGTGGCGGCGCGCGACGATGAGGACGGCGTGCTGATACTCAGCACCTTTGCCGGCGCGTCGCGAGAGCTGGCGGAAGCGGTGCTGATCAATCCATTCGATGTCACCGAAACGGCGAACGCCATGGAGGTCGCCATGCATATGGGCCGCGATGAGCGTCGCAACCGCATGAGCTTGATGCGCCGCACGGTCAAGGAGAATAACGTCTATCGCTGGGCGGGACGCATGTTGATGGACGCGGCGCGCATTCGCCAGCGCCAGAGCCTGCCCTCGATGGCGCGGCGCTTCGGTACTTTCCGCCGCTAGCCCATTTTGGGGGGTGGCGGGCGCCTAAGCCGTTGCCGCCTGCGCGAACGAGCGCAGCCGCTCGGCGGCCGCCCGCAGCGTATCGTCGCGCTTGGCAATGCAGAGCCGTACCAATGTCATGCGCGGCGGTCGCGCATAGAACGGCGACAGCGGAATGATCGCGACCTTCGCTTCGCGTATCAGCCGGTCGGCGAACTGCATATCATCCTCTTGGCTGATCGCAGCGTAGTCCACCAATTGAAAGTACGTGCCCGCGGCCGGCAGCGGCTCAAGTCCGGAGCCCTGCAGGAGGCCCGCCAGCAGATCGCGCTTGGCCTCGAAAAATGCCGCGAGGCCCTGCCACGCATCCGGGTAGGCGGACAGATAGCGCGCAATGGCGTACTGCAGCGGCGAGACAATGCTGAAGGTGTTGTACTGGTGCACCTTGCGAAGCTCGCGGGTTAATTCCGGCGGTGCCACGCAGTAGCCGACCCTCCAACCGGTTGCATGCAAGGTTTTGCCGAACGAAAACACCGCGTAGCTGCACTCGCGCAGCTCCGCGTGCATCAACACGGATTGATGACGCCGCCCATCGAACAGCACGTGCTCGTAGACCTCGTCGGCAATCACGGTGATCGGCCGGTCGCGGATGCTTGCAGCCAGCGCGTCGAGGTCCTCCCGCGTCGCCACCGTACAGCTCGGGTTTTGCGGGCTGTTGATGATGATGAGGCGGGTGCGCTCGCTCAAGGCGCGGCGGACTTCGTCCCAATCGAAGCGAAATGCCGGGGGCGTAAGCGCGATGCGCAGGCATCGTCCGCCCGCGAGGCGTATTGCCGGCTCGTAGGAATCGTAGGCCGGATCGAAAATAATGGCCTCATCACCGGGCCCTACGACCGCTTGAATGGCGTCAAACAGGGCCTCGGTGCCGCCGCAGGTGACCGTAATCTCGGTTTGCGGATCAAACCGGCGCTGATAGCAGAACTCAAGTTTCTTCGCGATCTGCTCGCGCAGTTCCGTCGTGCCTTCCATCGGTGCATATTGATTGCGCCCCTCGCCAACCACCTCGATCAGCGACGCTGACAGGCGCGGGTCGATGGCGTAGTCGGGGAACCCCTGGCCGATGTTCAGGGCATTTTCCTCGACCGCGCGCCGCGACATCACGGTAAATATCGTGGTACCGACCTCGGGCAACTTACTGCTGAATCGCACCGCAACGCTCCAATTTTTGCAGGCCGCCCGCGAGAGACCGTACTGTGAGACCCTGCTTGCGCAACGCCTGCGCCGCCGCCAAGCTGCGCTTGCCGGTGGCGCATACCAGCAAAGCTTGGCGGCCGGCGGCAAGCAGTCGCGGATTCGCCAGCAGCTCGTGCATCGGGATATGGCGGGCGGCAGTGGGGCGGGCGGCCACTTCCTCGTTGGTCCGAATATCGATGACCTCAAAGCCGCGCTCGGCGGCCGCGGCCAGTGAGTCCCAGCTTACTTCGACGTCGCGGTCCTCGCGTGCCAGATCCAGGATGTGCGCGCATGCCGGCGCGCGGCACTCCGCGCGACGCGAGGCCTTGATTTTCAGACTGGAGAAATTCATGAAATCCAGCAGCAGCAATTCTCCTTCGAGCTGCCCGCTCATCTGCAGAAGAATCTTCAGCGTGAGCAATGCCTGCAGCGTGCCGAAGGTTCCAGGCACGGGTCCCAATACGCCTGCTCCCGCACAATTTCCCACCACGCCATCGTCGATTGCATCCGGCCAAAGGCAGCGCAGGCACGCGTGCGTCGGCGATGGTTTGTAGACCTGGAGCTGCCCTTCGTATTGATATACGCTGGCGAACACGGCTGGCTTGTGCGCGAGTACCGCGGCATCGTTGATCAAATACTTGGTGCGGAAGTTATCGCTGCAGTCCACAACGATGTCATGGCTGCGGATCAATTCAAGCGCGTTATCCGCATTGAATGGGAAGGCGTGCGTTTCAACCGTTACCGCAGGATTGATGGCCGCGATCGCATCGCGCGCCAGATCCGCCTTGGGCCGGCCGACATCGGCAAGCCCGTAGATCGGTTGGCGATGCAAATTACTGGCATCCAGCACGTCGGCGTCGATCAAGCCTAAGAAACCGATTCCTGCGCCCGCCAGGTATTGCATGACTGGACTGCCGAGGCCGCCCAAGCCCACGATCAGGACGCGTGCACGCTCGAGCTTCGCCTGGCCCTGAGGGCCGATCTCTTTGAGCAATATCTGGCGGGAATAGTCGGGCTGCATGCCACGGGGAATACTCAGACAGGCTCCTGCGGATTTGAGATGGCGCGATGACGGTGTTCGGCGTGGGAATGTTGCGGTTCCGCCGCGCAACGCTCGCAATTGACCCAACCCGAATTGCCGCTGCGATAATGCTCCTTCTTCCAAATGGGCAGGCGATGCTTGATTTCATCGATGATGAATCGACAGGCATCGAAGGCTTCGCCGCGGTGCGCGGAACTCACCCCTACCCATACCGCCATGTCGCCCAACCCCAGGGAACCGACGCGATGGATGCACAAGGCATGCTTCACCGGGAAGCGCCTAAGCGCTTCCGCGACAATGCGTTCGCCTTCCTTCATCGCGAGCTCTTGAAAGGCTTCATATTCGAGTCGAGTGACTTCCTGGCCTTCGTTTTGATCGCGGACCCAGCCCTCGAAACTGACATAGCCGCCTGACCCCAGATCTTGCAGCTCACGCCGCGCCTCCGCAGTGTCGATCGCCATTTGAGTAAAGCGGAAGCTCATCAGCCGCCCGCCACCGGAGGGATGAACACCACCGCGTCATCGGCGGCGAGCTTGCGGGACCAGTCGCTGAACTCGCTGTTGACCGCCACCTTCAACTGCTCGCGTGACAGAGTGAAGGCATAGCGCGCGGCCAGTTCGGTGTACAGATCCGCCGGTGTTGCGGCCGAGGTTTCCAGCGTCTCTTCCGAGCGTCCGGCCTGCTCGCGCATCAAGGCGTAGTAGTGAATCTTTAACTGCATGGGCGCTGTATCCAAAGCGGCAACCGCTTGTGAATATTCCTTGGGAGTATTGACATTGTCGAGCGCACGCGGGTCCGGCAGATCGACCAGATGCGCGCCGTGTCGGATCAGAAATTTTCGCGGGCAGTGGCCGCCACCGGCCTGGTATTCGGCGAGCACCCGGGCAGCCGCGGGCTGCCAGATTGCGCAGAGCGGCTCGGGCAGGCCTTCATGCGCGCTTTTGTAGGCGGTCGCCAGAGATGTGGCAAAACCATTGGCATCGCGCGCACGAACCAGTGGATGGATGAGGGCTTCTGAAAAGAACGGCAAATCGCAGGCCAGCACGAACCAGGAGACGTTGGGATGCGCCGCGAAAGCGGAACGAATGCCGACAATCGGTCCTTCGCCCTCATCCAAGTCGACGATCATCGGCCAACGCGCCCGCGTGGGATCCGAGGTTTGATCGGCGCGCACGGAAACAAAAACGCGGCTCAAATATCGGCTGAGTATTTCGTACGCGCGATCCAGCTGCGTCTTGCCCTGATACTTGAGCGCAGCCTTGTCGCGCTGCATGCGCTTGCTCGCGCCGCCGGTGAGAATGAGGCCGTAAACCGCATCGATGCTCATTGCGCCACCGCGTAGGTGCTCTTGCCGCCGTCTTTTGCCAGCAAACGAACGCCGCCGATGACAATATCGTGCGACAGCGCCTTGCACATATCGTAGACGGTCAGCGCCGCGATGCTGGCACCGGTGAGCGCTTCCATCTCGACCCCGGTCTTATGATGCACACTGACCGTGCAGCGAATGACCGCCGCATCGCCCTCCAAATCGATGACGATACGGCAGCTCTCGAGCCCCAAGGGGTGGCAAAAGGGAATGAGTTCGTGCGTACGTTTCGCGCCGAGCACACCTGCGACGATCGCCGTGTCGAACACAGGGCCCTTCGGCGAGCGCAGACCGTTGTCGCGAAGCGCGGCGGCCACGGCCGCAGGGAAATGCACGCGCGCCTCTGCTGTCGCGCTGCGCTCGGTCGCGATCTTGCCGCTGACATCGACCATGGTGGGGCGCAGATCGGCGTCCAAATGTGAAAAAGTCATGGATTAGCCGCCGATGTAGTACATCTCGATCTTCTTGGTCTCGGGCTCGGCGCGCCGCAGCTCCTCGCGAAGCTCACTGTAGCGATCGGTACGGCCGATCCACGCTCTCCGCACGATCCGCAGCAGCTCCGCATCATCGGCGCCTGCTCTTAGCGGGGCGCGCAAATCGATTCCGTGGGCAGCGAACAGGCAGGTGTAGAACTTGCCCTCCGATGAGAGACGCGCGCGGCTGCAGGCTGCGCAAAAGGGTTGCGACACGGAGGAAATGAAACCGACTTCGCCGCCGCCGTCGTCGAAACGCCAGCGCCGCGCCACTTCACCGCGGTAGTTCTGCGACACGGCATGCATGGGCCAGCGCTCGTTGACGCGCGCCGCCAGCTCCCGCGAGGGCACAACCATGTCTGGCCGCCAGTGATTGCGATTGCCGACGTCCATGAATTCAATGAAGCGCACGATCACAGATGTGCCGCGAAAATGTTCGACGAGATCAAGCGCGGTGTGATCGTTGACGCCGCGCTCGATCACGGCATTGATCTTCACCGGCGACAATCCCGCGGCGAGCGCGGCGTCGATGCCGGCGAGCACCTGATCGAGCGCGCCGAATCCGCCGCTTAGGCGCGCAAAGATTTCCTTGTCCAAGGTGTCCAGGCTCACCGTGATGCGGCGCAGGCCATTGGCGTGCAGATCGACCGCATGGTTGGCCAACAGCACGCCGTTGGTGGTCAATGCAATGTCATCGATACCCGAAATGCCGGTCAAATCGCCCACCAGATCAGCGAGATTGGCGCGCAGCAACGGCTCGCCGCCGGTGAGGCGCACTTTGCGCACCCCCAAACCCGCAAACAGCTTGGTGAGGCGCACGATTTCATCGAACGACAAGCGTTCACGAGACTTCAGAAATTGGTAATGTTCGTGAAACTGTTCCTTGGGCATGCAGTACGGGCAACGAAAATTGCATCGGTCCATGACTGAAATACGCAGGTCGTGCAACGGACGGCCCAGCTGGTCAACCGGGTTCTGCGCGCCGCGAATGTCGTGAACAACGCTGCTCATGGCCGACGGATCACCAGCGGTACACGCTGGCAACGAACCCTTTGGCGTAAGTGTTCGGCCCCGGCGGCAGTTCCACGAAACCGTCGGTGCCCGCGAGACTCAAAAAATCGCCCGATCCGTTCGGCGGCCGCGGAGTGGCCCAGGGACGGCCCCAATCATCATGCTCAATCGTCACCGGGAGGAAGTACGCGAGGCAGTGCTTGAAGGTTACCGGACTCGCCAGCGCCAGCCGCTCAGACGGCGCGCGTTTGGTGCCCATGGCCTCGGCGATCGCGGGAATGACGTAGCGGATCAAACACACCAAGGTCGAGACCGGATTGCCCGGCAGCCCGAATACCGATTGCCCCTGGGGCCCGATGCCGAACCACATGGGCCTGCCCGGCCGTTGGGCGACATTGTGAAAGACCTCTTGCACGCCCAACTGCATCAGCGCCTTGGGCACCAGGTCGAACTTGCCCATGGATACGCCGCCGCTCAAGACCATCACTTCATGGGTGGTCAGATGCAAAGCCAACCGTTCACGCAGCTGGGCTTCATCATCGAGCACATGATCGTTGCCCACACGGCTGAATCCGCGCCTGCGGAATGTGGCGGCGACGGCGTACGCATTGGAGCGGCGCACTTGAAATTCTGCGATCGGGTCGCCGGGCTCGATCAACTCATCCCCGGTCGAGACCACCATGATGGCGGGCTGGCTGCTCACGCGGACTCGAGCCATGCCCGCGGAGGCGGCCACCGCGATCTCAGGTGCGCGCAACAGCGTTCCGGATACCAACAACAGTTGGCCCTGGCGGCTGTCGGCGCCGCGCCGATGGATATTGTGGTAGGGCGAATTCACCACCGTCGTGTTGAGCGATGCGAAACCGTCGTTGACGTCTACCTGCTCGATCGGAATGACGTTGTCGCACCCGATCGGCAGGATTGCACCGGTCATGACTTCAATCGCATGCTCCGCGCTCTTGAGCTTGCTCGCGGGCGTGCCGGCGCCTTGGATCCCCTGGACCTGGAAACGGCGTTGACCGCGCCGCAGCGCATCGCTGTCCACCGCCATTCCATCCATGGAGACCCGATCGAACGGCGGCGCATCACGCTCCGCATAGACATTCTCACGCAGCGTTCCCCCGACACACTGCGTTAGCGGCAGTGATTCGATGGGCAAACACGTCAGCCGAGAGTAGATGGCCTCTTCGGCCAGGCGCGGGGTGATGAGCGTGCTAGCCTGCATAGTTCAAGATCGGCGGCGGAGCGATCCGCCGCACCGATAGTCATTACTTTTGTTTCGCTTTGAAGATTTTCAACTGCTCGTTGAATTTTCCAACTACTGCCTGCAGTTCATCGACGGCTGCGTTGTGCTTCTGCACAAGCAGCTTCTGGTCCTGGTCCGCCCTTTTCTTCTCATCCGGGGTCATCTTCGACACATCCTTGGGCGCGGCATCCATTTCCAGATTGAGGCAATCCAGATAAACATTCATCTCGCCGTTGTAGCGGTCGAAATCGTGCTTGGCGGCGATCATTTCATCGCGGCTGGCCGTTGCACCGTTGGGGGGCGCGGCGGGCGCCTGCGGGTAAACACACGTTGCCTGTGCGTGCGCGGCCAAACCGAATGCGAAAACAAGCGTAAGGGGTATCCAAGCCTTCATCGGGAATCCTCTAGTTATCGAGACAAATGAGGGGAAACGGAGCCGGTATGATCTTACGGCCAAGGGCTTAAGGCCGCCAGCGCGGCGACCGGAATCTGTAAGCTTCTGATTTGGCAGATCTATTTGAGCGGCGGGGCAAGTTATAGTTCCATACTTCCTAAAATCCTCGACCTCCCGTGTCGAATTTAGCCGGCTCGATTCGACTAAGGTACGGCGAATCGCGCCCTAACGATGGAAAGCAAACATGAACTATTTATTGCTGATTTACGCCAACGAGGCCGAAATGATGCGAATTGGCGAGACCGCGCTCAAGAAAATGACGGGTGAGTACATGGATTTTACCAAATCGATCGTGCAGGCCGGAAACTTCAAGGCTGGTGATCGGCTGAAACCCGTGTCGTCGGCTTCAACGGTGCGGGTGCGCAACGGCAAGACCACGATCACGGATGGGCCGTTTGCGGAAACCCGGGAACAACTGGGCGGCTACTATCTGATTGAAGCCAAGAACCTGGACGAGGCCACCGCCATCGCGGCGCGCATTCCCGGCGCCCAAACTGGCAGCATCGAAGTGCGTCCGGTCTGGCCGCCGATGACATGAACGCCGGCGAGTCGCGATGAGCGGAGGCACTGCTGCCCATGTCCTAGAGGAAATCTTTCGCCGGGAGGCGGGTCGGGTCCTCGCGACTTTGATCCGCCTGCTCGGCGACTTCGACCTGGCAGAGGAGGCCCAGCAAGAGGCCTTCGCGGTCGCCGTCGAGCAATGGCCCTCGCACGGCACGCCCGCGAATCCACGGGCCTGGCTGATCAGCACCGGGCGCAACAAAGCCATCGATCGTATTCGCCGAGATATCGTATTCAGGACGAAAATTTCCGGCGAGATCAGCGCCGCTGAATCTAACCTCGACGCGGCGCCGGATGCGGCCGACGAGGAGGTCTTTGGGGACGATCGGCTACGGCTCATATTTACCTGCTGCCATCCGGCACTCAGCGAGGAAGCACAGATCGCGCTCACCCTGCGAGAGGTCTGCGGACTGTCCACGCAAGCCGTGGCGCGCGCTTTTCTGATCAGCGAAGAGACCATGGCGCAGCGGCTGGTACGCGCCAAGAAAAAAATCCGCGACGCGGGCATCCCTTATGAGACGCCGGAGCCTTCGGTGCTCGAGCAACGAATCGAAGGCGTGCTTGCCGTGGTCTACGGGGTGTTCACGGAAGGCTATGCCGCGACGGTCGGAGTGCGCCTGATCGACGTCGAACTGTGCGAAGAAGCCATCCGTTTGGGCAGACTGCTCGATACGCTGCTGCCGGATCATGCGGGAGTGATGGGCCTGCTCGCGCTGATGCTCTTGCATGATGCGCGGCGCGAATCGCGGACTTCGGACACCGGTGATTTGGTATTGCTCGAGAATCAAGACCGATCGCAGTGGAATCGCAGTGAAATTTCCGAGGGACTGTTGTTGGTCGACAGGTCGCTGTCCATTCGCGGACAGGTCAGTTCGTATGCCGTCCAAGCGGCAATCGCCGCGTTGCATGTCAGGGCGCAGGAAAGCAGCTCGACCGATTGGCCGCAGATTGTCGGCCTGTATGAAGTGCTGCTTCGGTTGCAGCCGACGCCGGTCATCGAATTGAATCATGCGGTCGCCGTCTCGATGGTGGATGGACCGGGACGCGCGCTTGACCTGATCGACTCGCTGGCCGCGCGTGGACGGGTCACGCAATATCATCTGCTGCACGCCGCTCGAGGCCGCCTTTTGCAGAAACTCGGCCGCATCAACGAGGCGCGAGAGGCTTACTCCGCGGCATTGAGTACGACGATGCTCGAACCCGAACAGCGCTTTCTCGCCGCGCGAATCGCAGCGATTCAGGGTATTTGCGAAGCGCCCGTTTCCGGTTGAGTGGCGGGCGGCGCCGGCACCGCGGAGCTGCGGACCTCCGTCCTGGCGGCTTCATCGGGCGAAGCTGGAATCTCCTGCGCAGTGATGGTCGTGGCGTTGACCACGGAAGGATCGTCGCGCAGCTTGACATACAGTGAGCCGGTTTTCGGATGCGGTACCGGCAGCGCGCCACCCAAAAAGCCGTCCGGGACTTTAACCGGATGCGTGAACTGCGGATCGTCAGCGAGCGAATCGATCAAGAACAGATTCGACCCGGTCAGCTTGCAGGCGAGTTCAGGCGTGGCAGGGCACTTCAATTCCTTGAGCGTCGGCAGGCGCACCAGATTCGCCAGCGGCTGCCAGTCGCCGACCACGCCCTTGGAGTTCACCCGAAACTGCAGGGCACCAAATGCCGCTCCCCCAAACACTTTGGCCGGATTGAGCGTCGCCACGGCGACCTGCGAATTCTCAAGCATCACCGCGCCATTGTTGAAATTTAACGTCGCGCTGGACGATTCGTCGCTGGTCGTGACTTCGATATTCTCATCGTGGGCAAATGCAGCAGGGAATTGCGTGCGTACCGAGAATGTCAGGATTGCGTCTTGCGGTAATTCGCTTGGGTGCGCCAGCTGGATGTTGCTCTCGTGACTCGACACGGATGGCTGCACGCTCATTCCCAAAAGCGTTACAGCCGGGCGCGGCGTGTCGACTGTGCCGAGAGATGGAAATAAACGGCCGTCCTTCAGAGTGACTTTGGTGACAATGCCGCGTTCCGGCTTCAGGCCGCTCACCGCCGCCGGATCTTGAGCGACCATCTGCAGCTCGTCGACGCCGTGATTCGAGATGAGCTCGCCGGGCAGGAACACATTGTTCTTGAAGACGAGGCTGGCGACCTCATCGAGGCGGTTGCCCTTGAGCACACCAACGATGTCGCCGGCATGAATGGAAAAGCCGTCCATTCGTCCGGCGTCCGCAAAGGTGTGGATCGAGATCGGGTCCGGTTGACTGTCGCCAAACTGCTTGACCAGCAGAGTCATGGCACCGGGCTTCGAATCTTGCAGCGGTAGTTTGATCTCGACCTCGTCAGGCCGGGTGGTCTTCCAATCCACCTTCAACTCCTTGCCTCCCGGATCTTTCAGCATGATGGCGTCGACGCAGCTCACACTGTCAGCTTGAAGATGCACCGTGTCCTGGCGTCCGACGATCAGCGCGGCTTCATCGCCGGCAGCAAGTTCCCAGCTCTTCGCGTGGACGTTGATCAAGTGAAACACCGGACCCTCGTATGGTTCAAAGCCCCAATAGCCTTTGAGCGATGCGTGAATGCGGTCGCCAAGCGCAGCCTTGCCCAACGCCGTGGTGTCGACCACGTAGCCGCCGCGGACCGGGTCAGCCTGCGCCGGAAGCGCAATGGTCTTGCCGTCCCGGCCGGTCACGTTGAGGGTGAGGTCGTGCGCGTAGCGCGCGGAGAAAGCCAAGGGAGCGCCGTCGACGGGCAGCACCAGGGTTGAGCGGCGCACGCAGAAGATTTCCTTCGGATCAACAGCGTGCAACGGGGGCAGTTGCGCCGATTCAACCGCCGGCAGTGCAATGACCAATACCGACATTGGAGAATGAAAAGAAGGGGCGGTGTTGAGCGTCAGCGCAAGTTTGTCGTCTTGCGGCGACGCAAGTGCGGGGATGTATTGATATTGCGCGGTCCGGAACGATTCAAAGATCCGCGCAACGTCCAACACGGAGGCAAGGTAGGGACTGTAGTAGCCATAGCTTAATTGCGGCGTGTAGCTGGCCTCCATGGCCAGGTCGCTGCCGGGTCCCGATGTCAGGGCTTCGACAATCGAGGTGCTATGGCCATCGTTCAAAATGAGCGATTCTTGCCCCTGCATGAGACAGGGCGCCTGCAGCTCAGGGATCCTGTCCAAGCATTTGTCTTCCACCTTGATGGCGAGGCTGCGGGCGAGGAGCGGTGCCGCTTCCTTTAATTTCGAAGGGTCACCCTCGTTGAGCATGCGCACGGCGGCGAGAAAGCGCTCGAGCCGCGATCGGTCGAGCGCCGCTTGATTCAAGTCTTGCGAAGTTCGCACGAATGCCCCCGGCCGCCCGCGCACGGCGCCGACCAAAGTCCGCAGATCTCCGCCAGTATGCGGCGCGAGAAATACGAGCACCTGCTGCGCACCCCGAGGAACGGTGACGGTTAGCCCTTCGGCGCCGCATTTTCCCGTCCATGTCTTACAAGGGAAGAACCACTTTTCAGGCGGCGGGTTGGTTGATCCGCTCAAAAATGCCGCCACCATTAAGTAGTGGACAGATTGAGTCTCGGGCAGATCCACTTTTATCCACACGCTATCGCCGGGCGCAAGATTGGGGACCTCGGAGGCGGGCAGGGTGGCGCTACCCCGTGTCACTTTGACCTCCAAGGCGGGCCCCGCAAGGTCGAAGGGCGCTGGTCCCGCTGAAGCGACGGAAGCAGTCGAAACGGCCAGCAGCACTAAAAAGCATCGAATAAGCATTTTTCCGGCAACCTATGGGGTCAAGTCAGCGCTCACTTAGAGTGTATAGGGCTACAAGAGTTCGGCTAGGTCTGGAGCACCACTGCGGTATTAAGAATCCGACATGCCTTTTTAGCCCGAGGAGCATGACAATCAACACGACGCAGTTGCGATCTTTTTATCGGGCCTGTTTGGCAAGAGATAAGCTCCTTCTGGTTGGGAGTGAATTTCTCGCTTTCTGATCCGTCGTCGGAGTCCAGCGAGCACCCTGAACAAGAGCTCGCTCCAAGAACAGAAGTGCGGGATCCGCGCTCTGGAATCAATCAGTGCCTCTACGAGCACTGCTGATAGGGTGCTCATACGCGGGGCAATCAAGCGGAACCCGAGGTTTCCCATTTGCTCGAGCAACGTTAGACTGCGCGCGGGCGCCCGTAGCTCAGCTGGATAGAGCACCTGGCTTCGAACCAGGTGGTCGGCGGTTCGAATCCGTCCGGGCGCGCTCTTTTACGGAGAATTCCTTCGAACAACCCGGGCTACTTGGCGGGAAACGAGCAGTTCGAACCGCCGACAGACAAAAAGACGGTTCGACAACTTCGCCGCAGGCGAAGTTGGACACCGGAGCGCAGCGACGGTGGTCCCGAAGGGACGAGGCCGCAGGCCGAGCAATCCGTCCGGGCGCGCCAATTTGCATACCCTGACGCGTCTTTTTGACTCACGTCAGCGCGCACGCTGGAACCGAAGGCAACGTACTTGCCGATCGCATGGCGATGTTCGCAGTGCAAAGCAGAACCAAGGATCTATGTCGGTACTGCGAAGAAATCGACGTTCGAACTCTATTGCGCATGCGGGCGGGTTGATTGCCCTCGATATATCCAGCCAGCACCATATCCCGCTAGGTAGGGATCGTTTTCCGAACAACACTGCTGCGAGCCGATAAGATGCCGCGCATGTCCGCCGCAGCGCTCCACCCCATCCTCACGCCCCAAGGGCACTTGATGCTCGTGCCCGCCGCCGAGGCGGCGGCGCTGCAGTCGGATTTACAGCGGCGCTTGGCGAGCGCCTTCGAGCGCGGCGCGGGACACGGATTGTTGCAACTCGGTGCAGGCGAGGTCGGCACCGCGCTGCCCGCGGTGTTCAGCTACTGGCGCGAGTTCGGCGCGCGCTATGTAACAGCACTGTGCACGACGCCGCCGCCAGCCGACGGCACGATTGAAGGTACGCGCGCCAGGGGCAGTGTGCATGTCACGGCGCCGTCTGCCGAAGGTTTCGCCTCTTTCGCAGCGTCCACGCCGCCGATGGTTGGAGCCGAGTACCTGAGCGCAGCGGTGCTGGAATCGCTGTGGGTGCAACTGGATGAGGCTCTCGGCGTCGAACTCGAAGAATCGCGGCAATCGTTGTCGGAGTTCTTGAAGCAGCGCAATCCGGCCTGGAACTTGATCGGCCGGGTGCATTTTAATCTCGCTGAGAATCGTGGCGACGAGGAAGCACCCTTTGCCTTCATTGCCACTTACACCACGCGGCTGTCGGCGCACGCGCGGGCGCAGCACTTGCCGTTGGCGCAGGCGCTGCGGGAATACTCGGCGACAAAAAGTAACGAGAAATTATTGTCGCTGCTCCTGCCGGTGCAGCGGGCTGCGGAGAGCTGCAGCTGGCTGCGCGCCATGGTCGATTCGGGCGAGATTTATCATCCATTGCGCTGGAGCCCGGCGGAAGCCATGCAGTTTTTGAGTGACGGACCGCAACTCGAAACGGCCGGAATCGTCATTCGCGCGCCGAGCAGCTGGCGGGCCGGACGTCCGTCCCGGCCGCAAGTCAAAGCGAGCGTGGGCAGCAATGTGCCGTCACTGTTGGGCAAGGAAGCGCTGCTGGATTTCGATATGCAAGTCACGCTCGATGGCGAGCGATTGAGCACGGGCGAAATCAAGAACTTGCTGGCCGGCACTGATGGCTTGCAATGGCTCCGCGGACGTTGGGTCGAGGTCGATCGCGGAAAGCTTGGCCGCATGCTCGAGCACTTTCGTGAGGTCGAAAAAGCGGCTGCCGGCGGATTGCCGTTTGCCGAAGCGATGCGGTTGATCGTGGGCGCAAACGTTTTGGAGACCGGCCCGGCCGATGCGATCGACGCCGATTGGTCGCAAGCCGTCGCCGGGCCGTGGCTCGCGGAAACCTTGCAATGTCTGCGCAGCCCTGACGGGCTCGCCCACGTTGAACTTGGCGCTGAGATCAAGGCGACACTGCGGCCTTATCAGCATGCCGGCGTGCGCTGGCTATATCTGCTCTACCGACTGGGATTGGGAGCATGTCTTGCCGATGACATGGGCCTAGGAAAGACCATCCAGGTGTTGTCGTTGCTGACGATACTCAAAAAAGAGGATCAAAGCAGCAGGTACAGTGTTCAGCAACGAAAGGCGAGCGCGCAGCGACGCACCACGAGCTTGCTGGTTGCTCCCGCGTCCTTATTGGCAAACTGGGCGGCGGAGATTGCCCGCTTCGCGCCGAATCTCAAGGCATTGATCGTGCATTCTTCCGCACTGCCGGCCGCCGAATTGAAGGACCAGGATCCGCAGCGCTTGGTCGGCGTCGATCTGGTGATCACCAGCTACGGCTCGCTGTTGCGGTTGCAGTGGCTGCAGGACATGCGCTGGCGCCTTGCGGTGCTGGACGAGGCGCAAGCGATCAAAAATCCCGCCGCCAAACAGACGCGCGCCACCAAGAAACTCGATGCGACGACCCGCATCGCGCTAACGGGTACGCCGGTGGAAAACCGGCTCTCAGATCTGTGGTCGATCTTCGATTTCACGCATCCGGGGTTGTTGGGCTCGGACAAGGCGTTTACTGCGTTCGCGCGCCGCCTCTCGCAGACCGGACAGTTCGCCCCGCTGCGCGAGTTGGTGCGCCCTTATATCTTGCGCCGGCTGAAGACCGACAAAACGGTAATTGCAGATCTGCCCGACAAGACCGAGCTGAAAGCGTTTTGTCACTTGAGTCCGGCGCAGGCCGCTTTGTATCAGCGCGCAGTGAAGGAACTGGAGCGTTCCTTGGAGAGTGCGCAACAAGAGATCGAGCGCAAAGGGATGGTGCTCAAATACCTAATGCGCTTCAAGCAGCTTTGCAATCATCCCTCGCAATGGTTGGGCGACGGCGTTTGGGCTGAAAGCGACAGCGGCAAGTTCGCCCGCCTACGTGAGATCGCCGAGGTCATCGCCGCCAAACAAGAGAAGATGTTGATATTTACGCAGTTCCGTGAGACCACGGCGCCGCTGTCCGCCTTCCTGGGCGGCATCTTTGGGCGCGAGGGATTGGTTCTGCACGGCGGAACGCCAGTAGCTAAGCGCAAGGAACTGGTGCAGCGGTTTCAGAACGATGAGCTCACGCCATTCTTCGTGTTGTCATTGAAGGCCGGTGGCGCGGGGCTCAATCTCACCGCCGCGTCGCATGTGGTGCATTTCGACCGGTGGTGGAATCCGGCGGTGGAGAATCAGGCTACCGACCGTGCGTTCCGTATCGGACAGCATAAGAACGTGTTGGTGCATAAATTCGTGTGCCGCGGAACCATCGAAGATAAAATTGATCAGTTGATCGAAGCTAA
>JBDTAV010000124.1:0-47540 GCA_039924385.1 Steroidobacteraceae bacterium
GACGACGCGGCAATCCGGTATTGTTCGTACGAGGTCAAGGAAGAGAACGAGAAGAAGGTCATGGCGACGTCGCTGGAGCCTTCGCTCGGGAGTAGTAGCCATGATGGGTGCTACCGAATCTGTCGACAAGAGGAATCCACATCTTGGGCCGACCGCCTGAGCAATGAAGGTTTTCCCGACACCGGTCTCGCCGATCAGTAGCAGTGACCGGGCATTGTTCAGCCAACTGAGAGTATAGATTTCTTTAGTCTCCGTTTAAGTGAATGACCGGCCAACGACGAAGTCGAAGGCTTCGAGCGCTGGATAAGCTCAACTCCGTCGATTAGGTAGCCAAAAGGACCGGCTGAGAAGGCGGTCACCGCTGGAGGCAGTCCTATTACCGTGCCGCACGACGAGTCGAGAACGACCCCAACGGCAGTGCGCGAATAATTGTTGCGCGGTAGGTCACGCTGGAGCGCAGGCGCGCTCCCGAAGCTAAGACAAATTCGAATGTACCCCGCTTGGCTCGGCTGACATAAAGAACGGCACGAATATTTACGATGAACGAGCGCTCAATTCTGATGAACCCGTGTCGGGCCAATTCGCCCGCCAAACGGGTTAGGGAGTCCCGGCTGATATATGTCTGATTGGCAACTCTAATCGCCACGTAGTTACCGTTCGATTCGATGTACTCGATGTTGTCCGGATCCAACGGGTATAAGCGGTGTTCGCGCTCACCGACGAGAAATAGGGGGCCCAGCCATTCCTCGGGCCTGGCTTCCGCCGTCGGAAACTCAAGTAGCTTGCGCTCCTTTGAGCAAACGTTTGATTGCATTGTGAGGCGCTCTGAGGTTCGCGGGGTCTCCCTGATTGAGCGTGCCTGGGAAGTGGTGGATTGGCCTGAAATTTGTGACAAGTGGCTCGAATCAGGCGACAAGCGGCGCTTTGCGGATCCAAATCAGCGCACCTCAAAGGCCGAGCGTACACCGGCGCGAAACCGTCGGCTCAGTTCGAGGCGGGTTCCATCCTGAAGCACGACCTCCGCAGCGCCTTGAAACAACGGATGCACTTCGCGTACTCGATCCACATTCACGGCAATGCTGCGGTGGATACGTATAAAACGGGATGGATCGAGCGAAGCTAAGAGGTGTCGTAGCGATCCACGATGGTGAAAAGTCGAGCCACCCATATTGATATGAACGTAATTACCATCGGCGCGCACCCAGTCAATATCAGCAACAGCGATCAGCCGCAGATGATCACCGACGCGTACGCTGATTCGCTGCACGAAACTCTTTGTGGCGCGCTTGAATAGTCGGTCCGCGGTGCGCACTGTCTTGGTTTCCCAGCGCCGTTTTACCCGCTCCATCGCCTCATCGAAGCGTGCCTGGTCAATCGGCTTCAAGATGTAGTCGACTGCATTGGCATCGAAGGCACGCAGCGCATGCTCGCCGTATGCGGTGGCGAACACGACCAGCGGCCAACCATCGCGTGAGAGGCCGTGCAGCAATTTAAATCCATCCATGCCAGGCATTTGGATGTCCAGAAAAAGCAGACACGGATGCACTATCTCGACCGCTCGCAGCGCCTCATCCGCGTTGCTGCACTCGCCGACGATTTCGACTTCCTCGTGCGACGCCAACGCTTGACGCAAAGCGAGTCGACCTAACACCTCATCGTCGACCAATAGCGTACGAATCTGCGTTTTACTCATGCGGCATATTCTATAAATGGAAAGCGCAATTCGGCGCGCGTGCCTTTCGCCATGCGCTTCAAGGTGAGCGTTCCGGCATCGCCAAACATTACCTTAAGCCGCGTGCGGGTATTGCCGAGGCCAATGCCCTCCAATGGCCCGATCTCCGGTAGCCCCAATCCGTCGTCGTCGATGCGCACTCGCAGATCCTCACCATCCTGCCGCGCAGAAATGCGCAGCACTCCTTTCCCGGGCTTCGCAAGCAAGCCGTGACGCAGCGCGTTTTCCACCAACGGCTGAAGAATCATGCTGGGTACCGATGCGTTGAGGGTATCCTCTGCAACATCCAGACGCGTTGTGAGTCGGTCCTGAAATCGCACTTGCTGGATGCCCAAATAGCATTTCAAGAATTGCAATTCTCGCGACAACGGCACCCACGGCGCGTGACCTTCGTCCAATGTAAGACGCAAGAAATCGCTCAATCGGGCGATCATCAGTCGTGCTTGAGACGGGTCTCCGGGGGCCAGCGCAGAAATGGCATTGAGCGCATTGAACAAAAAGTGCGGCTGTAATTGCATTCGCAGCGCATGCAATTGCGCCTGCGCTAACTGAGCTTCCAGTGTTGACGCACGCAGCCGCTCCTCCTTGAGCCGCCGCTGCGATTCCATGCCGCGAAGTGTCAGCAGGAGTGCCCAATAAATAAATAGACCCATATGAAAAGCAAATACAAACTCGGTTCGCAGAAACCCGCCGGCGGAGGTCGCAGCGCTTCTTCCGGATCCACACACCGCCCACAGTATTAGTAGAGACGTTGTGGACTGTGCGGCGCCAAGCACGATGCTGCAGGGCAGGTGTATAGCCCAAAAGAATCGCCAGCCGCGTGCACCCAGGCGCCCAAGCCATGCCACTAGTGGAGTCAATGCGAACCACAGATAGAACACCGAGCAAGCGGAGACCACGGCTCGGTCCCAGGAGAATGCGTTGCCTTCGGTATTAGCGCTCATCGCGGAGATACCGATGTTAGACAATACGAGTAAGGTCCAGAAGCTGAACGCGAGCAGCGGGATCATGAACCGGCGGTGATTAGTAGTGAATTGCTCCATGTGCGCCGTTGTCGTCATGACCCTCGACCGATCGTCGACTGACAGAGTGAGCACCCCTTGGATACTGCAACACCAAAGCTGCCGCCGACCAGTGCTGGGTTAGGGGCTTGTGAGTTGAAGCGGCAAGTCATTGCGTGGCACCAGCGCAATCATCGCCGCTGTTACTGAAACCGCCGAAGTTGAAAAATTAGCAGCCATGGAAAGTCTCGTTCGCGCGGTATCCTAGTCGTGAATCATCGCCTGCGCAATCACGAAGGAACTCCGTACCGCAGTACGGCCGTGTCCGAGCAACATCCGTCTGCATTCCTTCAGCGCTGCCGATTGCCTGGAACTGGGGGTGCGATAAGTCAAGTCACTCGACTTACCGAAGCTGCCCATCCAATGGGCGTGACGTCCGAGCTTGGACCGTAACGAATCGATCGGCCTGAAGCCATTCGGAGTTTCGCCTTGTATCGACGCCGTGGCTGGGTGCAACATGTAATCTGGCATCCGCCGGTATCATTGGGAGCAAGACGAGCATGCGGATTGGCGAATTGGCACGACGCGCCGGTGTGAATGTGCAAACCGTGCGTTACTACGAGCGTCTGAAGTTACTGCGCTCCCCGGATCGTTCGTACTCAGGATACCGTAACTACGAAGCGGTCGACCTCGAACGGGTGCAATTCATCCGCAGAACTCAAGAACTGGGGTTTTCTCTTGAAGAGATCCGTGGTCTTGTGCGTGCCCACGCCGAGTATTTGCACCCACAGACGCTGGGGGAACCTGCGAGCGAGTTGCGATTCATTATCGAGAGATTCGAACAGAAGGAACGAGAGATTGTCGAAAAGATTGGTGAACTCACGCGCATGCGCGACAAACTACGCTGCGCCATCGAACAATTGCTTCAAACTGTGCCGGTGTGCCCGGTGAGCAGCGCCAAGATCGCAGATATCAAATGCCCGGCGGCGCCGATCCGCAAGCAGTTCGGCCTGGCGGTGCCCGGTGCTGTGACTAAGGGCGGTCAAAAGACCTATTGACTCTCTATCCGGGTATAGAGTGTAAGGTCTCCTTCCTCGGAGTACCTTTGAGGATCGAGACAAATGACTGTGCAATTGCGCAAGCCGCGATATTGGAGAAGAACTGCTGTGATTCTTCTGCAAATGGGAATTGCGGGCTCACTGCCTGTGTTAGCGAGTGAGCCTAGCCGGGCCGATCGTATAGTGCAGATTCGTCAGGCAGCCATGACCGTTCAGTCCGCTGTCGTCCCCGCATTGGCCGCCATGGCGAATGGCAAGGCGCCCTATGAGCCGAAGCGCGCTTTGCTACTCGCACAGCGGGCTGCGATGCTTGCGGTCTTATCAAGTGAGACCTTTGCCGACGAATCAAGATACGCGATGAAGAGCATGTCGAGACCGGAGGTATGGAGTCAGCGTTCGGAATTCAATCAGTTGATGAGTGGCTACGTGGAAAAGACAGCTGCGCTACTGAAAGCAGCTGAAGGCACTGGCGTGGACACCCTGCGGCCCGCAGTCGCAGAAGTGAGCCGCACCTGTCGCAGCTGTCATGAAAAATTCGAAGAAATGCCTTAAAGGTCAGCGGCTAACACTTAAAGCGCCAAGGAGGCCGGCGGCGCGTTGTGCACCACGACGGCGAGCGCCAATGAAAGGAAGCCAGCAATCAAACTGGCCAGCCAAATTCGCGACGCCGCGATTCCAGATCCTAGAGCTACGCTCGTGGCCGGTTTGTATCCGGTGATCATGGGTTGAATCAAATTCGTCCTTTTGAACAACAAATAGCCAACAGCAGCCATGACGTGCAGCAGTACGATCAGCAGAATCGCAGTCGAGAGCATTCTGTGAATGCCCGAAAGGTAATCACTCTTGTTCGCGCCAACGCAGCCGAATAGCGGCCCTACATTCGATACTTGATCGTTCGCGAATAGGCCCGTGGTGGCTTGCGCAACGACTAAACACAAGAGCAGCACCACCATCAATGCCCCAAGGGGATTGTGCCCCGAATACTTTTCAGATCCCGCATGAAATAAGCTGCGTGAATAGCGAAGGATGGCGGCGGGGCCCCTCACAAAGCTAGTAAAACGTGCGTGTCGGGTGCCCACAAATCCCCACACAATCCGCGTGCACGCAACCACGAGAGCGATATAGCCGCACGCCACGTGCATCTCGAACCAATCGCCTGGAAGTTGCTGGGTCGTCCAGGCAAGCGCTACCGCGCCCGCAAGACTCCAATGCATAACACGCACTGGCAGATCCCAGACAAGTACCGGGTCTGTATCGGATCGCTGCGAAAAAGACGGTTGCATTTTGCTTTAATACTCCGCACCCGCGAGGACCATGATGCTAAACCCTATAGTGCAGTACAAGGTCAAGGGCCCGCGCCAGATTGCATGCGCATTGATAGCGCGCAGTCTGGATTAATGGCGGCAAGCCTTTGGTCTACCGGCGTTTCGATTCAACGCAGCCATGTAAATGTGGCCCGCGCAACGACAGCTTCGACCCGCCATATTCCGCTTCGTCACATAAGCCTCGCGTTCTGGCGGCGGCCGGCCTATCGTGTAACGTGATGGGGCTGAATGCCCCCTGTATAAACTCGGGCGAAGCCGTCGTGACCCGTCGTGGCGCTTTGCACTTCAGACTGCAGCGCAAAGCTAGGGTCAATACTGAGATCAATAGCCTCTTATCACTGAGACATCACTGAGACTTATTTGCGCTTCGTCTCCACGCTACCAATAATTGCGAGAGGGCACAGTCGTCGCCTCGAGCGGCCGCCATTGCTCGGGAATGTTTGCGAGTGGTAGCAGAAACGCGCATGGCAAATGTGCTGCACAGCAATGAGACGGTTATCAAGTTGAACGCTACGCGGAAATCCTCTCGCTCAGGGTGCTCAAATCGATGGGCGTTTGCGTGTTAGACCACCAGAATATTAGTCCGAGTCGCCCAAGTGGATTAAATGATGCGGTAGGCACCGGGACGCTCGCTGCGGAGGGAATGACCATCGGTCAGTTGGCTAATCTCGTGGCAGTAGGAGTCGAAACGATCCGATATTATGAGCGGCTCGGCTTGTTGACTCGACCTGTGAAACCATCAATCGGATATCGACGCTATACCGCGAGCGCTTTGGCCCGACTCACCTTCATTCGGCAAACGCAGGCATTGGGTCTCAGTCTGCGTGACATCGCTTCCTTGGTCGTGCATCTGCATGACCACCGGACATTTTGCGCCGTGTTCAAGGGGATCGCCGAGCACCAACTACGTGCACTGAGCGTTGAAAGGGAAATTCTAAGGCGCCGGGAAGTCGGACTCCAGCAGGTGCTGCTCGAGTGCAACGGTGTAACGGCGGCTTCTCCCGAGTCGCCGAACAGACGCGCGGCGCGCTTTACGACACTTGACCCTATACCCGCGTACAGGGTTTAGCCTTGATGACAACGCACGCTGTGCGCTTTGAAATCATATGCCTCACCCCAGGAGTTATCGATGAAGCGATCAATATTTAGTTTGCCATTCATCTTGTGGGCCCTTGTAGCAAGCGCAGCGCCGCCCGTCGATTTTTCCGGCGCGTGGTCGCTAAATGCCTCGAAAAGTCAAAATTTGGGCATGATGGCAAGAATGGAATATTCGTTGGTCATTACGCAGAACCCTACTGCGCTCGTCGTGAAGGATCGCACCAAAATGATGGGAGAACCGCAGACTCACGAAACCCAGTATGCACTCAATGGGACTTCTACCGCGAACGTCAATTTTATGGGCGACAAGGCGCAGACGGTAACGCGCTGGGATGGCGCTCGCTTGGTAACCACCTGGACCTCGAGCGGAGCGGTCGCGGGTACAACAATGGTGCGGACTGAAACGCGCGCACTATCTCCAGATGGCAAGACGATGACGGTTGAATCGACTAACGGCGCCAAGCCGCCTATTGTGTTTGTGTTCGATCGCAAGTGATCGCAGGGGAACTGAGTGGGTTCGTGGCTCGCGATGCGCGCACGGCACGGCGCTGGAGCTCAAAGCTATGGACGGCGATTATGAGCGTCGCCTTGCTGGGCGCCTCATTCGGTGGATACCTGTATTGGCGCCGAGCAAATGTGAACGCGATAGCAAACGATCGCATCGCCACAATTCGACCGCAAATGCGCGCGATGACTAGCACGGTCACAACCAGTGGCGTTGTTCGTTTGCGCAGCGGCTCTGCGGTGCGCGTAGGCTCTCAGGTCTCCGGTATCGTGCTCAAGCTCAACGTGACGGTGGGATCGCAAATTCGCCGTGGCGACACCATTGCGTTGATCGATCCCAAAGAACTCGAGGCTCGCGCCGATCAAGCGCGAGCGCAATTGGCGATGGATCGAGTGGCCGTTGCCAAGGCGGAGCGCGATGTGGCTCGTATCAAGTCGCTGGCGGCGACCGGTGCGATTGCAAAACAACAGCAGGAGGATCTGGTGTGGCAGCTGCAGACCGCCGCAGCCAAACAGGCTAAGTCCGAGAGCGATCTGAAGGCAGCCCTGGTCGAACTGTCTTACACCATCATTCGAGCGCCGATCTCTGGCATTGTTTCATCCGTCAGTACTCAGGAGGGCGAGACCGTGGCTGCCTCTTTTGCGGCTCCGACGTTTGTCACCATTGTCGAGGACAACGCCCTGGAGCTCGTTGCGATGGTGGATGAGACCGATATCGCGGGAGTCGCTCCCGGGAATTCCCTGACATTCACGGTAGAAGCGTATCCGTCTCGGGAATTTACTGCGACGGTATTACGCATCGACCCCACAGCGACCATCGTTTCTGGAGTCGTCAATTACCCAGTGATTGCGCGCATCGACGGCGATTTGAGGCTGCTGCGACCGGATATGACTGCCAACATTGTCATCGAGACGGCAACGCGTTCGGCGTTGGTCATTCCCGCGCAAGCCATTCAGCGAGGAGCCGACGGGCGTTTCGTCTATCTACTGAAAGGCAAAGCCATTGAGCGCCGGGTTGTCACTACCGGAACCAAAGAAGGGGATTTCACTGAGATCGTTAAGGGAGTCGGCGCAGCGGATCAGGTGCTGACACGCGGATGGCCTGAGTCGAAAACTGTGCCAACCGAACCATGATTTGTCTCGATCAAATCACTAAGGTATACGAGCGAAGTGACGGGGCTTCGGTCGCCGCATTGAGTGATGTATCGATACAAATTCAGCGTGGCGAATTCGTTACGTTGCGCGGCCCTTCTGGTTCCGGCAAATCCTCGCTTCTCAATATTATCGGCTGCCTCGATCGGGCGACCGCCGGCACCTATCGTCTGGACGGCAGATTGCTGGCTGGCTTGTCCGACAAAGAACTATCGCACGTGCGGGGCCGTAGCATCGGTTTTGTATTCCAGGCGTTTCATCTCTTGCCGCGAACGACCGCGCTTGAGAATGTTGAGCTACCGATGGTTTATTCCGGCAGCCCTATTGATCGTACCAAAGCGCGTGCCGCTCTTAGCCGCGTAGGGCTGACGCACCGCGCCGATCACTATGGCAGCGAACTTTCGGGCGGCGAGCAGCAGCGTGTGGCGTTGGCGCGCGCCCTCGCAAACGACCCGCCGCTCATTCTGGCCGACGAACCGACCGGCAATCTCGATTCAAAGGCGGGCAAGGAAGTGATGGCGCTGTTGAGTTCACTGCACGCGGAAGGCAGGACTCTCGTGCTGGTCACGCATGATGATGCAGTCGCAGCATATGCAAAGAGGGAGATTCGAATTGGCGACGGGCGTATCGTGAGCGACAAGTCTTCCGCCAATAGCGCTTCGGTCGCATGATTGGCCGGCTGCTTCGATGAGCGCACTTGCCACCAATCGGCTCGCGATAAGGGCCCTAGTGCGCTCACCACTGCGCACAGGACTCATGATGGCGGGAATCGTGGTGGGTATCGGTGCACTTACGGTGCTCAACATCGTTGGAGAGGCAACACGGCTCGACTCCACCAAGCGGTTTAAGAATATGCTAGGCACCTTCGATACCATCATGGTGCGACCGGGCGCCGGCAAGACACGCGGCATGGTCTCGCTCACAAACGTTCCGCCCACACTCAAGTTCGAGGATGCGACCGCGGTCGCGCAGCTGCCTCAGATCAAGCAAGTTGCCTTGCTGCAAAACGCCTTTGGCGTCGATGTCAGCTATGCTGGACGATCCGATACTCCGGCGATCTTCGGCGTTTCGGCCAACTGGCAACAACTTCGCGCAGAGGATGTCGCCGATGGGCGATTCATCGACGAGGACGATATCGCAAACCGCGCGCGCGTCGCTGTTCTGGGTGCAGGCGTCGCTGCGCTGCTGTTTCCGAGTGAGGAGCCCGTCGGGAAAGCAATTCACATCGGCGATGTGCCATTCCAAGTGATTGGCACCATTCCTTCGCGCGGCGCGGGGCCGGCGGGAGCAAGTCTGGATGACCTTATCGACATTCCGGTATCAACGGCCGCTACACGCCTGTTCAACCGAGACTATCTAACAATGCTGGTAGCCCAACTGCAACGGGCGGATGATGCGGATGCTGCGTTGGCGAGCGTGCGCGCCTTACTTCGGGACCGACATCATATTGCGGCCGCGGCGCTCGATGATTTCACGTTGACAAATCCTGCGGCTATGATGAAAAACGTGACTCAAATGAAGTCGACGCTTGCCACTCTGCTAAGAGGGGTAGCGGTGTTAGCGACCGGGATCGGCTGCCTGGTCATATTGGGACTCATGTTGGCGAGCGTGGCTCAGAGGAAGGGAGCAATTGGGGTGGCGCGAGCGGTGGGCGCAACGCGCGCAGCGATCCTATGGCAGTTTGTGCTGGAGGCTGCGTGGACCGCACTGGGCGGCGGCATTGCTGGGGGGCTCGTAGGTGTAGCGGTGGCTGCCCTGGTGACGCGCCTGCAAGGCCTACCCACGGTGGTGGGGGCTACCAGCCTCGCGCAAAGTCTGACACTAGCTGTGGGCATTGGAATTCTTGGCGGCTTGTATCCGGCGTGGAAAGCCGCTCGCGTGGATCCCGTCCTAGCACTGAGAGCTTAAGCCCAGAGCCATCGCGGAGACCTCGGCAGTGCACACCTTCAGCATCGCAAAAACTGCACTGCGCGGTTTGTGGCGATTTCGCCTGCGATCGGCTCTCATTATTCTGAGCGCCGCGCTGGGCGTTGCTGGCGTCACCGTCTCCGCGAACTATTCGGAGGCCGGGCGTAACAAGGTACTGTCGCAGTTGCGCCAATTGGGCACCAATGTCATTGTCATTACGCCTCGACCGGCCCGCACGTCGGGCGGCCGCACGCGCACCGGCTCGCTCGCGACAACCCTCGTATCGCGCGACTATGTTGAAATTCGCCGCGAGATTGAAGGCCTACAGGCCACGTCCGCGACCTCGAGCGGCCTATTTCTGGTCAAAGCGGGCGATTTGTCGAAAAATAACTGCGCCGTGCTGGGCACCGAAGCCAGTTATGTGCACATTCGGAATTTCTCGCTGGCCGCAGGGGAATATTTCACCGACGAGGATGATCGTCGCGCCGCGCGCGTCGCTGTGTTGGGCGCTGTCGCGGCACGCGATTTGTTTGGCGAGGAATCCCCAGTCGGAGAGAGAATATTTATCAATCGACTGCCGTTTGTGGTGCTCGGTGTCATCGCTGAACGGGGTGAGGATCTTGACGGCGGCGGTGCCGACAATACCGTCTATGTGCCGCTATCGACGGCAATGCACCGGCTGGCGAATATTGAGTACTACAGCGCTCTCGCCGTGAGCGTTGTAAGCTGGCAGAAGATGGCCGAGGTCGGATCCGAGGCTGATCGCATCTTGTCGCGCACGCATCGCCCGGTTGGCAATGATCCCTCGGATTACCAAATATTGAATCAGCGTACCCTCATCGAGGCTGAGTCGGCTGCGTCAAAACGACTTCGCGGTTACGTTGAAGCGGTCGGCGTCAGTGTGCTGTTCATTGCAGGACTGGGCATTCTCGCCATTTCGTGGATTAGCGTAAAGGAACGCGCAGCCGAGATCGGATTGAGGCGCGCGATGGGAGCTACTAAGGCACAGGTGTTCGGCCAGTTCATCTTTGAGGCAGCCGCCCTTAGTGTACTCGGGTGCGCGATAGGTCTATTCATAAGTGTCATCGGTGCGCAGATCATCGGAGAAAGTCTGAAATTGCCGGCTCGCCTTAACTTTAACTTTGCCGTCGCGAGTCAAGCCGGCATCGTCGCCCTTGCACTCAATTTAATGTTTGCATCGATACCCGCCTATCTGGCGGCCACGCTTGATCCTATCCGAGCACTGCGTCCGGTATAAGGAATGGGATTGTAGTACGTAGGAACTGGCCCATGCGTAACTGGCACATCTGTTCACCGAGCTTCCCAAAGCCACTACCGCCGAAAACTTCGAATCCCTCCTGCCTTGGAGCGTCTCGCTCACACCCGCGAGCCGCAAATGATACGTCAGCCCGCCATACTCTTCCGGCGTCGGCCTAAGCGGATATAATGGCGCTCCGATGTATCCTGAAATCTTTCCATGTGAACCCAATCTTAAGACTTCGCTTGGCATAGAGGCGACGTCCAAGTATGGGAATGTTCTAATCCGCGGGTCTGAACGCTTGTATCCGCGCGGCCATAGGTCGAGTTAGTTGCAACAAACTAGCAATAGGATTGTATAAATCCAAATGCAGTTCGATGTCTGCCCTGTTCTGGAATCCGAGGCGGATGAGGTATCTTGCGTAGTGCACGCAAGCTTTGGGCTGGTCGCTTCTTATTGGGACCCTGGAGCGCGGGAGGCATTCTTGGCGCGCTCTTCGCCATTATCGCTTGCGGAGGAGTTACGAGCGGCCTACGCCGCTGGTGCATTCGGCGTCGACAAAATGCTTGGTTTAGTCCTCATGCCAAATCCAGCGCTGCTGGGATTGCGAGTCCACTGGGTCTAATACGATCATACGATCGACCCGGGATGGCAACGAGGTGGCTATCATGCAAGATCCCGCGGACCACGCGAGATTGCTTGGCATCATCTCTACGCCGAGTGTAACCCTGGACCCGACACCGAGGACGCGCAATAGCTGATGCATTTTTGAGAGCAATTTCAATGACGGTGTTATTCTTACGCTTACGTTCGTAGAATTCGCTAAGACGGTTTTCGATTCCACCACTCAAAAAAGTGCGTACACTTTCCCTCCCGATTCAAGGAGTACTGAGCGATGCCTTCCAGTTCGACTCTTTGCCCGGGCGCGACGCGTACAAACACTGCTCGCCATCGCACGAGCGCCGTACTGGCTTGCGCGCTCAGGAGTTGGTAACCGACCGCCCCCACAGTGCGTTGACCCGATGCTACTTCATCCCAGTAGCGTCGAATTTGCTCCTCTCCGCGCAGCGGCGCATCGAAAGGATCTCCCGAATATTCGGCATCTTTGGCAAATAGCGCAGTTGCAGCCGAGGCATCGCGATGCTCCCATGCACTCTTATATAGTTCGAACCAACCGCTAGCGGCGGCGCGCTCGGCGGCTGATCCGCATACATCGTCGCCGCGGGCAGCCGTGAGGCAAAACAAGAGTGAAGCGGCCATTACAAATAGTCTCATGCAAGGTTCCCCCGCCAATCATCGATTCTCGAACAATTAGCGATCGAAGTGTCAATCCGTTGGAAATGGCATGCAGCGCAATCAGTCAACTCGGGTGCTCGTACAAGACTGTGACTGCGGGCGATGCGCGCCCAGCCAGGCACCTAAGTTCACTTGATACATCCTCAAGGTTCCGTTCTCATAAGCAGCGGCCTCGGAGCGGAATTTCGCCGCTGTGACGCGGGTGGCGCGTGGCAATTGGAGGGCATTACGAGACGATGCGAAGTAGAGAGTTCGACCATCCACTGAAAGAGCGGTTGCGAGTTCCGCGCTGGGTGAGTTTATGGGTGCATCAAAATGAATGGGGGCACACCATCCTTTTGCCGATCGAAACGATAAGTACAGATCGTTGCTTCCTAAAGAGTCAGGTCGATTGCTTGAAAACACGATAAAGCTTTGGTCTGGAGCAATGGTGGGATCGGAGTCATGGCTACCGGTTGAGCACCGCCCGGCGGCATGCTGGTATGCGAAATGCGACCACAATGCATCAATTGCAAAAAAATCACGCCGCCTCGTGAATGTACGGCGTCAGTGACTTTGCGCCAACCACGCACTTGTTCCTCGGAATAGATTCCTGGAGTACGAAGGTAGCCCTTCCTCAGAGCAGAGGGTGCCGTTGACATCACTAAACGGTTGCGCAAGGTATACGGCCGACTTGGATAGGTGTGAATAACCTGCTCATGAAATGCCTTGCAACAAACATTGGCCGATTGCCGAATCCGGCGCGGCCGACGCCCGGAGGACCATCAAGATTAAACGTCGCTCTCTTCGGGACTAAGCAGCATCTTCACGTCCTTCGTGCCATCCGAGCGCTGGGTCTCTTCTCGCAACAGTACCTGTGTTTTCTTGTCGAACCAGAAGCGCCTCGATGCCTTGTCCGCTTTGAATTCGATTCTCACTACCCAGCAGTCGATATCGCGATCATCAGGGCCCCTGATCTTCTCGGAGCCGGTGACGCTGTACTCATATCGCGCGGGTGGATCCCAGCCGGATCGTAAAAATTAATGTTCGCGGCGTAGCCCTGCGCCAATGGCAACGATTGCAGCATTTCCATGTCTGTTTCCCAATTGTAGGCAGGTTCCTTGGAGAGTTGCACGAAATCTTTGCGGGAATTGTTACGTAGATCATCCATCCCCACAATTTTGGCGGGCAAAAAGTGGTATCCACCGACCGTGTTCTTGCCCTCGCGGGTGAGACTCTTGACATGCGTCAGCGGGCGCAGCGTGTCAGGCTCAAACAGAGAATCCTGGATTAGGACCGCCGACGGCGAGATCTCATCCCATTGCTGGTGAATGTGCAGCAACTTACGCCCGTTTTGCGTATCGAAGCTGATTTCGCGGCTCCAGATGTCAATCATCTTGCGATGGCCATCCGGTGTCACCGTATAGCGAACATAGCGGTGCACGGCGGGTTTTAGTAGATCTGCTCGGGCTAGTTTATCCCCGACATGCAGTTCAACGACCTGCCAATGCTGTGTTGGAGGCGATGAGGGTGGCAATACAAATGATGGATGACATGACGCGCAATGAAGGACCCTCGCTGATTATTCGGAAAGACTTAGACATTCGCGTATCGCGCAAGCTCGTCACCGATCTTGTGATCGCGGTAGTCCTTGCAACGCAGTTTCCGTGTCTCGTCAAGGTATTGCAATTCATTGGGATTTGACAACCGCAGGATGAATTATGCGTCATCGCCTGATGCCTGGCACGAGGGGGTCAAGTATCCCCACTCCAGGGCTTTGAGCACCGCTCTGGTTCTATCGCGGACGTCGAGTTTGGCAAGAACATTCGATACATGGTTCTTGACCGTGCCTTCCGTTAGCGAAAAAGCATCGCCAATCTCCTTGTTGCTATAGCCGCCGGCCATTAAGCGAAGAATTTCAATCTCTCGTTTCGTAAGCGGATTCGGCGACGCGACAGTGTGCGAGGGCGGCAATTCCTTGCCGATGCTCTGCAGGATGCGCTCCGTAATTGCCGGCAGCAGCAAAGTACCGCCTTCCATCAACGTGTGTATCCCTTTAACCAGTTGCTGAAGTGTCACGTCCTTGAGCAGATACCCCTTTGCGCCGGCACGCATGGCTTCGATTAAGAGAGAGTCCTCGTCGAAGGTGGTAAGAATAAGTGTTGGGGGCTGCGCGGCCAAATCGCGCAGCTCCTTTAGTACGTCAATACCCGATCGTCCTGGAAGTTTCAGGTCTAGTAGCAGGACGTCGGGGTGTTGTGCCAGGACCATCGCAATTCCGGCGTCCGCGTCTGGGGCCGTGCCCGCCATTTCGATGTCTGCGGACAGCGCCAGCAGTTTTACGATCCCTTCTCGAACCAGTGTTTGATCCTCGATGAGGCAGACGCGAATCACGGCAGTGTCGCGCTCAGAGGCAGATCGATTCTCAGGCCGAATCCTTGTCCGTCTCCGTCGTCAATCTTTAGGGTGCCGCCAAATTCTCCAAGCCGTTCTCGCATAACATTGAACCCATGACCGCGGTCGGCTGATGCCGGGTCAAGACCGCCGGCTTTCGGCCCGTGGCCGTCGTCGCATGCCTCAGCCACAACGTTACCGGCCTCACGTTTGACATCGAGCCAAAGATTGCTGGCCCCGGAATGTTTCCTTGCGTTGGTAATAACTTCCTGCAAACAGCGAATCAAAGTGTGCGCACGACCCATATCGGTTGCATCGAGATCGCCGCTCATCGCAAGATGCACCTTTAGGGAAGGTCCATCAACGACCAAATTGCTGAGCAGTCGTGCCAAACTCGATGGCTCGTCGGTGCGCATGAAACTGACGACCTCTCGGACCTTTCCGAGTAGCCCCTTGGCAAGTGCTTGCGCGCTTCGGACTTCCTCTTCTCTATTTGTCTGTGAATTCAGTGCGACCTCTAAGTGCAACGTAAGTGCGGTGAGATCGTGACCCAAGACATCGTGCATTTCTCTAGATATGCGCACCCGCTCACCGATGCGGCTGCTCTCGGCAAGTAAGCGCTGCGTCGTCTTCAGTTCCAAATTACGGCGAGCGAGCTCCTGTCTAGCCGCGCCTTCGCGCTTGGCAATGTCAGCGATCGCTAGCGCATAGATTTGGTATGCAAAATAGATGACCGCGATAGACCAGCCAAAACGTTCCGCCGAAGCCCACGCATAGATAATGAATATCGCAACCGTTTGTACGGCGATCAATGCCAGCGTCCATGAGCGCCGCCATAGCAGTGAAGCCTGCCATGCAACAACCACGACCAATGCGCCGGCGTAACAATTGGGTCGCAGATACATCATCAGCAGTGTCGAGATTGCCGCAACTGCAATCAGCAGCAATTGATAGCCGAAATGCTCGTAGATACGTCGGACCGAGGCGCCGACCCAGAGCACTGGACCAAAAAGCAGATAGGCGGCAATCCAGCCGATATTGTGCGCATCCGTGAGCATCAGCGGGGATGCCACGAATCTCATCGCTTCGGGTAGCCCGACCGCAATCCATATGAGCCAGGCAAGTGACGTGAGGACGCCAAATAGACGCGTAGTTGTGTCCACGACCAATTGTAGTCCCTATGTCTTTGCCACATACATGTGTCTAAAGTCATGACTCGCGATCGCTAACTTCCGGCACGCGCTGAGCTTCACCGCGGACTGGCACATCAACGACGCCCATGCGCTGTCGATGTACTTCTTGCCTGACGGCGACTTCATCAACCCAGATGGAGCTCTGATGAGGGGACAGCCGCAAATTGAACAGTCCTACGCCCAAGCCTTTGGCATGGGCTATGCGGGCGGTACAGCCACGGCAACGGTTGATCAATCGCGGTTCCTCAAAGGGGATCTCGCGCTGATCGATGGCGAATTCGGGATTGCCGGCGCGATCACGAAGGATCATCAGCTACCTGCCGAGCGAGGTCGTTATACCGCCCGGCCTCTAGGCTCATCGCGGACCTCTACCCCTCCGCAAAGTCCACCCAGAAAGGCCCATCGGCGCGCTCAGAATCGTCGAGACGATAGGTCGTGGGATAGGACCGAAGCCTCAAGCGGTGCAAGTCTTGCAACATTGGCCGGCCGCCAGTTGCGTCGAGCGCCTGTTCGATCACTACTTTGGCGTCGCTAGCCGGGAGCGCGAGACCTGACGAAACAAGCGCCGGCACGATCAAGGCTACGCCCATCCACAAAGGTCTAGCGCTTTCGAAGCCATCCCCGTCAACTACACGGATCCGCGCGGCATCGCATTGAGCAACATGTAGATGCGCTCGGAAGCGTCGAGCTCGCCGAGTTCCGCAGATACGAGCTTTACAGGACGCTCCATGACGAGTTCGTCACTTTGAACGAAACCTTCCAGGAAGGTGGTGTAACCTCTCCAGCGCGCAACACCCGGCACGACGTCCACCAGATAAGTCTTGCCTGCGCGGGTAATGGGAACTTGCTTCTGCTCATTAGCGATCGGGCCGGCCGCCTCGCCTTGCCGCATCAACGTCGCCGTGTGTGCAATCGGATCAAGATGTATGACGGTAACGCGTTGTTTGGACGTGGGACCCAATTCCCAAGGCTGTTCGATCGCAACGTCCCACGATTCGCCTGGGTGAATCCTCGACGGCGCCCTTCCCCACAACAGCTCGTTATAAAGCAATCCGCTGGCATCAGTATAATCGTGGCACACGCTGCCCCAGCAACCGGTTTTTCCATCTCTGCTCATTTTATCGACGCTGTTGCCCACCGGCTGCCCGTCGTAACGGACGCTTGCCGAAAACGTCAGCTTATCTTTTTCAACCGCGGTCGTTACGTTCACGCCAGTACCGCTGTTTCGACGCACCAATTCATCGAATCCGTCGCCCTTGATGGAAAACGCGATGGAAAACACCGTGCCGTACTCCTGACCGATAGCCGGCTTTGGCGTAAGGAATTGCGCAGAGTCCATCGATTTCTGCTGGTGAGTTGCGGCGCTCAATTGGCCGGCAACACTCATCCACGCGATGGTCAGGATAACGGCAGTAGTCACTTTCACGGGCTTCTCCAATTCTCTACGGGATATCAGCAGCAGTTGGCGGGACCGCTGAACTGTCTTCGACACGACATCCCCTGATCCTCAATGTGACAGAAGGTGCAAGATTGACGCAAGAAGCCACCGTCCACCTGCTGAATCAATGTACGAGATCGTGGCAAATTCGACGCCATGCTCGTATGCAAGTATGCAAGGCGTCACTGATCAAAGCCAACAGCCCGTTGGACACTGCCCGCGCTTGTATGACGGTATTGCATACCGACCCTTAGCGCGGCCGGTGGCGATGCCAGAGGCAGAGCTTGAACAATTCTGTTTCAGCACATGGCGCTGGAGCGCAGACATACGCCGGAGGCCAAAGTAAATGCGAAGGTGCCGCGATTGGCTTTACGGATATAGCAAATTGCGCGAATGTTTAGGAGGTAGGAGCGCTCGATCCTGACGAATGCATGCTGGGCCAGCTCGCTGGCTAGGGCGTGTTACGGAATCCCGACTTATATTAAGTGTGAGTGCCGATTTTGATCGATACATAATTGCCATTCGACTCTATGTAGTGGATCTTTTCTAGTTGCAGTGGATACAAGCGGTGGTTGCGCTCGCCGACGAGAAATTATGGGGTGGCCCGTTGAGCAGTGCTTGATTCGTCCTCGAGACTGTAAGCCGGGTTTTGCATCGTCTGGCGCTCACGACGTCGTGGTATGCCGCTATCGCTGCCCATTTGAGAGTTAGAGCGAATTCTCATGCGAATACTTCGTCTCAGCGGTAGTCGATGGCAAGTTAGCGGAATGCGTGCACGGCGAAGTATAGGCTCATAGATTGTTCTCTACATGTGTCGAAAGTCATGACTCGCGATCGCTAACTTCCGGCACGCGCTGAGCTTCGGCTTTCTGTGCATACTTGCCGCAACTGGGGCAGTGCCCCTATGGAGCATCAATATGTCGCGTTTGCCTGCAATTCATTGCCTGTTTCTATTTCTCAGCATCGCGGTGACGCCAACGGTATTCGCCGAGACACGCACCCAGGAGGAAACCGCCATCAGGAATCTGATGGGGAGTTTTACCACAGACTGGCACATCAGCGACGCCCATGCGCTGTCGATGTACTTCTTGCCTGATGGCGACTTCATCAACCCAGATGGAGCCTTAATGAGGGGACGCCCGCAAATTGAGCAGTTCTACGCCCAAGCCTTTGGCATGGGTTATGCGGGCAGTACAGCCACGGCGACAGTTGATCAATTGCGGTTCCTCAAAGCCGATCTCGCGCTGATCGATGGCGAATTCGGGATTACCGGCGCGATCACAAAGGATCATCAGCAGCTGCCTGCGGAGCGAGGGCGCTATACCGCCATCTTAAGGAAGCAAGCGGGTCATTGGTGGATCATTTCCAATCGGGAAATGGAGCCGCCAAATCGCGGTGCAAAGAATTAGCCTTAGGCTGCCGAAAGGCTAACGTGCCAATCCCCGACGCCGCATGCACTCGACTTCGATGTCGCTGCACTCCATGAGAAAACCCGTGGTGTTGATGATTGGCCAGACCGTGGCGCCGCGACTCATGAGACCGCAAGCGGCGTCATTTGCTGGTCCATTGACTCGAATTCATTGGTTTTCGATTGATGAGGATCCGGCAGCTGTGCCGTGCTACTCGAGCGTCGATGAAGTAGAGCGAATAAATCCACTGGGGATCTAGATCAGTTGGCGTCTCGAATCGGCATATCCTCGACGGAACACTTCGTTCAGAGTTCGATGCAGGCGCGGCGCACGAGAGTGTTCTCCGAGGCCTTCTTCACTTCTTCGCGCGGGGTGAATCATTGCATTGCAAATGGAGCAGCTACCACCGACAAAGGGACTCATCGCAGAGTATGCCCGGGAGAAGGTTCAGTTGCTCCTTCCGTAACCGGGGTGCCGTGGCGGCCCGAGGTCCGATCGAAGGTCCATGTCACTGTCCGAGTGCGAATGGCGCCCGACCGAGCACTTCCTCGAAGATGCGGAATTCGCCAAAACAGGGCGCTACCGCGCCGAACAAGATGTCCGCGGACATGATGAAGCCGGGAGGCGCGTCTATTGGGCGCGGCTCCGTCATTGCTGTTCGCGCAACTGTATTCTGGTAGCACGGGTGATAGCACTTCGATGTGATCAAGTAGCGGAATTTTTCCCGCGCGTGCTCGAGATCGGTTAAGTCGCTCTAGCGATTGCGGCCGTCGTGGCAGCCCTGAACGCGTCGCGAAGAGCAAAAAAAATGCTAACAACACAGAGATATCCGGGGCAATCGTGCCAAGGGTATGCCGCGCAATGGCTTCATTCTGTACGGACGTCAGCTTGGCGCCACTGTAATAATTGGCCCATGACTGCTCATATCGGAATCGGAAACAACGGCGCAATATGTCCGCATCTTGGTTGGCATCATCCGACACACAGATCGGCCGATCCGGCCTCTTTAAGGGCGTGGGTTCCTCGCCTTCCTCAGTATCGAGATCGAAGTAGGCTTCCATGCTGCTCGCCAGCACGCTTAACTCCGTCTCACCCGTGCTCCAAAATGTTCTAATAAGACCGTTACGACCGCTCGGGGAGCAGCGAATAAGGGCACCCCTGCGCCCGTGCCGTGGTGCGCCAAGAGTGTCGACACGAAACCCGTAGAGTTGCAGTTCGCTAAGCCACGTGGCCTCGCACCATTCGACCCAGACACGCTCGGCAGGAATACGTAAGAGGTCTGCGCAGGCGAGACTGCGTGCACCTTTGGAGTACGCCAACGCCGCGCAAAGGCGCACTAAATCCTCGCTGAGGACGTACCTAAACGGACACCGCGCGATCTCTTGGGCGAAATCCGCCGCCCCATTTAGGCGCGTGGTGGTTGCGTCCGTGACACTCTGTACGACGAAGGGTGTCCGACACTGTGCAATGCGATCGGCCAATCTCATTGGCGGAAAATAGGCGGTGTTCTGCAGCGCATTTCAGAATTATGGATGAGGCAGTTACCGCTGTCGGCAAACGGAATCTGGTTTGACGAACTCGCTTGCATGGGCAGTGATGTCAATCGGGCGGGCGGCCCTAACGGTTCCATGGCGCAGGCTTCCCTCATCGGAAGCTCACGTATTTCGTGGTGCTTGAAGCGGGCGTTTGATCTCATTGTCAGGCGCTCTTAAGTTCGCGTCCTCTCTCTGATTGAGCCTGCCTGTGAATTCCTTTTTTGGCCTGCAGTTTGTGACAAGCGGCGCAATGCCCGCGATAAGCGGCCGTTTGCGTATCCGGTGAGATCTCAAAGGCCGATCGCATTCTGGAGCGAAAGCGCCGACTCGGGGACCTTCGAAGTTGGCCAAAAAAACGCGCGACGTATGCTGCTATGAGCGCGATACTGCTTTAGCCGCGTCTATCTCAGATTTAGTCACACGGCCAGCGATTGCGCTGGAAGCCGAACCCCTTCCTAATTTCAATTACAGCTGTTCTTTATAAGGAAGCCTGATCTCGAGGAGGTACCTCCGCCGCGTCGTGAACGGAGTTGCCACTCATCCCGTTGTCTCAAGAAGCGTTGCCGTGAATAAGTGTGTCAAGCCTTAAATTGCGTACTTGCTTCATTAACTGAATGAAGGGAAGACTGCGATGAGCGTGAGAGATCCGAATATTGTCGACGACGTCGGGCGCGGCGCTGCGCACATCGATGGCATGTTAGCGAAGCCGCTCAAATGATCGCCAACTCCCATGCGCCGACCATAGTTTGAGATTCCAAGCTTATTGACCGCTTGGCCGCACCAATCATCCATTCGTCACGCATCTAAGTCCGGTTGTCACAAATCGCCGGCTAATAATGGGAGTTCAGGGCAGACTCCTGCATGCACAAAGAATGTGCGGACCGTCGCTTACTTACGACAGGGACCCCTCCGCGCAAAACGTCGGACTAACAATCGAGGGAGATCATGATGCATTCATACGGAGGAAAGGGCTTCTCTGGCGCAGAGTTGCGTCTTGCCGGAGCAATTCGCCGGTTGGTGAGTGGCGCTGTCGCCGGAACGGCGGCTTCGCTGATCAGTCTTGTCGCGGTAGCGGCGGACACCACAGCGCCGGCGCCTCCAGGCGAGATCGCGGAAATAATCGTGACCGGTTCGAGCATCGCACAGAAGCTCGACTCATCCTCTTTGCCAGTCACAATATTGAGCGCGGAGGAGATTGCGAAGACCGGCTTCACCTCCGCGACCGATCTGATTCAGAATTTGCCCGGCATGCAGGGCTTCGTACCGGCGTCGAGTTCGGTGAACGGCGGCGGTGGTGGTATCACTACGGCAGCCGTGCACTCCTTGCCGTCCAAGTACACGCTGGTACTGCTCGACGGTCAGCGCGTAGCAGGGTTTGCATTAGGACAAATCCAAGGCGGCGGATTCGGCGTCAACCTCGATAGTATTCCGCTCGATGCCATCGAACGGGTTGAAGTGCTGACGGACGGCGCCTCTGCGCTGTATGGCGCGGATGCCATTGCGGGCGTGTTGAACTTCGTCACCAAGAAGGACACGACCGAAGGCGATGTGTTTTATCACACCTCGATTCCAAGTCAATCCGGTGGTGGCGGCTGGAACGCAGGTTTCAGCAAGGGCTTCGGTGATTTGAGCAATGATGGGTTCAACATCCTGTTTACCTATAGCCACGACGTTCAAGATAGTCTCGAAGCATCGCAGCGCGCGGTGTCATCGCGGGGCGCGTACTTTCCGTTTTCAGCCAACGGAACGAACTACTTCTTAAACAATCGCACCTCCAACACTGAACCGGCTAACGTCACCATTGGGTCGGTCAAGAACCCAAACGGCTTCCTGGGCGTGTCGTACAACCCGTTCTACCAGGCCAACGGCAATTGCGGACAAGGTGCGCGGGCAGCGCCGTTAACCGATGCTAATGGGAACACGACTTGTCGCTTTAATTTTGCGGCGACTGTCGAGGACATCCCCTCCTTCAAGCGGGATAGCGGATTAATCAAGGCGACCTTTGATCTTCACGATGCCGGCAAAATTTGGGGCGAAGCGGTCATCTCCGACTTAAACCTGATTTCCCAATACGCGCCGCCGGCGCAGCCCTTTGGCATCTTCCCGACTGATCCTTCAACGATGGGCCTGTGGAATCTTTACGTTCAGCCTTACTTGACCGCGACGGGTCAGACCGCGACCGCGGCGACCCTGGGCTATCGCGCGGTGTCGGCCGGTGGACGTACCGATGACTACGGCACCAAAATGCGGCATATCGCTTTGGGTTGGGACGCCGATTTCGCCGGCTGGATCGTCAAAGCGAACGTTGTGAACTCCCACGGTCAGCTGCGAGACACCGCCGCCGGCGGCTATCTGGATTCCGCCCAGTTCTTCTCGGCGATTGCCAGTGGCGCTTATGACCCGGTCCAGGGTACCGGCGGGAGTTCGATCCAAAGCGCCATTTTGCATTCGCAATTCAGTGAAGCGATTTCAGACATCACAACTTTCGCGGGCGGCGCCCAGCACAAGGTCTTCGATTTGCCAGGCGGTTCCTCCATCTTGTCGCTGGGTGCGGAATACGACAGGTACAAATACTCGATCGACTACAGCAGCCTCATTTTGTCGCAAAGCGGATTCTCCACGGAGCCCGCGAATGCCGACTTTCCCATCGGCGGCAACTACGGCCAGGTGCCATTTGAGGCCGATCGGAATAACTGGGGTCTGTTCGGCGAATGGTTGTTCCCGGTCCTTTCTAATCTGAATGTCACCGGATCGGTGCGCTATGACAACTATGCCAAGGTGCACAGCAGCGAGGTATTTTCGGCCGTCGCCAATCCGGTCACCGGACTGCAGGATCAGGTTGCGTCCGCGGATCTTGGCAATACGTTCAACGATGCCACCTACAAGATATCGTTCCGCTACACGCCGATCGAGATGGTGTCCTTCCGCGGCTCGTACGGGACCGGGTTCAAGGCGCCCAACCTGGGGGATATCGCTGGGGCCTTGACCTTTGGCGGTGCCACTTCCGGCAGTTATGGCTGTCCGTTTCCGGGCTCGCCCGGGTGTATCCCGGGCAGTGCCCAGTATGATCTGCTTGCCGGTCCCAACGGCTCGTCAGGCTCCTCAGGTTTGAAGCCGGAGAAATCCAAGCAATATACCTTCGGGGTGCGCGTGGATCCGTTGCCTCAATTGTCGATGTCGCTGGATTACTGGGATGTGAAGATCACCGATCAGGTCGAGTCTCAAGGCATCGCCGAACAAGTCGGATTTGGCAATCCACAAGCCTACAAGTCCTTGTTCGTAAATCCCTACCTCGATCCGGCGGGATTTCAAACCATTGCCTTTGAACAGGTTCCCTTCAATGGCGGTGAGGCGGAGTATGCCGGCATCGACTGGAACTTCAATTACCACACCGACTTTGGCTGGGGTAAGTTCTTTGCAGGCTGGACCGGCACCTACATGCTCAAGCAGCATTACACGGACGGACCGGGCTTGCCCGAACTTACCGACTTAGGGGTCTACGGTCCCGATCAGCAGGTCGTGTTCCGGATCATTTCGAACCTCGAGTTGACCCTGAAGACCGGAGACTGGGGTAACACGATTATGACCCACTACAAGTCCGGATACCGGGATCAGGCCTATGCGGCCGGTCAGCAGGCGATTTTCTTGGCGAAGGCCGATGGCAGCCTAGGCGCGCCCACCGCGTTCGGCGGTTTGGCAGTGCCGAGCTTCACGACATTCGACTACCAGACGACCTATGACATCGTGAAGAGCATTCGTCTCACGGGTGGGGTCAAGAATATCGCCAACAAAGAACCGCCCCTCTCTTTGCAGACGGGCGGTGGCGGTAACCAAGTAGGATACGACGGTAGGTACTATGACCCGATCGGACGAACCTTCTACGCGCGCTTTGACGTGAAATTCTAAGCGCCTGCAGTTCGCAAGGAGGAGACGGTGCCATTTGGGCCGTCTCCTTTTTCGATGGGCCGGTAGGGCGCACTTTCTTAGAGGTGATACCTCTGCACATCCGACACGGGGAGGGGTTAGCTGCACGGCAAGGGCATCATGCAGAGCATCCAGATCTTGGGTGTCGTTTTTCCTGTACTCCCAATTAATGTCGGCGCAGCTAGAAGGGGACTGCGTTCGGCGGTCGATCATTCAGCGCGGTAATCCGTTTCCGCGATGCTGGCATCGCCGGCGGCAATGGCAGCAGAGCCCTGGCTTACCTTGCCGCCGACACCCACGCTTCCGAAGGCCGATGTCAGCGGGCTTGCCGCAGTGAACGGCGTAAATATCTGGTATGCCGAATTTGGACAAGGCGAGCCGGTGCTGTTCGTGCATAGCGGTCTCGCCAATTCCAGCTATTGGGGTCATCAAGTGCGCGCGCTGGTGGCGGCGCACTATAAAGTGGTCGTGATGGACAGCCGCGGACAAGGCCGCTCGACGCGCGACGCACAGCCTTACGGCTACGATCTCAGGTCCGACGACGTCGTGGCCTCCTTGATTATCTGAAAATTGCGAAGGTCGCGCTCGTCGGCTGGAGCGACGGCGCGATTATCGGGCTCGACATCGCAATGCATCATCCCGAGCGCCTGACCAAGCTGTTCGTCTTCGGAGCGAATTACAATCCCTCCGGTGTGAACAACGCGCCGAGCGTCGTTGGAGACCTCTATTTCGCACGAGCGGGCAAAGAATATGCGGAGCTTTCGTCCACGCCGAAGGAATTCAAAAGCCTTCTCACACAGATGGGCAGCATGTGGAGCACACAGCCGCATTGGACGAAGACCGATTTTGCCAATGTCACCACACCGACATGGATCGTCGATGCCGATCACGACGAAACTGTTAAGCACGACCAGCCTGGAACGCTTGCGGACTGGGTACCGAACGCGGGTCTTCTGATCGAGCCGGATGTGAGCCACTTCGCCTTCATCCAGAACGCGGAGCAGTTCAACGCCGACGTGCTTCGCTTCCTGAAAACAAAATAGGGCTCTTGAATCTGCCTATCTTGAGCGGCAGAGCATCGGCTGCGTCGGCGGGAATCGGATGACCCATAACCACAGGCTCGAGAATTCGGCGGAGCATCACGAGATCTCCGCGCTGCTCCCCTGGTAGGTCAACGCGACGCTCGAGGAGCACGATCGTGGGAGCATGTCGGCCTCTGCGTAAACAGCCGCGCGGACTTGGCGGCGCAGCCGTGTATCTGCGCGGCAACTGAAGCCCCGCAAAACTTTGCAAGCTTTGCGATTGTTGACGTACTGGAGCATCCGAAATCATTCTTCTTGCCGCTACGAGCGTCGCGTGTTTGATGGTCACAGAGCAATTGAGTTGGGCAACAGCCGCCACCTCTGCTGACCCATTGATGGTAATCTCACTATATTCCGGAGTTTGGCAAGCACAGATCGAACGACTGGACTCCGAGTTTACCAAGGCGGCTACCTTCGAGGTGCGCGAGGCACAGAAACCATAGACTGGTACGGCCGAACGGCCACCGGGGTGATCGAGCACGTGCACTGCAGGGTAGCCGGTTGCGTGGCGCGCATCGATGAGAGTCAAATCTCCGCGCTTATCACTTGATACAGAAATCACAAAATGCAGCCCCGTAACTGAGACTGTGGGTAGCGTTAGAATGTTTGTTTGACGACCCTTTTAGCAATTATTGCCGAGAAACCTATGTACCGTCGAGATCGCCTGTTAACAGTTCGATGTGCACTTTGGGTGAGCCTTTCTCTTAGCTTCGTGGCTGCAAACGCCAAGGAGGTCGGCGCGTCTGCACAATGCGCGCCGGAGCCGAAGGATTGCTTAGCACTTGCCTTGACGGCGATGGGAGGGCGCGAGCGATTAGAAGCGGTCAAAAGTCTGAATGTCGAGACCGTTCAACACGTGCTCGTTGTTGAGCAATCGTATCGGCAAGAGCCCTTCCTCACCTCGTACGCGCGCACGAAGCAGAAGATCGACTTCGCCGGGCAGCGGCTTCTGATTCAAGAGCATTTGATTTGGCCGGAATCCGATCCAGGTCAGTCGGAGTCTGATTCGACTTCAGTCGTGGGGCCCGCTGGCGCTGTCTATCGCTCGAAGGGACCCGACCAACCCGCCTCGCTGGTCGCGGTGCAAGACGCCCGATATCTCTTCGGCCTTGGACCGATGCGCGTGTTACTCACGGCAGCGCAGACAAGCGAGTTGCGCTATGCCGCACCCGAATGGGTGCGCTCTACCTTGCATCCCGTGCTCACCTTCGACTGGCACGGCCAGCCGATTAAAGTGCTGATCAATCCCTACAATCATCTGCCCGATGCGGTCGAGAGCGTATCAATGTTCGCCGATCACTGGCATCAGTGGGGAGATGTGCGGCAGCGAGTCTATTTCGACAATTGGCAGACTTTTCATGGTTTGGTCTATCCCACCAATGAAGTTGTCGAGCGCAACGGCGTACCCTGGCAGTCGAGGCAAGTGATAGCCTTTGATGCAAACCCGCCTATCAATGAGGCGGATTTCAAAATGGATGCGGACACGGCACAAAAAGCGCTGGGATCAAAAGGTTGGGAATCCCCGTTCAAAGGCAAAGATAGCGTGCAGCTAGCTGCGGGCATCACTCTGTATCCTGGATCCTGGAATGTGACCATTGTGCGGCAGGATGACGGACTGGTCCTCCTCGAAGCACCTATATCTGGCACCTTCTTTGGCGGAGTCGTCGATAAGGCCGAGGAACAGAACCCCGGCTTGCGCATCAAGGCGGTGCTATCGACTTCCGATTCTTGGCCTCACGTTGGTGGGGTGCGACAGGCGGTGGCACTTGGTTTGCCTGTCTATATTCTTGACCTGAACAAACCGTTGCTCGATCGGCTGATGGCCTCGCCGCGTCATTTGCAACCGGACCTACTTGCTCAATCTCCGCGGCGCCCTGTATGGCGGACCGTCTCTGAGAAAATTGAAGTAGGAAGCGGCGCCAATCGCATGGTGTTATATCCACTGCGCGGCGCCTCAACTGAGCGGCAGTACATGGTGTACTTTCCGGAACACCAACTGCTTTACGCAAGTGACACGCTGGTGCTGGCCACGGACGGATCACTTCCTTCTGCGGAATTGACGCGTGAAGTCGTGGAGGCAGTCAAACGCGAGCACCTTGCCGTGACGATGGTCTTCGCCATGCATCAAAAGCCCGTGCCGTGGTCTCAGGTCACGGCGCTCGTGGCTGAGGCAATGAAGTAGTAGTTGGCCCGCACGAAACGAGCCACCATAGATGCATAGACGTGTACACCGGGTACACTCAGATCGAGGCATTCTGCTTTTGCCCCGACGATACGCTAGAAATAAATGTCCGGGAGATCGCCTTGCAGGGCGCATCCGTCCGGAGGGTCAACGGACTGATCAGCGATTGTGCCAAGCTGGTCCAGGGGGCAAATCGGAATTCACACCCAATGGTGGTCGGGTGGCAGGATTTGAACTCCTAGGTCCCGCAAGTATTGTCCTGAAAGTAGCAGTGCTTACGCCTCACAACACGCACCGGCGACGTCCTGGTGCAAGGCGACACGCACTTCATGAATGAAAAGGATGCCCCATCCAATCCGTGACGAGAGGTGCTCTTTCAGCCGCCACACCCAAGTGCGAGCGCCGGGTCGGAGCGAATGTTCGCCGTAATCCAGGAAGCGAGTTTATCCTCTGATATTTCGCCGGCGGCCAAGTGGCCAAGTTGAGCCAACTACACATCCTGTCAACTTGCTCCGTTCGTACTTCAAGACACTAGTCCAAGGTAGACTGACTACCATGACGGAGGAACTCGACATTCTGAGAATCATTGGTGATCGGCTGGAGGCATCAAGAGTGCCTTTCATGTTGACCGGCTCCTTTGCGCTCGGTTATTACGGCAAGCCGCGCATGACGCGTGATCTCGACTTCGTGGTCGCACTACTGGATGATGACGTCGATGGCCTGGTGAAGGCGTTCTCGCCGGACTTCTACGTAGACGAGGATGTCGTGCGCTCGGCGGTAAAAGCGCAGCGCATGTTCAATCTCATGCATCTGGACAGCGCTATCAAAGTGGACCTGATTGTGCGCAAGGACTCGGAATACAGACAGGTGGAGTTTGCGCGACGAAAGGCAGTGGAGTTAGCCGGCGTTCGAACGTGGATCACGAGGCGCGAGGACCTTATCCTATCAAAGCTTGTTTGGGCCCGCGACTCCCACTCGGAGATGCAGTTGCGCGATGTCCGCACGCTGCTCGATGCGCCCGTCGACTGGCCGTACCTGAAGCACTGGGCGACGAAATTGGACGTCGGAGTGATGCTCGATGAGATCGCAACGTGAATGACACATCGCTTGAATTGGAAAGAATGGTCACCGAGCGATACCGACTTATGACTCCCGATCAGCGCATGAGAATAGCCTCGTCGATGTTCGAGACTGCGCGTGCGATCGTAGAGTCCTCATTGCCGTCGAATCTGACTCGCAGGGATCGCCGCCTGGCATTCGCTCGACGTCTGTACGCAGGCGAGATGCCTGAGGCTGCGCTTCTAGCGTTCGCGGAGTGGGGTGCGTAGATGACAGAGCCTGCACCCCGGCAATCGAAAGGAAAAACCATCGGGGTTGACGATTTGCACCTAGTGGTAGTCTTTATGACTACCAATGAAGCGATACTTGAATGGCCGCCACCAGCCTAAAGCTACCCGAAGATCTAAAACGTCGCATCGAGCGTCTCGCTGTCTCTGCCAAACAAACGCCACACGCGTTTATGGTGGAGGCCTTGAGCCAAGAGGTCGATTGCTCAGAACTGCGTGAACGTTTCGCAATTGATTCCGGCGAATCTGAACGCGAGACCATGGCGACTGGTAAAGGATTGCCCCTTGAAGCCGCCTTCGATTATTTGAAGACGCGAGTTGCTGAGAAGAAGATCCGGCGGCCGCGCGCCCGTGCGTGGCGCGCGTCCAAGTAACCGAACGCGCGCTTGTCGATCTCGCGCGAGTATTCGACTTCATTGCTGCCTGCGATCCAAAGCGAACTCGCGAGCGGTTGCGAGTGTTCGGCGAGCGTTTGAGTTGTTACCCGATCACCCGTTGCTGGGACGGGCGGCAGAGGATGGCCGCCATGAACTCATATTGTCGCGTGGAAGGAACGGCTATATTGCCAAGTATCGTTGGGTGGCGGCTGAAGACGTCGTTCTGATTTTAACGGCTCCACACCAACGGGAGGCTGGGTATCGGGAGGAATGGCGTGCCGCAGTTGTGCCCGACTGCGCTCTGATCGCCTTTGGGCTGCTACTGGTTTCGTTGACGCTTTATCAGGGCCCGCGGCTGCGATCGGTCAGACCTTTAGCAAACGCGTCACAAACCTCATCCGTTCGTCCAACTTGGAGCACTCCTGCCACGGCATTTTGCGTCCCCCGCAAATGCCTCAGAGTGTTACCCCTGTATCCGGAATGTTCTGTAACCTATCTGTCCGAAAGCACACAGCCTCTCAGAGGTTTCCATGTCCGTTACGCTGGCTGAGTCCATGCGCCGCATCAGCGCTCTGCTGCAGTCCGGTCAATACAACGCGGCACACTCGCAATTAGAAACCTTGGTGACCGCAAATCCCGATTACGTCGAAGGCCTGCGGCTGTTTGCGGGCACCAAACAAGTCTTGGGCGATTTTGGCAAAGCCGAGTCGCTGTTGCGGCGAGCGCTCGAAATCGACCCGAGATGGGCTCCCACGCTGACCACCCTTGCGGAGCTGTTGCTGACTGCGGGCCGCGGCGCCGAGGCCGTACCTTTATTGCAATGTGCAATCCAAGGCTTCCCTCGCTATCCGCGGGCCGCACTTTTGTTGGTTCGCCACTACCTGGACGCGGGCCAGCCGGCCTCGGCGCTCGAAATCGCCGCGCTCTGGTGCAATAGCGGCCACGCCGATGACGATTTGGCGGCCCTGCATGTGGCGGCCTACGCCGCTCTGGGTCGTCAAAACGAGGCGGTGACGAATTATCGTCGTCTCGTGGCACTCGCCCCGGATAACCACGCCGCAATCCATACCCTGGCGATCGCGTTGAATGCGGCCAACCAGCCAGAGGAGGGCGAGCGCGTCGCGCGCCAGGCACTGTCGCGCGTCCGACCGACGGCGGCGTTGCACCACACGCATGCTCGCAACCTCATCGCTTTGGAACGATTCGACCAAGCCGAGCTGGCTTTGCGCGAATGCGTCAGATTGGAGCCGCGCCGTGCCGAGGCGCACGACAGCCTGGCGCAACTCGTGTGGATGCGCACCGGCAATATCAGCGAGGCTACGCGTGATCTGAATCAGGCACTCGAAAAATACGAACTTGACGATGCATTGTGGGCTACCAAGGCCGCTCTGCTGCAGGGAGCGGGTGACGCGCGCGGTGCTTATGCATGTCTCGCCAAACGCGCCGCACGACCTCAGCCGCCGCCCGCGTTGCTCGTCCGCGCGGGATTGGCGGCGCTGGATTTTGAGCCCGTCGCCGCCCTCACACTCGCAGAACAGGCCATGCGAGCGCATCCCAACAACCCGCCAGCTCGCAAACTTCTTTGCGCCGCATACCTGGGCGTCGGGGATGGCGCTGCGGCGCTCGGCGAGTGCGCGATCTTGCTGGAGGCTACACCGGATGATCAGTACCTCATTGCCATGCAAACGTCCGCGCTGCGACTTTTGAACGATCCCCGCTACGAGACGTTGTGCGATTACGACAAAATGGTGCTGTCGCAGTCTCTCGAGACACCGCCGGGCTGGTCTGACCTTCCCAGCTTCCTAACTGAAGTCACTTCGCGCTTGGACGCCCTCCACAATCCGCACGGTCATCGGCTTCTCTACCAATCGTTGCGCCAGGGCACCGAGACCACTCAAGATCTCTCGCGCAGTCAGGATCCGGTTATTCAGGCGCTGTTTTTGGCCTTTGCCGCACCGATCGCGACCTACCGTGACCACATCGGCCGAGGAGCTGATCCCCTCCGGCGGCGCAATCACGGTGCCTCACGTTTCAACGGCGGTTGGTCGGTCCGTCTGCGCAGCTCCGGCTATCACACCAGCCACGTGCATCCTCGCGGATGGATATCCTCGGCTTGCTATATTCAGCTGCCGGACAGCATGAGAGCGGGGCACGCGGGCGAAGGGATTCTCAGCTTTGGCGCCCCGGGTATGATCACGACGCCCGTGCTGGACGCTCAATTTTCGGTGCGCCCGGAGCTTGGGCAGCTGGTGCTTTTCCCGTCGTATTTCTGGCACGGCACGCTGCCCTTTCAGAGCGAGCAGCCGCGGCTCACCGTGGCATTCGACGTCGTCCCAGACAATGGCAGGTGAAGTTTTTAGCGGATTGCGCGAACCTCAACAGCAAAATCTCCCCTCGCGTCGCCGCGAGGGGAGATGATCGCTACACTCTAATACTTAGAATTTGTACTTGAGTTCTATGTTGCCTTCGCGTCCCAAGATCGACCGTCCGAAGTTGACGCCGTTCTGGGCGGTGTTTCCTCCGAAACGGGCGTTGCCCTCGGTGAGGCCGAGCTGATTGGTCAGGTTCGAGCCCATCATACGAAGTTCCCAGTTGTCGCCGAACTCGGCGACGATACCGGCTGCCAAGTCGTAGTAGCTGGGCAACGGGTTCAGGCCCGTGTTGTCCTGAAAGTGCTGGCCGATGTGCTCGTAGGTCACGAACTCGGTCAGCGATCCCCAGGAGAAAATCTGCGTGTCGCTGGGCGTCACGCGAATCTGGAAGTTCGGCAAGCGCGCGAGCTGTTGACCATTGATGGTGCCGCAGTGGGTTACTAGGTTGATGTCCTGGTAGAAGAAGCAACCCTGGAAGTCCTTGTAGTGGGCCTTCTCGTACTCCGCATTGATAGCGATCTTGAAGTCCTTGATGGGCTGGAGGTCGGAGCTCGCGAACGGATTCACGCTGCCGACGATCCGCCCGCCCCGCGCCGTGGACCCGTAAGTCGAATTCGGAGCGAGCGGGACATGGTTCTGATCGATGGGCTGATACGACAAGCCAGTGAATTCCTTGTCGTAAACCGCGGCGTCGATGTACATGTAACGATTCTGGATCTTGAAACCGGCTTCGTAATTGCGCACCGTGCTGAGAGGCGCATTCGCGGGACAGCCGTTCGAGCCGTTGTACACGTTGCAACGGACAGCGTCGAAGTTGTCGAAGAACACGCCGTCGTTGACGCGCACATAGGCGCTCATCGAGTCGGTGAACTCATAATTGGCGCCCAGCGAGAACGTCGGCATGGTGTTGTGTTCGTGGGCATACGAGTACGTACCGTTGGGCAGCTCGACCGCGTTGTCCCACAAATCAAACTGCGTTCCCATCTGTACCGGCGATAGATTGGTTGTCTGTTGGTGCAGGTCAATATGTTCGACACGCACCGAGGCATCCAACAACCAGTTGCTGATCTTCCATGAGTCCGACAGATAGGCGGCAACGTTGGTGGCATTGCCTTGTTCGAGGATTTGGTAACCCCCATTGGCGTTCACAATGCCTTGAGGACTGGTCACGTTGTAAATATTTCCACCGCCGACGGCCTGCAAAATGATGGGACTTGCATTCGGCTGGTTGTTGATCAGCACATTCGAGTCCAACGACCAAGCGTCGTTGTCCGTGTAATGAGCCAGATAAACACCCAAGGTCAAGGTGTTGCCGTCGAAGAGCTCCTTGGCCAGGCGGAATTCGTCTGTGACGCTCGTTAGCTTCTTGCGAACCTGCCATACTTGCTCGCTGATCACACTTTGATTGGGATCGACCGGCTGACCGTCCGCATAGTGCGCGTTGGCGACGACGGCGGCGGGGCTCAGTGCGGCAGGCAGAGTCAGAGCACCGATGAACGAGGTCAGCGACTGAGGGTTGCCGTTGTTGACCAGCGCATTCGTGGGGATCCAGCCGCCATCGAACAGGAAGGTGTTGAAGATCTTCCAGCCGCCGCTCAATTCGAGGTTGAGGTTCGACCCAAAGTAATTCAACTGGGCGCCGCGGCCGTTGCTGATATCGTCGTTCCAAAAGCCGCCGCCTGGGCTTGGAATCAGGAAGTTCTGCAGCTGCTTGCTGTTGTAGGTGCTGTTCAGCTGGTTGAAGCCGGGATAAGGCTGTGCCTTGCCGTTCGTTTCGATATAGGGGAAGTCGGCGTACCACTGGTTCTTGTCGCTCAGGATGCGATACCAGAACATCAATGAGCCGCCATCCATGTCGTGTTTCAACGTGGCGGTCAGCTGTCCTCCGATGTCCGAGGGATACTGCGGGTCGCGCACGCCGTCGGACACCCGGTAGAAGCCGCCGATGCTGCCATACCATCCGTCGATGAGCTTACCGCTCAAGAATGCATCGACGCGCTCCGAGCCTTCCGATCCGTACGTAAAACCGACCGAGCCTGTGGTCTTGTCCGCGCCGGTTCTCAAGATGAAGTTCGCGGTGGCGCCGGCCTGACCGGAGCTGAAAATTGCACTCGGTCCGCCCTGCACAATCTCCACTCGCTCGACGGTGTCATCGAAGCGCAGCAGCGAACTTGAATCCATGAACGACAGATCCGCCGAACCGTAGAGCGGCGAGCCATTGATCATGGTGGTGAAGTACGGGGAGTCACCGCCGCCGTTGGGAAAGCCGGCGACATCGATGTTAACTCCGGTCTGACCGCCCGAGGCCTCCGGCCAAATGCCGGGGGACAGCTTCAAGATGTCGGCCACGCTCGCGGGGTTCGCGTTCTTGATCTCCTCGAGGGACGCCGAGACGATGTTGTAGCTCGCGTCCAGTTTCTTGATACCCTGGGCGGAGGCGGTTACGACGATTTCCTCGAGCGAGTTGCCGCTCGAAGTGGTGGCTGCAGCGGCAGTCTGTGGGTCGGCTGCGTAGGCGCTGCCGGCGCCGCAAAGGATTCCCGCTATGGCCATGGCGAGCGTATTCACGCTAGCGGTGCCTAATCGGACGGACGGTGTCCATGAATGTGGTTGTTTGTTGCGTTTTTGACTCATATATCTTTCCCTCGGAGTAAACTATTTGAAGCAGCAGTGCGTTAACGAAGTTTTGGAAGTTGAAATCCTTGGCAGCGATTCGTCGCCAAGACCCAGGATACCGAGGTATCGGGCCGCCGCAGACTTGCGGCAGCACGACGATTAATCGAGGTTAAACAGCAATTCGCGTGAAAGCTCTGTAAAAACTGCATTTCCTATCACCTGTCCTCTGTACCTATGCAGTATTCGAGCCGCAGAGGAAGGTCATCGAGCAAACTTCGACCACCGTTGCGGCTGCTGGAGCAGTCTTCTTCCGCCGGTGGGTTAGCTTCCAAAGCCTGTTCGCCGCAGACCAGACGTTCGTTGAATGTAATTGTTATTTTGTTCAATAGCAAATTATGCGGCTAATTCGCCACAGTTAGAGGCGGTCGACACGGGACGGTCGAGGTGGCTAGGGCGCGGGTATCGCGAGGTAGACCGTGCTCCAGAGCTGCGCGGCATTGGACTCATCGGCATCCGACGCGTTGGCGCCAAAAGGCGCGATCTCAAAACGGCCGTTCGCGAAATTCCAAGTCCAGAGTTCTGAATTTCTCATGCTGTGCGCATTCTTTATGCCGCGCCACAACTCGGTCTGTGCCGCGCGCAGATGCTCCTTGAGCGCCTCTGACAGATCCTGGCGCAGCAATTGCCGCCGCAATCCCGCCGCCATGACCGCCTGCTGCCAGGACCAGACCACCGTTCCGTGATAGGCGTTGCGGGTGAGCTTGCCCTGGATGGACCGCGCGGCGTAGACCGGATTGGCGACCAGCATCCCGATGGGTGTCAGCAGTCCGGCGGGAAACGGCCGCATGAGCGCCGTGACTCCAACATTCAGTACCGCCGCGGTGGGCCGGCCAAACAGCAGCTCGAACCCGACGTCAGAGTGAATGACGGGAATGATTTTGTCGTCGGCCGTCAACGCCAGCGCCGGGAACGCAACCGCAGAATCATCGACCGAGGCCAGCGCGGTGCCGTCGGTAGTCTTCAAGGATGCCGCATAATCGGTAATGTCGCGGCGGGCCGTTGCGCTCGGCACGCTCACATCGAAAAGCGGTCCTGCTTTTTCCCGCCAGGTCCCAGCCATCGCTCTGGCATGCGAGAAAAATTCACGGTCAGCGGAGTCGAGATAGGGCCCAAGCAGGCCGCTTTCGAAAAAGCGGCTGGTAGCTTCGAGCGCCGCCGGCACGAAAACCGCGTTGACGTCGTAGGGGAAACGCCCGCCGCCCAATCCATCATTGCTGTCGCGCCATTGGCCTGCGTCAAATCCGGGTTTCAGCGCGATCAAATTCGGCGCGCGCGGATCATCCGCAAATCTTGCCACGGCTTTCAGCACGAACTTGAAGTTGCTGACCAGATCCGCGCCAAGCGCCTTGGGGCTTGCGCGCCGGCCGTCCATTCGCTTCAGAAATGCCGCAGCTTCAGTCCGGCCGCGTGCATCATCGAGCAGCCATTGAGCGGCCACGGGCGCCAGCATGAAGTTGCCGTCGATCATGTTGTAGTTAAAGGTCGGCGCATCGGACTTCTCGCCGCTGGCGCGCAGATGATCGAGAATGGCGAACTCGCCGATATCCTCCTCGTGCGCCACCTCGCCCTTGGGCGACAGACGCGTCAACACCGCCCCTAATCCCGCGTCCACAGCCTCGGGCGCGAGCACGGGCATCAGCAGGCGCACCGACATCAAGGTGTCCCGCCCGAAATAGGTATTAAAGCGCCATGAGCCGGCGAGAAACTTTTCCTTGTAGCTGAGGAAGGTGAGCACATTGCGAGCCGCGGCATCCGGCTGCGCCCGACCGTTCAGCAGGTGCACGCCCCAAAGCGGCGTGAGGGGCACTTCACCGCTCAGCGCGGTAATCTTCAGAGCGATCTTGCCGTCGCTGCCAGCCGTCAAGTGATCGGCATGTAGCGTCCCGTCGGCGACCTGGATGCTCAGCCGATATCCGGCCGCGCCGTCGAGCCGATCGCGCGACCACGTAATGCTCGAGTCTCGAGTCGTTGGGCTGGCGCCGACTTCGGCGGGAAACGTGCCCAACGCCTGATAGTCCCGCAATACGCGCACGCTGGAGAGAACCGCCTGCTTGAATTTCAAGTCGGCCGTACCGGTGATGATCGCGTCGGCCGTCATGCCGTACAAGGGGCGTCCATGCTCGTCCTTGGTGATGAGCGGCTGCGGTCGCCCGTGCAACGTCCAGCGCACCGCCTGGTCGGTGTGCGAGAACCACAAACCCACGCCGCTGTTGCCGGCGGGAAAGGCGATCAGGATACGAGGGTCCAATCCTGAGCGCAGCAGCAGATGTGCGGCAACCGGGCCCTCGCGCAAAAAGCTGTTGAGATTGGGCCCTTCGTGAACATCGAACGCGAGCCGCGGCTCACGATCGGTGTCGCCCCTGGCGGGCAACGCGGCCGTGGCGAGCAGTAGTACGGCGGTCAGCGCAGGGCGCCAGATGGATTGCACGTTCAGGGTACTTCCTCGAAGAAAATCAGATCAGAGGATAAGGGTAAAGTCAGCCCAACGTCGATGCCCCTCTGCATTAAGGATTCACCCGTTACTTCGCGGTTAGCCGCGGGGTTGTCCTGGAAGCTGAGTCGATAGCGTCTGTCGCCCTCGAGCCCTGCCAAGAGGAATCGATGCCTCGGTAGATCACTCGCGCTGCCGCGAAACGCGTAGAGCACGCCGCGCCGCAGCTGGGCCGAATAATATTCCATGCCGTCCCAATGCACCCCGTCCGGGCGCTCTGCGACGTGATACAAATCGGCCTGGCGAATCAGCGGACGCAGCGCCTTTTTGTAGAGCGCGAACTCTTGCTGTGCGGCGGCGCGCTGCTGCGTCGTCCACTGGCTCGCATCGAGCATCAGCGAGAACCAGCCGAGCATGCCGCTCCGCAGGACGTAGCGAAAATTCTCGAGGCGCGGCGCGGGATAGCTTTCCACGTAGCTTTCGAGCATCGCGGGCGGCAGCACATAGCTGGCATCGTAGAAGGCCCGCCGGTTGGCGAGAGGGTTATAAGTGTCCGTCACAGAAAAATAATCGCCGTGCGCGGCGCTGCCAAAATCGACCATGCGGCCGCCGTCATTGCACACCTCGAGCAGCAGGTTCGGGTGACGCCGGCGCAGCTGTTCGTAGATCGCATAGTAGGCCCGCGTGGCGTGATAACTAACATCGGTCGAGTTGGAGCCTTCAACCCAAAGGAATCCGGAATCCTCGTAAATTCGCAACGTTGCAGGATCCGGCGGAGCGGCGGGGTGTTCGGAGCGCGAACTGCCCTGCGCCACGAGATAACCGTCGTGCTCGAGCATATCGAGGTGATAGTCGCTGACCACGCGTTCAAGCTCGCGCTGCGCCCAGAGTTGGGCTGCGGGAACGCCCAGATCAATTGTAATGCCCTTGAATGGCTCGCTGTGTTTCCAGCCGATGGGGGGATCGGCAATCAGCCAGCCCCTGATGGCGGGATCGTGGACATTGAGCGCACCTGGTTCGTTCGATATGCCGGCCTGGGTCCAATCCATCCACAGCCCGAACTTGAGGCCGTGTTGGTGCGCAAAGTCGGCAACACTGGCAATGCCGTGAGGAAACTTGGTGGGATTCGCGTGCCAGTCGCCGACGTCGCGAAACCAGCCGGCGTCCAAATGAAACATTTCCAAGCCAAGCTGCGACGATTGCTCAATCATCCGATGTGCAAGAGCTTCGTCGACGGCCATGCCGCTGCCCCAGCTGTTGTTGACCAGCAGCGGATAGGATGGGTCGGCCAGCGTGCGTGGGTTATTGAGCGCCGCACGTACCCAGCGGCGCACGATATTGCCCGCATCATCCGGCCCGCCGCGAAATGTCCCAATGAAAATCGTCGGAGTTTCGAAGCTGCCGCCGGGCGGCACACGGGTGCGATAGGGACCGGGGTTAGGATCAAGCCCCGCTTCGCCGCGCAGCGATGCACCCGCGCGCTCGAGCGTGATGCGGGTGCGTCCGCTGAATTCGATGCCGACGTACCAGCCGCGTCGGCCGCCATTCGGCTCATCGACCAGCAAATAGGGAATCATTTCTCGCGGTCGATTAGGACTGGGGATTGCATAAGTGCTCGATGATCCCTGCCAGCTATCGCCGTCCGCCAGCGGATCGAGATGCGTGCCCTGGGAGGAGGGGATATCGGCGCCCTTTTCGACCCAAAATCGCTGCAGCGCCGCCTTGGGATCAATCTCCCAGTCGAAACGCAAACTGGGTTGCAGCGGCAGCCATACCGGTTCATCGCCCAAGTTTTGAATCGATAGACTGTGCTCGATTGGACCTCGGTCCGCGCGCGCGCGCCAGTGCCACACTGCTTTAAGCCGCGGCGAATCTGCCGAGTACACGATCTGAATATCCTTCGCTGCGAAGCGGCTCGCGCTGCGATCCAAGCGCCACGTCACCGCTTGCGCCGAATCATGAATCACCACCTGCTCAGGCAGCGTTTCCTCGCGCGCATTTGTCCACGCCGCCGCACCGCGAGGCTTCAGCGTAACGAGACGCGGGGCGTGTTCACCGGCTTCGACCGCTATGGCCGTCTCGGCGGTGGCAATTTCAGCCTGAAGTTTTGCGACCTCCGCATGGGCCACATGCAGCGCGCCGCACCCGACGAGGAGCGCCGCCGGCAGCGCGAGACGAGTCAGGGTGATCAGGACGGCAGAACCGTCTGGTACGCGCCGTAGATCTCGCCGTCGATATCGAGGAAGGGCTTGAATTTGGCTGCGCCCGCATCGGTCTCGACCCACCATTCATGCCGACCACTGCGGTCGCGCTGCGCGCGGAGCAGACTGTCGCGCCGAATAGGTGCAGCCGCCGCGTCTGCCGCGACGACACGCATGAGTACCAGCGGGCCGGCAAGCAAGGCGACCGTGTCTGGGTGCGCCGCATCGACGCTCTCCAATCTGCGCGCATCCGGCAATTCGAGTTCGACTCTGTCGCCGGAATGCCATTCGCGCCGAATGGCGGCGAATTGCCCGCTCGGCGGCGTCCGGCGTTTGCCATTGATCAGCACGGAAGCGTCGTGCGCCCAGGCCGGTATGCGCAGACTCAGTGTAAACAACTGCGGGTTCGGCAGCCGCAATGTCATGGTCACGCCGGCGGCGTAGGGGTAGTCGGTTTCGATCGCCAGGCCGCAGCGCACGTTGTTCTGGGTCCAATTGATTTGCGCCGGCACATAGAGATTGACATAAATGCCGTGCGCATCCGTAAAGCAGGTACTGATCGCATAATCGGCCGCAATCATCGGCAGCGTGCCGGAGCAGCACGGCCAACGATCCGGGTGGAAAGTTTTTTTGGCTTGCCGCGTGTAATCCGAATAATAGAAGGCGTGACCATCGGGCTGGATTGGAATCGCGCCTAGGACGGTGTTGTACAGCACGCGTTCCATGCTGTCGCCGTAGCGCGAGTCGCGAGTGATGCGCAGCAGATAGCGGGTGAGTTTGAAATGCGCGTACGCGCCGCACGGGGTTTCGAAACTTTTGGTCTGCCCCTCGAGGCTGGCGCCGAGCGCTCCGCTGCCGGGAATGACGAAGTGCTCGTCCGGTCCCCAGCCCCCGGTGGCAAAGCTCTGTGCCGAGACCATCGCGAAGCCCTGCTGCGCTGCCGCCAGGTACATGGGATTGCCGAGAGACAGATAGGCCTGTGCCGCCGAACTCAAGGCGTTGACATGACTGTAGGCGTGTTTTCCGGGCAGCGCATTCTCGCCGCGCGCAAGCGCTGCGAAAAATTCGTCGTAGAGAAATCGCCGACCGAGTTGCCGATGTATCCGCTCACCGGTCAGGTGCCACGCCAGGAATTGATTCTCCGGCAAGGTGTAACTCTCATCCCAGGCGTGCTGACTGAAGTCCTCGCCGGGTTGCGCATGCTCGTTGCGCGGCATGGCTCGCGGCGGCAAATACGGTTCCGCGGCTCGGGTGGTCCGGGCGAGCGTTGCGCGCGCGGTCTCATCGAGGCCGAACCGGTCAGCATCGACCAAGCCCCCAACCAGCTTGTCGTAGGTATAGGCGGGGAAACGATTGTGGCGATAGAAACTGCCGCGCGCATCGACGGTCGCCGCGTAGCCCCGCACCAGGCGTTGCACTTTGGCGCGCGTCGCAGCATCGCCGCTGATCGCGTAATAACGCGCCAGCGCGCTCATCCATTGTCCAAAGGTGGCGCCTGGCGCGAAAGCGTAGGTGTCGTACCAGCCGCCGAGTTCCTGGCCCGGGGCGCTAAGACCTGAGCGCACGCGAAATGGCCGCAGCAATGCGTCCTCGTCAAGCCCTAAGACCAAGCGGTGATTCTGGCGCGCTTGGAGTTCGAGCGGGCCGTCGCTGAATCGCACCTGACCGTAGGCCAATTCTGAAAGCGGAGCGGGCGGCGCAGCGGCGGCTTCGCTAGCCGCGAAGGCAGCCTGGCGCCAGCCGACAGCGGCGAGTACCCCTACGGCGAGCAGATCGCGCCTGCCGCGATCAATGGTGTCCGACATGACTGTCGCTCCAGAACCTGTTCCCCTAAAGGATGCGTCCAGCGCGGCGTCGATGCAAGTTGCTGGGTCGACACAGCTTGGTCTTCAGCATTTAATGCACAGTCCGGGCTGTGCAGCAGGAGAGGGCGATGAAGCATCAAAGATTTAGAGGGGCTTTCCTGCCACTGCTGTTCGCTGCGGCCGCAATCCCCGCGCTTGCCGGCGCCGAGGACACCTTTAGTCTCAGCGCGAGCGCCCAGGATTTCGACAGCTACTTTCCGAGCTATTTGGCCAACGGCTATTTCTCCACCATGACGGCGCCGCGCGGAACCGAAGGCAATCTCGCTTACATGGTCGCGTTCATGGATTACGGCAAGGATGATGAGTCGCGACCCGCCGCCATTCCGGGATGGAGCGAGATCGACTATTCGACCGGCGACTCCGCCGCCGGCCATTTCTGGATGAATCAGGTCCCGCTCAATGCGGCGCTGTTCACGGATTATCGCCAGACGCTCAACATGAAAGAGGCGACGCTGACGACGAGCTATCGCTACGTCGACCACGGCCGCAGCACGCAGATTAAAGTCACCACCTTCGTAAGCGAGGCCTCACCGCATCTGGCCGCGACCCAGATTTCGTTGACACCGGATTTCGACGGCATCGTGGAATTATCAGTTGCCCTGAACCTCTGGGCGCCGCATCAGCCGCGTCTGCCGCTCGCCAAGTTGACCGGCGAACAGATGCAGGAGGCGGTCGCCGCGAACAATATGCAGCTCGTGGCGATTCCGCCGGCAACTCCCGACCGCGCCGCCATGTGGTATCACGGCGACACGCATGTGCTCGAGGCGAACGGCGACGTCAAGAATCTGACCCTCGTCCTCGATGGCCGTGCAGAACAGGGCTTAAGCATGGCCGAGGCGGCCGCCGTTGCTCTGCCGGACGGCGTTGTCCCAAGCGATATCACGCTGTACAAAAGCCAGTATCGGCTCGCGTTGAATCTAAAGATCAAGGTGCAAAAAGATCGGATCTTTACATTTACAAAATTCGTCGCGGCCTCGCGCGAGGGCTGGGGCGGCGATGCGCAAGCGGACCTGGCGCTGGCAACCGCCGCGCGCAGCGGTGGTTTCGATGCACTTCTCGATCGGCATCGGGCCGCCTGGCGGGAACTGTGGCGATCTGACATTGCCATCGACGGCGATCCTGAGGCGCAGACGGTCGTACACTCGGATCTTTACTATCTGCTGGCAACCTCAACCCCCGACACGCGCTGGCCCATGGGTGCCTGCGGACTGACGCCGGGGTATACGGGCCACGCATTCTGGGACAGCGATACGTGGATCTTTCCGGCTCTGCTATTGCTGCATCCCGAGCGCGCCAAATCTTTGGCGACGTTCCGCGCGTACACGCTGCCCGCAGCGCAGGCCCGCGCGGAGAAGCGCGGCTTCAAGGGCGCAATGTATCCTTGGGAGGCGGATCCGGAAAATGGCAGCGAGCAGATTCCCTATTTCGCTCATGTGCTAAGCGAGCGCGAAATCCACGTCAACGCCGACATCGCCATCGCGCAGTGGCAATACTGGCTCGCGACGCATGATCGGGAATGGCTGAAGCGCAGCGGCTGGCCCGTCATTCGCAATGTGGCGGATTTCTGGGCGAGCCGCGCAACCTGGAATGCGCAGCAGCGGCGCTATGAAATTTTGCACGTTACCTCCGTGGCCGAAAGTTACAACGATGTGCCGAACGACACATTTACCAATGTGTCGGCGCAAAAAATCTTGAGCATTGCCGCGACGGCGGCAGGGCTGGTCGGTGAGCGGCCGGACCCCCATTGGGCCGAGGTTGCCGCGAAGCTGTACATCCCGTTCTCACAAACCGAGCAACGGCATCTGGACTTCGATGCCAGCGTGCCGCGAGAGCCCTTGGAGGGGAGTACGTTAGGACTGCTGTCATACCCGTCGCTCGATCTGCAGATGAGCGAGAAAGTGCGCCGCAATGACTTTGACTACATCATGATTTCCGTCCGGCAAGGACACCATGAGCCGCATGGGATGAGCCTGGCGCCGGCTTCGATTGCCGCCGCCGCAGCCGGCGATGCGGCCTCGGCGGTCGCCTGGCTGCAGCGCAATTTCACCAGCGGCTTGATCAAGCCGCCTTTCAATGTGCGCACCGAGACGACGACCAACAACACCGGCTACTTTGTTACCTCTTCCGGCGGTTTTCTGCAGAATCTTCTTTACGGATTCAGCGGACTGCGGCTCGCGGAGAAAGGCCTGGTCGAGGCCTATTCACCCATCCTGCCGGCGCAATGGAAATCAATGACCTTAAAGAATGTCGCGATCCGCGCAGAACACTACGACTTCACCATCGATCGCGATGCAAGCGGGCATGTGAGGCTGACGCGCCGGGCTCTGCACTGACGGTCACGACTGCATATTCCATCCGGACCGATACTCGCGCGTCAGGTATTGATTGGCATCGGCGAAATTGGTGACTTGTCCGGTTTCGCCGTTGTACAAAATCTTTTTTCCCTGACCCGCACGCAGCGCGACGAGGCCGAGCAGCATGGTTTCGGTGAGCTGCGCCGCGTACTCGATCGGAGAGCTCGCTTTGGCTTCGCCGCGAATCGCGTTGGCCCAGTTGAGCTCATGCGGCCACATGATTCGCGGCATGCTCTTGGGCACGGCGGCGGCGACCTCAGTCAACGACTGCGGATACAGGCGCGGATTCGACCCGTAAGTATCGTGCAGGAGAATGCCTTTCTCGCCGATGAATATCACGCCGCCTTCGCTCTTGAGCGTAACCTCATCCGGCAGGACGTCGGGGCGGGGCGGATAAATGCCGCCGTCGAACCAGGACAGTTTCACCGGCGGCTGGCTGCCGCGGGCGGCAAACTGATAATGCACGCACGTCGAGACCGGATAGGACACGGGCTGGCGCGGTGCGCGCCCTGGCGCGGCGTTCGCCGCAGCGGGATCCGTCGGCGGCAGCGGCATGGTGCCCCATTGCGTCGAGGTCGCCTCGATACTCGCAGGATAGGTGAGGCCCAGTGCCCAAAAGGGATGGTCGATGAGATGCGCGCCCATGTCGCCGATTGCGCCACACCCAAACGCCAGCCAGCCGCGCCAGTTGAAGGGGTGATAAACCGGATGGTAGGGAACATTTTCGGCGATCGGACCGAGGTACAAATCCCAGTCGAGGCCCGGCGGCGGTGCGCCGCCGCTGCCCATGGCGGCGGCAAGCACATCTTGAATGTAGCGATAAGTCCAGGGGTTGCCGAAGGCGCCGGGTGCTTCCACCGGCGGCACATTGGTCGGCCGCGCAATGCCCTGCGGCCAGTAGACCACCGGCCGATTGGTCCACACGTGTACCTCGTGCACGGGCCCGATGACGCCCGCGCCAATCCATTCATTGATGAGGCGCGCGCCTTCGCTTGAATGCCCCTGGTTGCCCATCTGGGTTACGAGCTTGGGATTTTTCAGCGCGAGATCGCGTAGCATGCGCGACTCATGCACGGTTGCGGTGAGCGGCTTTTGCACATAGACATGCTTGCCGGCCTCCATCGCCGTCTTGGCCACCACGGCGTGATTGTGATCGGCGGTCGCCACCACGACGCCATCGATATGCTTCTCTTTCACAAGCATCTCGCGAAAATCGGTATAGCGCTTCGCCTTGTCGAATTGCTCCCTGAGCTTCAGTCCTTCGGGCCGCGCCTGGCCTTGCGCATCGGTTTGCAGCTTAGCGACACAGCGTTCGCTATAGGCCAAATCGACATCGCAGACCACGCCAATGTGCTCGGATTGCGCCAGCACTTGCGCGTTTTGCGAACCCATGGACCCGAAACCGACGACCGCGAGATTCACTGTGTCGCTCGGGGCCTTCTGGCCGCGGCCCAGCACGCGGCGCGGCAGGATCAGAGGAGCGCTCGCCACCAACATAGCGCCAATGGAGGCTTTTCCGGCACCTGCAACGAACTCTCTGCGGGTCAGGTCTTTGGTCTTTGACATGGTAGTGCTCCTCTCGACATCACGAATGGGGTTGCTTCGATTCTGATGCTTTGACATCGCGAAGGGAAGGCTGGACGATATCGCGGCTTCGACACGCGAGGAGACGACATGTATTTTGCACGATGGATAGGCCGCGGGCTCTTAAGTGCCGGGCTGATTCTCGCCGCGCTGCCGCCGGCGCTGCCGGCCGCCCTGGGACAATCGCAACCAGCAACCGCGCCAGCGCCTCCCCAGACGCCGCAAGCCTTATTCAAGAATCTTTTCGTTGCCGTGCAAAATGCGCAGCTATTCCCCGACAGCAAGACCTTCGCGGACGCGGTGCCGAAATCCGCACCGGCGCAGATTCTTTCGCGCTTCGATGCGGCGAAACCTGTGTCGCGCGAGGCGTTGCAAGCCTTTGTGGCGGAGAATTTCGTGCTGCCGGCGCAGACGAGCGGAACGGCGCTTCCCGCAGCGGAGCCGGTCAGCATCTCTCGACACATCGACTTGCTGTGGGATCAGCTGACGCGCACCACCACTTCAGCGCCGCCTTATTCCTCGCTGCTGCCCCTGCCGGAATCCTACGTGGTCCCGGGCGGACGGTTCCGCGAGCTGTACTACTGGGACTCATACTTCACGATGCTGGGATTGGTGGAAAGCGGCCGGCACGATTTGACCCTGCACATGGTGCAAGACTTTGCCTCGCTGATCGACACCTACGGTCACGTGCCGAACGGCACGCGCACTTACTACCTGAGCCGCTCGCAACCGCCGTTTTTCTTCGCGATGGTCGGGCTGCTGAGCAGCGACGACCCGGCGGCTTCCTACTCGAGCTATTTGCCGCAGTTGCGGCGTGAATACGCGTTCTGGATGCAGGGCGAGAAAAGTTTGGGCCGAGGCATGGCCCATCGCCGGGTCGTTTCCATGCCCGACGGCGCAGTCTTGAACCGTTATTGGGACGACGCGGACACGCCGCGCGATGAGTCCTATCGCGAGGACACGGGTCTCGCCCAACGCAGTGGTCGCATTCCAAAGCAAGTGTATCGCGATGTTCGGGCGGCGGCCGAAAGCGGCTGGGACTTCAGTTCGCGCTGGTTCGCGGATGGCAAGACCCTCGAGACCATCAACACCACCGAGATCATTCCGATTGACCTGAACAGCCTGTTGTTTGGTCTTGAACAGGCCATCGGCTTAGGTTGCGCGCGAGTTCACGATACAGCCTGCGCGACTGAGTTTAATCACCGGGCGACCGCGCGACGCGCGGCGGTAACCCATTATTTGTGGGATTCGGCCGGCGGTGTGTTTCGCGATTATCGCTGGGTGAAGCGGGCGCAAGTGCCGCGCATTTCAGCGGCGACGCTCTATCCTTTGTTTGTCGCGCTGGCCAGCAAGCCGCAGGCGGTGGCCGTGGCGGCAACCGTTTCGCGCGATTTGCTCAAGGCAGGCGGCATTGTCACCACGCCAATGGTAACCGGGCAACAGTGGGACGCGCCGAATGGTTGGCCGCCGTTGCAATGGATCGGCATTTCAGGTTTGCGCCATTACTCTATCTTGCCGCTGGCTGATAGCGTGGCCTGCCGTTGGATGGTCGGCGTCAATCGACTTTACGCGCAGAGCGGCAAGCTCGTGGAGAAATATGACGTCATGACCACCGGGCGCGCCGGCGGCGGCGGGGAATATCCCTTGCAGGACGGCTTTGGCTGGACCAATGGCGTGATGCGCAAACTCATAGCGCTTTATCCTAAGCTTGCGGCGAATAACACCGCCGAATCCTGTGGACCACTGGCCACCGCTCAGCGATAACCGTAACCTATTGAATGATAGATTCCTTTTATTGATCAGCCGAATCGATTGGACACATATATCAGCTGACACCATACTGAATACCCCGGTTCGCGGAGTTGATCAGTGACCAGCACGGTGATTCCAATAGCCTTAGAAGGCGCCAGCAAAAAGCGCAAGCGCCAAGCGCCAAAAGGTCGCCAGGTTATGCCTCAGGCACTGGCCGAGGTCGAGGCACTGATTGGTCCCGCGCCCCTACGTCACGACTTGCTGATCGAGTACTTACACCAGATAAATGATCGCTATCGCCAGCTGGGCGCGCCGCACATGGCGGCCCTGGCGAGACTTCTGGGATTGGCTCAGACCGAAGTCTACGAGGTGGCCACCTTCTATCATCATTTTGATGTTGTGAAAGAAAATCCCGACGGCTCGATACCGGCTCCCGCGGCCCTGACGGTGCGGGTTTGCGATGGTCTTAGCTGTGAAATGGGCGGCGCAAAGCAGCTGCTGGAAAAATTGCCGGCGCTGCTCGGGCGCGAAGTGCGCGTCATTCCGGCGCCGTGCGTCGGACGTTGTGAGCAGGCCCCCGTAGCAATCGTGCACCAAAATCCGGTGCCCCGAGCCACGTTGGAGGCCGTACGCAGCGAAGTGCAGGCCGGACATTTCACCGATACGCCGCGGAACTACATCGACTTCGAGGCGTACACAAAAGGGGGCGGTTACTCGCTGCTGCGCGACTGCATGGAACATCGCCGCGAGCTCGAGGGTGTTTTGAAGACCATGGAGGATTCCGGGCTGCGGGGTTTGGGCGGTGCGGGGTTTCCGGCCGGCCGCAAGTGGCGCATCGTGCGCGGCGAGGCGGCGCCGCGAATGATGGCTGTCAACATCGATGAAGGCGAGCCCGGCACATTCAAGGATCGCGTCTATCTTGAGCGCGATCCACATCGGTTTCTTGAGGGCATGCTCATCGCAGCCTGGGCGGTGGGCATATCCGCGATCTATATCTATCTGCGCGATGAGTATCACGGCTGCCGAGCGCTGCTTGAAACAGAACTCGCCAAGCTCGTGGACAAGCCGCCCGTGCCTTTACCCAGGATCGAACTGCGGCGCGGCGCCGGCGCCT
>JBDTAV010000125.1:0-128552 GCA_039924385.1 Steroidobacteraceae bacterium
CCGGCGCCGCCAGAAGTCCCGCGACGATGAAGAAGGCCGCGGATGAAAAATCGCCGGGCACACTGATCGTTTGACTGGAGAGATGCGGCGGCGGATGTAAGGTGATGCGCAGCCCGTCGATGTCCAACTTCACTCCGCAGCGTTGCAGCATGCGCTCACTGTGATCGCGGCTCACGGCCGGCGCCGTGATCGTGGTCGACTCGGCCGCGTACAAAGCGGCCAACAGAATCGCCGACTTGACTTGGGCGCTGGCGATCGGCATCTGATAGTCAATTCCGTGCAGACCCCGATTCGCACCAATCTCTACCGGCGGAGTGCCATTACGCGTGCGGACATCGGCTCCCATTTCGCGCAGTGGTTTCGCCACGCGCTCCATGGGGCGTTTCATCAGGGATGCGTCTCCAATCAGCTGCGAGTCAAATTTCTGGGCGGACAGCAACCCGGTGAACAGGCGCATCGCCGTGCCCGCGTTACCCATGTCCAGAGCCCGGCCGGCGGCCCGAAGGCCATGCATGCCGGCGCCGTGAATCAGCAGCCGTGTTGCGCTGCTCTGCTCGATGCGCACGCCCAGGGCGCGCATGGCGGCCAGGCTCGCCAGACAATCCTCGCTCGCGAGAAACCCGCTCACCTCGCTGACGCCCTCGGCAATGCCGGACAGCATCAACGCACGATGCGATATGGATTTATCACCGGGCACGGTCATCGTGCCGAAAACGCGCATCGCCGGATGCGCCGTGAACTCGGGCATCAGAGTACAGCCCGCGGATACGAACCCAAGATCTTGAATAGCGAGGCCCGCGATTCCAAGGCGGCCAGGGCCTTCGCTACGGCGGGCTCCGTCACATGGCCTTCAATGTCGATGAAGAACACATAGTCCCATTTGCGCTTGCGCGAGGGTCGCGACTCGATTCGAGTCATATTGACCTTGTGCTGCGCCAGGGGCTGGAGCAATTGGAACAACGCCCCTGAGTCGTCGGTGTCGCTAGTCGATACCAATAATGTCGTGCGGTCCGCACCGCTCGCGCTGAAGAGCTTTCGGCCCACCACCAGAAATCGCGTGGTGTTATCCGACCGATCCTCGATCTCGTTGGCGAGTACATTGAGCGAATAGATCTCGGCCGCCGCCCGTCCGGCAATGGCCGCCGTACCGCGCTCATCGCGCGCCCGCCGCGCGCCTTCGGCATTGCTCGAGACGCCCACGCGCTCGACCTCGGGCAGCTGCTCGTCCAGCCAAACGCGGCACTGCGCCAAGGCTTGCGGATGTGCGCAGACACGCTTGATGGATTCGAATCCGCTCATTCTTCCCATCAAATAGTGGCTGACGCGCAGTTCCACTTCACCGCAAATTTTCAAACCCGAGGTGAGGAACATATCCAGTGTATGGTTGACCGTGCCCTCGCTGGAATTCTCTATGGGTACGACGCCAAAGTCTGCGACGCCGCCCTCCACCTCGTGGAATATTTCGTCGATCGCGGTCAGCGGCAGCGATCGTACCGAGGAACCGAAGTGCTTGAGGACCGCTGCCTGGGTGAACGTCCCTTCCGGACCCAAGAAGGCCACCTTCAGCGGTTCCTGCTGGGCCAGACAGGCCGACATGATTTCGCGAAACAGACGCACGATTTCGTCGTCGCGCAATGGCCCCTGGTTGCGCTTGAGCGCCATGCGCAGCACCTCGGCCTCGCGCTCCGGCCGATAATAGTCCACGGCCTTTCCCGAAGCCGATTTGGAAATACCGACCAACTGGGCGAAACGGGCACGCTCATTCAGCAAGGCATGAATGCGCGCGTCGATCGCATCAATGCTGTCGCGAATATTGCCCAAGCCCGCACCCTCCGGCGTCGCAGGTGTGATCTTGATGGGCGGCTTTGCCGTGGCCTTGAGACGCTTCATGCGTGGCGGCGCTCGAACTCGGCCATAAACGCGCATAACTTTTCGACGCCCGCGATCGGCATCGCGTTATAGATGCTGGCGCGTATGCCGCCGATGAGCCGATGACCCTTGAGTCCTTTCAAACCCGCGCCCTCGGCCGCCGCGAGGAACTCGGAATCCAGCGCCGGATTGCCCAAGGCAAAGGTCACATTCATCCAAGAGCGGGCATCGCTTGCGACCGAATTCCGATACAGGCGCGACGCATCGATGCAAGCGTACAGCATCGCAGCCTTGGCCTGGTTGCGTCTGCCCATTTCGGGCACGCCGCCGGCAGCTTTCAGCCATTTAAAGACCAGTCCAGCCATGTACCAGGCAAAAGTCGGCGGCGTATTTAACATCGACTGATTGTCCGCGATCGCCTTGTAGTCGAACACATGAGGCGTATCGGGTCGCGCGCGGCCGAGCAGATCCTCGCGCACTATCACGACGGTCAGGCCCGCAGGACCGATGTTCTTCTGAGCACCCGCATATATCATGCCGAACTTGGCCACCTCGATTGGGCGGGACAAGATGCTGGAGGACATATCCGCGACCAGCGGTGCGGCACCCGTTTCGGGCACGTAGCCAAACTCGACCCCGCTGATGGTTTCATTGGGCGTGTAGTGCACATACGCCGCGCGGCCGCTAAATCGCAGCTCTTTTTGCGGGGGCACGCGGCGGTAGTCGCCGCCGGCATCCGCTGCGACGTGAACGGCGCAGTAGCGCGCCGCTTCGCTGATGCCCCGCTGGGACCAGTGACCGGTATTGATGTAGTCCGCGGTGTCGTCGGGCGCAGAAAGATTCAACGGTAGCAAGGAGAATTGCGCGGAGGCACCGCCCTGCATGAACAGAACTTTGTAGTTCGGGGGTATCGACATCAGCTCGCGTAGATCCGCTTCCGCCTGCACTGCCACGTCGACAAAGCTTTTGCCGCGATGGCTGACTTCCATCACCGACATGCCGCTGCCGTCCCAATCGAGCAGCTCACCCCGCGCCTTCTCGAGAACCTCGAGCGGTAAAACGGCAGGTCCTGGCGAGAAATTGAAGGCGCGCACTGCAGTTCTTATGAGTCGCCGATAGCCGGATCGGTCGGCTCGGTGGGGTCGGTGTCATCGCCCTCACCCGCCAATCCTTCGATGCGCTCAAGCCCCGACAGCTGATCGCCCTCTTCCAACCGGATCAGCCGCACGCCCTGCGTATTGCGCCCGACCACCGAGATGTCCTTGACGGGCGTGCGTACCAACACGCCATTTTGGCTCATGAGCATGATCTCGTCGTCCAGGCTTACCTGTAGTGCTCCAACCATGATGCCGTTGCGGTCGGTGATTTGCAGCGCGATGACGCCCTGGCCGCCCCGCCCGTGCTTCGGGAAATCCTCCAAGGGAGTCAACTTGCCGAAGCCGTTCTGCGATGCCGTGAGAATGAAGCCGTCCTGCGCGACGATCAACGCATTGACCCGCTGATCATCGCTGAGCTTCACACCGCGCACGCCGGCCGCCTCTCGGCCCATCGCGCGTACTTCTTCCTCGACAAAACGTATCGCCTTGCCGGCCGTGGTGAACAGCAGAATGTCCTTGGTGCCGTCCGTAATGGCCACGCCCACCAGCTTGTCGCCCGGATCCAGCGCGACGGCAATGATGCCGCTGGCGCGCGGCCGCGAAAACAAGGCAAGCGAGGTCTTCTTCACAGTCCCGAGACTCGTTGCCATGAAGACGAACTTGCCTTCTTCGAATTCTTTGATCGACAGCATGGCGCTGATGCGCTCGCCTTCCTGAAGAGGCAGCAGATTCACGATGGGCTTGCCGCGCGAGCCGCGGCTGGCCTGGGGCAACTGATAGACCTTGAGCCAGTAAAGCTTGCCCCGGTCCGAAAAGCACAGCAGCGTGTCGTGAGTATTCGCCACGAACAGCTTGTCGACGAAATCCTCATCCTTGACGCTGGTGGCAGCTTTGCCGCGGCCGCCGCGGCGCTGCGCCTGATAGTCGGAGACCGGCTGCGCCTTTGCATAGCCACCATGCGATAGCGTCACCACGACGTCTTCAGGCGAAATGAGATCTTCCGTGGTGAGATCTTCGTGATTCACCAGAATCTCGGTGCGGCGCTTGTCGCCGAAAGTATCGCGGATAAATTCCAATTCCTGACGTATTACTTGAAGGAGGCGCTCCGGGCGCGCGAGGATGTCCGCCAGATCTCGGATCTGTTCCAACAGTTCCTGGTATTCGCCGATGATCTTGTCTTGTTCGAGTCCGGTCAGCCGGTTGAGGCGCATTTCCAGAATCGCCTGCGCCTGCGTGTCCGTCAGCCGATAGCCGCCTTCGACAATGCCGAGCGCGGCAATTTCGCCATCTGGCCGGGTGCTGATGGCGCCGGCGCGCGCCAGCATTTCAGGCACGGCGCCGGACTTCCAGATTCGTTCCATCAGCGCGATCTTGGCTTCGGCGGGCGACGGCGAGGCTTTGATGGCGGCAATGATCTCATCGATGTTGGCGAGGGCAATGCCTAAGCCTTCCAAGACATGTCCGCGTTCGCGCGCCTTGCGCAGCTCGTACACCGTTCGTCGGGTAACCACTTCACGGCGATGCCGAAGAAACGCATCGAGCATCTCTTTGAGGCTGAGCAGGCGCGGCTGGCCATCGACGAGGGCCACCATGTTGATGCCGAACACCTGCTCCATGGGGGTCTGCGCATAGAGATTGTTCAGCAGAATTTCAGGAACCTCGCCGCGCCTCAATTCAATCACGACGCGCATGCCGTCCTTGTCGGACTCATCGCGCAACCCGTCGGAAGCGATGCCTTCGATCTGCTTGTCGCGGACCAGATCCGCAATGCGTTCGATCAAGCGCGCCTTGTTAACCTGGTAAGGCAGTTCTGTGATGATGATCGCCTGGCGTTCGCCCTTGCCGACATCCTCGAAGTGGGTTCGCGCGCGTATGTGCAAGCGGCCCCGTCCCGTCTTGTACGCCGAGACAATCTCCATGGCGCCGTTGATGAATCCCGCCGTCGGAAAATCCGGACCGGGGACGATCTGCATCAGCTGGGCCAGGGTGATGTCCGGATTTTCAATGAGCGCGATGCACGCCGTGATGATTTCGGTCAAATTGTGCGGCGGTATGTTGGTCGCCATTCCCACGGCGATCCCTGAGGATCCATTGACCAACAGATTCGGGATGCGCGCCGGCAGTACCGCCGGTTCGCTCTCGGATTCATCGTAGTTGGGGTTGAAATCGACCGTTTCCTTGTCGATATCAGCCAGCAATTCGCCGGCCAATCTCGACATGCGCACTTCGGTGTAGCGCATTGCCGCGGGCGGATCGCCGTCTACCGAGCCGAAATTCCCCTGCCCGTCGACCAATAAATAGCGCATCGAAAATTCTTGCGCCATGCGCACGATCGCGTCATACACCGACGCATCGCCATGCGGATGATATTTGCCGATGACATCGCCGACCACGCGCGCGGATTTTTTGTAGGCTTTATTCCAGTCGTTGCTGAGCTCGCGCATCGCGTACAGCACGCGCCGATGCACCGGCTTCAGGCCGTCGCGAACGTCGGGCAAAGCGCGGCCGACGATTACGCTCATCGCGTAATCGAGATAGGATTTGCGCATCTCGTCTTCGAGATTTACGGGCAATATTTCGCGTGCGATCTCGGCCATTTGCGAGAGTCCGGTGAGTTATCGGACTTTATTTAGTGGGTTTAGAGGAGGCACGACAGGTCTGAAACATGGCGTAATTCTAGCACATATCCATAGGTGTCTTGCATTTGCCGATATACTTGCGGCATGCCGATTGCCCCCGCCGATTTACGCATCGAGGCCCCCTGGATTGCCCCGATGACCGCCGGAAACACGGTCCTCGAGGATCATTCCTTGCTGCTGCGCGATGGACGAATCCTCGATATTTTACCGCGCGCAGTTGCGGCCGAGCGTTATTCCGCCACGGCGGTTTTGCAGCGAAATTCCCATCTTTTGATGCCCGGCATGATCAATGTGCTGTCCGACGCCGCCACGCTGTTGGCTCGCGGCGCAAATGGCGCGGCGGCGCGAGTCGAAGCCAGTGCAGATTTCGCGCGCGATGGAACCTTGGCGGCCATCGCGGCAATGCTCAAGTCCGGAATCACCTGTTTCTGCGATCGCTCTTACTTTCCGGAAGAAACGGCAAGAGCGGCAAATGAACAGGGAATGCGCGCCATGCTCGGCATGCCCGTCGCCGACAGCGTCACGCCTTGGGCGAAGGATGGCGCCCAGTCATTGACGCGCTCGCTCGAACTGCGCGACAGGCACAAGCATGATCCCCTGATTTCAACCGCTTTCGCGCCGCTCGCGGTGAACACGCTGAGCGATGCGACTTTCTCGCGTCTCGCGACGCTGGCCGATGAATTGGATGCCGGCATCATGATCGACCTGCACCAATCAAGCCGCGACATCGACGAGTGCGTTGCGGCGCATGGCATGCGGCCGCTTGAACGTCTATGGAATCTAGGATTGCTGACGCCTGCGCTCAATGCCGCGCACATGGTGCAGCTCGATGCAGCGGATTTGAACCTCATGCGGCGCACCGGCATTTCGGTCACGGTGTGCCCGGAAGGCGAGTTGAAGCGCGGCTATGGGTTGCCACCCATCGCGGCTTTTTCTGCCGCCGGCGTCCGGCTCGGCATCGGCAGTGCCGGCGCTGCGGTGTTGGGCCACGACATTTGGGGCAACATGAAAATCGTCGCGCTATTGACCAACGCCCGCGATGCTCTGCGCGCGGCAACGCACGGCGGCGCCGCCGTACTGGGGCTGGAAAACGAGGTTGGCAGCCTGGAACCGGGGAAATGGGCCGACCTGTGCTGCGTCGATCTATCGGGTCCTGGGACGCAGCCCGTGGGCGATCCGCTCGCGCAATTGGTTTTCGGCGGCGCTCGTGACATCGTGAGCGATGTTTGGGTTGCGGGGCGCCAACTGCTTGCCGGCGGGGAACTCACGCGGCTCGACTGGTCCGAAGTGGCCGCGCGCTCCCAAGCCTGGGCCGCACGCATGGCCGCGCGAGGTTAACCGATGAATCCTGCGACACAAAATGCCGATCCCGAAGAGCTTGCCAAGTTCAGCGCGTTGGCGATGAGCTGGTGGGACCCGGCCGGACCGTCGAGGCCGCTGCACGAATTGAATCCTTTGCGCCTGCGCTATGTAGAGCAGGCAGCAGCCCTAAATGGCGCGCGAGTGCTCGACGTGGGTTGCGGTGGGGGGATCTTAAGCGAGTCGATGGCGAGCCGCGGCGCAAATGTCCTGGGGATTGACCTATCGCAAGCAGTTCTCGATGTGGCGGAACTGCACGCGCTGGAAAGCAAGATCCAAATCCAATATAGAGCCATAGCGGCCGAAGAGCTGGCGGCTGCACAGCCTTCGAACTTCGATTTGGTCATCTGTATGGAAATGCTCGAACACGTTCCGGATCCCGCGGCGATTCTCGGCGCTTTGGCGCAACTCGTCCGGCCCGGCGGCGATGTCATCATCTCGACGCTGAACCGCAAGCCCGTGGCATTTGCGGTGGCCATTCTCGGCGCGGAATACCTCGCGCGGGTGCTGCCCCGGGGCACGCACGAATATTTGAAATTCATACGCCCCTCGGAGCTGGCCCGTTGGGGCCGCGCAGTGGACCTGACACTGGTTGATCTGACCGGCATCAGTTACAACCCGTTGACGCGTGCTTTTCGGCTCTCACCGAACACCGGCATCAATTATCTTGCACACTTCAAGCGTTCCGCCTGATATGGCGCTCATAGCGGTGTTATTTGATCTGGACGGCACCTTGCTCGACACTGCGCCGGATATGGTCGGCGCACTGAATGCGCTGCGGGCCGAGGAGTCGCTCGCTCCGATGCCCTACGATGAGATTCGCAGCGCGGTGAGCCACGGCGCCGCGCGCGTCGTGAAAGCCGGGTTCCCGGATGCGGACCCAGAATACGCACTGCGGCTTCAGCAACGCTTCCTAACGATTTATCGCAGCGCGCTCAGCCGCGAGACGCGGCTGTTTCCGGGGATGGACGAGGTTCTGCAGGCCCTGGCAAGTTGGCGCATCAAATGCGGCATCGTCACCAACAAGGCGGCATGGCTCACCGAACCGTTGCTGGCGGAACTGGGGTTGCGCGCGCGTTTCGCCTGCGTCGTCAGCGGCGATACCCTGGCGGAGCGCAAACCGCATCCCTTGCCGCTGATTCACGCCGCGGCGCTGGCGGAAGCAGCTCCCAGCGACTGCATCTACGTCGGCGACGCGGAACGCGACGTGCAGGCCGCGCATGCCGCCGCCATGCCCGCATTGGTGGCCAATTACGGCTATTTGCGGGCCGACGAGGATTCGACCCGTTGGGGCGGCGATGGCTACCTGACCCGGCCCCTGGATCTTTTGGATTGGCTGAAGGCGAGCGGGCGCTTATGAATGACCTCAGGTTGTGGCTCGCTCTGTTCGTGGGTGTTGTCTTGGGCGGCATGGCGGCGCTGATTTGGCGCGCGCGCCGCGAGCAGGCGCTGCGCATCGAACTGGAGGTGCTGCGCGCACGGCTCAAGAGCGAGGATCTATTGGGTGCGGAACGCGAACAGGCGGCGGCGCGCGCGCGCGAGCAATTGCAGGGCGTCTTCGGCGAATTGGCGCGCGAGAGCCTGCATAGCAACAGCGAAGTCTTCCTGCAGCTCGCACGCGAACGCCTGACCCGCCAGCAGCAGGATGCCTCGCAGTTGTTGAAGGAGCGCGAATCGGCAATCGAGTCTCTGGTAAAGCCGATTCGCGAGGCATTGGCCAAAACCGAAGCGCAAATTCAGACAATCGAGCGCGATCGCATCGATTCCTTTGCATCGATGAAAACACAAATGGACGTGCTGGCGACCGGCCAAAATTTGCTGTCGCGCGAGACCCGCAATCTGGTCACGGCCCTGCGTCGTCCCGGTGTGCGCGGCCAATGGGGCGAGATCACTTTGCGGCGGGTGGTTGAACTGTCCGGCATGACATTGCACGTTGACTTCACCGAGCAGCAGCATCTGACCACGGATTCCGGCGCCATTCGGCCCGACATGGTCGTGCACATGCCGGAACAGCGCGACATCGTGGTTGACGTCAAGACGCCCTTGGATGCTTATCTTGCGGCAGTCGAGGCACAGAGTGATGAGGATCGAAACAGCCAATTGCGCCGGCATGCGCGGATTGTCGGCGCCCGGGTGCGCGAGTTGGCGTCCAAGCAATACTGGTCGCAGTTCGAGCGCAGCCCCGACTTTGTCGTACTCTTTCTCCCGGGAGATCAGTTTCTGTCGGCGGCACTGCAGGAAAATCCGGGCTTGCTCGATGACTCGATGCGCCAGAACATCATGCTGGCAACGCCCACCAGTTTGATCGCATTGCTCAAGGTGATCTCATACGGTTGGAAACAAACAGTCCTGGCTGATAACGCCCGGGAAGTGCGGCAACTGGGTGAAGAGCTGTACAAGCGCTTGGCGGTATTCGGCGAACACTTGGGCAGGCTCGGAAAATCACTCGGCAGCAGCGTCGAGTCCTTTAACCGCGCCGTGGGCTCGCTGGAACAACAAGTACTGCCCGCCGCCCGCCGGTTCGAATCCTTAGGCTTACGCGTGAGCCGCGAGATCGAGCCCGTCGAGCCCATCGAAAGCTTGGCCCGTACGCCTCGCACCGAACCTGGCGAGCGCGAAACTCCCGATGAGCCCAGCTCTCAAGACACTTGATGCGACCTATCGAGCACGCGCCATTCCGTTGGGATCGGTGCGCTATTGGAGCTGGCTGTTCGCCGACTCGGCTTCGCGCGCGCCGCTGCTCGGCGTGTATGCCCTGCTCGCCGAATGGAATGCATTGATGGATCCCGGTACCGAAGCGAGCGCCTCGCGCATCAAGCTGGCCTGGTGGCAGGAAGAGATTCAGCGCCTCATCGACCGCCGGCCCATCCATCCGATTTGCCGGTATCTGGCGGCGCTGCCGCGGGCCGGCGAAGCCGATTTCACTCCCTTGAGCCACGCCGTCGATGCATCGCTTGCTGAATTGAGCGGCGTGCCGCTGGAACGAAGCGCGGATCTTGAGCCGCATAGCTGGGCGTTGCGCGCGGCGCCGCTGGGGCTGGCATCCCGGCTCGCCTCAGACGGTCGTCCCGACGAGGCAGCCTTGGAAAACTGCCTGCGGGCATTGGCGAAGGCCGACTATCTGGCTCGCGTAACGCGCGACTGTCGGCGCCAGGCGCGCCACGGGCGCGTACCGTTCGCGGTGGAAGAGCTGCTGGCGGCGGGGCTGGACAACTCGGATCTCTGCGCCGATCAGGCGCCGGCGAAACTCGAAAACTACCTGCAGCAGCTGCGCGTGCGGGCATCACGAAGCTATGAGACGGCCGCGCTGGCGCTGCCCGAGACTTGCCGCGCGCGGCAGCGTCACCTGCTGGTTTTGGCGGCGTTGGGGCTGAAACATTTGCAGCGGCGCACGTCAAACCTTGAGTCTGTCCGCGTGCAGGATATGCTGCTGGCGTGGTCGACGGCGCGCCGCGCCCATGGATAAACAGATGCCGCAATTGATTCCAAGCGATTTCCTTCCCGACGGCGCGTTGCTCAAGGGACGCGTCATCCTGATTACCGGCGCCAGCAGCGGACTCGGGCGGGCGCTGGCGATCGAATGTGCGCGCGCCGGCGCCACCGTCGTCCTGTCGGGCCGCAACGGCGCCAAGCTGGACAAGGTCTACGATGAGATCGAGGCGCTCGGCGCACCGCAGCCGGCCATCGCGGCCCTGGATCTGGCGCTGGCGACCGCGGTGGAATACGACGCGCTTGCGCGCACCATCGGCACGGAATTCGGCAAGCTCGACGGCTTGGTCCACGCTGCGGCGCTGCTGGGTGACCGCTCACCCCTCGAGCAATATGACGTACCGACCTGGTGTAAGGTTTTACATGTGAATCTAACCGCGCCCTTCATTCTGACGCAGGTTTTATTGCCGGATTTACGCCAATCCGCCGACGCCTCGGTCATCTTTGTCAGCAGCGGCGTGGTGAAGCAGCCGCGGCCGTTTTGGGGCTCTTATGCGGTGTCAAAAGCCGGGCTGGAATCCGTCCGCGGCATGCTGTTCGAGGAGTTGGAGCGCGAACCCAACATCCGCATCAACAGCGTGAATCCCGGTCGGATGCGCACCGCCATGCGCGCCGCCGCCTATCCGGCGGAAGATCCCAACACCGTGCCCGCGGCTAAATCCGTGACCGGTCCTTTTTTGTACTTGCTGAGCGAACGCGGTCGCGGTATTGATGGTCAGTTCATAGACGCGCAATAGCAATCTGAAGGAACACACGGATGGAATTACGCAAACTCTACTCGGGCGCCTTGCTGGCATCGTTCTGTCTGGGCGCCGGAGCAGTCAGCCACGCTGCCGACCTGGATTCACGGCCGCTCGAGGGCGATTACGTCATACACGATTTCCATTTCGCGTCGGGAGAAGCACTGCCCGAGCTGCGCATTCACTATACGTATTTCGGCAAGCCCAAAAGGGATCTGTTGGGCCACGTCACCAATGCCGTGCTGATCATGCACGGCACCGGGGGATCGGGCCGCAGCCTGATCAACGACAGATTTTCCGGTGTGCTGTTCAAGAAAGGACAGCTCTTGGACACGAACAAGTACTACATCATCCTTCCGGACGGCATCGGTCACGGCAATTCCAGCAAGCCGAGCGACGGATTGCGGATGAAATTCCCGCAGTATTCGTATCAGGATATGGTGCTGGCGCAATACCTTCTGGTCACCAAGGGCCTCAATGTGGACCATCTGCGCCTGGTCATGGGCACCTCCATGGGCTGTATGCAGTCCTTCATGTGGGGCGAAGCCTATCCGGATTTCATGGACGCGCTCATGCCGCTGGCCTGTCTGCCGGTGCAGATCGCGGGACGCAACCGTCTGTGGCGCGATCTGACCATGGATGCCATTCGCGATGATCCCCAGTGGCTGAAGGGCGACTATACAACCGAGCCCATGAGCGCCCTGCGCACGGCGGCAGGGCTGCTCTTGATCGCAGGCAGCGCGCCCATTCAGATGCAGCTTACCCTGCCGACCCGGGATGCGGCCGACGAATTCCTGGAAAAATTCATGCCGCTGGAGATGGAAAATTTAGACGCCAATGATTTTCTGTACCAGGTCAACGCTTCGAGAGACTATGACCCTGCGCCGGGCCTGGAAAAAATCAAGGCGCCGCTGCTGCAGATCAACTCAGCCGATGATTTCGTCAATCCGCCGGAACTTGGCATCGCGGAGCGCGAAATCAAACGTGTCAAGAACGGCCGCTTCATATTGCTGCCTGCTTCGGCGCAGACGCATGGCCATGGCACCCACACTTGGGCCGCTGTTTGGCAGCAATACCTGGCGCAATTGCTCGAGGCCTCGAAGAACCCGCCGGCCAACTAATCAGCGATCCGGCGCGTGCTAACGGGAAACCGGCGCGCGCCGATATTCCCGATATTGACGCCCGGACATCGGCGCACGTTCGGGAAAATGTGCAATACAATATTTTATTCCATCGATCCAACCCCGCAACACGCTGGACCAAAGATATCGCCGCCTGAGATGTTGCCACCAGCTCAACAGGGCATTGGAAAACAGCTTCGGCATCATCGCCGCCAAAGGCAGATGCAAATAGCTGATGATCAGGAGATTGCGCGTCAGGTAATAGAGATTTTTCGCCGGAAATCTAGCCACAGGCGTTCGCCTATGGTTGACTATTATTTTTGGATACATGTGAACTTCCAACCCCGCCTTCCACGCTTTGCGGCAAAAATCCACTTCTTCGCCCATGTGCACAAAGTCCGTTCGGTATCCGCCTATTCCCAAGAATATCTCGCGCTTCAATAGATGGCCGCAACCGGTGTAGGTCTGCACTCGGTAAGGTTCGGAGCCGTTTACCGCTTCCTCACCGAAATTAATGTCGACGTTGTTCAATTGCAAGGCCACCAAGCGCGGTTGTTGCGCCATATACTCGACCGCGCCCGCCAAATCGGGCACATCTCTGAAGCACGAATCATCGTCCAAGCTCACGACATACGGCGTCTGCGCCAATAAGGCCATATCATTGCGGTTTGAAATCAGTCCTCGTTGAACCGCGTTGCGAACAATTTTGATTCTGGGGAATTTATTCACCACATCATCAGAAATAATGGAGGTGTCGGACGCGTCGTCTACAATGATGAGAGGCAGGTACGCCAATTCGAGCGAAATGAGTTTCTCGAGGGTAAACGCCAGATCGTCGGGGCGGTTCCTGGTGGTAATCGTGATCGTGATCAAGTCCTCGAGAATCATTCGAGCACGCTCCGCTTCTTGGATTCCCTGCCTGGCCAGCGCATGCTCTCGATCAATCCGGCGAGATCCAAATCTCGCCGGAATGCCGGGAGACGCGGCAAATTCAAGGCTCCGTTATTGAAGAACAGCGGAATCGAAACGGCAATCAACGCCGCCAATAGCACTGCCGACGCCACACCGGGCCCGTGGAACAAATAACCAAGCAAGGGACCGAATAGCAACATGACAATCAGCGCCGCAAATATTCCCGCTACATTGTACCGAAACAGGCCCACGGAAACCGCCGTAAGCTCCGACGGAGACGCCACTATGTGGGCCATGGTGCCCAACGCAGTCAGGACCGAGAACAACAGGAAGATCCCATCGACTCGGCCCAACATGATCAAGCTTGTAAGTGGCGAGAGAACAATGATGGCGACGGCCGCCGCTACGGCGAACAAAATATATCGAGCGTATACCTGGCGGTAAAAGGCCAGCAATCCTTGTTTGTCGGTCGCACCGAGACTCGCGAACATCGGAGCGAGCGACTGGCTGACGTAGAAGGCTAGTACGCGCGCCTGGCTGGATATCCTGTAAGCAATTTCATAGGTGCCGACCTGTTCGACGCCGGCGAACCGCGACATGATGAAACGAATCGAACTTTCGAACGCGCCCCATGCCACTGAGGATGCTTGAATCCCGACTCCAAAAGCCATGATCTCGCGAATCGTTTCCCAATTGAAACGCAACAGTCCTTTGAACCGGACACCCACGGTCATCCTCAAAATGAGAATCGACATGAAAATAGTGAACGAATAGTTTGCGATCTGCGCAATCGCGAGCCCCGGCAGTCCGTAGCGCCTGATTAGAGCCACGGATACGATCGCCTGAATGGTGATCGCCGCAATTGCTATTTGGCTCTTGCGAAAGCTGAGGTGAAGTCCTATCAGTGAGCCGGCGAACGCGCCGGATAGGACTTGCGCGACATAGGAGCACAGAGCGTAAATCAATAAGTGACGGCCCTCGATTAACGCCTGATCCTTCAACACGAGCGCCAAGGCTCCGCGAAGAGGGAAAAACAGAATCGCCGAAAGCGACAAATACATGGGTATGGTTATATAAATGATCGTCGCTAAAATATTTTCTATCTGGCGGGTATTTTGCTCCAAACTGGCTATTGCCAAAAATCGTCCCGTTCCGGCAGACGCTCCAAGATCAAAGAAACGCGCGAGTTGCGCAGCGGACATGAGAACCGACCAGATGCCCAGCGCGCCGACTCCGAGCACAACGACAATATAGCGCATGACGAACAATTGGATCACGACCACCGCGGCGAATTCCGCGACGGACCATACAGTGCTCTTTCTTAGATTTGCCATTCCTGCGCGCTTATATTGAACAATGCTTTCGGTTCCAGCCGCTGCCGAAGGGGTATTTACCGGTAGGCAGCAAGCAGCGGCGCTGTGGATTCAGGCCAATACACCATAGCGGCAACCCCGTTATTTATCCACCTGCGGCGCTGATACCGGCGCAAGATGTCGACGAATGCAGGGTAATTATTACAACGCACCGGAGCGTCTTCCTATGGTAAAAACATGGGGTGCAAGTGAACGAACAGATTTATCGTTACGTGGACGCCGCGGACTATATTTTGTGCCGCTACGGACCGCTCTCTTTCCCCTCGTGGGAAGATTTCCTGGCACGCAGTTCGAGGAAGCTCTATGCGGGCAAACTACGCCGCGCCATACCGCAATATGCGACGCACCTGGGTATTACTCCCTTCTTTGGGTCGACGCGAAACATCCACCATGATGTCACCGAGCCGTTCCCCATTCCTGATGGCTCGGTTGAAGTATTTCAGTCCGAAGATGTTTTTGAGCATATTGAATTCGGCAAGATTGCGCCGATGTTCAACGAAATACACCGCGTGCTTGCGCCCGGCGGCTTATTTCGCCTGAGTCTCCCTGACTATCATTCCGACCAAAATATCCAGCGATGTCAGCGAGGGCCGCGCGGAGAGATCGTGTTCGATCCCGGTGGCGGCGGTAAATTCGTCGACGGGCGGGTCATCGGAGGCGGACATGTGTGGTTTCCAAAAATAGAGATTGTCCGTGATCTCTTCGGTGAAAGTTTGTTCGCTGCCCACGGGGCGATAAATTATGTCCAATACACCAACGCTGACGGCACTTTCAAATTGGATCCGATTGACTACAGCCTAGGGTACATCCAGCGAACTCCCGATCACGATGCTCGTGTTGCGGATCGTCCGCGCCCCATTTCCATTGTGGTCGACGCTGTGAAGTCCGCGTAGCAGATCGAATCCCAGGAAAGCTCTAAACAGCCTCCGGGGTCGATAGCGGCGGCAGCTTGGCCGCGTCGATCTCATTGATCAGCGCGTTGCGCTCGCTCGCCAGCATGGCGCGGGAATGGCCTCGCGGCAAATCATGCGCGAGATGCACAGGGCCGAAGCGCACGCGCATCAGGCGGCTCACAATGATGCCGCGAGCCGCAAACCAGTGCCGCACCTGCGCCGAACGGGTCGCGCGCACGGTCACGTTGAGCCAATGATTGAAGCCTTCGCCGTATTTTGCCTGGGCCTCGAGAATGCTCAGCGCCTCGCCCTCGCAATCCGTGGCGGCGCGGAATTCATCGACGAGAGCCTCATTCAATGGACCGCGCATTCGCAGGACATAGTCGATGGTCAATGCGTGCGCGCCCCGGGACACGCGATTCGCCCACGATCCATCATCGGTAAGAATCTCCAAGCCTCCGTCAACGGGCGGCATCGGCTGAATCGCCAGCCACCGCCCGGACGAGCGCGGCAGGTTCAAATGCTCGGCGGCACGCGATGTTGCGGCCTTGAGATCCAGGTTCTCGCCTGGCGAGCGGTGAAACAGCAGGACCCGCGATTGTTTCACGGCGGGCGTATGCAATCGCACCGGACGGCCATCCAGGGTTATGCGGTCCCTGGCGGTCAGCTTCGCACCCAGTTCGGGAACTTCGCCGTTAACTTTCAGCCGCGATTCGCGGATCCAGCGCTCCACTTCACGGCGTGAGCCGATGCCCGCCGCAGACAAGAGCTTCTGCACGCGCTCGCCACCCGGCAAGTCTTTAGGCGGGGCGTCTGTTTTGCGTGGAAATGCGCCCTTTCGTGCCGGCGCGGCTTTGGCTCGTCCGGCCATCAAATGGAGTCATCTTGTGCGCCACGTGCAACCAAGCCTTGGATTCGCGGCGCGGCGCTCTCCGCACTCGGCTCTTCGTCATCGTCCGCTTGTGGGTCGATTTCCGCCGCGGCATCGAGGGGCTCTTGCGGATCGGTCAAGACCTGCGCCTCGGCTCCGGGCAACGTCAACTGCACGCGCAAATCCTCGAGTTCTTTCAGCTGCGCCAGGGTCGGCAGGTCGTCCAACTTCTTCAAACTGAAGTAATCGAGAAACTCTCGCGTGGTGCCGAGCAGTTCCGGCTTGCCCGGCACGTCGCGGTGACCGACCACGCGGATCCAGTTTCGCTCATGCAAGGCTTTGATGATATTCGGATTCACGGCCACGCCGCGAATTTGTTCGATTTCTCCGCGCGTGATCGGCTGGCGATACCCAATCAATGCCAGGGTCTCGAGCAGTGCGCGCGAGTATTTGGCGGGCCGCTCCTGCCATAGACGCGCCACCGGTTGGGCAACCGCCGCTCTGATTTGAATGCGAAAGCCGCTCGCCACTTCCAGCAGCTCCAGTCCCCGCGATTCATATTCCTGCGCCAGTGTCGCCAGCGCGCCCTTGACCTCATCGGCGATCGATCCGTCGCGTTCGTCAAATACGCTCATGAGCTCCTCCAGCGTCAGAGGCCGGCCCGCCGCAAGCAGTGCTGCTTCAACTACATTCTTCACGTATTGCTGGTTCATTGGGTTCTCGCTAGATCATCGTTGGCGGCGCCGTCGTCGGCAACCAGCGACAGGTTCCGGGCTGGATTGCCCAGGCGCACATGCAATGGGGCATATGCTTCGGATTGAACTATTTCGATCAACCCCTCGCGCAATAGTTCCAGAATGGCCACAAAGGTCACGGTGACGCCGCGACGTCCCTCATCCGGCGTAAACAAACGCACGAAATCGACGAAGGCGTTGGTCTGCAGCGAGGTCAGTACATCCGCCATGCGCTGGCGCACTGACAAGGGTTCACGCTGCACGTGATGGTGGGCGAACATGTCGCTGCGCGACAACACGTCCTGAAACGCGATCAGCATTTCTTGCAATGTCACCTGCGGCGGAATGCGCACCACTTTTCGATCGACCAATTCGGCCGAGGCAATCCATGTGTCGCGCTCCAGCCGCGGCATCCGGTCGATGCCCTCCGCCGCCCGCTTGAAGCGTTCGTACTCCTGCAGACGGCGCACGAGCTCCGCGCGCGGATCCGCCTCCTCTGACGCGTCCTCGGCGCCGACTCGCGGCAGCAGCATGCGTGACTTCACTTCTGCGAGCGTTGCAGCCATCAACAGATACTCGCCGGCCAATTCGAGCTGCAGCACTTGCATCAACTCGATGTAGCGCATGTATTGGCGGGTAATTTCAGCGATCGGAATGTCGAGAATATCCAGATTCTGCCGCCGAATGAGATACAGCAGCATGTCGAGCGGTCCCTCGAACGCTTCGAGAAACACCTCGAGCGCCTGCGGCGGAATGTACAAATCTCGCGGCATCTCGATAATGGGCTGGCCCTCCACGACCGCAAACGGCATTTCACCCTGTGCCGGCGCGCTCTCGCTGACCGGCGGCGGCGGCGGCACGTTTTGAACCAGCGTCAATTCAGGTTTCATCTGTAGTTCATGGCCATAGCTTGTCGGACAGCATCCATGGTGTCGCGCGCCACGGTCCGCGCCCGCTCGCACCCCTCCGCGATGATACCGCGTACCAGGTCCGGATTCTCCTCGAACTCCTGCGCCCGCTTGGAAATGCCCGACACCTCCTCCACGATTTTCTCGATGAGCGGTGACTTGCACTCCAAGCAACCGATTCCGGCGGAACGGCACCCCTTCTGTACCCACTCTTGGGTGTCGGCGGTCGAATATATTTTGTGCAAATCCCAAACCGGACATTTATCGGGATCGCCGGGATCGGTGCGGCGCACGCGGGCCGGGTCGGTTTGCATGGTCTTGAGCTTTCTAACGATCGAGTCGGTATCCTCGCGCAGACCAATCGTGTTGCCGTAGGACTTGGACATCTTGCGTCCATCGAGCCCCGGCACCTTCGGCGTGTTGGTCAATAATGTTTCGGGCTCCGGCAGAATCGCGATTCCCGCGCCCTCCAGAAAACCGAGCAGGCGCTCGCGATCGGCCACGGTGAGCCGTGCATTCGCCTCCACCAAAGCCTGCGCTTTGGCGAGCGCGTCGTCATCGCCTTTTTCTTGGAACGCCTTGCGCAGCGAGCGGTACATTGCGGAGTTTCGCGAGCCCAAGCTCTTGATGGCTTTCTCCACCTTCTGCTCGAATTCGGGCTCGCGGCCATAGATGTGATTGAAGCGCCGCGCCACCTCGCGCGTGATTTCGACGTGGGCGACCTGGTCTTCGCCGACCGGCACGTACTGCGATCGATACAGCAAAATGTCCGCGCTTTGCAGCAACGGGTAGCCGAGAAATCCATAGGTGCTCAAGTCATGATCCGCCAGTTGCGCCTGCTGGTCCTTGTAGGACGGAACGCGCTCCAGCCAGCCCAAGGGCGTTATCATCGACAGCAATAAATGCAGCTCCGCGTGCTCGGGCACCTTCGACTGGATGAAGAGCGTCGCGACGCCCGGGTTCAACCCCGCCGCCAGCCAGTCGATCACCATGCTCCAGGTGTTTTCCTCGAGTTTCGAAGTGTCCTCGTAACCAGTGGTCAGCGCGTGCCAGTCGGCGACGAAGAAATAGCATTCGTATTGATACTGCAGCTCGATCCAATTTTTCAGTGCACCGTGATAATTGCCCAAGTGCAATTGCCCCGTGGGGCGCATGCCCGACAAGACGCGCCGATTTTGTGCGGGGACGCTCATGCGGAAATCCCGATGCCCAAGACGTGGATGAGCCGGCCGGCGGCGCGCGACGCTGGACTGAAAAGCCATCCGAGCAATCCCAGCACCGACAGTGCCACCACTATGAACATGCCGGCGGGCGCGATTTTCTCGAGCGCTGCGCCTAACCGCGCCGGCAGCAGACCGACCAGTACGCGGCCGCCGTCCAACGGCGGGATTGGCAACAGATTGAACACGGCCAGAATGGCGTTGAGCTTGATGCCGGCCTGTGCCATGAGCAGCACCCAATTATCCAGGGTCTGCCCCCTTCTGATCTGCAGCACCAGCGTCAACACCCCGCCCCATAGAATGGCCATCAATATATTTGCGGCGGGGCCTGCGAGCGCGACCATGACCAACGTGCGGCGCGGATGAGGCAGGCCGCTGGTTTCCAGCGGCATCGGTTTCGCCCAACCGAGCGGGGGGTAAAACCCAAGAGCAAGCAGCGCTCCCGGGATCACCACCGTGCCGAGCGGATCAACGTGCCGCAGTGGGTTTAAGCTCAGGCGGCCGAGCAATTGCGCTGTACGGTCGCCGAAATAACGCGCCGCCCAGCCATGCGCCACCTCATGCAGAGTGATGGCGAATAAAACCGGAATCGCCCAGATCGAGATGACGTAAAGAAATACAGATAAATCCAATGCTTGCACTCATTATTTAAATTCACTACGAGCATCATTGCCCGCATCCAGCCGCATTATACGGTGGCCGTCGGCGCAAAGGGGCTGACATCTCCCCGCCCTTCGCGAACTACGACAGCGCGCTCGCTCGACAGGTCGATGACCGAGGTCGGGATCAGGCCGCAATTGCCGCCGTCCAAAACCATGTCGACGCTATGTTCGAGCCGCTCATAGATCTCCATGGCATCAGTGCGTGGGAGTTCCTCGCCGGGCAGGAGCAGGGTCGAACTCATCACTGGTTCACCCAGCTCACTCAGCAGCATCGCCGTCACCGGATGGTCCGGAACTCGCAGGCCAATCGTGCCGCGGCGTTCGTGCTTCAAGCGCCGCGGCGTCTCACGCGAGGCCTTGAGCAAAAAAGTGTAGGGTCCCGGCGTATGCGTGCGCAGCAAGCGATACTGCCAGTTGTCGACCAGGGCGTACTTGCCCACATCCGCCAGATCACGGCACACCAGCGTGAAGTGGTGATTGCGATCCGTTTGGCGAATCTCGCGGATGCGCTCGAGCGCCGCCTTGTCGCCGATATGACAGCCCAGCGCATAGCAAGAGTCGGTCGGATAAACGATCACTGCGCCGCGCCGCAGCGCCTCCACCGCTTGGCGTATATAGCGGCGTTGCGGAGTGACCGGGTGCAGTTGCAGATAGATGCTCATGACGTCGGCTATGATACGCGGATGAATCAACTGCTCGAATGGCTGCCGCTGATCGTCTTTTTCGTGACGTTTAAAGTGAGGGACATTTACTGGGCCACCGGCGCATTGATTGTTGCCTGTGTGCTGCAGCTGGTGATCCATCGGCTGCGCGCCGGCAGCTTCAAGACCATGCATATCATCACGACGTGCGTGGTGGTGGTCTTGGGCACTGCGACACTGCTGCTGCGGGATCAGCGCTTTATCCAGTGGAAGTTCACGGTATTGATGGGGTTAACTTCAGCGGTGCTCCTCAGCAGCATGGTGATCGGCAAACAGCCGCTGGTGCGCCGCCTGCTCGAGGCCGCGTTTCCCGAACCGGTGGCGGTCTCCGCACGCGTCTGGTTGCTGATCAACCTACTCTGGGCGGCATGGTTTGCCGCTTTCGCCATCCTGAATCTGTACGTGGCGCAGAACTATGCCGTAAGCCAATGGATCAATTTCCATGTCTTTGTGTTTCCCGGGGCGACGCTGATCTTCATGCTTCCACAGATATTCTGGCTTGCCAGCAGGGCCTCGCCGCAGACGGTCAACCGCGCGCAGCGCTTGCGTGAGCGCTTGGAGAGGCGTTTTGCCCCGGCGCAGCTGACCGTGGAGGATGAAAGCCATTTGCACGAGGGCCATGCTGGTGCGGCCGGCGGCCAAAGTCACTTCCGAATTCGCATCGTCGCAGAAGCGTTTCGCGGCATATCCTCGGTGGCTCGACATCGGCTGATTTATGCGGCGCTCGATGATCTGATGAAGAGCGATATCCATGCCCTGGCGATTGAGGCGCTGCCGCCCGACAAATCTTGACAAAGACCGATGTTGCGGCGCAGCAATGGCCGTTTACACGCGGGAAATGCATCAAAAATTGGTGAGATCGGTCTGTTGAGGCTAAACTGCCGCCCCCGGGCGCGCTGGCCAGTATGGCCGTAGTCGCTTTTTTTTTGCGTAGAGGAACAAATGAGCCAATCTTTGAGCACACCGTGGATCCGTATTGCCACCGTGACGGCATTCGCCCTTGTGATGACGGCCTGTGGAAAAGGCCAACCGGCCGCGCCCGTGGCGCCCGAAAAGACGCCGGCGCCTGCCACCCCGCCGGTCGCCACCATCGATGGGACGCCGATTTCGCGCGTGGAGTACGACACCTATTTGAAGAGCTTGCTGCGCGGCCGGCCCCCCGGCGATCTTACCAGCGAGCAGAAGAACCAGGTTCTCGATGAATTGATCAACATGCAGCTGCTTGCCTTGCAAGGCGAGAAGGAAAGCGTGGAAAAGGATCCGGACGTCGCCGCGCAGCTCAAAGTGGTGCGTATGCGGGTGCTGGCGGATGCGGAATCCGCGAAGTACTTGAAAGACAAGGAACCGACTGACGCGGAATTGCACGCCGAATTTGATTCGGCCGTCACCAGCATGGATAAGACGGAGTATCACGCGCGCCATATCCTGGTGAGCAGCAAGGAAGCGGCCGAGGCCGCCATCAAGAAAATAAAAGGTGGCGCGAAATTTGAAGATGTCGCCAAGGCACAATCCACCGACAGCTCCAAGGCCAACGGCGGCGATCTCGGCTGGTTCACCCTCGCACGCATGGCCAAGCCGTTCGGCGACGCTGTCAAGGGCCTGAAAAAAGGCGAAATGACAATGGAGCCCGTCCAGACGCAGTTTGGCTGGCATGTCATCAAGCTGGAAGATACGCGCGAAACGACGCCGCCGCCGTTCGCGCAGGTCAAGCAGCAAGTCAGCAACGGCGTGATGCAGAAGAAACTGCAGTCCTATGTGGACAGCCTGAAGAAGACGGCAAAAATCGATAAATCGCTGTAATCAGAGGCACTCGAAACGCAGCGGACTTAAAAAGTCCGCTGCGTTTTCAATAGCTTCAAGAAGCCCGCCTCGTCCAGAACCTCAATACCGAGTTGCTCGGCTTTTTTGAGCTTGGATCCCGCCTCCGCACCCGCCACCACATAGTCGGTTTTTTTCGAGACGCTGCCGCTCACCTTGCCGCCCCATCGTTGGATTGCGTCCGTGGCTTCATCTCGGGTCAGCGAACTCAAAGTTCCGGTCAGAACGAAGCTCCTATTGCTGAGGGTCCCGCCGCGGCTTACCGACGCAATGCGGGGCCACGTGATTCCCGCTGCGAGCAGGCGATCGACGGCGGCGGCATTGTCGGCATTGCGAAAATAGGTCGCGACCTGCTTCGCCACCACCGGGCCCACGTCAGGCACGCGTTGTATGTCCTCTTCACCGGCACGGCGCAGCTCGGCGATTTCAGGGAAATACTGCGCCAGCGCCAGCGCCGTGGCTTCGCCCACATCGCGAATGCCGAGCGCGTACAGGAACCTTGGCAGGGTCGTGCGCTTTGCCGACGCGATCGCTGATTGCAGTTTCAGCGCGGATTTCTCGCCCATGCGCTCGAGCATCGCCAGCCGGTCCGCCGTCAGGGAAAACAGATCCGCCGACGTTTTCACACAATCGCTGTCGACGAGCTGTTCAACCAACTTATCGCCCAGCCCCTGGATGTCCATGGCGCGGCGCGAGGCGAAATGTTGTAGCTCCCCTTTGCGTTGCGCCGCGCAAAGGCGGCCCCCGGTGCAGCGCGCCACCGCCTGATCGCCCTCGCGCACGACCGGATTGCCGCATACGGGGCAGTAGCTCGGCAGCGCCACCAGCTGCGCGCCGGCCACGCGGCGCTCAGGCAGCACGCGGGCTACTTCGGGAATCACATCGCCGGCGCGGCGGATGACGACGGTATCGCCAACACGCACATCCTTGCGCGCCAATTCATCCATGTTGTGCAGCGTTGCATTGCTCACCGTGACGCCGCCGACGAACGTCGGCTCCAGGCGCGCCACGGGCGTCAATGCACCGGTACGGCCCACTTGAAATTCAATGCCGCGTATCACGCTGAGCGCCTCCTCGGCCGGAAATTTATGCGCGATGGCCCAGCGCGGCGCCCGCGAAATGAATCCCAGTTTGCGCTGCAGATTCACATCATCCACCTTGTAAACCACGCCATCGATTTGATAGGGCAGCGTCGCGCGCGCCGCGCCCATTTCGCGATAGTACTGAAGGCATCCCTCGATTGACTCGACCACCGCAGCCTGCGGGCAAATCTTGAATCCCAGCGCGCGCAATTGCTTCAGAGACTCGCTGTGAAAGGGCGGCAGTTCGCCGCCCTCGATTGCACCGACTCCGTAAATAAACAGGTCGAGCGGCCGTGCCGCGGTCATGCGCGGATCCAGCTGGCGCAAGCTGCCGGCGGCCGCGTTGCGCGGATTGATGAAGCTTTTCTCGCCGCGGGCCGCCGCCTCGTCGTTGAAGCGGCGAAATCCGGCGACCGGCATGAAGACTTCGCCGCGCACCTCGAGCACCTTGGGAAATTTCGCGCCGCGCAGCCTCAACGGCAGCGCCTTGATGGTGCGCAAATTCTGTGTAATATCCTCGCCCGTTTCACCGTCGCCGCGCGTCGCGCCCTGCACGAAACTGCCGTTCTCGTAACGAGCGCTGACCGCCAGACCGTCTAGTTTCGGTTCCGCTGAATAACGCATGGGGCCGCTGCTCTGCAGCCGTTCTTGAATGCGGCGATCGAAATCGCGCACCTCCTGGTCGCTGAAGGCATTATCCAGGGACAACATGGCCACCCGGTGCTTCACGGCGCCGAAAGCGGAAAGCGGGGTGGCGCCCACGCGCTGGGTCGGTGAGTCGGGAATCAACAGCTGCGGAAATTCAGTCTCCAGCGCCCGCAGTTCAACCATGAGCTTGTCGTACTCGGCATCCGGAACTTCGGGGTCGTCGAGCGCGTGATAGCGATAGTTGTAGCGCTCCAGCAATTCCCGCAATTGCGCGGCGCGCGCCGCAGCCTTCTTGGGTGGCTCGGTTGATTTATCAGCGCACACAAAAAGTCAGCCGCGGGGCAGCGATGCCTGGAAGCGCGCGACATCATCGCGCAGCGCCGCCGCGCGCTGCGGCGAGAGCGGCATGCCCTTATTGTCTTGCACCATGCCCGACAGCTCCTGGGCTAGACCGCGCGCAGCGCCCAGCAACTCATCCACCGTCAGGAGCGGCTCGACCGGCCCCGGCAGCACCGCGAAAAGCGTGACGCCTCGAAACTCTTCCGTCGACATGCGTGCCACATCGAACGTTCCGGGTTCGATCAAGCTGGCGACGCAAAACAAGCTGCGGCCATCCACATGCCGGCGATGAAAGACTTGGTAGCGTCCGTAGGCAAGGCCATGCAGCTCCAGAGCCGACAGTAGTGTGGCGCCGGACCAGCGCATCTCGCCGGGCGCGCAGACGCGCACCGTCACGATTTTCTGCTGCTCGCTGGCATTGGGCGCCGGCGCCCCACTGTTGCGATCGGGGGATTCGGGCTGCAGCGTCGGAACGCGCCGCACGGCCGCAGCGGCAGCGGGTGCCGCACTCATCGAGAGGGCCGCCGCGCTCGGCGAAAGCACCGGCGCGGGATCCGCGCTCACCATCATGGGGCCGTCCAGCACCGGAACGTGTTCATAGTCCTGAGTGCGGATGCTGAGCGGCTCGAACGGCGGCACGCCCCACTCGGTCTCAGGCTCGATCTGAGGCTCGGACTCCTCAGGAATAATCTCGCGGGGCGCCGCCGCGGGGCGCTGTGCTTCGAGAGTCGGTGTGATCTCGCGTAGCTGCGCATCGCCCGGGGCCTGCGATGATCGGCGCCTGCCCCACCACCAGATGCCGGCAAGCAACACCAGACTCAAAGCCAACAAAATCCAACGCAGCTCGGAAGCCATGAAATTTATGCGCTACATCGCTGCCATGCGTACAGCCTCATCGACATCCACCGATACCAGACGCGAGACGCCTGGCTCATTCATGGTGACGCCAACCAACTGCGACGCCATTTCCATGGTGCTCTTGTTGTGGGTGATGAAAATGAACTGCACGCTGCGCGACATGTCGCGCACGATGTCGCAGAAGCGTCCGACATTGTTCTCATCCAACGGCGCGTCGACTTCGTCCAGCAGACAGAACGGCGCCGGGTTCAGGTCAAAAATGGCGAACACCAGCGCAACGGCGGTCAGGGCCTTCTCACCGCCCGACAACTGACTGATGGTGCTGTTGCGTTTGCCGGGCGGGCGCGCCATGACGGAGACGCCCGCGGCGTTCGACTCCTCGCCGGTCAGTTCGAGGTACGCATGCCCGCCGCCGAACAGGCGCGGGAATTTCTCCTTCAATCCGGCGTTGACGCGATCGAAGGTATCCTGAAACCGGGTGCGGGTCTCTCGATCAATTTTGCGCATCGCTGACTCGAGCGTTTCCAATGCATCGGTCAAATCCTTGCACTGCCGGTCCAAGTACTCCTTGCGCTCGGATTGCTCCTTGAATTCGCCGATCGCCGCGAGATTGACCTGCCCCAGGCGTTCGATCTTGCCCTTGGCGTCCTCGAGCTGCAATTCCCATGCGGCCACGGTGGCATCGGCCGCGATTTGCGCGACCAGCGCAGCGAATTCGAAATTCGTCGCGGTGAGCTGTTCCGCCACGCCTTCGCGGCGTATCCGCACCTGCTGCGCCGCCAGGCGTGCGTCATCGAGGCTGGAGCGCGCCGCTTCCAGGCGCTGCTCCACGGCATAGCGCGCGGCATCGTGCTCGCGCAGCGAGCCGTCCAATTCATCGCTGGCTATACGCGCGGCCCGCAACTCCGCCTCGACCTCCGCGCGCTGCCGCAATTCGCGTTCCAGCTGCGCCTCGGCCTCGGCAATGGGCGCCTCGCCCTCGGCGATTTGCCCGAGCAACTCCAGACGGCGCACATGCAAATCCTCGAGCTGTTTCTCCAGTCTGCCCACGGTGGTGATCAGCGCGGCGTGCGAGGAGCGACGCGATTCCACTTGAACCGCCAGTTCGCGGGCATGCTGTTGCGCCGCCGTGGCCGCATTTCGCGCCTCGCCTAAATCCGCACGCATTCGCTCGCGGTCCTGCTCGAGTTCCATGCGCTGCGGCTCGAGCGCTGCCAGGGCGTCGATCGCGGTCTCCATGCGCGCGCGCGAGGCGCGCAGTTCGCTTTCGCTGCGCGCTAATTCGACGCGCACGTCGGCAAGCTCGGACTCGAGCTGTTCCAAGCGGCGTGCCGCATCCTCGGTGCGCGACTGCGCGGAGCTTAGTTCGGCGCGGCGGTCGACATGATCCCGGTGCAGACGGTTCACTTCCGTTTGGCAGCGCTCCCGGCGGTCTTCGTGCTCACGGACTCGCTCACGGGAATTTTCCAAACGAATTTCCAGTCGCTTCACTTCCCCCGTCAGCGAATTCACCTGCACGCCGATGTCGCGCAGAGTTTCTTCACGCTCGATGACGCCGGCATGCGCGTCCGCGTCGCGCGACACGCGCAGCCAATCGTTGCCCAGCCAAATGCCATCGCGGGTCACCACGGACTGGCCAGCCTTGAGCTGCCGCCGCAACGCGAGCGCCTCGCCGAGCGTATCTGCGGTCATGACCGCAGATAGCACCGAGCCGAGCACGGTCGCGCCTTGCACCTTGGCCTGCAGCGAAGCGGCTGCGTACGCGCCGCCGCCCTCGCCCATGCTGACGACCGCCAAATAGCCGCCGTCGAAACTCGCCAGCAGATCGGTGACGCTGTCCAAAGCATCAACGCACACGGCCTCGAGGTAAGAGCCGAGCACCGTCTCCACGGCCCGCTCCCAACCCTTGTCCACGCGCAGCTGCTGAGCAACGCGCGGGCGGCGATCGAGGGATTGAGACTTGAGCCATTGTGTGACTCGACCCGAGGCTTTACCGAGTGCCGCCTGCTGCAGCGCTTCGGTCGAAACTTGCTCTCCCTGCGCCTGTTGCAGGCGCGCACGGAGTGAATTGAGCGCCTGACTCTCTTGCCGCTCGCTTTCACGCGTTATCGAGATCTTTGACAAGAGTTCTTGCAGCTCGGCTGCGGCGCTCTCGCCCGCCGCGCGCGCGACATCGGCACGCTCGGTCAGGGTTTCCAACGCGGTCTGGGGCTGAAGCTGCGCAAACGACTCGCGCTCCGCGTCTTGGCGCTCCCGCTGCTGCAGCAGCCGCCGCTGCTGGCTTTCCAATTGCTCGATGCGCGCTCGTTCCACTTGCGTCTCGCGCTGCCCCAGCGCCACAGCCTGAGCGTGGTTGTCCCAGGAGAACTGCCACGATGTCAGCGCCTGCTCGCAGCGCTCGAGCGCTTGAGATGCAACTCGTTCGCGCTCATGCGCCTGGTCCAGTCCGGGCACCATGGTCGAGAGCTCCATGGACAGCGCTTCCATCTGCACGCGGTCAAGCTGCACCACCCGGTCCAGCTCGGCGGTTTGCGCATCAATCTGCTCAAGGTCGGCGCGCTGGCGCGCGCGCAGCTCGCATGCATACTCGATGCCCTGCTCGATCCGCGTCACCTCGGCGCCCGCCTGGTAATAGCGGCCCTGAATCGCATTCAACGCGTCGGCCTTCGCCGATTGATCGGCGCGAATGCGCTCAATTTGTGCTTCGGCTTCACGTAAATCCGCGAGCACTGCCTGCATCGCGGTCTCGCAGCCCGAGGTCGCCGCATCGCGAACCCCGGCTTCCACATCGAGGCTTTGCAGCCGCAATGCCAGCAATTCCGCGGACAGCTTGCGTTCCTCCTCTTTGAGCGTCTGGTAACGGCGCGCGGTCGCGGCTTGACGCTGCAAGTGACGGATTTGTTTTTCCACCTCTTCGCGCAGGTCGTTCAGCCGATCCAGATTCTCGCGCGTGTGGCCGATGCGGCTTTCAGTCTCGCGGCGCCGCTCCTTGTAGCGGGAAATACCGGCCGCCTCTTCCAGGAAGGCGCGCAAGTCGTCGGGCCGGGCCTCAATCACTCGCGAAATCATGCCCTGCTCGATAATGGCGTAACTGCGTGTGCCTAATCCCGTGCCAAGAAACAGCTGCGTGATGTCCTTGCGGCGCACCTTGAGGCCATTGATGAAATAGTCGGACGTGCCGTCGCGGCTTACCGCGCGTTTTAGCGCCACCTCGTTGTAGTTTGCGTAGGGGCCTCCGATCTTTCCATCGGAATTGTCGAACACCAATTCGACCGACGCGTTGCCCAACGGCTTGCGCGACGAGGAGCCGTTGAAAATTACGTCGGCCATCGATTCGCCGCGCAAATGCTTCGCGGAGATTTCCCCCATCACCCAGCGCACGGCATCGATGATATTGGATTTCCCGCAGCCGTTCGGGCCCACCACTCCGGTCAGGCTGCTGGGAAAGGTGACGGTCGTCGGGTCGACGAACGATTTGAAGCCGGCAATTTTGAGTTTCGTTAAACGCATTGTTCACGCGGTGTCGTGGGCCACTTGTGGCGCGTAGTGTAAAGTAAACGTCACATAGGTAAACCCCTTAAGAGCGCCCGATTCCTGATGACGGAACCAACCTCGCGTCTTGAAGTCTTTAACAATCCCGCAGCCGAGCGGGACTACACCATCCGGATGAGCATCCCGGAGTTCAGCTGCCTATGCCCGAAAACAGGCCAGCCCGACTTTGCGACGCTGGAACTTGAGTACGTGCCAAACCTGCGATGCGTCGAATTGAAGTCCCTGAAACTCTACATCTGGTCGTTCCGCAGCCGCGGCGCGTTCCATGAAGCAGTGACCAACGAAATTTTGCGCGATCTGGTAGCGGCGACGGCGCCCCGATTCATGCGGATTGTGGCCAAATTCAACGTGCGTGGCGGCATTTATACCACCGTCGTGGCGGAACACCGTGCCGCAGGCTGGCTCGCCGCCGCGCCGGTCGATCTGCCCTAGGAATACGGGGTTCGGGCCCGTTGGGACCAAGGTCCGCCTGGCAGACCCCAGGCAGGCCCCCGGACGGGAAAGTTTTTGCTTTCCAATCATGAGCTTGAGTTCACAAAATATGTTTTGCCGCCGCTCTGTACAGGCCTGAATGCGTCGGTATAATCGCGCGCTCTTTCGTTAGGAGGCGGAGAATTCAAATGCCCTCGAAGAAACCAAATAAAGCGGCTAAGCGGCCAGGTAAGGCGACACCCAAAAAAGCGACTCATAAAGCAGCCGCTCCTAAGAAGGCGGCGCGGCCGCCGACGAAAGCAAAGCCAATCGCCACATCGAAGGTAACAGTGAAACCGACCAAACCCGCAACCAAACCCGTGAGCGCAAAGCCTGCTATCACAAAAGCACCGCAGGCAAAACCTGCGGCGCTCAAGCCCGTGCCCACGCCGGCGCCGAAAGTCGCAGCGGAAAGAATTGCACCCGTGAAGTTTGACCCTCGCCCGCTGGTAATGCCGCGCGCATTCCAAAACGACGAGGACAGCGATGCTGAGGGATCAACGACCGCCAGTTTGTTGGCGGGCCCGCGCAATGTGAAGCCCTATATTGCCCGCCGCGGCGAGCAATATATGAACAAGGAGCAGTTGGAGCACTTCGCCCGCATTCTGCAAACCTGGAAACGAGACCTCATGGTGGAGGTTGATCGCACCGTGCTGCACATGAAAGACGAGGCTGCCAACTTTCCCGATCCCAATGACCGTGCCACCCAAGAGGAAGAGTTCAGCCTCGAGCTTCGGACACGCGACCGCGAGCGCAAGCTGATTCGCAAAATCGACGAAGCGCTCAAGCGCATCGAAGACGGTTCGTACGGCTATTGCCTGGAAACCGGCGAAGAGATCGGGATCAAAAGGCTGGAGGCCCGCCCGGTCGCGACTCTCTCGGTCGAAGCGCAGGAGCGGCGCGAGCGCCGCGAAAAGCAATACGGCGACCGCGACGACCGCTACCGATAGGACTGCACCGCCTCGGTGCGGGCCGCCCTATATAGGCCGCTTTGCCCCGACCCCATCGGGCGATCTGCATTTAGGCTCACTCTACACGGCGGTCGCCAGCTTCCTGGACGCCCGCGCACATGGTGGGCTTTGGCTGCTGCGCATTGAGGATCTCGATCGTCCCAGAGAAGTGGCAGGATCGGCCGACGGGATCCTGCGCACCCTGGAGCAATTCGGCTTCGAATGGGACGGAGCGGTTACTCGCCAATATGATCGCGCCGAGTGCTACGAAGAGGCGCTTTCCGTCTTGAATGCACGACAGCGAACGTTCGCCTGCGCTTGCAGCCGGGCGCAGCTGGAAGATGAGCTGCGCTATCCCGGAACTTGCCGCACGCGGCAGCTTAGCCCGGATACGCCCGCGGCAATCCGCCTGCGCGTCGAGGCCGGGCAGGTGCAGTTCACGGATCGTATCCAGGGAACATACCGGCAGAACGTGGCGGACGCCGTCGGCGATTTCATTCTGAAACGCCGCGATCACATCTATGCCTACGTGCTTGCAGTGACGGTTGATGACGCCGCGCAGGGCATTACCCACATCGTGCGCGGTGCCGACCTCTTGGACAACACGCCGCGGCAAATCTACCTGCAGGGGCTGTTGGGACTCGCCGAACCCCGCTACGCGCATGTGCCGGTGCTGACGGAAGCCGACGGCAGCAAGCTCGCCAAGTCCCGCCGCAGTGTGCACCTGAGCGCCGAATCTCCCCTGCCGCAGCTCGAGTCGGTGTTTTCGCTGCTGGGGCTGGCACCGCCACCGACGCTTGCCTCTGCCACAATCTCCGAGGCATGGCGCTGGGCGATGGCGCAATGGAGCCTCAACAAGGTCCCAAGACGTCTCGATTTGGCCGTAAAGGGCTAATATTCTTAAGAAAAAATGCCGATTTGCCTTAGCGCTGCATTGCGCTATTCTTTGATTTGAAGTTCTTAAGGTAGATCAGACGTGGACTGGCGCGGACCGGCATCCTCCGGTGGCACCGGCCAACACGAGCGAGGAGCCCCATGAGCGAACCGCGAGTGATTAAAAAATATCCGAATCGACGCCTCTATGACACGGTCGAAAGCCGGTACATCACGCTGGCTGACATCAGACGCCTGGTGATCGAGAGGATAGAATTCGTCGTTGTCGACAAGAAAAACAGTGCCGACATTACGCGCAGCATTTTGCTGCAAGTCATCGCCGAACAGGAGCATTTGGCCGAGCCGATCTTGAGTCAGGAATTCATGGTCAGCGTGATTCGTTCTTACGGCACAGTCCTGCAAGGCCAGGTGAGCGCGCACTTGGAACAGAGCTTGAAACAGCTCGTGAATCAGCAGCCAACGCCGCAACTTCGAGATCGCGTGAAGACCGTGGCCGGCGGAGAAGTGCCGCGTCCGCGAGTCGCGTCGAATTTAGGCAGAGACGGCTAGCCATAAGGCCAGCCTCACCCGGGAACGCGCGGCAGCTCGAACTGCCGCGACCCTTACGCCGCGTCGACGTTGCGCATGGAGAGCCGCACGCGGCCCTGCCGGTCAACCTCCAGCACCTTGACGCGCACGACGTCGCCTTCCTTAAGTTTATCGCCGACGCGCTCAACGCGCTCCTCGGAAATCTGCGAGATATGCACCAGACCGTCGCGGCCGGGCAAAATAGTCACGAAGGCGCCGAAATCCATCAGTCGCGCGACTTTGCCTTCATAAATCCGGCCGACTTCGATGTCCGCGGTGATCAACTCGATGCGACGCTGGGCCTCACGACCCGCCGCACCCTGCACCGAGGCGATTTTCACTGTGCCATCGTTCTCGATATCGATGGAGGTACCGGTCTCTTCGGTGATCTGACGGATGACCGCGCCGCCCTTGCCGATCACATCGCGGATCTTCTCCGGATCGATCTTCAAGGTAATGATGGTCGGAGCCCATTCCGACATGTTCTCGCGCGGCTTGGAGAGGACCTTGTTCATTTCACCTAAAATGTGCAGGCGGCCGTCGCGCGCCTGATCCAATGCGACCTTCATGATCTCGCGCGTGATGCTCGTGATCTTGATGTCCATCTGTAGCGCGGTGATGCCATCTTTGGTGCCCGCCACTTTAAAATCCATGTCGCCGAGATGATCCTCGTCGCCCAGAATATCGGTCAGCACCTGAAAGCGGTCGCCTTCTTTGACCAAGCCCATCGCCACGCCGGCAACCGGCGCCTTGATCGGCACGCCTGCGTCCATGAGCGCGAGGCTGGTGCCGCACACCGACGCCATGGAGCTCGAGCCATTCGACTCGAGAATTTCGGAGACGACACGAATGACATACGGGAATTTATCGACGCCTGGCATGACCGCTTTTACACCGCGCTTCGCCAGGTTGCCGTGGCCGATTTCGCGCCGCTTCGGCGAGCCCATCATGCCGGTCTCACCGACGCTGAAAGGAGGGAAATTATAGTGCAGCATGAACGGCTCTTTGCGTTCGCCCATCAAGCCGTCGATGATCTGCGCATCCCGTCCCGTGCCCAGCGTGGTCACGACCAAGGCCTGGGTTTCACCGCGGGTGAACAGTGCCGAACCGTGAGTTCGCGCCAACACGCCGGTTCGAATATTGATGGCGCGCACCGTCTTGGTATCGCGTCCATCGATTCGCGGCTGTCCGTCGAGAATCTTCGCCCGTACCAGCCGATATTCCAGATTGGAAAACTCGGCGCCGACTTGCTCGGCCGTAAACTTCGGGCTCTCGCCCTTGCTCAAGGCCTCGACCGCTGCGCTCTTGATCTCCTTGATCTTGGCGTAACGCTGCATCTTTTCCGTGAGCGTGTACGCGGCGGCGACAGCCGATTCGGCAAATACGCCGACCACTGACTGCAGCTCCTGGTTCGCTTCCGGCGCGACAAAAGTCCACTTCGGTTTGCCCGCTTCCATCGCCAGTTCGTTGATGGTCTTGATGGCGATCTGCATTTGCTCGTGGCCAAAGGTCACCGCGCCGAGCATGACTTCTTCGTTGAGACCGTCGGCCTCCGATTCAACCATCAACACGCCTTCGCTCGTGCCTGCCACGACCAGATCCAGCTTCGAGGTCGCCAATTGCGTGGTGGTCGGGTTCAACACGTACTTGCCGTCGATGTATCCGACGCGCGCAGCGCCGATGGGACCCAAGAACGGCATGCCGGAAATCGCCAGGGCCGCGGAGGCGCCGATCAATGAGGCAATATCCGGATCCACTTCAGCATTCACGGAGATCACGGAGGCGACGACCTGCACGTCGTTGATGAAGCCTTCCGGGAACAGCGGCCGAATCGGCCGATCGATGAGCCGCGAGGTGAGCGTTTCCTTTTCCGTGGGGCGGCCCTCACGCTTGAAAAATCCGCCCGGGATGCGGCCCGCGGCGTAGGTTTTTTCTTGATAATTGACGGTGAGCGGGAAGAAATCACGGCCCGGTGTGGCCTTCTTCAAGCCCACCGCGGTCACCAGGACCACCGTGTCGCTCATGGAAACCAGAACGGCACCATCGGCCTGGCGGGCGAGCTCGCCCGTCTCGAGGGTTACCGTGTGATCCCCGTATTTAAAACTTTTTTTGATAGCGCTCACTTAGAGCCCCTTTGCGTAATCCGACGTGAAAGACGCAGACGCAAAGCGCCTGCAGCGGCGCCTGTTAGCGGCGTAACCCTAAGCGTTCGACCAATTGCGTGTACTTGTCCGGCGTTCTGCTCTTCAAGTAATCGAGCAGCTTGCGGCGCTGATTGACCATCTTGAGCAGTCCGCGACGCGATGCATGGTCGGCTTTGTGCGTGGTGAAATGCTGACTCAAGCCGTTAATGCGCTCGGACAACAAGGCAATTTGAACTTCGGGAGATCCGGTATCCTGCGCGCTGCGCTGAAATTTACCGACGACGCCCGTCTTTTCTTCACGAGTAAGTGGCATTGAAATCGAACCCTCAATCAATAACTTAGGACCTTTTAAGAAGCCGCGCATTGTACGCGTCACAGCACCCGCTCTCAAGCACGATTCGTCGCCGAGGAAATCAAGCGTAGCGGCCTTAATTGGCCGGCCGCTCCAATTTCACCCAAGCCCAAAAACCCCAGGTCGGCCGTGTAGATACGCACCATTCCGGGAAGCTCGACGGTTACATTGAGCGACTGGCCCTGGCGCAGGGCGCTTATTCCTCCGGCAGGCAGGTCAAACCGCCGCCAGGCGCACAAGGCGGCGTCCACCGGCAGCAGAACCTGGTGGCGCTCTTCCAGGCTCAATGCCTCTAAAGCCTCGAAGGTCCATTGCGGCTCGGCGCTAAACGGCGCTACGGCGAGTCGACGCAGGGCCGCCAAATGGCCAATTGTCTCGAGCTGCGTTGCCAGATCCTCGGCGAGCACACGAATGTAGGCGCCCTTTGTGCAGCGCACATCGAAGCACAGATCGGGCGATTGCCAGTCGAGCAACCGCAGCTCGTGAATGGTGATGGCACGCGCCGCGCGCTCCCGGGTGATGCCGGCGCGTGCGTATTCATACAAGGGCTTGCCAGCCTGTTTCAGAGCGGAGCGCATCGGCGGAATCTGCTGGTAATCGCGCGGAAAAGCTGTCAGCGCGCGCTCCAGAATGTCGCGCGAAAAGGCGGGCAGCGCGCGTGTCTCGATCACCTCGGATTCACGATCCGCACTCGGCGTGCGCTCGCCGAGCCGCACCGTCACGCGATAGGTCTTGTCGGCTTCCAGCAATTGCGTGCCGAACTTGGTGGCCTCGCCGAAGCAAATTGGCAGGAGACCCGAAGCGAGCGGATCCAGCGATCCGGTATGCCCGGCCTTGCGTGCATCGAACAGACGCTTCACCCGCGCAACCGCCCCAGCGGAACTCACGCCTAAGGGCTTATCCAGCAAGAGAATGCCGTGAATGTCGACGGGCATCAGGAGCCTGTCCGCGTGATCCGCGTGAGCCGCGTGAGCCGCGTGAGCCGCGTGAGCCGCGTTGGCACCAACCCTTCGGGACCGGACAGGTTCCTAGCCCTCGTCAATAATATGGTCGTGCTCATCGGTCCCCGTATCGCTCGCCGGTGCCGGCGCTGCCACGCGGGGCGTTTCCACGCCGGAACCTTCGGGTTTTTTCAATGAATCGATCAGTTGGGTCAAGCGCACGCCATGCTCAATCGTGGTGTCGAGTTCGAACGTCAAGGTGGGGGTATAGCGAATCATCAGCGACTTCGACAAGGCATTGCGCAGAAATCCCGCCGCGCTCGTCAGGCCCTGCTGCACCTTTGGGTCGGGTCCATCCTTACCGAATACCAGGTAGTAAACCCGCGCAGTGCGTAAATCGCCGCTGACATTCACGGCGGTTATCGTGACGTTGCCGATACGCTCGTCCTTGACCTCGCGCCGCAGCAGCTCAGTGAGCTCGCGCTGGATCTGCTCACCCAAGCGTCTGGCCCGAGGATTAACCTTGTTCGGCATCGAGTTCCTTGCTCGCGCAGCGCCTTACAAAGTTCGAGCGATTTCGACACGTGAATAGCACTCGATCTGATCCTTTTCCTGGACGTCGTTGTAATTCTTCACGCCGATACCGCACTCGGTGCCCGCGCGCACTTCGGTGACATCGTCCTTGAAGCGCTTCAAGGATTCCAACGCACCCTCGAAAATCACGACGTTGTTGCGCAACACGCGAATCGGGAAGTTGCGCCGCACATAGCCGTCGATGACCATGCACCCGGCAACCGTTCCAAATTTACTCGAACGGAACACGCTCCTGACCTCGGCCAATCCCACGATTTGCTCTTTCACCTCCGGCGACAACATGCCCGTCAGCACGGCTTTGATGTCATCGATGGCTTCATAGATGATGCTGTAGTAGCGCACATCCACGCCGTGATCCTTGATCGCCGCGCGTGCCGCGGCATCGCCACGCACGTTGAATGCGATAATGCGTGCCTTCGACGCGGCCGCGAGGGTCACGTCCGACTCGGTCAGCCCGCCAACCCCGGAAGCAACAATATTTACGGCGACCTCCGTCGTCGACAGGCCATTCAAAGAATCGCGTAGCGCTTCGGCGCTGCCCTGCACATCGGCTTTTACCAAGATCTGCACCAGGTCCGCCTTGCTCTCGCCCATGGTCGAGAACACGTCCTGCATGTTGGTTGCTTTAGCGGCCAGCTTCACATCGCGCGACTTCGACTGACGATGCATCGCCACTTCGCGAGCCTTGCGCTCGCTCTCTACCACCAGCAGTTCATCACCCGCATTCGGCGCGCCCGAGAGACCCAGCACCACCACGGGGATGGAGGGCCCGGCCGCATCGACCGGATGTCCGGCTTCATCGAACAACGCACGCACGCGCCCGAATTCCTGGCCGATCAGCAGCGGATCGCCCAACTTCAGGGTGCCGCGCAATACCAATACCGTTGCGACTGCGCCGCGGCCCTTCTCCAGGCTCGATTCGATCACGTATCCGGCGGCAAGACCGGCGGTCGGCGCCTTGAGTTCAAGAACCTCCGCTTGCAATAGAATGCTGTCGAGCAGCTGATCGACGCCTAGACCGGTGCGCGCCGATACGGGAACGAAAATATTTTCGCCGCCCCACTCTTCCGGAATGACGCCGTACTTGGTCAGCTCTTGCTTGACCTTTTCGGCATCGGCCTCGGGCTTATCCATTTTATTGAGCGCCACAACAATGGGCACTTTCGCCGCCTGCGCGTGCTGAATGGCTTCCACGGTCTGCGGCATCACGCCATCGTCGGCGCCGACGACGAGAATAACGATGTCCGTGACCTGCGCACCGCGAGCGCGCATCGAGGTGAATGCCGCGTGGCCGGGCGTATCCAGGAAAGTCACCATGCCCTTGGCGGTTTCGACGTGGTACGCGCCGATGTGCTGCGTGATGCCCCCCGCCTCGCCAGCTGCCACCTTGCTGCGCCGGATGTAGTCGAGCAGCGAGGTCTTGCCGTGATCGACGTGCCCCATCACCGTCACGACCGGCGGACGCGGCAACACCTCCAGAGAGGCATCCGCTTCGCCTTGCAGGTCATCCTCGATGATATTTTCTTTGCGCAGCAGCGCCGTGTGGCCCATTTCCTCGACCACCAAGACGGCCGTGTCCTGTTCGATCATCTGATTGATCGTGGCCATCACGCCCATATTCATCATGACTTTGATGACTTCCGTGGCTTTGACGGCCATCTTTTGCGCCAACTCGCCCACGGTCATCGCCTCGCCAATCGCCACTTCGCGCACCACCCGCGCCGTGGGCATCTCAAATCCATGCTTGGTGTCGGCGTCGCCGCCCATCGAGCGCCGCCGTCCGTCGCGCGATTTCTTCTTTTTATGACGCGAACTCACATCGCCGACGATGTGCAGCTCCTGCCGGCCGTAGCGCGTCGATTTGTCGTCGACCACTTCGCGCGACGCCTTGCCGGGCTTTGCAGCCGCCGCTTTGCGTTCCCGCTCCGCCACTTCGCGCGCCTGAATTTCGGCAGCGCGGCGCGCCTCTTCTTCGGCGGTGCGCTTGCGATTTTCTTCATCGCTGCGCCGCCGGCTTTCTTCCTCCTGGCGCTCGCGGTCCAGGCGCTCCTTCTCCAGACGCTCGATTTCCGCGCGCTCCAGAGCGGCTTTCGCCTGCTCCTCGGTCTCGCGTTGTTTGTCGATCTCTTCCTGTTGATGCCGCGCCTGATCCTCGAGCACCTCACGCTTCACGTAGGTGCGCTTGCTGCGCACTTCGACATTCACTGTTCGTGCACGGCCTTGCGGGCTTGCCAGTTTCAACTCGGATTGCGACTTGCGGCGCAGGGTTATTTTTCGCGGCGCCGCATCACCTTGGGATTCGTCGTGACCGTGGCTGCGGCGCAGATGCGTCAGCAGTTCATGCTTGGCATCCTCGCTGATCATGTCTTCGGCGCCGTCGACCTTGATGCCGGCTTGATCCAGCTGCAGCAGCAGCCGGTCGACCGGAACCTTCAAAACTTCCGCGAATTGTGCGACGGTTACGTCTGCCATACTTGCTCCTAGACCTTAGCTTCTTCCGCGAACCAGTGCTTGCGGGCATTCATTATGAGTTCGCCGGCCTTCTTCTCATCGATACTGCCCATCTCGACCAGTTCATCGACCGCCAGATCCGCCAAATCATCGCGCGTCCGCACGCCCTTGCGCGCCAACGTTTTACCCAAGGTCTCGCCGGTGATTTCAATCAAATCCGCTCCGGGCTCGGCGCCGTCCATCGATTCCTCGCTGGCGATCGCCTGCGTCAACAGCACATCGCGCGCCCGGGTGCGCAACTCTTTGACGATTTCCTCGTCGAATTCTTCGATGCCGTTCAATTCGCTGGCCGGCACATAGGCAATTTCTTCGATGGTCGAGAAGCCTTCTTGCACCAGAATGCTCGCGACGTCCGCATCAACATCCAGCTGCTTCATGAATGTTTCGCGCAACGCCAGAGACTCGGTCTCGCTCTTGGCTTCGGCCTGCGATTCGCTCATCACATTCAATTCCCAGCCGGTCAATTCGCTTGCCAAACGGATGTTCTGACCACCGCGGCCGATGGCTTGCGAGAGTTTGTCCTCGGAGACGGCAATGTCCATCGAATGAGAATCTTCGTCGACGACGATGGAAGTCACCTCGGCAGGCGCCATGGCATTGATCACGAACTGCGCATTGTTGTCATCGAATGGAATGATGTCGACGCGCTCTCCCGCGATCTCGTTGGAGACCGCCTGCACGCGCGAGCCGCGCATACCCACGCACGCGCCCACCGGATCGACGCGTGGGTCGTTGCTGCGCACGGCGATTTTGGCGCGCACGCCGGCATCGCGGGCGGCTGCCAAGATATTGATCAAGCCTTGGCCGACTTCAGGGACTTCCAGCTTGAATAATTCGATCAAGAATTCCGGTGCCGTGCGCGACAGGAACAATTGCGGGCCGCGCGGCTCCGTACGCACCTCTTTGAGGTAGGCCTTGATGCGATCTTGCGAGCGCACCGGCTCGCGCGGGATCATCTCCTCGCGCGCGATGAAGCCTTCGGCATTGGCGCCGAGATCGACGTACACGCCATTGCGATCGACGCGCTTGACGATGCCGCTGACCAGCGTCCCGGCCCGATCCTTGTAGGCATCGACCACTTGCGCGCGCTCGGCTTCGCGAACCTTTTGCACGATCACTTGCTTGGCGGTCTGCGCCAGAATGCGTCCGAAAGGCACCGATTCCATCGGCTCCTCGACAAAGCCGCCCGGCTCGACTTCTTTGTCGATATCGCGCGCATCATCGAGGCGCAATTCGCGCTCCGGCACTTCGAGCTCGCTCGAATCGTCCGCAAACACTTTCCAGCGGCGAAATGTGTCGTAGCCGCCGGTCTTGCGATTGATCGAGACGCGCACGTCCAACTCCTCGCCGTGTTTCTTGCGAGTCGCGGATGCAAGCGCTGCTTCGAGCGCGTCGAAAATGATTTCCTTGTCGACGCCCTTCTCGTTGGAAACCGCGTCGACGGCCAACAGTATTTCTTTATTCATAAACCTTTAAGACTCCTCGCTCACTCCGGCCGCAATCTCGCCTTCTGAATTCGATCGAGCGGCAGCTCGTAAGCGTTGCCGTCGACTTCCACCACAATCGTGCCGCCTGCCGCGGACTTCAATAGCCCGACAAACCGCCGCCGTCCGTCCATCGGCAGCTTCAACTCGGCAAAAACCCGCTCACCGACGAATCGCTCAAAATGCGCGCGCGTGCGCAAGATTCGATCAAAACCCGGCGAGGAAACTTCCAGCGTGTAATGCCCCTTGATCGGATCATGGATCTCGAGCAACTCGCTCACGGCGTGACTCACGCGTGCGCAATCGTCCACCGTGACAGCGGCCGCGGAGTCCTCCGCACGCCGATCGATGAAAATCCGCAGCACACCGCCGCGCCCTTCCCGCGCAAACTCAACGTCGACCAACTCAAAGCCAAGCGCCTCGATCGGCGGCTCTAACAAGCGGATCAAGGCATCACGCATTTTCGCCTAACCTTGAAAATAAAAAGGGGACCATCGGCCCCCTTCCATTCGCTCAAGAAAAAGCCCCAAAAAGGGGCCAAACCTAAAAAACTTAGCGTGCCGCACCGATGGGCTTAAGACAACCTAAAGCCAATGCGCCACCTCAAGCCCCGCCGAGGGTCGCGATTATAGGCAATGCCTCTTCGGGCGTAAACCCTGATTGAGCAATTGCCCCAACTCAAAATGACAAGGGCCGCATCGCTGCGGCCCCCGTTATCGCTTAAATCTTAAGCCACTGTTACCAGCGCTTCGGACCGCGAGATCCACCACCACCACCACCACCACCACCACCACCGCCACCACCACCGCCAGTGCGCTCCTGAGCCTCGTTCACTTTCAGCGCACGCCCGTCGACGTCGTGGCCATTCAAGGCCTGCATAGCGCGCGCAGCATCTGCGCTTGCCATTTCAACGAAGCCGAAGCCGCGGGGCCGACCGGTGTCGCGATCATTGATCAACGCCACCGACTGTACCGCACCATGCTTTTCGAATAGCGCGCGCACTGCGGACTCGTCCATTGAGAACGGGAGATTGCCAACATACATTTTCGTCATGTGAAGAATACCTGCTACAAAAGAAACTATCGGCCGGTCACGCGTGCCTCGAGTAGAGAACCCTATAGCGGAATGCCAGCCACCTGGATCGAGGAAACCTGCTTTGTGGGTTGTGGCCAAGGTGACGCCGGAGCGGCGCGGTGACCAGAAACGGACCAAGTAGAAATCACGAACCGGCGCGAATACTACAGCAATTTGCTGATACGTACGAATATTCAAGCGGGCCGGGCCGGATGCTGCATCGCAGCAATGCCTGGTAACCCACCCTCAAGGCAGCTATTCTCAGCCACCTATCGCATCAGCCGAAATCACAATTCCAATGACCGCATTCGGATGGCACTAGCGTACCTTCTCCCCAAATACTGGATCACCTGGGCCGGTTTGGGGGTGATGCGCGCCGTGGAACTGCTGCCCTATGCCGCGCAAACCCATGTGGGCAATGCGATTGGCGCGCTGATAAGGCATCTGCCCCTGAGCTATCTACGTATCGCGCGCCGCAATATTGCCCTGTGTCTGCCTGAATTATCGCTGCCTGAGCGCGAAAGCTTGCTGGACCGGCATTGCCGGAGCCTGGGGATGGCGTTATGCGAGACCGCCGATACCTGGTGGAGCAGCAACAAGCGCCTCAATCGGCTTGCCGAGGTCCGAGGCTTGCACCATCTCGAAGCCGCGCTCGCCAAGGGCCACGGCGCCATTTTAGTGGGAGGCCACTTCACGACCATCGAAATCTCCACGCGTATATTGGGAACGGTGGTGCCGCTCAATGTCGTCTACCGCCCCATGAAAAACGCCCTGCTGTCGCACATTATGTTCGAAAGCTTCTGCCGCCATGGAACCCCGATCCCGAAGGACGACATCCGGAGCATGGTCCGGGCGCTGAAACGGAATGAAGCCGTGTGGTTCGCCCCGGACCAAAGTTACCGCAACAAGGGCGCTGCGATGGTCAACTTCTTCGGCATTCCGGCCGCCAGCAATCCGGCGACCTCGCGCTTGGCGCGCATTTCCTGCGCGGCCGTCATGACCTATTTTGGGGAGCGGCTGCCGGGCAACGCCGGGTACCGGGTGGTGATTGGACCTGCGTTTGAGAATTTCCCCGGCCCTGATCCGGTTGAGGACGTCGAACGTTACAATCGTCTGCTCGAGGCACAGGTTCGCCTGGTGCCCGATCAGTACTTGTGGGTGCATCGGCGCTTTAAGGGCTTGAGCAGCGACTATCCTGATTATTACGGTCGCGATTCGCGCAACCCCGCCCCCCACTCATGAGCGAGCAGCAGTTAAGAGTACAGAGTCTGACCGGAGTCGACCTCACGCTCAAGATCGCCGGTCCCGGAACCCGAAGCTACGCCTTCGTGATCGACTGGCATATACGTCTGCTACTCGCCTGCGTCTGGCTGCTCGTGGCGGCTGTCGCGCAAGTGAAAATCACCTGGCGTACGCACGATGGACTGATCAGCGTGCTGCCGGCCGCCATCATTTATTTTTTGTACCATCCCGTTGTCGAAGTCATGACGCGGGGGCAGACCCCCGGCAAGCGCATGGCCGGCGTACGCATTCTTGGACGCGATGGGGGCCAGCCGAGCACAACGGCGCTGCTGTTGCGAAATGTGTTTCGGTTGATTGATAGCCTGCCGGCAACCTACTTGGTGGGTCTGACAACCTGCTTTCTGACCCGGCAACGAGTTCGCCTGGGCGACATCGCTGCCGGCACCCTGCTGGTTTTGGACAATGCCGCAGCCGAGGCGTCGCTGCTTCGCATTGAGCTGCTCGCCGCGAACTCAAAGCTGTCACTGGACGCCTTGGAGTTGATCGACCAGGTCCTCGAGCGATGGGACTCGCTTGAATCCGCCAATCGCGCGCGCGTCGCCCGCTCGCTGTTGTCGCGGCTCGATCCCAAGGAAGACGCGGCGAATCTCGCACATTTGAGCGACGCAAAACTGCGAGACATGCTGCAAGCTCATTTAGGCTCCGATGCGGCGGTGAACCATGTTTGACGGCGACGACATTCGCGTCTGGATCATGGCGCGAGCCGGCAGTTGGCGCGCAATCGTCAATAATGTGGCCGCGCTGCGCTCGCAGCGACAGGCTACCGTGGATGAAGCGTTGAACGCCGTCGAGGCTTATCGCGGATTGGCGCGCGACCTGGCCACCGCGCGGCGCGTGGTACCGAACAGCCGCACTACCGCTGGACTAGAGTCCCTCTATCGCCAGATCCACACATTGATCAGCCGCCGGCCTCAGGGCGGATGGGAAACCATTCGTTCTGCCTTATGCCTTGATATTCCCAAGGTCACACGGGAATTGCGGGTTCCCATTCTGAGCATGGCGCTGCTAATGGGGGTGAGCGCGCTTGCGGGTTGGTGGCTCATCGCGACTTTCCCGACGCTCATCGGCATGTTCGCGAGCGAGGATATGATCGAACACGTCGAACAGGGTCACTTGTGGACTGAGGGTCTCATCAATGTCGTGCCCTCTTCCATGCTTTCCATCGGCATCCTGGCCAACAACATCACAGTCAGCGTGATGGCATTTTGTGCCGGCATTTTCTTGGGTCTCGGCACGCTGTATTTGATTGCCATGAACGGTCTGATGCTGGGTGCGTCATTTGCCTTTGTTCACCAGCATGGGTTGGCGTGCGCCTTGTTCGAATTCATCATCGCGCACGGTCCGGTCGAACTGTCGGTGATCTGCATTGCCGGCGCCAGCGGAGTCGCGCTGGGCGAGTCCATCATTCGCCCGACCGGCCTGTCGCGGCGCGATTCGTTTCAAGCCTGCGCGCATCGCATCGGACCGTTGCTGCTTTTGTGCGCCGGGTTGCTGATCGGCTGCGGCCTCATCGAGGGTTTCATATCACCCGATCCGGGTTTTCCGATGGCCAGCCGCGTGACCATCGGTGCGGCCTATTGGCTGATCATGTGGTCGCTTCTGACGGGCCGGCTGTTTGTGAAGAGGATCGCCGAATAAACTCGACCGCGGACTAGGCTCGCCGACGTCTTCTAAAATCAGCGTACGCCGCAAACACCGCGTGCTCCAACTGTCCTGGCTTCGCCACCAACGTCGGCGCGCCGAGCGCATTCATTGCGCGCGCCTTGCGCTCCAGGCCGATGCAATATTCCTGAGCCGCCAAGGCCCGATAGGGATCCAACCACGTGCGCGCGGGCGCGCGGGCCATCGCTTCCGCCTCGGCACTCGACAACCCGGCGACAAATGGCAGGTGCTTGGGCAATAGCAAACGCACCGCGTGCGCCAATTGGCTTTCGGCCGACGCGTCATCAATATCGGTCAGAATCACGATGAGGCTGCGGTGACGTACGAGCGACCTCACCCGTGTGGCAGCATACAACGGATTGGACTCCGTCCGTTCGATCCGCGACGCCGCGAGCACAGTCCTCAAGCGTGCAACGGCATTCGGGCCGCGGGCCGGCGGCAGTGCCGCCAGCGGCCGATCGGCGTACACGACCAAGCCCACAAGGTCATCGCGCGCCGCGGCGAATTGCGCCAATCGGGCGGCAATATTCACGTAATGTCCGAAGCGATCAAGCAAGCCGGCCCGGAGCGCGCTGGAGCGGCCGGCGTCGATCGCGATAACTATTTGCAGTCCGTGCTCCTGGGTAAATTCCCGACTGATAAGCCGATCGGCACGCGCCGTGGCTTTCCAGTCGATCACGCGCGGCGGATCGTCCGCGCGATAATCGCGCAGCCGCAACACCTCCGCTCCCGAGCCCGAGTCGATGCTCGCCAGAGATCCCATCGCAGAGGCGCCCTTCACCTCGCCGGCGTTGCGGAATAGATCCGGCAGCACGCGAACAGCGGCGGGGCATGCCACTTGTCTCGGCCACCACGCCAGGCCCAAGAGACCTGCGCTCCGCGTCCGCAATGGCGGCCAGTCGGACGATCCCAATCGTTTGGGCACGACATGCCGCTCAATGGCAGCGCGCTCCCGTGATTTGACCTGCAAGGATTCCACCGAGCTTTCGATATCGAAAAATTCGGGCGCGCCCGGCGCAATTTCAATTACCAGCGTGCGTTTCAGCGAGTGCGAACAAATGAAATGAATTGTCGCAGCACGTCCCAGATAGAGATTCTCAGGTGCTTGCAATTCGACAGCCAAATGGCCTTTGGAAACAATCCAGGACTCATACGCCAATCCCACCAGCAGCAACGTCGCAGGCAATCGCCACAGACCCGCAAAGCTCTGCTCCCAATCGCCCACAATGGCCAGCACTGCTGCCGCGAGGATCAGCACGCAGGCGTTAAGCCGCAGACTCGCACCGCTCATCGGGGCACCGTCACCTGATCGAGCAAGCGCTGCACGATGGCCTGGGTGGTTACGCCATCGAGCATGGCTTCAGGGGCAAGTACCAGCCGATGCGATATCACCAAGGGCAGGACCTCTTTGACGTCGTCGGGTGCAGCAAAGCTCGACCCGCGCAGGGCCGCGGCAATCCTTGCCGCGCGCAGCAGCGCCAATGCGCCGCGTGTCGACAGCCCGAGTGTCAAATGAGCGTGCTGCCGCGACGCGAGGGCCAAATCGAGAACATAGGCGAGCAGTTCCGGCGCCGCGTGCACTGCATCGACGCTGGCGCGCGCCGCATCGAGCGCAGACGGCGAAACGACGAACGACGACTTTTTCTCAGGTGCGAGCAGCGCAGCATACCTCGCAAGAATTGCCTGTTCGTCTTCGCGCGATGGGTAGGTCATGTCGATGCGCAACATGAACCGATCCAATTGCGATTCCGGCAAGGGATAAGTGCCTTCGAAGTCACCAGGGTTCTGTGTCGCGATAACTAAAAAATTAGGCGTGAGCGGGTACGTTCTGCGCTCCACCGTCACCTGCCGCTCCTCCATCGCCTCCAGCAGTGCGGACTGCGTTTTCGGGCTTGCGCGATTGATTTCGTCGACCAGCAATACATCCGCAAACAAGGGTCCGGGACGAAATTCGAATTCTCGCTTTGCGGTGTCGAACACGTGGACACCGATGATGTCGGAAGGCATCAGGTCTGCGGTTCCCTGGACTCGGCGAAATTCACCACCCAAGCCGGCCGCCAGCGCCTTGGACAGCAGCGTCTTGCCCAGGCCGGGGGGGCCCTGCAACAGCACGTGCCCACGGCCGATGACCGCAATGGTCAGCGCGCGGATTGTGGATTTCAAACCGATCACCGACATCCCCAATGCTTCCTGCAGACGCAGTTCCAACTCTTCCAAGGCCGTGCTCATGTAATTTTTCCTTGCAACTGAGACAGAAGATTTTGCAGCCGCGGCAAATTGAAGCGCCGCCCCGATTGGATCCGGATCTGTAGTTCCTGCAATTCCCTGACCTCGTCGCGCCTGACCGAGGCTTGCGACGAAAGCCAATCCCACGCGGCAGTGCCGTCCTCGCGCGTTCCGAGCCGACGGCGAATGGAATTGAAGAAATTTGCCAGCAATCTCGCACCGGCGGTGGGCGGCGCCAGTGCCGAGGCAAAAAAATCACCGCTGCTGCCGACAAAGGCGGTCACGTCCGCGCTCTGCCGTCGCGGCAGATGGCCTCGGAATCGCTGGATGCCGAGAACGAAGACGAGCCACAACAACACCAGCCACCAGAGCGTGCGGTGCAAACGCGGGTCTTTATAGAATGCCTTGGCGTCGTAATAATCGACCGCTCCTTGATGCGCGTCGTCAAAGATCACGGCGCCGCCTGGCTCGAGCGACCATCCAATCAGATTCGCCATTAGCTTGGCATTGTCAGCCGATCCGAGATCGCGATTGCTGAAAAGGCCCGCGACGCCGAGCACGATGACCTGGCCGTTACCCTGGTGCCGGATCCAAATGACGGCATTCCCGCCGCCAGTCACTTGCGCAACTTGCAGCACGCCGGAACTATCCATGGGCGTTGCAATCCAGCGTGATGCGGGGAGATCGGAACTCAGCTTCAGCGAATGAACGCCCTTCATCAAGGGATGTGCGCCGCGCGGCACAATCGCGACGTCGCGGGATTCCGACAATGTCTTGAGCGCAGACTTAAGCTTCTCCGCCGTAGATGAATCTTTATTGGCCGCCTCATTTGTTTCGGCGGTCTCGAGTTTCAAACGCGCCAAGCGGCCAAGATCCCTCACCAGGCGCCCAGCGCCTTCGAGCGCCCATGCCGGCGTGTCGTCCAAGGCAGCCGCGATCACGACAGAATTGCCGCGCTCGATCCACTCATCAAGTCGAGAGGCTTCCTCCGGCCGCACCGGTAGTTTGTGCGGCAAGGTCGTGAACAACACATTGCCCGTGCGCCGTTGCGCCTTGTCGGTCGACAAATGATCGAACCTATGGCGTAGCGAGATCACCGGGATATGTTCCGCTTTCAACCAGCGCCAGGCGGCCTGGTACCCGGAAGCACCGGAGTCGGTGCTCAGTGGCCGCGTCTGCTCGAGGTTCTCGGGGGGAGGTTTAGGCAAGAACAGTGCGTAGCACAGGAACAAAGCGGCAACGGCCAAGACCAGGGTGATAAGCCGCTCTTTCACGGTGTTCCTGCGGTCTGGGACAGTTGCCGCAGGAGTTCGCGGCCCTGCCGGGTCACGGTTTCTAGAACCTCGGGGGCCGCGGGCTTTGATCCATACAAGATCGTTTCCGCGGTGCGTGCAACATCGGCAAAGGCGCTCTTCTGACCGTCGCTGTCGAAGGACGTTCGCGCGATGAGCTCACGATGCGTCAGACTGCGCTCAGTGCTCAGGCGACCGGTCTGCAGCAGCCGCTTAACCAGCGCGCGCAGCAATCCGGCCGGCGTAATTTCATCAGCGGACCCTTCCCTGTCCGCGGGCGAAGGCTCGAAGGAGTTCTGAGCTGAATTCAGCGCGGATCGAACCCTCCTGAAACGGCCGCTTATTCCGGCCGCCCGGAGTTCGCGCACGATCACCACGAGGGCGGCGAGCGCGGTAAGGATTGTTACAATATAGACAAAGGCTTGCAGAAACGCGGGCGACACATGCGTGGTGTCCAATACATTTTCGAAGAGATGCTTGAGCCATTTCGCGATCGACGAGTCGCTATGATCAAGCCATTGTTTGATCCAATTCTTGAACGCATGCCACCACCAGACCACCGGCGGGGCCTGTTCATCTCCCAGGGTCTGCAGAATTCCCGGCACCGCAGAGGTATCAGGGGGGCCAGGCCATGGGTGACCCGAATAGCGTTCCGACAGATCGATAACGTCGTGCAGTGCATGCACATTCAGCTTGTCCTGCCAGCGCTCGTACAGCATCTGGTCGAGACCAAGCGTACCGAGCGCAGCCCGCAGCTCGGGACAGACTGCATCGAGGTCTTTCAGGCCGTACAACGTGGGTGAGGCGGTCGTGGCGCAGTCGCGTACCGTATCGAGAGCCGTGCCCGCAAAGCATGTTGTGGCAATCAAACTGCCGAGTGCCAGAACAAGCCGAAATCGCAAGCGTCCGAACGTCGGATTCACTGTCGCGCTAAAGCGTCCACTCGACTCAACAGGTCGCCACCCTGCGTGCGCAATTTAAGATCGTACAAAATGGCAACCAGGACGGCGGGATACAGCGATCCCAACACGCTGTTGACCACGAGGGAGATCAGCTGGCTCACTCCAATAGCCAAAAAACTGGCCGCGCCCATTGCGCCGCCGAGCACGGCCGAAATGAAGCCGACCACCAGAGAAAAGACTGAGCCGATGATGAAGAGCACCAGCAGTATTCCGGCGCATCGCCACCAGTATCCCCGGGTCAGACGCCAGCTGATGGCGATGGATTCAGCCGGCCCGGCATCGTCAAGCATCAGGACTATGGACGCGAAAAACACCCGGCCGAGGACGAAAATGAGCACGAAAAAGAGAATGATGGAAACGAGCCCCAGGGCCAAGCTGCCGGCGGCGGACAGCAGAGCCAGAGCGACGCCGACCACGAGTGCCGCGACCATGAACAATAGAAACTGCGCCAGCAATCGCGGCAGCAGGCGCAGTGCGGATGACAGAGCGCCGCCCAGCGATGAGACAGCTCCACTGGCGACGGCTGCGATCCGCAGGACCACGGCCGTGTAAACCAGGGAGAAGAAAACCAAGATACCCAAATAGGTGAGCCAAGTCGCCGGTGATTTAAACAGATTCAGCATGGCTTGGGCGCTGGCCGCAGACATCGGACGCGTCGGCATGCCCGGCACCGTCGGCACGGCACCCTGGAACTTGTATCCCAGTATCAACAAAGGTATCGCCACCATGAGCTGTGCAAGCAAGGCCAGCGGCCAAGTTTTAGCGATGCTGCCGAGCCACAGCCTCAGCCCATCATCGAGCACCCCACCAATGCTGCGCGGCTCTGTCGGCGTCGTGGACACGACGATTCTCCCTGAATCTTGTAAATCGGAGGTTAGCACGACTCTCTGACCGGCTACACTTTCCATGAATGACCACGCTACGCAAGGCCGCGCATGCAGATATACCAACGCTTAATGCGTTGATCTCCCGGTCCGCGCGCGGGTTGAGCACCGGGGATTACAGACCCGGTCAGATCGAGGGCGCGTTGCGCGGGGCATTCGGCGTCGACAGCCAATTATTGACGGATGAGACTTATTTCGCCGTCGAGGACTTAGGGGAGATCGTGGGGTGCGGCGGATGGAGCTTTCGCTCGACCCTGTTCGGCGGGGACGCACGTGCGGGCCGCGATTCATCAATCCTGGATCCGAAAACTCAAGCGGCGAAAATCCGCGCTTTCTTTGTCGATCCCCGCCACGCCCGTCGCGGCATCGGCTCGCTGTTGCTGGATCATTGCGAAGATCAGGCGCGTACCCGCGGATATTCGGAAGTCGAACTCATGGCAACTCTGCCGGGCGCCAGACTGTACGCGGCCCGGGGTTACGCCGCCGTCTACCCGGTGCATATCGATGTCGGTTCAGGAGAAAGCATCGAATTCATCCCGATGCGCAAGCCGCTAATCGCGCCATAGGCGCTGCCAACCCGCTCGCCCCAGCGCCCGCAGCGTGCGGATATTGCGCCGATAAATTTCTTCGCTGTCGCCGACCGCCGCGACGGCGCGCTCCACGCTGGCCTCGCGCAGCAAATGCAGCATCGGATAGGGAGACCGATTGGTGTAGTTCTCGATGTCATCGGGTTGCGAGTCGGCGAACTGATATTGGGGATGAAAGCTGGCCACTTGCAGCTCTCCCTCCAGATCCAGTTCGGCAACCGCGGCATCGCAGACTTCCAGGAAATCGTTGTATTCTGTGAAATCCGCGAGCACCCAAGGATGAATTAGCAGCGTGGTTTCCCGATCGTTTGGATCGGCGGCGGCCAGCCCTTGCAGCTCTTGGCGCAGATCCTGCAGCAGCCCGGCGGCGCTGCGTTGCTCACTGACAGTGAAACATACGCGATTGCCCCGGTACGGATTTTCAGCGAATGGACACAGGTTCAGCCCGATGACTGACTTCTCGATCCAGCGCCTTGTTACGGAAATTATTTCGTCGGTATGAATTCGCAATTCTCCTCGAATCCCGAAGCAGTCTAGTGCAGAGAGTTCGAGTATCCTATGCGCCCTTTCCCATGAGAGCGTTTCGATGCCGCAAACGATTCCAGTCACGCTGATTCCCGGAGATGGGATCGGCCCCGAAATCATGGACGCCGTCCTCACGGTACTGGCCGCGCTGCGCGCGCCGTTTGAATGGGAAAGACAAATTGCGGGCCTGGAGGGCATCAAAACCGAGGGTGATCCGCTTCCGCCCAAAACACTGGGAAGCATCCGGCGCAGCCGGCTTGCCCTCAAAGGTCCGCTCGAAACCCCTTCAGGCGGCGGCTATCGATCCTCCAATGTTCGTCTGCGGGAAGAGTTCAAACTCTATGCAAATCTGCGCCCGGCCCGCACGCTGATTCCCGGCGGCCGGTTCGACAACATCGACCTGGTGGTCGTGCGCGAGAATCTCGAGGGCCTGTATATCGGACACGAGCTCTATATTCCGATCGATGATGACCCGCATGCCTTGGCCATGGCCACCGGCATCAACACGCGTCAAGGCAGCCGCCGCCTGCTGCAATTCGCGTTCGAATACGCCATCGCGACCGGCCGCAAGAAGGTCGCGATCGTCCACAAGGCGAACATCATGAAAGCACTGACCGGAATTTTCCTCGAGACCGGTCTTGAATTGTACGAGCGCAAATACAAGGGGAAATTCATCCTGGAAACCGTGATCATCGATGCCTGCGCCATGAAGCTGGTGTTGAATCCGTGGCAGTTCGACGTGCTCGTGACCACGAATTTATTCGGCGACATCTTGTCGGACCTGGTTGCCGGCTTGGTGGGTGGATTGGGAATGACGCCCGGCGCCAATATCGGCATGGACGCCGCCATCTTCGAAGCCGTGCATGGCTCCGCGCCCGATATCGCCGGCAAAGGCATTGCCAACCCGATTGCGCTGCTGCTCGCGGCCGCGATGATGCTCGACCATTGCCACTTGCCGCACATGGCAACGCGCTTGCGGACGGCGATCGAACGGACGCTGAACGCCGATAATGTGCGCACCGCGGACCTGGGCGGCAAGGCGAATACCGCGGAATTCACGCGTGCACTGATCGCGCGCATCGGGCCCTAAGATGCCGCCCATCATCTCGATTCAAGGCGTCACCAAGTCCTACGCCAGCGGGTTTCAAGCGCTGAAGCTAGTCAACCTCGACATCGATCGGGGCGAAATCTTTGCGCTGCTCGGGCCGAACGGCGCGGGCAAAACCACGCTGATCAACATCGTTTGCGGCATCGTCACGGCCAGCGCCGGCACAGTGACTGCCGACGGCCACGATATCGTGCGCGATTATCGCGCCGCCCGCTCCATGATCGGCTTGGTGCCGCAGGAACTCAGTACCGACGCATTTGAAAGCGTATGGGCGACCGTAACTTTCAGCCGCGGACTATTCGGCCGGGCGCCGAACCCTCAGTTCATTGAAGGCCTGTTGCGCGACCTGTCGCTGCTGGACAAGCGCAACAGCAAGATCATGACCTTATCCGGCGGCATGAAGCGCCGCGTCATGATTGCCAAGGCTCTGTCGCACGAACCGCAAATATTGTTTCTGGACGAACCGACCGCGGGCGTCGATGTGGAATTGCGCCGCGACATGTGGGCCCTGGTGCGCGGATTGCGCGAAAGAGGCGTGACCATCATTTTGACCACCCACTACATTGAAGAGGCCGAGGAAATGGCCGACCGGGTCGGGGTCATCAACAAAGGCACGCTGATGCTGGTCGACGGCAAAAAGGAGCTGATGAAAAAGCTCGGCAAGAAGCAACTGACCCTGCATCTTGCGAGGTCCTTGCGGCAAATTCCGGGTGAACTGCAATCGTGGGAACTGGAGCTCAAATCCGCAGGCAACGATCTGGTCTATACCGCGAATAGCGCCGAGGTCGACATCTCCATGCTGCTCAAACGGCTCAACGAGCTGGGAATCGTCATCAAGGACCTGCAAACACACCAAAGTTCTCTTGAAGACATCTTCGTCAATCTAGTGAGCGAACGCGCATGAGCACTTCCGCCTCGACCCCCGCTTTCAACCGTCACGGCGTGTGGGCCATCTATAAATTTGAAATTGCCCGGGCCCTGCGCACGCTGGTCCAGAGCCTGGTCACTCCGGTCATCACGACTTCGCTTTACTTCGTGGTGTTCGGCGCCGCGATTGGATCGCGTCTGACGAGCGCCAGCGGCGTCAGTTACGGCGCGTTCATCGTGCCGGGCCTCATCATGCTGGCGCTGTTCACCGAAAGCCTGTCGAATGCCTCCTTTGGCATTTATTTTCCGAAATTCACCGGCACGATTTACGAATTGTTGTCCGCGCCGGTGTCCTATGTGGAAATCGTCATCGCTTACGTCGGCGCGGCGGCGTCCAAATCCATCGTGCTTGGGTTGATCATTCTGGCGACGGCATCGCTGTTCGTGCCGATCAAGATCCTGCATCCCGTGTGGATGATTGCCTTTTTGCTGATGACGGCAGCCACTTTCAGCTTGTTTGGATTCATCATCGGCATCTGGGCCAAGGGATTCGAACAACTGCAATTTATTCCCATGCTGGTCATTACGCCGTTGACCTTCCTCGGGGGTGCGTTCTATTCCATCGATATGTTGCCGCCGGCATGGCGCAGGTTCAGCCTCGTCAATCCCATTGTCTACTTGATCAGCGGCTTTCGCTGGAGCTTTTACGGCACGGCAGACGTCAGCGTCGGCATCAGCTTCGCTGTGACCGTGGGATTTTTTTCGGTGTGCCTGGCGCTGGTGGCGTGGATTTTCAAGACCGGTTATCGGCTCAAGAATTAGCGGTAGTTGTTGCATTTAATTAACGCATTCGTTAATATTCTTCATATCCGTTAATATGTTATTTGGAGTTTCATATGAAGCCTGCCCCGAGCGATTGGCCGCGGATGTCGAGTGCGGTTGTGTATCAGGATGCGGTCGCCGCCATTCAATGGCTTTGCGATGCATTCGGCTTCGAGGTTCGACTCAAGGTCGAAGGCGACAAGGGCCAAATTGAACACAGCGAATTGACCTATGGCGACGGCCTGATCATGGTCGCCCAAGAAACGCCTGACTCGCCGCGCCGCTGGAAGAGCGCCATGCGCAGTCCCAAGACATTAAATGGCGCAACCACCCAAAGCATCATGTTTTTTGTCGACGATGCGGACGTTCACTGTGCCCACGCTCGCGCTCACGGCGCGCAAATCATCGAGGAACCCGCGACCCACGACTACGGTGAGGACTATTGGTCGGATCGCAGCTATGGCGCGCTCGATCCTGAGGGCCACCTGTGGTGGGTCACGCAGCGTCTGCGCAGTCCCGCAGCGGGTTGACAGACTGCAGTTGTGCAACGCTCGACCGATTTTCAACTGAGCGCCGCGTTCGGCGCCCTCTCCGATGCGTCGCGGCGCGAAATGATCCGGCTATTACTGCAGAAGCCGCGGCGCGCCGGCGAACTGGCGGAATGCGTCGACATGAGTCCGCAGGCCTTGAGCCGGCACCTGCGCGTGTTGCGCAAAGCGGGTCTGGTTTCCGAGCATGGCGTTCCGAATGATGCGCGCATCCGCGTCTACAGCGTTCACGCCTCTGCATTTCAGCCTGTGCAGGATTGGATGGCGCAAGTGGCGGAAAATCCACGCCCGGTCGGCAGACTCAAACCGTGAGCGGCGATCGCGCACGGGTGAGTGTCAGCGCCGCAATTCCGCCCGCACGCGCTTTCCTGATCTTCGCGGCCGACATGGACAAGTGGTGGCGCCGCGGCATGAAGTTTCGCCATTCAGCCTCGCGCCTGTTATGCAAGGCACAGCCCTCGTAGCCTTGAATACCGCTCAAAGCCCCAGAACGACCACCTTGCCGGTGACTTTCTTAGTCGGCCAGATCGGCGAGGTCATCCCCACGGCGACCGCTATTTTCTGCCCCAACCCGGTATCGTAAGTAATGACTCCGCCACCGATCGCGCCGCCGAGATCTTTTGACCACAGCTTCTTGCCGCTCGCGGCGTCAAGCGCATAGAAATTACCGCCCATGTCGCCGAACAGAACCACGCGTCCGGTGGTGGGCGTCACGCCCCCCATCAGAGGGAACGGCGCGTGAAACTGCCATTTGCGTTCGCCGCTATCCGCGTTGCTGGCCGTCATCCAGCCCGACCACATTTTTGGATCATCCTGCTTGCCGAGGCCCTGCGTCGCGCCGCTCCAGGGCTTGCCCGCCGGTGTGCTTGCCAAAGCATTCGCCGGGATCGACTGCACTGTCGTGCACCAGTCCACTTCGCCGGTGAAAATAACATTGTCCGCCGGGTCGAAGGCTGCCCCATTCCACTCTGCCCCGCCCTGTGACCCGGGACAAAATCGCGTTCCCTGCGGAGTCATCGGTGCCTCAGCATTCGTGACGGTGGTAACAGGCTTGCGAAAAATCACTTTACCCGTATTCAGGTCGATCAAATACAGATGACCGTCCTTGGGCGCTTCCGCCAACATGCGGTGGCCGTGATTGCTGAGGAACAGCGCGGGCGGCGCTGAGACATCCCAGTCGTGGTAGTCGCGCTTGACCAGCTGAAAATGCCGTTGATATGCGCCGGTTTTCGCATCCAGTATGACGATGGAACTCGCGAATAAATTCTCCCCCGGGCGAGGTTCTTTGATGAAGTCGGGCGCCGGGTTGCCCGCCGGGATGTACAGCAGCCCGGTCACCGGGTCGAGTGAATAAGAAGTCCAGGTTGCGCCACCGGTGATGGGGAAGCCCTTGGCCTCCTTCCAGCTCGCCGCGTATGCCGATTTGGGATCCGGCGCCGCCGGCCCGCGAGCCACGTCCGCCGCCCCCTTCGGCACAATATAGAACTCCCAAATGATGCGACCATCCTTGTCATCCAACGCATACATCCGCCCTTTGACGCCTTTGTTGTCGCCCCCGGCGTTACCGATGAAGACCATTCCATTCCAAGCAATCGGCGCGGCCGACACCGACTCGCCCTTGGCTGCGTCCGCAATCGTCGTGGCCCACATGCGCTTGCCGTTTTTGGCATCGTAGGCGATGACTTTGCCATCGGCAGTTCCGCGAAACACTCGATGATCAAGCCACGCGATTCCGCGATTGACCTTCAGTTCGGCTGAAGCCGAGTCCTCGTGGCTGCGCCAATTCAACTTGCAGCTATTTGGATCGATGGAGAACGTGTCGCGCTCGGTCGTCCCAAACAGGGCGCCATCCGCCTCGATCAATCCGCTCTCAAACGACACCTGCTCGCCGGTATCGAAACTGCAAATGACTTTGAGACCCGTGACACTTTTGTTGTCAATCTTCTCCAGCGTCGCATAACGGTCAGAGGTCAGCGTGCGATTATAGCTCGGCCAATCAGTTGCGGCGTGCGCGAGCGAGGTCGCGCCCAGAACTGCAGCGGCAGCCGCGACGGCTCTATTGCAAAGCATACGGATATCCTTTCAGTCTAAGGGCTTGATGGGCGCTCGCTCGGTCACAGGCCTTAATGTGGATCAAGGGGCCGGCGGCGTCTAGCGCGGGAAGAGCGCGCCTGCTGTCAGCGGTTGCCTACAGCGAATGATCGCCGTTACGACGCGCGCAAGAGCGAACTTAAGCGCACTAACAGGTATCTTTAGGCGCATGGCGAGTAACGAAAATGTCCGGCCTGCGTCCACAAATCTGCCTTCGTCCGCTAAGGAGAACCTCGAAGTCTTATCTCAATTCACAGACCACGAGGAGTCGCAGATATCCGGATTGCAGCTTGTCATCGAGCGCATCAGCCGCTTCTTCGGCAGTCCGGCTTTCTTTGCGTTCGCCCTGGCTTTCATCGCGGTTTGGATTGCCGCGAATGTGTGGGGCATGAAGCACGGTTGGCGTCATGTCGATATGCCGCCATTTTTCTGGCTCCAGGGGTTGGTCAGCTGCAATGCCCTGTTGCTGATGGTCGCGGTGCTCATTCGGCAAAACCGCATGGTGCAGTCGGCGGAACATCGCGCGCATCTCGATCTGCAGATCAACATGCTGACCGAACAGAAGGTCACGAAGCTTCTGCAGATCATGGATGCGCCGCGGCGCGACTTGGACGCGTCGCACGACCGGCAGGACGACGAAGTGCACGAAATGACCAAGCCCGCCGACCCCCACGCGCTGCTGCACGCCATCAAGGAAAGGCACGAAGATCGGTAGCCGCGCTAGTGGTACAGATGCCGCCGTGTCAGCGGCAGGTTGGGAATTCCGAGCGCACGCTTGCTCGCCAACACCTGATAGATGCCGATCTCGCCGGATTCGAACTGCAGCGCGCACGCCGACATATATAGTCGCCATACCCGATACGTCGCTTCGTTGACGTACTGCAACGCATGCGCGCGGTTTCGCTCGAGGCGTGCGACCCAGTGCCGCAGGGTCATGGCGTAGTGCGGGCGCAGCCCCTCGACATCCGCAATCTCAAATTTCGTATGCTCCATTACGCGCTGCACATTGCTGATGGTGTCGAGCTGGCCGTCCGGAAACACGTAGCGATTGATGAATTCGGTGGACACGTTCGGCTGCCACCCTTCCGAATCGTGCGTGATGCCATGGTTGAGAAACAGACCGCGCGGCTTGAGCAGGCGATGCACCGTGGCGAAATAGACCGGAAGATTCTTGAGGCCGACATGCTCGAACATGCCGACGCTCGCGATCTTGTCGTAACGCGCCTCTCCCGGCAAATCGCGATAGTCCAATAACTCCACGCTCACCCGATCAGCCAATCCGGCTTGTTCGATGCGCTCGCGCGCCATGCTCAACTGCTGCGAGCTCAAGGTGACCCCGTGAGCGTGTACCCCATAGTGCCGCGCGGCGTGAATGATCAGCGCGCCCCAGCCGCAGCCGATGTCCAGGAATTGCTCCCCCGGCCGCAATGCCAGCTTGCGGCAGATATGATCGAGCTTGGCCTGCTGCGCGGTATCCAGATCGACCTGCGGATTTTCAAAGTAGGCGCAGGAATACACCATCGCTCGGTCCAGCCACAGCGCGTAAAACTCGTTCGAGACATCATAATGAAAGTGAATGGCATCGCGATTTTCCGCCTTCGAATGCGCCTTGATTCGCGGTGCATTGGAGGGCGCGAACAGCCGCTCGGAATGCTGGGCGGCCGCATTCAACATCCGTAAGCGCAGGGCCGTGAGAGCGGCCAGAAGTTTTTCCCCACGCGGCATCTGCATTGCATCCAAGTGATCCTTGATGCTCAATGCAGCGAAGAAGTCGCCTTCGATATCCAACTCTCCGCGAAAATACGCATCGGCCAACGCCAGAGGATCGCTGCCGAGCACCGCTGACCAGACCGCGTCGGGAGCGCGGAACACGAGCGTAAAGGGCGAATCCGGGGCCGAGCCTGCACCGGTCCCGGCGCGGATGGAGGTGCCATCCCACAATCTCACGGTAATAACGCCGGGGTAGCGGCGAAACAGCCGCTGCAACAACAGGGCAGCTTGATCGCGGCCGCGGTAGACGGCGCAGCTCTGAGTCGCCCCTGCCCCAGATAGTTGATCGGTTGTAGAGGATCCGCCGCTCAGCGCGGATTCGGTGTGCATTTGTTGATTATTCATATAGACACTCCGTCGTGCGTATACGAGACCAAGCAATTTACGTACCAGCCGCGATTTGGCCGAAAAACCCAAATTCCAGCCAATTCGCGCTGAATATCTTACATGCCTGTCCCAAAACTTTCACTCAAGGCTTGACTACTTGCCGGAACCGTTCCGGGTCCGCTCCGAACCGTTGCGGGTTCGTTCGATAAAGTCGGCGACATTCGCATGCAGCGCCTTCAGGTCCGGCTCATGCGCATATACCATATGGCCGGACGTATAGAAATGCGCTTCGATGTTGGCTTCCAGAGTGCTCTGTATCGGCAGCTGCCGCAACTCATACTCCGCCGCGAAATACGGCGTCGCCAGGTCGTAGTAGCCGCCATTGAGCTGCACCTTAAGATTGGGATTTTGCTTCATCGCTGCGGCGAGATCCGGCATCACATTCACCGGCGATATCTTGCCCGGGGAACCCGGAGGTTGGTGCGTGACATCCCAATTCTTGCCCGCGTCATAGTACTCCGCCTTGTAGGTTTTCTTCTGCCCGAATTTGAGCGTCGTCCGAACGTAATCGTTGAATGCTGAAACATAGGCAGAGGAAATTGCGGCCGACTGCGGATCGTAGTCGGCCTCCTTGCTCAGCGGATCGAGGGTAGGTCCCGCGAACCTCGTATCCAAGCGGCCGGTGGTGATTTCCGCGCCCAGCAGGGACTTTTCGAACTCGCCGCCGTTGACGCGCAAATTCGCGCGCTCAATGTAATCGACGGGAAGTCCGGTGTAATTGTGCAGCTTGGTCGCGATCTCCGTTTTGTGCTCGGGGCTCAAAGTAGAGCCCGCTGCAAGGGCTTGCAAGTATTCGCCCATCGCAAATGCTTCCACTTCGTGCAGCAAGGGTTCCAGCGCAGCCGTCTGAATGGGCAGCTTGTGGTGATACCACGCCGTGGCGGCATACGTGGGCAATGCGAGTGAATACGGTAAATCCACGCCCGGATTGAATTGCGGCGCATCGACGCCGTCGTCGAAATTCAGCACCTGCGAAAGCAGGATCACCCCATTTAGGTCCAACGACTTTTCGCTTTCGAGAATGTACGCCAAGGCTGCGGAACGCGTCGTGCCGTAACTTTCGCCGAACAAGTATTTCGGTGAATTCCAGCGATTGTGCTTCGACAGAAACTCGACGATGAAGTTCGCAAAGGCATGGGCATCTTGATCTACGCCGAAGAATGCCTTCTCTTTGTCGGCGCCGCGCAAATGGCCGAAGCCGGTGCCGGGCGCATCGATGAATACCAGGTCGCTGGCATCGAGCAGCGTGAATTCATTGTCGATGAGGCGATACGGCGCCGCCGGGCTATGCGTATCGTCCGACGTTACCACGCGCTTCGGACCGAAGGCTCCCATGTGCAACCAAACGGTCGATGAACCCGGACCGCCGTTATAGATGAAGGTGATCGGCCGATGGCCATCTTCCTTGTCGCCGCGAAAATACGCGACATAGGACATGCCCACTTCCGGCGGCTGCGGCGGTGGCGGCCCTTGACGGTCCTCCTTCGGAAGCGGCGGATCATCGTCCATGGGATCCTTGACATGCACCACCAAAATACCCGCTTCCGCTTGATAGCTCATCGCCCGCCCGGCGACGCTCACCGAGCCTGCGCTGGCTTGCTGCTCGTCTTTTAGATAGCGTGGCGACTCGGTGGGCTCGGGCACCACAGCGATCTTGGTGTCCGGAGCGTCGTTGGGCGTTCGCTCGGCGGCTAATGAAAACGATGCACCGAACGCGCTGCTCAACACGGCGGTGCAGATCAATCCGCGGATACTCGAATGCATTCTTTTGAAACTCCCTCAGGGACGATGAGCGCTTATTGTAGCGCCGGGCGCGCGATTGAATCTTCTTAATATTCGAATCGGTATATCAGCCCAATGCTGCTGCCAGGATCGTTCTCGGGCGTCGTGCCTTGAACCGAGGTGCCATTGCCCAGCCGGGTTTGCAATCTCAAGCGTTTGGTCAGGTCCACATCCGCTTCAAGTTGGCTGGTGCCGGCAGTACTCTGCTTGGCTTCAATATAGACCCGCTTGGAGACATAACGGCCGGCCTCGATGCTGGCCCCGGAGTCCTGTCCGGTTTGAGCGTTCGTCGTGCCCGCGCCGATGCTCAACCGGTCCAGTCCCAAGCTCTTTTGCAGCTTGACCAAGGGATTGAGCGAGTTGCTTCCGCCGACCCCGCTCATGGAGGCAAGCGCCGCGCCGACCTGCGCGAGCTGCAAGGGTGTCAGCTGCTGCGTGGGCGCGCCAAACAGCAACAGCGCCATGATTTCGTCCTGCGGTTTTGCCGGCGAGCTGCTGAAATCGAAAATCGGCGCATCGGCAAGGCCGGTGATGTGCATGGTCGCGGTGGTGTCGCCGATGGTTGCAGACGCCGTAAAATCCAATGTCGGGTCAATTTTGTTTTGCAACCCGGCGCCGTTGAAGCTCACGCGCCCTTCGGTAAAATTCAATCGGCCGGTGGCCAGTGAGAAGGTGCCGCGCTCGAGATCGAAGCCGCCGCTGACCAGCGGCGATTCGGTCGTGCCGCTGATCTGCAGATCGCCGCGCATCCTGGCATCCAAGCCGCGCCCCTGCACCAGAATTTCATCCGGCGCTTGGACCGCAACTTTGAGTCCGATGATGAGCGGCTTCTCAGGAACCACCAGTTTTTTCTTGCCGCGGCGTCGAACATCGAGCACGGCGACGTTGAGCGGCAGGCCATTGGGGATGCCGATCAAGGTCCGATTCAAGTGCAAGGATCCGGCCACGTCGAGGCGTTCGCGCGCCGTGCCTTTGACCGTCAAGTCCGCGTTGAGATTCGAAGTGATCAGCTTGCTGACCAGCGGCTGAGCGTTGTGGGCCGTAATCTGCAAATCCACCGGAATGCCCTTCTGCAGTATTCCGACGCTGCCGCTCATCGAGACGCTGCCCGGGGCCGCCGCCGCAGTGAAGCTCTTGATCTGCAGCGTGCCTTCGTTGCCGACGATTTGCGCGGTGATATCCGTCAGACTGACGCCGCGGCCATAGTCGTTGATCTTGCCGTTCTTGAGGTCCAGCGTGCCGCTGATTTGGGGTGCGGCAACATTGCCGGTGACCGTCGCGTCGATGTCGAATTGCCCTGAGGCATGCTGGCCGCGCGCTTCCAGAAAGGCGTTCAGCAGTCCCACATCGACTTTGCCGTTGATCTTCATGTCAACCTCGCCGTCGGCGGCGAGCGGCGCCCGGCCGAGCGCCGTCAGCTGCGATGCAGATCCGGCATCCAGCCGCGCGTCAATGTCCGCGGAGTGTCCGCGCAGTCCTGCGGTGAGGCGGATGTTTGCCGGGGGCAGGCCGAGCGCAGCGTCATCGGCGGATTGAACTCCCAAGGCGTTCACGGTGATTTCCCCAACGGGCGCCGTCGCCGTGCCGTGCAGATCGGCATGCGCTTCGATGACGCCGGCCGCCAGCAGATTGGGCAAGAAAACATTCACCAGTGCGGGCTGCACCTGCCGCAACGAGGCGCGCAGCGCCAAGGTCGGAGAAATCTGTCCCTGAGCATCAAGCTCTGCCTTTTGCGCGCCTACCTTGAGCCGCTCGACAGCAAAGCCATTGTCAAAATGAAACCGCGCCGGTTCCAGCAAGCGTATTTCCTGGCCGTTGTACGAGCCCAGCGCGCTGGCGACTGAAATTTCCTTCGCATCAAGATTGAAGTTGCCGCTCGCTCCCAGATTCGCCGCAACACCGTTGAATTTCGGCAAATCCAGTCCCGCTTTGAACGCAAACGAATCGGTGAAGCCGTCGCCGGCGAGATGCACGCTGCCGGCAACACCGGACACGGTCAAATCCTTTGCGTCCACCTTCAGCTGCGCGCGGGTTCGCTGCCCATCAGGCTGTAGGCGTAAATTGCCGGCGAGACTGCCTGCGATATCCATTCCCAGCAGCCGCTGCAAATCCTGAAGCTGCGCCACGGACACGGTTAACTGACCATGCACCTGCTGCTTGTCCGTGGCCAGGCTCAGATCGCCCTCCGCATGAGCGCTCTTCCACGCAGCCTGATGGATGACGGCGTGCATCACGCGCTCGGCTGTGCGCGCCATCGAGACATCGAGATTCAATGGCGCCCCGTCCAAGGTTCCTTTCGCGGCGAGCGTGCCGTTCGGCGCGGCTGGCAGGCCGCGCACTTTTACCTCCGCGTCCAGCTCGCCGCTTGGCGATCCACGCACGGAGAGCATCGAACTGAAGCGGGCATCGGCCTCCAGGGCCGTCAGCGGGCCCTGCAGCGACCCCACGCCTCTCAAACTTCCCGCCAACGCCGCGGCGACAGTGCTCAGATCGGACAACGACAATTCCCATCGTCCATCGATGGCTCGAGTATCGATGCTGCCGCTGGCGGACAATATCAGGGCGCCGCCGGAGAGTTTCGCAGCGTCGATGGACAACGCGTTGTCCTTGAAAACGCCGGAAAATTGGAACCTGGCGCGCTCCCCCAACGCATTCGCCCAAATTTCAGTTCCGGGCGTGAGTGCGGCGTTGGCGTCGAGTTGGATGTGCGTGGCGGCCGGGTAGCCTGCCAATTGCGCAGTGACTATGGCACTGCCGTGCAGGTCCTGCGCGGCGTAGGCAGCGAGCGGCGTCAAGTTCGGCAGCCGCACCTCCAGGGTCGCGCGCTGCTCTCCGGCGGTGACAGCCTGACCTTTCAGGCCGAACAATCGATGCGAAGCGGTGAGTTCCAGACGGCGCGCAGGGTCGTCGAGCCGTACCGAGGCATCGATTTTCACCGGATCCGCCTCGAGCAGACGCGGCTGCGATCCGGGAATCTGCAGGCCTTGGATGAGCGCATGCAGGTCCGCTTTGCCGCCATCGGCAGCGAGATCAGCAGTCAACTGCGCGGCTTGCAACTGTCCGGGGATCCGCAGCCCTGCGACTTCCAGATGCCCCTCTGCATTAAGCGCGCGGATGCTGCCGCGCCAGCGCCCACGCAGCACACCCCGCTGCCACCCCAAATCAGGCCGCGGCGACATGGCCGCCGATTCGAATGCAAAAGTCAGATCGGCCGACGAGTCGGTTAAATTGAGACTGCCTTGCGCGCGTCCTTTGAGCTCTCCCGCCTGCAGCGAGAACTCAAGCTGTTCCGCGGCGCGCGGCCCTTCGAGATTCAGCGTCGCCTCGAGCGCACCCAACCCCGGCAGCGACAGGATATTCTCCAGAGGCCCGTTGGCAGGCTCGCGCGCCTTGAGCGCGCCATCCATGCGCTGTGCGTCGAAGTGCAGATGCAACTCATACTGGCCATCGCCATCGACGCGCCGCGCGGTCGCGTCAAACAGCATGTCGCGCACGGAACGCAAGTGGGCAGAGCCGTTCGCCGTCAACGACGCCGGCGCGCCCGCCAGCGGAGCTCCGAGATGCACCAGGCTTAAGTTAGCCTGCGCCACGTCGATGCGCGGAATGGACACCTCGCCGTGGCCCGTTGCCGTGGACGAGCTTTGCGGGCGGCGCTCCATGTCAACGCTCGCGACTTGCAATCGATTGATTTGCAACCGGTCTTCAAGGTAGCTCCAAGGCGTCCAGTCCAGCTCGATTTTTCTGGCGGTGAGCCAAATCCCGGCGGCATCCTTAAGCGTGAGTTGCTGCAGCGTCAAATGACTCGGAAACGATCCGCCTAATCCTGACAGCTGCACGTTGCCGCCCGTCAGCCGGGCAACCAGCTTCTCGATCTGCACACGGCCGGTCATGGTGTTGCCCACGACCAATACCGTGGCTGCCACGAGCACCAGCAGCAACGCCAGTCCGCCCGCTACCCACGCAATTATTTTCAGGGGACGTCGCATCAGAATGCCTGCCCCAATCCGATGTACACCTCGAAGGAGTCCTCGCCTGAGCGACGACCGACCGGCACCGCAATATCGAATCTAATGGGCCCAATGGGCGTGTAATAACGCATGCCCGCTCCCGTGCCGACGCGAATGTCGTCGGTCAAGGGTTTGAGGCTCGCGCTCACCTGCCCGACATCCGCGAACGCAACCACGCCCCAATTGGTGTACAAGCGCTGACGGAATTCCAGGCCGCCGGCTGCGATTGCCGTGCCGCCGGTCGGATTCCCGGTATGCGGGAACATGGGACCCACCAGTTGATAGGCGTAGCCTCGAATTGTGCTGGTGCCGCCGGCGTAGAAGCGCTGGTCCGGCGGCAGGCTCAACTCACCGGCGCCTTGCGCCACGCCTGCAAGGCCACGCGCGGCGAGCACACTGCGACCCGGCGCGATGGGCAAGAGGTTGTTGAGGTCAAAATATGTCGCAAGAGTCAAGGTCGAGATCAGGAAGGCCGCATTGGGATGCCCGATCGCGAGCGTGGGCGTCAGGCTCAAGGTTCCACGAAATCCATGACGCGGGTCCTGCAGCGCCGTGGGCAGATCGGTGGAATCGTAGATCACCTTGAAGGGCAACGCGATCAAGGTGTAGTTGAACGTCACCGGCGGATCCGCGATGAAAGCTCCGGTGCCAGGGGGGTGTTGAGTGGCGTTGATCACCTGCATGATCGTCTCGTCCGTGGTCGAGAAAGCCGCGCTCACGGTCCAAATGCTGGAGAGCTTGCGGCTCAAGGTGACGCTGGCGGTTTGCGCTTTTTGATCGTATGCCTGCAACTGCTGTTTGATGGCGCTGACCGCGAACTGCAGCGACTGATCTCGATGTAGAAAATCGGGAATCAAATACTTCATGCTGGTGTCGTAGCCCGTTCCCGTGGTGTCGCTGCCGCCAAGGTTGATCACGCTGGCAGCGAAGGTGAGCTGTTCGGCATTCCCCAAGACGTTGCGGTCGGTCCAGGTTACCCCGCCGCTGCCGCCCAAGTCGCTCGAATACGCGGCGGCCACGGTGATGGCATGCCGCAATCGTTCCCGTAGTTTGAAGGTGACCGGCACGCCGCCGGATTCGTCCGCTTTGGTCCCGACCTGCACGCTGACCTGGCCGAACACATTCATTCCCAGCAGGCCGCGGCGCGCGGCTTCGATGGCGGAAGGCTTGTAAAGTTCGCCGCTGTGAAGCAGCAATCGTCTTCGCACCAGGGACTCGTGTATCCGTTGCAAACCTTCGATATGAATATTGCCGACGCGCACTTTGGGGCCGGCCGCCACATGAAAACTCAAATCGAGCACCGGCGCGTCGGCGGCCTCGTAGGCAACCGGCGGATCCACCTGCGCGAAAGCGTAGCCCTGTTCCTGCAAAGCGCTGAGCAGACGCGCGCCCGCTGCGAGAACACTGGCCGCCACCGCGGGTTGCGCGCCGCGTAAGCCTAAGGTTTCGCGCGCGTTGATGGGCGGGGGCACCTCCCCGTCGATGTCGATGCGGCGCAAGTGATACAAGGTGCCCAAGGTAAAGCTGAGCGCCACCCGCGCGCTGCTGCCCTTGGGCAGCGCCATCAATGCATCTCCGAGACTGGGATCGGTCAACAATACCCCATTGATCTTGATGGTGACGTGAGACTCGTAGTAGCCGAAGCTTTCCAGCGCCGTTTTCAGCCGGTCCGTATCGCTGCGGGCCCGCGCGATCAATCCGAACGGACTAACCGGCGCCGAGGTGCGCAGCGACTGCAAATCCGAAGTCGCTTTCAGGGTTTGATCGATATCGTCGTTTCCCACCGATGCGAACGCGACTTGATAGGGCTGCGGATCGGCGGCGCGGGCGCTGCATGCCCACCCCAGCGCGCCGAGAACCAGCAAGGTGAAGATAATCGATTTCATTCAAGATACTAAGCTAGCAGGTTCGATCGGTTTCCCGATCTAGCTGTCAGCCTGCGCCTACAAGAACTACTCCGCACTCGGAATATGTGCGGTCCTGATCCAGGCATACCCTGTGGTCGCGGCAATTACAATCAAGGAGTGCGTTCATGGGCGACATCAAGACCGAGACTGAGGCGAACAGCATCCCCATCGACAGGACCGGAGAATCAACTCTTCGAGGATCAGCGCTCGATGGCGCGGAACAAAAGAAATCGGTGGCGCATACGTCATTCGAGAAAGCCGGCAATACCGATGCGACACTGCACCTGGACGGCGAGGAAGACACGCTGTACGACGATGGGCTGGAGGTCGATGACGACTCGTCAGGGCCATTGACCGGCAAGGACGGCAGGGACGACACTCAATAGCGGCAATGTATAGCGGCAATGTGAAGGTGATTACACTGCACCCGCGCGCGCGGCCATACCTGAGGCGGTCAAGCTGTTTCTCGAGCACCGAGTTTCCTGTATTCCGATCGTTGAAGAGGCGCTAAAGCCGGTCGGCATTCTCAGCTGGCGCGAAGTACTGAAAACGCTGCTCGCCGGGCAGACCCTCGCCCAAAGTTGATCGCCCGCGCCTTCGGCGCCATGGTTCATACACCATGCCAATCCGACACAGCCAAATGCAGAGCCGCGCCGTGACGGATTTTCTCACCCGCTGGAAGCGTCCCGCCTAGAGCCTCTTAGTGTACGCGCGGCTTGGACGGCGGCAGCCGCGGCAGCGCCTCGGGCATCTCTGCCACGAAGTAGGGCATCATGGCCATGAGCGCAACCTGCGGCCGAATATTCGCATTCGCCAAGTGTAACGCTGTCTGCTTATTAACTTATCTTAACATTCCAACCACTCGCGTTTAATCGCGCCAAGTCCAGCGTGGCGGCAATGAACAGCTATCTATCCGCAAGGGTGGTTTGCGCCTGCACGCTTCTGGCGCTCGCCGCCTGCAGCGTGGGCCCGGCGTACAAGCGGCCGGACATTCCTCCCCCGGCGGCATGGCGCGAGGCACCACCCAATGATGCTGCGCGAATATGGCCGAGTGCGGACTGGTGGCATGGATTCGGCTCGCAGACGCTGAACGACTTGATTGCGGAAGCGCAGCGCAGTAATGACGATCTGGCCGTCGCGATCGCGCGGGTTGAAGAGGCCGACGCCCAGGCGCGCATTGCCGGCGCCGCCTTGCTGCCGACGGTGAATCTAAGCGCCGATGCCACGCGCCAGCATGGCCAGGTTTCCGGCGTGGGCCCCGTCACTTACAACACGTTTAATCCGGTCCTCACCGCCAGCTATGAGCTGGATTTTTGGGGCAAGAACCGCGCCCTCCGCGCCGCTGCTCGCGCCACCGCCCTCGCCAGCCACTATGACAAGGAGACGGTTGCGCTGACGGTGGTCAGCAGCGTCGCCACCACCTATTTCCAAGCGCTTGAATTTCGCGACCGGCTGCAAGTGGCGCGCGAGAATCTCGCCAACGGCGGGAAAATTTTGCACGGCCTGCAGCTCGAGCAGACCGCGGGCATTGCCACGGGGCTGGACGTTGCCCAGCAAGAGACTGCCGTGGCGCTGCTCCGTGCCGCGATTCCGCCGTTGCAGCAGCAGTTCCGTCAAGCCGTGAACGCGCTTGCCGTGCTGCTCGGCAAGACTCCCGAATCGATCGATGTGGACACGGGCACGCTCAACGCCCTGAGCAGTCCGCAAGTGGTTGATGGTCTGCCTTCCATGCTGCTGGCTCGCCGGCCTGACGTTGCCGCGTCGGAGCAGCAGCTGATTTCCGCCAACGCCGACATCACCGTCGCGCGGGCGGCGCTGTTTCCCAGCATTCAATTGACCGCGGGCGGCGGCTACGAGAGTTCGGCCCTGGCCTCCCTCATCAGTCCCGCTAATCGTATTTGGAGCCTGGGAGCGGGTCTGGCGCAGCCAATTTTTCACGGCGGTGCGCTGCGCGGTCAGGTTGTGTTCAGCAATGCCCACTATCGGGAGCTGCTGAGCGCCTACCACAAAACTGTGATTTCGGCGTTCAGCAATGTCGAAAGCGCGTTGGTGGCGGCTCAGCAGACCAAGGAGCAGCAAGCACGCCAGCAGGAGGCTGTGAACAAAGCGCGCCGTGCCTATCAATTCGCGCAAACGCAAATGTCGGTCGGCACCGTGAACATACTGACCGTCCTCAACACCGAAAACGCTTTGTTCAGTGCGCAGGACGAGTTGGTCCAGGTCAAATACCTGCATTTGCAATCGATGGTTGATTTGTACACCGCGCTCGGCGGCGGATGGCAAGAAGGATAGATAGATGGCGAAATTTCCGGCACTGAAAAAACGCGCCTTTCTAGGCTGCGTCGCGCTGGCAGTCCTGCTGCTGATTACATGGCGCGTAATCGTTCACAGCGAGGCCGATGCGGCTTCGCGCACTCCGCCGCCGGCCATTGCGGTGGACACAGCCGCTGCGAGTCACTCCGATGCGCCGGTCTATCTTGAAGGATTGGGCACCGTTCAGGCTTTCTACACCGTGACGGTTACCGCACGGGTCGATGGCGAGATACAGAAAATCGGCTTTACCGAAGGCCAAACAGTGCACAAGGGCGACTTGCTGGCGCAGATCGATCCTCGACCCAATCAAGCGGCGTACGAACAAGCGGTCGCCACCAAGGCGAAAGATGCGGCGATGCTGGCGAACGCCAAACTCGATCTTGACCGCTATACCTTGCTGCAACCTCAGGATCTCGCCAGCAAGCAAACCGTCGATACGGCACGCGCCAATGTCGATCAGCTTATCGCGCAGGTTCAGGTTGATCAGGCCTCGGTCGACAGCGCGCGCACGCAACTCGACTACACGCGCATCACCTCGCCGATCGACGGTCGCACGGGTTTTCGGCTCATCGATCCGGGCAATATCGTGCATGCGGCAGGCACAAGCGGCATTGTCGTGGTCACCCAGGTGCAACCCATATCGGTTGTGTTCACGGTGCCGGAAGAAGAATTATCCACGGTCGGCAGCGCACTCGCCGCGGGGCCGGTCCAAGTCACGACGCTGTCGCGCGACGGCAATACCGTGCTCGACCAAGGCACGCTCTCGCTGATCGACAACGAAATCGATCAAGCCACCGGCACGGCGAAACTCAAGGCGACGTTCAGCAACGCGCACAACACGCTCTGGCCAGGCCAGTACGTCAATGCGCGCGTGCTGATTCGTACCGAGCGCAACGTGATCACCGTGCCGACGGCTGCGGTGCAGCTTGGCCCGCACGGACCATTTACCTACGTCGTCAAGGGCGATTCAACGGTGGAAGTGCGGCCCTTGGAACTCGGTGTTGAAGCCGGCGGCTTGACGGTCATCATGAAGGGCATCGCCCTGAATGAGCGCGTTGTCACCAGCAATCAATACCGGCTGCAGGCGGGTGTACGCGTGCGCGATAACGCTGCGGCGCCGAAAGCATGAGCATCTCAGAGCCATTCGTCCGCAGGCCGATCGCCACCTCGCTGTTGATGGGCGGAATTTTCCTGGTAGGCGTGGTGGTCTTTCCGCTGTTGCCGGTTGCGCCGCTGCCGCAGGTCGACTTTCCGACCATCCAGGTCTATTCATCGTTGCCGGGCGCGAGTCCGGAAACCATGGCCTCATCCGTCGCGACTCCGCTCGAGACGCAGTTTGCGCAGATCCCCGGCCTGTCGCAGATGACCTCGACGAATGCGTTGGGAACTACGCAGATTACTCTGCAGTTCGACCTGAACCGCAACATCGATGCCGCGGCACAAGACGTGCAATCCGGCATCGACGCGGCGGGCGGCCAGTTGCCGAAGAATTTACCCTCGCCGCCCAACTATAGAAAGGTGAACCCGGCCGATTCGTCCATTCTCATTCTCTCCGTGTTCTCGGATGTGCTGCCGGTGACGACTGTGGACGACTATGCGGAAAACATTCTCGCCCAGCAGATCTCGCAGATCCCGGGCATCGCGCAGGTCAGTATTGGCGGTCAGCAGAAGCCGGCGGTGCGCGTGCAAATCGATCCCACCAAGCTCGCCGCGCTGGGATTGCAAATGGAAGATGTTGCCAATGTAATTTCGCAGGCCACTGTGGACGCGCCCAAGGGCTCGATCAACGGCCCAAAGCGCAGCATGACGATTTACGACAACGACCAATTGCTGAAAGCGGCGCCCTGGAACGATGTGGTCGTGGCCTATAAAAACGGTGCCGCGGTACGCATCCGCGACATTGGCATCGCGGTCGATGGCCCGGAGAATCGTCTGCTCACCGCCTGGCAAAATGGCCGCAGCGGCATTCTACTGCTGATCTACAAGCAGCCCGGCGCCAATGTCATCGACGCCGTCGCGCGCGTCCAGGCGCTGCTGCCGCATGCGCTTGCCTCCGTGCCGCCGTCGATCAAGGTCGACACCGTGGCCAACCGCACCACCACCATCAAGGCCTCGGTCGAGGACGTGGAAATCACGTTGGGGATCACCATCGTGCTGGTCGTGCTGGTGATTTTCATATTTTTGCGCAATGCATGGGCGACCATCATTCCGGGCGTGACCGTGCCGCTCGCCCTGTTCGGCACCGTGGCAATCATGTACGTGCTCAACTTCAGTCTCGACAATTTGTCCTTGATGGCCTTGACCGTTGCCGTCGGCTTCGTCGTGGACGACGCCATCGTCATGCTCGAGAACGTCTACCGGCATATTGAAATGGGCTTATCGCCCCTGCAGGCGACGCTCAAAGGCGCCGGTGAAATCGGTTTCACCATCATGTCGATGAGTATTTCGCTGGTCGCGGTGTTTATTCCCTTGCTGCTCATGGGCGGCATCATCGGTCGCTTGTTCCGCGAATTTGCCATCACCATGACCGCAACCATCGCGGTATCCGCGTTCGTCGCGTTGACGCTGTCGCCGACGATGTGCGCCCTGTTCTTACGCGATGAGAAGCACGCGCGGCACGGCAAGGCCTACATGTTCATCGAACGCGGTTTCGATAAAATCCTGGCGGGCTACACCCGCGGTCTCGATTTCGTGCTGGATCACAAGCGCGCGACGCTCGTTACTTTTCTCATTACCCTCGCCGCAACGGTCTTGCTGTACATCTACATACCCAAGGGCTTCTTTCCGCAGCAGGACACCGGCATCATCGCGGGACTCACCGATGCGCCTCAGGACATCTCCTTCGACGAGATGGTGCGGCGCCAGCATGCCATCACGGATGTGGTGTCCAAAGATCCGGACGTCGCCAGTTTCGGCACCGGTATCGGCGGCAGCCGCCCGCTCAACGTGGGGTTTGTGATTTTGGGGCTCAAGCCGCGCAGCGAACGCAGCGCGAGCGCCGATCAGATCATCGATCGACTCAGGCCGCAGCTGGCGAAAGTACCCGGCATCACGCTGTTCCTGCAAGCCTCGCAAGACCTCAATGTGGGCGGCAGAACGTCTCGCACGCAGTATCAATACACCGTGCAAGATTCGGACATCAATGAATTGAATGAGTGGGCGCCGCAGCTGCTCGCGTCCTTGCAAAAGCTGCCGATGCTGCGCGACGTTGCCTCCGATCAGCAGACCAGCAGCGGCATGCTGTCCCTGACGATCGACCGCGATCAGGCCGCGCGCTTCGGCATTCAGCCCGCCGCCATCGATCAAACCCTGTACGACGCATTCGGCCAGCGGCAGGCTGCGCAGTTCTTTACGCAGGCCAACAGCTACCACGTGGTTTTGGAGATCACCCCGGCGTTGCAAGGCGACGCTGACTCGCTCAGGAAGCTGTACCTCAAGTCTCCCATCACGGGCGAGATGGTACCGTTGTCCGCCATGACCAAAATCGACACGCAGCACGTGACCTACCTGTCGATCAATCATCAGGGGCAGTTTCCGGCCGTGACGCTGTCGTTTAACCTCGCGACCGGCGCAGCGCTCGGCGATGCCGTCAATGCCATCAATCGCGTGTCAGCGCAGATGCACCTGCCCGCGACCATCACCGGCAACTTCCAAGGAACGGCGCAGGCCTTTCAAAGCTCCCTGAGAAGCCAGCCTTATTTGATATTGGCGGCATTGGTGGCCGTGTACATCATTCTCGGCATGCTTTACGAGAGCTACATTCATCCCCTGACGATTCTCTCCACCCTGCCATCGGCGGGCGTGGGGGCCCTGCTCGTGCTGCTGCTACTTCATATCGAACTGTCGGTCATCGCGCTCATCGGCATCATCTTGCTGATCGGTCTGGTTAAAAAGAACGGCATCATGATGGTGGATTTCGCGCTGCAGGCCGAGCGCGAACAGCATCTTTCGCCGCATGACTCCATCCGCACCGCCTGTCTGCTGCGTTTCAGACCCATCATGATGACCACAATGGCGGCGTTGCTCGGCGCCGTGCCGTTGGCACTGGGGCATGGCACGGGCTCGGAGTTGCGCCGGCCCCTGGGCTACACCATGGTGGGCGGCCTGATCCTGAGCCAGGCGCTGACCCTGTTCACGACGCCCGTCATCTATCTGTACCTGGACGAATTCAGCGCCAGGATGCGCGGTCGACGGCGCAAGAAACACGCCGAAGCAGAGTTGGCGGCGGAGCAGCCGGAAAAGAATGCGCCGCTCGGAGACCATACATGAAGATTCTGCTGGTCGAAGATAATGAACGCGTCACGCAGTTCGTCATCAAGGGCCTGCAGGAAGCCGGGCACACCATGGATCATGCGGCCAACGGCAGGGACGGCATGTTCCTGGCGGCGAGCGAGCCCTATGATGTCATCATCATGGACCGCATGCTGCCGGGCGATATCGACGGGCTGGCCATCATCGAGGTGCTACGCAAGGCCGGCAAGCGCACGCCGATCCTGATCTTGAGCGCATTGTCGGAGGTCGACGACCGCATTCGGGGACTGCGCAGCGGCGGCGATGATTATTTGACCAAGCCTTTTGCCTTTGGCGAACTGCTGGCGCGAATTGACGCATTGCATCGCCGGGCGCAAGGTGTCGACCATGAAATTCCGCTCAGCGTCGGCGATTTGCGCATGGACCCGCTGACACGCAAGGTGAGCCGCGGCGATCGGCCGATTACGCTGCAACCACGCGAATTCAAGCTGCTCGAGTACCTCATGCGGCATGCCGGTCAAGTCGTGACACGCACAATGCTGTTGGAAAATGTTTGGGATTATCACTTCGATCCGCAAACCAACGTGGTCGACGTGCATATCAGCAAACTGCGCCAGAAGATCGATGCAGAGTTCGAACACCCGCTGCTCAAGACGGTGCGCAATGCCGGCTACACGGTGACCGCGGGTGACTAGCGTGATCCGCTCGTCCGCGCTGTCTCTTGCGCTGGGCTATGTCGCGCTGGGGCTGACCGCCCTGGTGCTGTTTGCCGCGCCGCTCTGGTACGCATGGCAGGTGACGATTCAAGACGGGCGCGTCGAAATCCTGCAGGCCGACGCGCAGCGCCTGACCGATATCTATAAGCGCGACGGCGCCGATGCGCTCAAGACCTACATCGACACGCGCGTCAGCATGCAGATCGCCGGCGAGAGAATCCTGCTGCTCACGGACGCCTCGATGCATCCGCTGGCCGGCAATCTGCCGGCGTGGCCGGCCAACGTGCCGCAAACGCCGGGCAACTACAAGATTCGGGGCAACTTCGGCAAACGCGGCGATCAAGAGGCGCTGTTGCGCGTCGCCATGCTGGGCAGCTACAACTTGCTCGTGGGCAGAGATAATGCACTGTTCCAGCCGCTGCAGACTCGATTCTGGTATGGGCTGACCGCCGCGGTTGCGGTGCTGTGTATCGCCGGCTTATTGGTCGGCTTCATCACGCGCCGGGCGCTGATGTCGCGCGTGCACAGCATCCGCCAGACCGTTTCAGCCATCATTCACGGCGATTTGAAGCATCGACTGCCCACCCATCTGAGCGATGACGAACTCAATACCTTGTCGCGCACCATCAATGGCATGCTCGATCAGATCGAGCTGCTGGTGCACGGCGTGCGCAATGTTTCAAACTCCATCGCGCACGACCTGCGCACGCCGCTCGCCGAATTGCGCTCGCGGCTGGAAGAGTTATCGCTGATCCGGCCTTCAACCGAAGAGACTTACGCGGAAATCGACGGCGCAGTGGCCGATGTCGATCGGGTCATCCGCATTTTCGATGCGCTCTTGAGATTGGCGGAAATCGATGCCGGCATGCGCCGCTCGGGTTTTGTGTCGCTCGATGTATCGGACCTTGCGGCCAACGCCGTTGAGTTTTACGAGCCGGCGGCCGAATTGAAAGAGATCGATCTCAAGGTACGCTCGGGCGGTCCGCTGGCGGTTTCCGGCGACCCGGTGCTGCTCGCGCAAGCGCTCAGCAATCTGATCGACAACGCGCTCAAGTACGCTCCGCAGCGCGGAACAATCGAAGTCGCGGTGCAAAGACTCGATGATCTGCGCGCCGAAATTTCCGTCTCGGACAACGGGCCCGGCATCGTTGACTCGGAAAAGGCCAAGGTGATGCAGCGTTTTTACCGCGGCGACGCCAGCCGCGGCACACCCGGCGTCGGACTCGGACTGAGCCTGGTTCAGGCGGTCGCGAAACTGCATGGCAGTGCGCTCGAGCTGCGCGACAACGGCCCAGGCTTGCGGGTGGTGATGAGCATCCCGCTCGATTCCTCAGGCGCTGCCGTACGCGAATCGCAACCGCAAGTTCAGGCGTCCGGTGAGGCGGTTGCACCTCCGACCCTGGCCTCGATGCATTAGACTTAGGCGCATGCTCATAAGCTGCGCCGCATACCAGAACGGCACCAAAGTCGGCGACATTGTCGCCGTACAAATCGCGGAATACTTGACTCGGCCCCATGGCTTCGTCTGGGTGGCGTTGCAAGATCCGGCCGCGGCCGAACTCACGGAAGTGCAAAAGGCATTCGACTTGCACCCTCTGGCGGTCGAGGACGCGCTCGTCGGACACCAGCGCCCCAAGGTTGAGGAGTATGGCGACTCGCTGTTCGCGGTGCTGCATCTGGTCGAACCCGCCGGCGAGTACCACGTCGGCGAGTACCACGTCGGCGAGCTCGCCATCTTCGCGGGCTCCAACTATGTGGTCACGGTGCGCAGCCGGGCGCAAAAGGGCCTGGCAGAAGTGCGTGCGCGTTGTGAGCGCGAACCGAACCTGCTGCGCCAGGGTCCGGGGTTTGTCTTGTATGCCATCATCGACGCCATCGTCGATCGCTACTTTCCAATTCTCGACAACTTGGAAGATGACTTGGACGGCATTGAACAGCGGATTTTCGCGCCGCAGGCGGCGCCGCGCGACAACATTGAGGCGCTGTACGCGCTCAAGCAACGCCTGATGATCATGAAGCATGCCGTGGCGCCGCTGCTGGAAGGCGTGTCGAATCTGTCCGGGGCACGCGTTCCTGTGTTGTGCAGCACGATCAGCGAATATTTTCGCGATATTTACGATCACTTGCAGCGCCTGAATCAAACCGCCGATTCGATCCGCGACACCATTGCGACGGCCATTTCCGTGAACTTGTCCCTGATCACGCTGCAAGAAAGTGAAACCATGAAGCGGCTCGCCGCGTATGCGGCCCTACTGGCGATACCCACCATGATCGCCGGCATCTACGGCATGAACTTCGAGCACATGCCGGAACTGAAGTGGCGCTACGGCTATGAAATTTCGCTGCTTGTCATGGGCGGCATCGACGTGCTGCTATATTTTCAATTCAAAAGAATCAAGTGGCTGTAGCCGCGCCGGATCCTCGACGCCTTGGGATTCTCCTGGCGCCTTTGCTGGACGTCCTGGCTTTTTGCGCCTTCATGGGCACCGGCCTGTCGCTGCGCGCCAGCAATACCTATGCCTTCGCCTTGGGCTTCGCCCTCAGTTTGCTGCTGCGTTGGCCCGCGCTGCGCGCCGCGGATCCGGCTGCGGCCTGGCGCACCGGGTTGCGCTGCGCAGTGGTTGGCTTCATGGCGCTGTTCCTGCGCGCCGGCGTGCTGGCGCTGCTTGCGCAGCGCTGCGGCTGGGCGCCCCAGATTGGCATTTTTTTCAGCGTTGCGCTCGGACTCGCGGTCACCGCGCCGCGCTGGCGCAATACCGCGGTGGCACTCATCGTCTATGCCTTCGTGCTGCGGCTGGTGTATGCCGGCGCGGTTGAAATGATGCCGGAGGAAACCTACTACTGGAATTATTCGCGCCACTTGAGTATTGGCTACTTGGATCATCCTCCAATGGTGGCTTGGCTGATCCGGCTGGGGACGGCCGTGTTCGGACAAACCGAATTTGGCGTGCGCGCCGGAGCGCTGCTCTGCGGCGCGATCACCTCCACCTTCGTTTATAAACTGACTCGCAACCTCTTCGGCGCCGCTACGGCGCTGGCCGCCCTGCTGCTGGTCCAGGCGCTGCCTTACTTCTTCCTCTCCGGGCTGCTCATGACGCCGGACGCTCCGCTGGCCGCGGCGTGGGCGGCGTCGCTGTACTTTCTGGAGCGCGCATTGATTAGCAACCAATCCCGTGCTTGGTGGTTTGCCGGTGTCAGCTTAGGTGTGGGAATGATTTCGAAATACTCCATCGCGCTGCTGGGCCTCGTGGCGGCAGCGTTCATGGCGTGGGACCCGCAAGCGCGCCGCTCGTTGACCCACACTGCGCCTTATGTCGGCGCACTGCTCGCCCTGGTAATCTTTTCTCCGGTCATCATCTGGAATGCGCAGCACGACTGGGCATCTTTTGCTTTTCAAACCTCGCGCCGGCTCGCGGAGACACCGCAATTCGCCCTGCACAAGCTGATCGGCTCCATGATCGTATTGATCACGCCGACCGGATTGCTGGCTGTCATTGCGGCAACGTTTCGCCGGCATGCGGCCGACGAGACGCCCGATGCGGCGCGCCGCCGCCGACTGTTCAATCTCGCCATTTTCATTCCCCTGTCAGTGTTTGTCTTGTTCAGCTTGCGCCACGAAGTGAAGCTGGACTGGACCGGTGCGCCGTGGACGGCGGCGCTGCCGGTAATGGCTTGGGTCATGGTGAACAAGGATCCATGGGTGGGGCGGGTCGCGCGATGGATTCGCGCCGCCTGGGTGCCAACCATCATCGCCATGCTGTTGATATTCGGCGCCGGCCTGCACTACCTGGTGCTGGGAATCCCGGGCGTAGGTTACGACAAGCACATCGAAGCGATTCCCGTGGGATGGCGCGATTTGAGCGCGCACGTCATCGACACGGCCAGTGCCTATCGGAACGAGACCGGGACCGAGCCGCTCATCGTCGGCATGGATCGCTATGCGATCGCCAGCGAACTCGCCTTTTACGGCGGCGCGCGCACGGCAGCTGGATTGCAGACCGCGAATAGCCATCTTTTCGGCGGCATGGGCCTGATGTACGGCCAGTGGATGCCGCCGAAGGCGCAGGACGGGCGAAATCTTTTGCTTGTCGCATGGAGTCCGGGCGAGTTGGACGACAGATTCATTCATGCGCGGGTGGAGAGATTGGGGCCGATCGAGGATGATGTGCTGATGCGCGACGGCATCATCATCCGCCACTACTATCACCGACTGGCTTTCAACTATCGTTCGCGCGCTGACGACGATGACTTAAAATGACCGCCATGAAGCCCAAGTATCGATGTTTGATTACGGGCGCGCTTGTCGGTGTTTGTCTGTTGCAGGCTGCCATCTGCGCCGCGCAAACCCCTGAGCAGCAGAAAATGTGGGACGCGCAGCGCGCTCAGGCCCAGGCCGAGGAGAAGGCCAGAGCAGAGAAGCTGGCAGCGCAACGCGCTGCGCGCAGGGCCGATCCCATGGCGTGGGTCCGCACCTTGAACTTACTCGCAGCGGGGGGATGGCAATTCCGATCCGTCGCGCCCGATGGTTCGTGGGCATCCTTCAGCACTGAGCATCAGTTGAAACGCTCAGGTCATCTCGTGACCGCCTGGCTGCGGGAGGAGTATCCCGAACCGCAGCGAAGCGGCGGCGGCGGCATTTATTTGAGCTACGTAGAAAAGATTCAATACGATTGCGCCAAGGAGCGGGTGCGCGCCTTGTTGATCATCTATTACTCAGAAAACAACATTACCGGTAGCGAAGAAAGCGACGCCACCGATGTCAAACAGGCGGTGTGGGTGCCGATCGTGCCGGGAACACCGAGCGAAAGCCTGTATCAGTGGGCCTGCGCAGCCGGCAACGCAAAGGCGCATTCCTAGTGGAGGCCCATTTGAAGAAACAACAGTCACTATGTATTGTAATCATTTGATGTATAACATATTTAAAGGCTCAAGTCGCATTGGTAGCTTCACTGTTTTGAGTCGCAGGGGCAGGTCGCGACGAGTTGAATGGTCGCCGCCAACAGCTGTGACCGGTCGGCATGCGGACCGACCAGGATCTCGACTTCACCGGGCTCGAACACAGACTTGAACTGCATATCGAGAAAGCAGAGCTCCGCGCCGCGCAATGACAGCGTCACAGTTCCGATCTTGCCGGGCGCCAGGCAGATTTTGCCAAAGCCTTTTAGCTCCAATTTCGGCCGCGAGACGCTGGCGACCTTGTCGTGCGTAAACAGAAAGACGGTTTCCTGCGCCTCCCGCCCGCCTTTGTTGATGACATCGACTTGAACCATGAGCGAATCATTGACGCCGATCGCATTCGACGAGAGGCGAAGATTCGAATACTCAAAGCGGCCGTAGGTCAGACCGAAGCCAAATGCAATGAGGGGCTCATTCGCGACATCGAGATACTTGCTGGTGAACCTATCCTGAGCGTTGAAAGGCCTGCCGCCGGGGCGCTCGCTGAAAAAAATCGGCACTTGGCCGACAGCGCGCGGCCACGTCACGGGTGTTCGCCCGCTGGGGCTCACTTCACCGGCAAGTACATCAGCGATCGCATTCCCAGCCTCGCTGCCTAGAAACCACGCCGCGAGCACTGCATTGGCGCGTTCCACCAACCACGGCACCGCCAGGGGCCGCCCTGAAAACAGGATCACGATTATCGGCGTCGCGGAAACCTGCGCACGTTGAAACACCGCTTCCGCCAGCCGACGTTGCAGGCCCGGTAATCCTAGATGGGCACGGCTGGCCGCTTCTCCGCTCATCACCGCCGCTTCGCCCAGGCAAAGGATGATCGCATCCGCGGCCGCGCACTGAGCGACGGCGCCGGCGATGCCGCTGAAATCCGTGCTATCGATTTCGACGCCTTCTGCGTGGTGAATCTCAGCCTGAGGAAACGCGCTGCGCACCCCCTCGAGCACGGTCACCTGACCCTCGGGCGGAGCCGCGCCCCACCACACCCCGCGCATTTCGGCCGACGCGTTTGACAAGGGACCGATCACGGCCAGGCGTTTGGCGGCTCGGGAAATCGGCAGCGCATCGGCCGCGTTCTTGAGCATGACCATTGAACGGCCGGCGATTTGCCGCGCAAGATGCCGCCGCTGCGTGCGCGCGCCCGCGGATTCGGGATTCTTGCCGCGCCGGTATGGGTCCGCGAATAATCCGAGCCGCTCCTTCAGAATCAATACACGGCGCACCGACTGGTCAATATCCGCGACGTTGACCGCACCTCGCTTCAGTGCAACCGGCAAGCCGCGCCGATACGCATCGGCCATCATGTCGATATCCACCCCCGCCTTCAGCGCGAGCGCCGCTGCCTCGGCCAGGTCCGCCGCAATGCCATGATGAATCAACTCGGCGATGGCGTTGTAATCGCTGATGACGACGCCATCGAAGCCGAAGCGTCCGCGCAGCCAATCGCGCAGCATGGTCCCGTCGGCCGTCATCGGAACGCCGTTAATGTCGGTGAATGCCGGCATGATTGCGGCCACTCCCGCGGACACGGCGGCGGCAAAGGGCACCATATAAACTTCGTGGAGCGCTCGGTCCGATATGTCGACCGGAGCGTAATCGCGGCCCGCCGTCACGCATCCATAGGCGCAATAGTGTTTGGCGCATGCGGCGAGAGTATCCGCCTGCTGAAGATCAGCGCCCTGGAATCCCCTCACTTTGGCCTCGGCCATGCGCGCGCCCACCAGCGGGTCTTCGCCCGGGCCTTCGGCGATTCGCCCCCAGCGCGGATCGCGCGCGACATCGAGCATGGGCGCAAACGTCATGGCCAACCCATCGGCGGCGGCTTCCTTTGCCGCCTCGCGTGCGCTCAGGGCCCAGACTTCAGGATCGAATGTCGATGCCTCGCCCAAGGGGATGGGAAAGAGAATCCGTTGTCCGTGGATGACGTCGTAGCCGATGAGCAGCGGAATCCCCAGTCGCGACTCCTTGACCGCCAGGCGCTGCATTTCGCGCACATTTTCCGCACCGACGAGGTTCAGCAAGTTGCCGATGGCGCCGCTCTTGATCGCCGCGGTGGAATCGCCCGCAATTGTCGGACCGGTCACAGCCTGCCCGCAGGCCGTCATGGTGAGTTGCCCGAGTTTTTCGGTCAATGTCATGCGGCTTATCAAACTTTCGACACGGCTCACTGAACTTTAGCTCCCTGAAAGCTGGCGACGTGAATGATAATGGAGGAACCACCCTGCTTGAGAGAACTGCATGAATAAAGATAAGCCGCAACCGGCGGCGGATAGCGCGGAAGCACAGGACCGCGCGAATTCGCGCCTGGTACCGCAACTCAAGATGATGGTCCAAGCCCTGTGGGCTTCGCCGGCGCGCAATACACTGTTTCTACTGTCGGGCTCCATATTCTTTGTCGTTGCGGCGACCGCCTACGGCCAAATTCGTCTCAATAGCTGGAATAAGCCCTTCTATGATGCGCTGTCGCACCGCGAACTTGCACAATTCGTCGATCAACTGGGCGTTTTTGGATTGATCGCCGGAGCGCTGCTGGTCCTCAATGTGGGCCAGCGATGGCTCGGCGAGACCCTGAAACTCAAGCTGCGTCAGGGTCTGGGCGAAGACCTGATTGAAAACTGGCTGGTGCCCGGTCGCGCCTTTCGGCTGACGAACGCGGGCCCGATGGGCGTTAATCCGGACCAGCGCATGCACGAGGATGCGCGCCACCTCACGGAATTGTCCACCGATCTTGGCATCGGACTGCTGCAATCCTCGATTCTCCTCGCGAGCTTCGTGAAAGTACTTTGGGGGCTGTCCAACAATTTTGCCTTTCACTTCGAAGGACGGCCAATTGTGATACCGGGATACATGGTCTGGGCAGCAATCGTGTATTCGGGTTCGGCGTCGCTGCTCAGCTATTGGGTGGGCCGCAGCCTCGTCAATCGCAACGCGGAGCGCTACGCACGCGAGGCGGACATGCGCTTTTCGCTGGTGCGGGTCAACGAGCACATCGACTCCATCGCCCTGGCCGGCGGCGAGGCCGACGAGGCGCGGCGCATCGAGATGGATCTTAACGGCGTGCTCGCGGCCACGGCACGACTGGTAACCGGCCTCACCAATCTCACCTGGATCACCGCCGGTTATGGGTGGTTCACATTGGTCGCACCAATTCTGGTTGCCGCCCCTTTGTATTTCGCCGGCAATCTCACCTTTGGCGGGCTGATGCTCGCCTCCGGCGCCTTCATGCAGGTGCAATCTTCATTGCGTTGGTTCGTTGACAATTTCAGCACCATCGCGGACTGGCGTGCAACCTTGCTGCGTGTGGCAGGCTTCAGGCGCGCCGTGATCGAAACCGACGTCATGCATGATGTGGAAAACCGCATTTGCTATTCGACCGGCAAGGCGGGAGAGTTCGACGTGAACGACCTGCAAATTTCATCGCCGAGCGGCGCCACCATGCTTCAGGAAAAGAAAGTGCAGATCAAGCGCGGCGGGCGTGTGCTCATCCTGGGCGAATCCGGAACCGGGAAGACCCTGCTGTTCCGTGCTCTCGCGGGGCTGTGGCCGTGGGGCTCAGGAACCATCACGCATCCAGCCGATGAGGAAATACTCTACATGCCGCGCACGCCTTATCTTCCCCCCGGCACCCTGCGAGAAGTTCTCGCCTACCCTAAACCGACCGGCAATTTTGAATCAAAAGCCTGTTCCGACGCGCTAGCGCGCGTCGGCTTGGAACGCCTGACGCCGAAGCTCGACGCAACCGAGCGTTGGGATCGAGAGCTGAACGAGGATGAGCAGCAGGCGCTGGCATTGGCCCGCGTGATCATTCACAAGGCGCCCTGGGTGCTCATCGACGAAGTCCTCGATTCGCTGGACGACGCGGCGCTCGATCGGGCCATCGACATTTTCACGAAGGATCTTGCACAATCGGGGGTAATTTATATCGGACGCAGCGACGCACACCATGTTTTTTCGCGAGTTTTGCACTTGATCATGGATCCCACCGCCAAAAAGCTAAAAGCGCTGGGCGCAGCGCCCGCCGCGCAACCCGTCCCTGCGACGAGTCAAACACCTTGAAAAAGCGCAGTTTAGGGCCGGCTGAACTCGCGGCATTGGCCGATGAAGAATTGCTCGAAGCCGTGCAGCGGCAAACCTTTGGTTTCTTTTGGGAGGCGGCGCATCCTATCAGCGGTCTCGCGCCGGATCGTTGCAAAACCGCCGCCGGTCCCGCCGATGATCTGGTGGCCACGGGCGGCTCTGGGTTCGCCGCGATGGCACTCATCGTTGCCGCGGAGCGAGGCTGGATCGCGCGCGCGGCGGTCGCCGAGCGCGTCGCACACATGCTGGATTTGTTGACCCGTGCCACCTGCTATCACGGCGTCTTTCCACATTTCATGAATGGCCGCAGCGGTGCGACCATTCCTTTCACGCGCAAGGACGATGGCGGCGATCTGGTAGAGACTTCCTTGCTCATCATGGGGCTGCTGTGCGCCAGAGAATATTTCAGCCGCGACGCCGACGACGAATCCAAGATCCGCGGACTGGTCGATTACATCTGGAATGACGTGGAATGGGATTGGTACACGCGCGGCCGGCCCGTACTACAGTGGCATTGGAGTCCCAACAACGGCTGGGCGCTCGAACTCGATATCCGCGGTTGGAACGAATGCCTGGTCACCTACTTGCTGGCCGCCGCATCGCCGCGTTATGCCATCGATCCCAGCGCCTATCATCAGGGCTTCGCGGTCGGACGGAATTTCCTCAACGGCAAACCTTACTACGGCATCACGCTGCCGTTGGGCGCGCCATTCGGGGGGCCGCTATTTTTGTCGCAGTATTCCTTTTGCGGCATCGATCCGCGCGGCTTGAAGGACCGCTATGCGGATTACTGGGAACAAAACGTCAGCCATGTGCGGATCAATCATGCGCACTGTGCCGCGAATCCATTGCATCACAAAGGCTACAGTGCGTCCTGTTGGGGTCTGACATCGAGCGACGGCGCCGATGGTTACGCCACGCACGCCCCGGACAACGACGACGGCACCATTTCACCCACCGCGGCGCTGTCCAGCATGCCCTACGCCCCCAAGGAGGCAATGCAAGCGCTGCGGCACTTCCTCACTGTTCACGGCGAGAAGATATGGGGCCGCTTTGGTTTCGTCGACGCGTTCTGCGAGTCCCGGGATTGGTACGCCGACACCTATCTGGCGATCGATCAAGGACCGATTGTGGTGATGATTGAAAATCACCGTACCGGCCTGTTGTGGAATCTCTTCATGAAAGCGCCTGAAATCCAGGCGGGCCTGCGGGCATTGAGCTTCAGCCGCTGATGGAGCCGCTGGATCGATGGGTTGAGCGTCAATATCGGCACAGTGCGGTCGCCATGATGCGTAGTGTCTCAGCGGTCGGCATCGTCAAGAGTCGTCCGGGCTTCGCACAGACGGTCCGGCCGCAGAAAGGCTCCATCATCGCCTCGCCAGTGCTGGGTGCCTATGATCCGGAGCCGGATTATTTCTTCCATTGGTTTCGCGATTCTGCGGTCGTGATCGATGCTTTGCGCATATTGTTCGAAGACGATGCGCTGGCCGGCGGGTTCTTCGCGCATTTCGCGGATTTTGTCCGCTTCAGCCTGTCGCTGCAGCAATTGGATGGGCGTCTGTTAAGCGCCCCGACCTGGCGCGATGCGATTGCCTCCGGCCATCGTCAATTCGTGCGGACTGAGGCCGATCTCGCCGCGGCCCATGGCGAGGCGCTTCTCGGCGAGACTCGGGTCAATCCCGACGGCACGCTGGACATTTCCAGCTGGCCGCGTCCGCAGTATGACGGCCCGGCGATGCGGGCGATTGCGCTGCTGCGTTGGCGCCGCACTGCCCGCTTGGATGATGAACTATCAGCGCTGGTGGATGCGCTGCTCCGGGCGGATCTGCGCTTTACGCAGCATCACTGGCGTGAAGCCAGTTTCGACATTTGGGAGGAAGAGAAGGGACTGCACTACTACACGTTGCTCGCCTCGGCGCGGGCATTGGAATCAGGCGCGGACTGGTTCGAGCAGCGCGAAGAGTTGTCGGATGCGGCGGCGTGCCGCTCCGAGGCGATAGCGATCCTGAGCACTCTGAACGGCTTCTGGCGGGAGGATTTGCAATTTTACAAGTCGCGCATACTGGAATCGCTGGCACCGTCGATGAAGGAACTTGATATGTCGGTCATTTTCGCGGCGATCCACGCGGGGAACGACTCGGCAACCCACTCCGTGCGGGATCCACGCATGCACGCGACGCTGGCAAGATTGGAAGCGTTGTTTGATGCAGAGTATGCCATCAATAAAAATCGCGATGCCGCCCGCGGCCCGGCGATGGGCCGCTATGCCGGTGATGTCTATTATTCGGGCGGCGCCTACTATTTTTCGACGCTGGCGGCCGCTGAGTTTTGCTTTCGAGCCGCGGCGCGGTCCGCCGCGATGCAGGAGCTGGTGGAGCGCGGCGATGCGTTCCTAGAAACGGTACGCGCCTACACCCCGCCGAGCGGCGAGCTCTCGGAACAGTTTGATCAGCACACCGGCGTGCAGCGCTCCGCCCAGCAGTTGGCGTGGAGCTATGCGGCGTTTATCAGCTGTAGGCACGCTCGGCGGCAGGTCATCCTACCTGGCGAATAGACGTAGGAGGTCTGCGGATCAGCGCAGATGGCGCCAGACGCAGAAGCTCGACAAATGCATCGGCGGCGATCGCGGCAAACCCGCTGCAATGCCCATTTGCCGATGTCGCCGATCAGTCCGGTCTCCTCGGCGATGGCAATGAAGTCGCCGGTCGGGATCTGGCCTCTTGAGCGGTGAAACCATCGCAGTAGCGCCTCACCGCCCGCCAGCTTGAGCGAGCGCGCGTTGACCGCGCAATCGTACACGCGCAGCGCGAGGCGGCGGGTTAAAGCCGCAATATCCTCTCGACCGCGAGGACCGTGACCAGCGCCGTGATGAAAGAGATCAGAATGGTAATCGTGACGCCGATGATGCCGTCGCGATGTTCGCGGTACCAAAGATCCATGCGGCCGCGGCGCGTGTGCAGACGGATGGCGCGGTCCGCGCCGGCAAACGTGACTGACGCGTACAGCATGCCGTCGCTGCGCCTAGCGTAGGTGATCAAGCGGCGATACTGCAGGTAGCGCAGCGGCAATTCGAGTTTTGCGGTGGTCAGCTTGCCGCGAATCTCTTCGGGAAACTCGGACGGGTCCAGGCTTTGCAATTTGGCGTCCTTGCTCCACGCCTCTCCCTCGCTCAAGGGGTGCATCGCAAGCCACAATAGCTGCTCGCTCGAGACCTGCACATCTTCGTCGATGTTCTCGCGGTAGTAGTACAAACCGTGCAGGATGCGATCTTCGTCGTCTCGGCTCATTTCACGTGGTATCGCATAGGCTAAGCTGGCAACATGCGCCCCATGGCGGCTGACAAAGGCAACGCACCGATTCTATCGCTTTGGGGCGCCCAGTGGACGCTGCTGGCGCTGCTGATCGTTGCGGGCAATTCATGGGCCGGCAGCATTTTGTTCATCGGCAACAGCTTTACCTTTGCCTATGGCTCTCCGGTCCGGTACTACCGCGCAGATAGCGTGACTGATCTTAACAATGGGGGCCAAGGCGGCGTGCCGGCCCTGTTCAAATCGTTCGCGGCTCAGGCCGGCTTGAGCTACGAGGTCTACCTGGAAACCGAGCCGGGCGTCGGCCTCGACTGGCACCTGGAACACAGGTTGAAGGTCATCGAGCAGAGGCCATGGGATACCGTGGTCATGCACGGATATAGCACCTTGGATCCCAAGAAGCCCGGCGATCCCGGCGTGCTGATCGAAAGCGTGCGGCAGATGGCCAAAGTTTTGCGCGCCAAGAACTCTAAGACCGACGTCCGCGTCATGGCGACCTGGCCGCGCGCCGATCAAACCTATCAGCCGCAAGGCGCCTGGTACGGCAAGCCGATTGAAGCGATGGCCCACGATGTCCGCGAAGGCTACAACCTCGCGGCAGCCGGCACGCCGGGGATTGCGGTGATTCCCGTGGGCGACGCCTGGATTCGAGCAATGCACACGGGCGTCGCAGACACGAATCCCTACGATGGCATCGATGCGGGCAAGGTCAATTTGTGGACTTATGACAGCTATCACGCCAGCACTTATGGCGATTACCGGCAAAGACCCGCGCTCGCTCGGCAAGTTCGAGTGTTCCGGCTTTGAATTGGGCCTATCCGAACCGCAGGTTGGCGCGCTGCAACAGGTGGCGTTTGAGCAGCTGGCGGCGGAGGGTACACTGAGCGCCGCGCGAGCGAAGCCCGAAATCAACGCGTCTTCGCCCGCGAAGTGCACCGCGTTGCGCTAGAGGCGCATCTTACTCAAGAAGGAGCGACCATGCGGCGTTTGATCACTTTAGGATTGGGCTGTTTCGTACTCGGCCCCGCGAAGTGGCAGGCAGAGCACAAGGAGGACGGGTAAATGGCCTTCTCCCTATATGAAGCGACCATCCCGTCCTATCGGCAGACTTTGGGCGCGGTCGGCGGCTTGCTTGCCAAGGCAGAATCGTACTGCAGCGAACAGAAACTGGCAGCCGAGGAGATCATCCAGGCCAGGCTCGCCGCGGATATGCTGCCCTTCGCATATCAGGTGAAATCCACTGCGGTGCATTCGCTGGGCGCCATCGAGGGCCTGCGCAAGGGTGTCTTCTCTCCCGACATGACGCCGCCGCCGCAGACCTTCTCCGCCCTCAAGACCAAAATCGCCGATACGCTGGCGGCGCTAGAAGCCATCGAGGCCGCCGAAATCGATGCCTTCCTGGGACGCGATATGCGCTTCGCGTTCGGCGAGCGGCAAATGAATTTCACCGCCGAGAGTTTTCTTCTGTCCTTCTCCATGCCGAACTTCTATTTTCACGCAGCCACTGCGTATGACGTCCTGCGTTGGAAGGGGCTGCTGTTGAGTAAACGCGATTTTATGGGCAGAGTGCGAATTAAATCCTGACCTGTACGCCTAGACATAACGGCCAAAGCACCATTGCAGCCGCGCTGCGCCCAACTCTATTTCTTTGCCTTTGCCAGGTACGCGTTGGTCTCCTCGCCCACAATGGCGACCAGGTTTCCCATGGTCAGATTGGCATCGATCAGATGCAATCCCCAGTCTTGCAACACCTGCCCATTCACGACGACGTCGCCCGATATGTCATTGGTGCGCGCGCCGCCCGGAGTGGGATGAACGGTCACGGCAAGATAGGTGCCATGTTCATCCGTCACGCATTCGGCGCTCAAGAGTCCCGGCACCTTGACGAACGCGGTATCGATCGGCTTTGACGGCGTACTCCACTCGAAAGGCTCTCGCGGGCCATCGGAAGCGGTGGAGATGCGGGCCGCAGACAAGTATGCGTCGAGCATCCCGGAGCCGCCGCCCAAGGCGGCGGGATTGGCGCACACCGCCTGCATGCCCTCGGGCGCCTTGCCGAAGCGAGAATTCGCCGGCGGCGGAACACTGGCGCGGAAATCCGCAAATGCGATCGCGCAGCCGGTTTGGCGGTTCGACCGGCAGACGGGAACGTGCTTGAACGCGCCGCCGACATCGGCGCCTTTCGGCACCGTCAGGCTGGTCCCCATGAGAATGGCCGAGATGAGCTTGCCTTGAACGGGCTTGCCGTCGATTTCTTCTTTGATGAGGCGCGTCAGCACGCCGGAACCTTGGCTGTGACCGACCAAGACGACACCGCGGCCTTGATTGTCGTGCTCCAGATAGTAGTTCCAAGCCGCGAGTACATCGCTATAGCCTAAATCTCGATCAAGCGGAATGGGCTTACCCACGATCATCGCGCGCAAGGCGGTGAGCGTCACTTGCCGATACATGGGTGCAAATAGTCGGCACTTCGCCGCGAAGCGCGCGAACTGCGCATCCACCACCAATTTTTCGGCGCCCGTGATCGTCAGGTCGGAATTGCCGCCCGGCTCATTGGAGACGGTGGGATAAACATAGAAACAGTCGATCGGCGGATTCTTGGCGGGATGAAACGACTCGTGCTTCAATGTGCCATTGACGGCAACGATCGTCGCGTCCTGCGGCGCGGAGCACGCATCCTCCCGGCCGGGTCTGCAGAGCCAGGCCGCGGGGTTGGCGTAATCAGTCGCGCTGGGCGTGACCGCCGCGTCGTCGGCACGTGCGCAATCAATAGCCAACGCCAGCGACAAAACAGATGCTATCGCGACAACCGATCTAATCATGAAGCTCCCCTATCCCATTTTCCGCCGCATTATAGCGCAGGAAAAAGCGCCGCCGCGCTTGTGGGAGGATCGCGTTCTCTAGCGGAATAGAGCCTGCAGCGATTGCACGTCTTCCAGCGCCTTCATCATGCCCCAAAGCATGGGAATGCCGACTGCCAACCATACCAGCGCCAGCTTGAGCGGGGATCCAGCGCTTTTGGCGTTGCGCACTGCAGACTGTTCGCTCAAGGATGCGCCTACCGCGCCGTTCAGGGTGCTTTCCATGATGCTTCCCGGTTTAGGTCGAGTGTCCTACCCAGGTACATCGAAAACCGCAGGCTGTTGAGGACAGGGGCTCAATTAATTTTTTCTGGAATCGACTCTCCCAGCCACAGAGTGCACGCCGCGATGACCGGGGGAAGCACAAAACACCAGATGCCCTGCTTGGCGAAAATCAGCGCCGCCGCCGCACAGCCGGCGGCAAACGCCGTCACGCTGATCGACATCCGCGACAGTCGCGTGCGGATTGCCCCGCGCGCCGCCGCCGGTACGCCCCGCAGCAGATCGGCCAGATCAATCATGATCTGGATAGTGCTGCCGGTCATGATGGTGGTCGGCGGCAACGCGCCCATGTGAATTCGGTGGATGGCGTTTTGGATGGCCATCGCCGCGACCAGGACCATTCCGGTCGACAGGGCCGCCCAGCCGTCGCCGCTGTTAAATGGGCCAAACGTAATCGCCAGCACCGCCCCCACGCTCAAGAGCACCACCTTGACGCCGAGTATCGTGCGCAACGCCGGCAAACCCTTTGCGATGAGCGCGACACTGAGCAATCGAATCGCCATCACGACGAGGCAAAACAGCGGCAGCGCCAATACCTTGGCGAGGGCGCCGCTCGTTCCCGACACCAGAGTGGCACCGAGCGTGACAAAGTTGCCGGTGACGTGCGTGGTAAATAATCCGTGCAGCGCGAGGTAGCCGGCGGCATCGACATATCCGCCGTTTACGCTGAGGAGTACGGGCAAGCTGGGTTTCATGGTGAGCTCTTAAGGTGCAGGTGCGGAGTTGATTACTATATATTGCACTGGATGAAGAGATTCGGACTGAAGGCGGCGCCTGGGCTAGGTATCTTGCTGCTCATCGCGCTCGGTAGCTGTACGCGATCTGCGCCCTTCGGCCTTGACGCCCGAATCGCACCCAAACCCTACTTGAACATGCCTTCCGAAGCCGATGGCAAGATGCCGCCGTTGCTCTCGCAAACCGGCGTCTACAGCGATACGGCGAAGCGCATCGCGAGTCCCGGATTGATCCCGTACGATCTCAATGTCGCCTTTTGGTCCGATGGCGCGGATAAATTGCGCTGGATTGCCGTTCCCTCCGGAAAGATCGTCTTTTCCCCGACAGGGGAATGGCGCTTCCCCGCCGGCACGGTGTTCGTGAAGAATTTCGACTTGCCGACAGACGCCGCCAATCCCGCGGTCAAGCGCCGCTTGGAAACGCGGCTGTTGGTGCGCGATTCGAGGGGCGGCGTATACGGCGTGCTCTATAAGTGGCGGCCTGACGGCAGCGATGCGGAACTGCTCCGCACCAGCGCGATCGAGAACATTCAGATCAAGTCCGCCGCCGGGGAAGGCCATGAACAGACCTGGTACTACCCCAGCAGGCAGGATTGCATGACCTGTCACACCGCGAATGCCGGCAGGGTGCTCGGCGTGAAGACTCGGCAGCTGAATCGATCCTTCTCCTATGCTTCCGGCGTCGCAGACAACGAACTGCGCACCTGGAATCACCTGGGGCTTTTCGCGCCCGCATTCAAGGATGAAGAGCTGCCCAAGTTTGCCGCGCTCGCCGCCGGCGACGACACCACGCGGCCTTTAAGTGATCGCGCGCGCTCCTATCTCGATGCGAATTGCGCGCAATGTCACCGTCCCGGCGGGACGGTCGCCAACTTCGATGCGCGCTACGACACGCCGCTTTCGAAACAGGCGCTCGTCGATGGACCGGTATTGATCGATCAAGGCATCGATCGGCCGCGGGTCATTTCACCACACGATATATGGCGCTCGATTGCCTACATGCGCGTCGATACGGTCGGGGATATCAGAATGCCGCCGCTGGCGCGCGAAACGATCGATGAAAAAGGCGTGCAGCTGCTCGGCGAATGGATCAACAGCATGTCCGGACCTAACGTGCTCGCGCCACCGGGCATTTCTCCGCAAGGCGGAACGTATGCGCAGCCGGTGGAGATTTACCTCACGGCGAGCGAGCCCGGCGCCGAGATACGCTATACCTTGGACGGCAGCATGCCGGGTACGGGCGATAGGCTCTACGAAAAGCCGATCAAACTGAACGGTCCCGCGGTACTTCGCGCGCGAGCCTTCCTGCTCGGATTCACGCGCAGTATCACCGCCCAGCAGGTCTTCATCATCGGGAAGTGACCGCAATGCCCCAGGGACTTGATCCCGCCTTGATGCGCGACACCTCTTTGTCGGTCTTCAAGTCGACCACCGATACATCGTTCGAAGGGCCATTTGCCGCAAACAGAAATTTACCGTCGGGTGAAATGCCGATGCCCCACGGACGCGTACCGACTTTGATGGTGTCCAGCAACTCATAGCTGTGGCTGTCAAACACCGAAATGGTACCCGCGCGGCCATTGCTGACATACAGGCGTTTCTCGTCCGGCGACAATTTCACCCGCATCGGCCGGGAGCCTACGGGTAGCGTGACGGTCTTCAGCACCTTGGCATTGAGCGAGTCGATGATGTTCAGCTCGCCGGCCGATTCGGACGGAATAAATCCGATTCCGCCCGCGGAAAGAAAGGCCACGCTGCGCGGCCGTCCATTCACCTTGAAGCGAGCGACCGCAGAATACGAGTGCGCATCGATGACATAGATATCGCCGCCGGCTTCACAGGTCACGTAAAACTGTTTGCCGTCCGGAGTGGTGGTCACACCCTCCGGCTCCTGGCCGACCGGAATAATGTGTTGCACTTTTCCCGAGCCAATCGCGATCACGCTGGCAGTTTTGGTATCCTCGTTGGAGATATAAATCTGGCGTCCATCCTTGCTGAGCGCAAATTCCTCGGGGTCCGACCCGCCATTCAGCTTACGTGTCAGCTTCCTGGCGCGAACATCCAACACACCGATCCCGTCCGCGGACTTGTCGGCATTCTCATCATCGTCCTCGCGTTTTTTCTTGTCGAAAATCGGATTGCCGTGAGCATCAATCTGCGGCGGTCCTTCAATGGGCGTGCCGCTCAAGGCGACGTACACGACCTTGCCGTCGGAACTGACGTGAATACCGCGCGGCCGCTTGCCTACGGGAATGGTGGCCGCGACCTTCAGGGTGCTGCCGTCGATGACCGTAACGTCGCCTGATTTTTCATTGGTCACGTATACCTGGTAGGTGGCGGCCGGAAGCGTGACGGGAAATCCTGCAGCGAGTGCCGCGCACAGCACCGTGTTTACAGACCAAAGCCTCACCCGCAGCCCGCGACCGGGCTGGGCCTGAAGGCGGCCTTTCTGATCTCGGGAACCTGTTCAGTTTCGGGTACCACGAATTGATGGTGGCCGAGGGCCGATGAAACCGCAAGCATGTGCCTACCGCCCCCGAATCCGCACGCCGGGCCTCAACGGTTTGTCGCATCGCAGCATTCCGGGCCCTGAAAGCGTGCGTAGATCGCAAAAGCGTCGCGCATTAGGGGTTCACCCGACACGACCGCGGGATATTTTGTCAAGATTTGCTGAAAGGGACCGAAATTTAAGGTGAAGACGACTCGCACAGACGCTTCGGGCGCGCGTGCGCGATTCATTGGTAAAGTTACAACTATGGCGAATATCGCATCAGCACCTCCCGGCAAACTGCAAGGATCGGTTCAAGCTAAAGCTGCAGCCGCGCCCAAAGCCGTTTGCCAACTCAAGCCCGCTCCTCAGCCAAGACCGGTGACAGCGGATCCGCCGAGACCGGCCATGCCAAAACCGGCGGTTGAATCCAAATCTGCCGCGACCAGCACTGACGAACGCGCGTCGGCGCTGGCGTTTCTGGGAAGTTTGGCCAATGAAGTGTCGAAGGGCACGGTCAATCTGCCGTGCTTTCCCGACGTGGTCATGCGGATTCGCAAGGCCCTCGCGCAACCCGAAGTTAGCCTGACGGAGATCGTCAAGATTGTAGGGACGGAGCCGCGGCTGGCGGCGCGACTGCTGCAAGCCGCCAATTCCGCTGCCTTCAATCCCGCGGGCAAACATCTCACCGACCTGCGCGCCGCGATTACCCGCCTGGGTCATCGACCCGTGCAAAGTGCGGCGATGTCGTTCGCAGTGAAACAATTGCGACTGGCACCTGCTCTGCGCTCGATCTCCAAGCCGCTGAATGTTTTGTGGGAGCAGAGCATTTCAGTCGCCGCGATCTGTCAGGTGGTCGCGCGTCGCACGCGGGTGAGTCCGGAAGAAGCATTCCTAACCGGCTTGCTCCATGGCATCGGGCGCCTCTACATCATGGTTCGATCAGTCGGCAAATCGGATGTCTTGTACCAGGATCCGACTTTCATCGACATGATTGCGAGCTGGCATCCCGCCATCGGCAAGGCGGTGCTGCGGAACTGGGGTTTTGACGATCACATGTGCGAGGCGCTCGGCGCTCAGGACGATGCTGATCACAGCGGCAAAAGTGAGCCCGACCTGACGGACATCATCATCGTCGCCGTCGCCCTCGCCCGCGTCCTGCGCGAACCCGGACCCCGCTCAGTCGATACGGACGGGATCAAATCATTCGCCCGATTGCATCTGACCGCGCAAAATTGCGCCGAGATCTTGAGACACGCCGAACATCAGTTAGGCTCGCTGCACGCGGCGCTCGGCTGCTGATTGCAGCGCGAGCCAGATCCATCCCCTCCCTCAAGGTGGTATCGCCGGCCTTTTTCGGGGTAGTCTGATGCCCCACATGAACATTCCGTGCGCGTGACGACTCGGCTCCATCGGGCGCTCGAAACAGCGAATCCGATACTGTTCACCAGCTTCGCCGGCCTGGCCGGCTTCGCGGCCTACTTTTGCATGTTTGCTTTTCGTAAGCCGTTCTCCGTTGCTCTCTTCAGCGAGGTTCCGGGATGGCACTTCGTGCTGGATTACAAAATCGCCCTGGTGCTGGCGCAGGTGCTGGGCTACGCCGTTTCAAAACTGATCGGGGTGAAAGTCATCGCAGAGATCGCGCCAAACAAACGCGCCGTTGCAATCCTCGTACTCATTTTTCTTTCCTGGCTCGCGCTGATCTTGTTTGCGGTCATACCGGCGCCCTGGAATGTATTCACCCTGTTCTTGAACGGCCTACCCTTGGGACTAATCTGGGGCCTGGTATTTGGTTTTATGGAGGGCCGCCGCACCTCGGAGGTGTTAGGCGCCATCTTGTGCGCGAGCTTTATCGTTTCCTCCGGCGCGGTAAAGTCGGTTGGCAAGTTGCTCATGGACGACTGGCACATTAGCCCTTTCTGGATGCCGGCCGCGACGGGCGCGCTATTTTTCCCCTTGTTGGGCTTGTCTGTCTGGGTGCTTTCGCAGTTGCCCGCGCCCAATGCGCAAGATGAGGCTGCGCGCGTGCGGCGCGCACCCATGGATGGCGCCGCGCGCGTCCGCTTCCTGAAGCGCTACGGCGTAGGTTTAGCGTTGCTCGTGCTCTGTTATGTGCTGGTCACGGCGATTCGCGACTTACGCGACAACTTCGCCGCGGAAATCTGGACCGCTTTAGGGTTCGGCCACGCTGCCGCAGTGTTCACCGCCAGCGAGCTGCCGGTGGCCGTGCTGTCCCTCGCGGTGCTGGCCGTCATCATCATCGTACGCGACAACACCAAGGCGCTGCTGGTGATTCACGGCGTCGTGTTTGCGGGGTTGCTGCTGCTCGGCATATCGACACTGGCCTTTCAAGCGGGCTTGCTCTCACCTCTTGTGTGGATGATTTTAGGCGGCGCGGGACTATACATGGCCTACGTACCTTTCAATGCCATGCTGTTCGACCGCTTGATCGCCGCGAGCGACACGGTGGGAACCGCCGGGTTTCTGATTTACATTGCGGATGCCTCCGGCTACTTGGGCAGCTGCGCGCTCATCGTGTGGCGCAACTTCGGCCTGGTGCAACTCAATTGGCTGCAAGTTTTTACGGCCGGCGCTTACGCCACCAGCGTTGCCGGAATAATATTGATGGGCCTCTCGGCACTGTACTTTGCGCGCCAAGCAGCGATCAAACCCCGCCGTATCGAAGCACCTCCAACGCACCCCACCTCAAAGCGGCTCGCTGCGGATAGTTAGCGCGCACGCTGCGCGAAAATCCGCTGAATCTCGCCCACGAAACCGCGACGGAAAACCAGCACGCACACGACGAAGATCGCCCCGATGATGACCGAAACCCAAGCGCCGACCAGATCGGAAAGGTATTCCTGCAGCGTCACCACGACATTGGCGCCGATCAGAGGTCCGAGAAAAGTTCCGCTGCCGCCGAGCAGGGTCATGAGAATGACTTCGCCGGAATTGGTTTGGCTGACGTCCGACAGCGTGACAAAGCCCAGCACCAGGGCCTTTAGGGAACCGGCCAAGCCTGAAAGGCTCGCCGACAACACAAAGGCCACGAGCTTGTAGCGATCCACTTTGTACCCCAACGAGATGGCGCGCGGCTCGTTGGCGCGAATCGCTCTAAGGACCTGGCCGAAGGGCGAATGCACGATGCGCCGAATGAGCACATACACAGCCGCGAAAACTGCGAACACGAAGTAATACATGATCCGATCGTTGCCGAGGCCGATTACGCCTAAGAGGGTGCCGCGTGGAATGCCTTGCAGACCGTTCTCGCCGCCCGTGAAATTGGCCTGCAGGCAGACGAAAAACACCAGCTGCCCGAGGGCCAGGGTGATCATCGCGAAATAAATTCCCTGACGGCGCACCGCAATCGCGCCGATCACAAGGCCTAGCAGCAGCGCAACGGCGACGCCGCCGAGTATTCCAGCGATCGTGCCCCACCCCTGAACCGTCACCAACCATCCCGTCACATACGCCGATGCACCGAAATAAGCGGCGTGACCGAAGGACAACATCTTGGTGAAGCCCAGCAACAGATTGAATGCGCAGGCGAACATGGCGAAGCACAAGATCTTCATCAAGAACACAGGATACAACCCTAGGAACGGCGCGATCAGAGCGACCGCGGCCAGTACCCCATAGACGGCGATTTGGGCGCGCATCTATTGCTCTTTGCCAAATAGGCCGGCGGGCCGCCATATGAGCACCACAGCCATGATGACGAAGACCACGATATTCGAGGCTTCGGGATAAATGACCTTGGTCAGGCCCTCGATCAACCCGAGCATCAGGCCGCTGACAATCGCACCAATAATCGAACCCATGCCGCCAATCACGACGACGGCGAATACCACGATCACGAGCTCTGAGCCCATCAAGGGACTGACCTGAACGACGGGTGCGGCGAGCACGCCGGCCAGCGCGGCGAGCGCCACGCCAGCGCCGTAAGTGAACATGACCAGCAGCGGCACGTTAATCCCAAAAGCCTGCACCAGCTTCGCATTCTCGGTCGCTGCGCGCAGCCGCGAGCCTAAGCGCGTGCGCTCGATGAGCAACCACGTGGCGCCGCACACGATCAGCGAGGCGAGAATGACCCAGGCCCGATAAACAGGCAGCACCATGAATCCGAGATTGAGGCCTCCTTGCAGCAGCGGCGGCACCGGATACGATTTGCCCGAAGCACCAAATTGGCTGCGCATCACCCCTTCGGCGATCAAGGCTATGCCGAAAGTCAGGAGCAGGCCGTACACCGGCTCGACTTGATACAAATGCCTCAAGAGAAGCCGCTCCATGGCAATGCCCACCAGGCCCACGGCCAGCGGCGCGAGCAAGAGCGCCCACCAGTAATTGACGCCGAAGGACGCCAAACCGATATAGGCGGCGAATGCGCCGAGCATGTAAAAGGCGCCGTGCGCAAAATTGACCACGCCGAGCAGCCCGAAGATCACGGCCAGCCCTAAGCTTAAGAGCGCGTAGAAGGCGCCGTTAACCAGCCCCAACATCATCTGGCCCAGAATCGCGGCCAGCGGCACGCCGAAGACGGTGGTCACAGTTGATCCAACGAGCGATTTTAAGGATTACCTCTTGATCATCGGGCAGCTCTGATCGGACTGCGAACCGTCGGCTTCCTCTCCTGTCAGGACCTTGACGACCTTGTAATAGTCCCAGGGGTACTTCGATTCCGCCGGTGTCTTCACCTGCATCACATACATGGGGTGCACCATCAGCCCATCGGCGCGAACGTAGCCGCCGGTGGTGAACATATCGTTGATCTTGGTCTTCTTCAGCTGCGCCATGACTTTATCCGAATCGGTCGAACCTACAGCCTTGACGGCATTCAAATACTGCGTCGTCGCGGAGTAGTAGCCGGCCTGGTCCATAGTTGGCATCCGCTTCACCTTGGCGAAGAAGCGTTTGGCGAAAGCGCGCGTCTGATCGTTGAGGTCCCAATAGAACGCGGTAGTCAAATACAGACCTTGCGCGGTTTGCAGCGTCAGAGCGTGAATGTCGGTTAAAAATGCCAGCAACGCCGCGGGTTTCATGGTCTTGGTAATGCCGAATTCGTTGGCAGCTTTGAGCGAATTCGAGAAATCGGTGCCGGCATTTGCCAACCCCAAAACCTGCGCACCCGAAGCCTGTGCCTGCAGCAGGAACGAGGAATAGTCGGTGCTGCCGAGCGGTGCCCGCACCGCGCCCAGTACCTTGCCGCCGTTGGCCAGCACCACCTTGGTCGCAGCTTCCTGCAACTGCGTGCCGAAGGCGTAATCGGCGGTCACAAAGAACCAAGTCTTGCCGCCTTGCTTAACGATGGCGCTGGCGGTGCCGTTGCCGAGCGCGGTCGTGTCATAGGCGTAGTGCACGGTGTAGGGCGTACAGTCGACGCCGGTGAGCGAGGCGCCGCCCGCGCCGACGGCAATGAAGGCTATCTTTTTCGCGGCCGCGACTTTCGACATGGCGATGCTGACGCCGGTATTAGATCCGCCGAGCACCATGGTCAGCCCGTTCTGATCGGCCCACTCGCGAAACTTCGATGCACCGATATCCGGCTTGTTCTGATGATCGACGCTCAGCACCATAATTTTCTTGCCGAGCACCGTGCCGCCGAAATCGTGGATGGCCATGTCGATTGCATCGAAGCCCGCTTGACCTAAGACGTCCGCATAGACGCCCGACATGTCATCGATATCGCCAATGACCACTTGATCTGCCGCGGCGCTCGCTTGCGAAGCGGCGGACAGACCCAGCAGCGCACCCAGTGCCACGATTATTGATTTGCGCGTCATCTCCGTTATCCTTTTGTTGGCTCAGACCCCTAAAACTTCTTGCAGCAATCCCATTTGCGAGGCGAGTTCGGACTGTCCGAACTGCTTGACGATCTTGCCGTGCTCCATCACGTAGAACCGATCCGCCAACGGCGCCGCAAACCGGAAGTTCTGCTCGACTAATACCACCGTAATACCCTTTGTCCGCAAGGTGCCAATCACCTCGCCGAGTTTCCGCACGATGACCGGTGCAAGGCCCTCGGAAATCTCATCCAGCAGCAGCAAGCGCGCGCCGGTCCTTAAGATTCTCGCCACTGCCAGCATCTGCTGTTCCCCGCCCGAGAGCCGCGTGCCCGGACTGGCGGCGCGCTCGAGCAGATTGGGAAAAATATCGTAAATTTCTTCGAGCCGCATCCCCTCCCTGCCCTTGAGACGCGGCGGCAACAGCAAATTCTCTTCCGTCGACAGCGCAGCAAAAATACCGCGCTCCTCGGGACAATACCCTACGCCCATCCGGGCGATCTGGTGAGGCGCACGCTCGACCGACTCGATTCCCTCGATCATCACCGAACCCTTGCGCGAGCCGACCAACCCCATGATTGCGCGCAGCGTGGTCGTGCGCCCGGCGCCATTTCGGCCGAGCAGCGTGACAATCTCGCCTTCCTGGACTGAAAATTCGACTCCGTGAAGGATATGTGATTCGCCATACCATGCCTGCAGGCCGGCGACTTTGAGCATCTCCCGGCTCAAACGGCCGGCCCCGACAGTTCATCGCTCGATGAGCCCATATACGCTTCAATCACGAGAGGATTTTTGGAGACTTCCGCATAAGGACCCGCTGCAATGACCCGGCCCCGCTGCAGTACGGAAATGGTATCGGCGATTGACGCGATCACGCTCATGTTGTGCTCGACCATCAGCACCGTGCGATTGGCCGAGACTTGCTTGATCAAGCGGGTGACGTGCGACACGTCCTCGTGGCCCATGCCTTGAGTGGGTTCGTCCAGGAGCATCAAATCCGGCTCGAGCGCCAAGGTAGTCGCCAATTCCAATGCGCGCTTGCGGCCATAGGGCAGATCCGCGGCCGACGTGCGGGCGTGACTCTGCAAATGCACCTCCGCCAGCAGGTCCATTGCGCGCCGATCAAGATTTGCGAGACTTCTCTCAGAGCGCCAGAAATAGAATGACGTACCCAAACTGCGCTGCAGCGCCACCCGCACATTCTCAAGAGCGCTGAGATGCGGAAAGACCGCGCAGATTTGAAAGGAGCGCACGACGCCCCGGCGCGCAATGTCAGCGGGCTGTTCGCGGGTGATGTTCTTGCCGCGATAGAAAATGCTGCCCGAAGTTGGCTGCAAGAATTTGGTCAGTAGATTGAAGAATGTGGTTTTGCCCGCGCCGTTAGGGCCGATGAGAGCATGAATCTCGCCCTGTCTGACTCGCACCGAGACGCCGCCGACCGCGACGAACCCATTGAAGTCCTTAACCAGATTATGCGTCTCAAGGATGATGTCCTCTGCCAACGCCATCGCGCCCTGCCCCTTCAATTCATGGTCTGGTGCGCCGGCACTGTGTACGCCCGCTCCAGCTAAAAGCCCAGTCTGGACGGTAAACTGTTTTACGCCTCAGTGTCGAGAAGCGGCGCCGGTGAGCCCGACGCTCTGGCGCGGGCGTCCCCATGAAATGAGCGGCTCGCCGCGCCTGTTCGAGCATCAGCATTTTCTGAAAATAATGTCTTCTTTATCAATAGTTTACGAAAACTATGTAATAATTAAATTAAAACATATCAGCGAAGCCTGCAAGAGGCACGACAGGCGGCGCAGAAACCAAAGAAAACGATCGCCAAATCCTCGCGCGCTTCGTGCGTGTTTCCGGCGGCTCGGAAGCCAATATCGTCGTCATCCCCACCGCCAGCCGCATGCATGAGACCGGGCCCCGCTACGAGCAACTATTCCGCGACATCGGCGCCGCCGACGTTGCGGTGATGGACTTCGACACGCGGCGCGATTGCCAGGAGCCCGGCCGCCTGCGCCGCCTGGAGCAGGCGAGCGGCATTTTCTTCACGGGCGGCAATCAACTTCGGCTCACAACTTTGCTGGGCGGCACACCGGTCGCAAAACTCATTCGCGTGCGCAACGCGCATGGCGTCACGGTGGGCGGTCCCAGCGCCGGTGCGAGCATCTTGATGCGAACACATGATTGCGTTCGGCGATGAGGGGTCCGCTGTCATCTCGGGCAGCGTGCGTCTCGCGCCGGGCTTGGGGCTAACCAACCGATTCATCATTGATCAGCATTTTCGTCAACGCGATCGCTTAGGGCGGCTTATCACCGCTCTCGCCTACAATCCATTCGCCATCGGCATCGGCCTGGATGAGGACACGGCGGCGTTCATCGGACCTGACGAAACGGTTGAGGTGCAAGGCAGCGGCGGCGTCACCATCGTGGATGCCTCCGAGGTCAGCTTTTCCTCGATCGGCGAAGTCAGCGAGGGGCAGCCGGTGTGCGTGCTCGGACTGCGGCTGGCTCGGCGCCGCCAAAGAGTAAGCCGAAAGACTGCGAGCACTCATGCGAATCCTTGACCGTTCCGTCTATGTGGGTCCCTCGCTGTACGCAAGCTTTCCTGTCACTCGGCTGGAACTCGATCTGGGAGCATTGGAGGCCTGGCCCACCGGCCGACTCGGTGCAAAGTTTGTCGACGACCTCGCCGCCGCGTTGCCGGGCCTCGCGCAGCATGGCTGTTCTTATCGCGAGCCCGGCGGCTTTTTTCGCCGCATGCGCGAGGACCAGGGTACCTGGCTCGGGCATGTGTTCGAACATGTCGCCATTGAGCTGCAAAATATTGCCGCTTTCGATTCCACCTTCTTCCAGGCTCCAGGGCGCATGAATGTGTTCAACGAACACCCATTCAAGGTGCTGTTCGACTATGGCCACAATGCGCACTCGGTGGGGATGATGGCCGATCTGGCATCGCGGCTGGACGTAACCGGACGGCGCATCGTCGTGCTCGCCGGCCCAGGAGACCGGCGCGATGAGGATCTCACGCCGATTGCCAAGGCGGTCGCCGGCCGCTTCGATCACTACATCTGCCGCCGCGACGACAACCCGCGAAAACGGGCGCCCGACGAAGTGCCGCGCATCCAAGCACGGCCCCAGCCGCGCCTGCCCCGCGACAGCCACGACCGACTCTGGAAGCGGCGGCTGCGGATAGACATGAGACCACGGCGGCGAGTCTCGAATTCAACATGGATGGCCTGATCCGCGATTAGCGCGGCGTCCGCTTGGCGCCGGAGAGCGACGACTGAACGTTCGTTCCGAATTGCCGTTTGATGATTCCAGGCGCCTGACGGAAAGTAATCTATTCTTTACATCCACCGGTGCGTGCTCGATGTCGTTCGCGCTCCGCTCGATGAGGCAGAGATCAGCGCCTGGCGCGCACGCGTTGAACGCGCCGGCGCGAAATTAGGTTGGGCCGAACGCCGCTGCGTCGCGCGTCGCCACGCGGGCGGCGTGTTGCTGGCCATCTCCGCACCCGTCGATCAATTGTTGCTCGCCACCGAAGTCAATGAATGAGCGCTGTGCGGGGCGCTGACGGAGCCGGAGCACGCTTGGTGATGCGCGACCGGCGCACTGAAGCCGCCATCCTCGAAGTGGCACGCGGCGGTATTTTGCGGCGCGGGCTTGCCGTGTCGCGCGCCGACGCGGCGCCGGTCACCAATATCAGTTCCGATCATTTCGGCGAGTACGGCATCGATGATCTGGCAGGGTTGGCGGACGTCAAACTGAGCGTCGCCGCGGTACTCACCGCCCGTGGCCGCCTGGTACTCAATGCCGACGACGCCTTGCTGCGCATGAAGGACCGCGAACTTGCGCCGCGCTACGGCCTGGTTGCAAACCCTGCATGGTTTGCCCACGATTGGGATCAAACGTACTTGCGAAAGTATCGCGCCCAGGGTGCCTCGACCTGCGGTGTGCGTGGTGGACGGCTGTGGCTGAACGACGCAGGTCTTGAGCAGGATCTTGGCCTGGTGACGGCGATGCCCCTGTCGATCGGCGGCATTGCCGCCTACAACGTAGCGAATCTCGCGGCGGCCGCGCTGGTAGCGGCCTCGCTCAAGATTCCCGCACACACCATCGCAGCGGTGTTCGCACGCTTCGGCGAAAAATCGGCTGACAATCCCGGCCGCATGATGCGCTTCGAATATAACGGCGCGCACGCCTTGATTGACTATGCGCACAATCCCGACGGATTGCAGGGATTGTTGTCCGTAGCCACGCAATTGCGCGGTCAGGGCCGCTTAGGACTGCTGCTCGGACACGCCGGCAACCGCCAGGATGCCGACATTGCCGAAGTGGCTCGGGTGGCCGCCCATTTCAATCCCGACCTGATCGTCGTCAAGGAAGACGAGGCGCACTTGCGCGGCCGCGCGCCGGGCGAAATTCCGCGCATTATCCGCGGTGAGTTGCTGCGGCTGAGTCTTCGGGAATCCGCGCTGCCGGTGCGCGATAACGAACTTGATGCGGCGCGCTACGCGCTGGAGTGGTGCCCTGGCTGCCGCCGGAGTGCTTGACTTTCAACGAGTGGTGCTTATCGCTCAGTGAGGAATGGGGTTCAGGCCCCCGCGGCACAAACGACGAGCTGGGCGTCCGCGCATGACCCAGCGAACCCAACAGCAGCAACACGGCGGTTGCCGTGACGCAAATAATTGACTTCATTTTCGCTCCCTGCTTGGCACACCCGAGTGTGCCTAAACATGGCGGAAAAATCTGATCCTTTTGGACACGCGCCGGCGCAATTGTTGCGATGTGAGATGCAAGTCTCACCTCATGTAAACTATGCCGTGGCAACTCAAGGGGTATCTCATGATTCGAAGGGCAGCACCGATTGCGGCGTCTATTATTCTGGCGGCGACGATGCCGGCGCTATCAGCGTCCAGCACGGCCGAAACCGAGTCGAAACAGCCGGACCCCGTCAAGGTCCTGGTGGGGCGCCTGGATCTGGAAAAATATAAAGCGACTATTAAGGGTTTGACCCAATTTGGCGACCGACGTCAGGGAACGGACCGCAATCGCGCCGCCGTCGATTGGATCGAGAAGCAGCTGAAGAGTTACGGCTGCGCCAATATCTCGCGGATCAAATACCAGTATTCGCCCAGCGAAACCCGCCGCCCCAGCGGGCCGCCGGTGGCGCCGGATGCCGCATCAGGCGGCGGACGCTTTCGCGGGCTGCGCGCACCGACGGGCGTGAACACCGACCCGCAATTGCAGCCCGACGAGAAACTTCGCGCGCTGAATTCCCAGCCAACCCAGCCCGGCAAGCGCGAAGAGGTCTATTGCACCAAGGTCGGCTCGACGCATCCGGAGGAGATGTATATCGTCGGCGGGCACATGGATGGTCACGGATGGGGCGAGGCAGCCAATGATGATGGTTCGGGAACCGCGCTGGTCATGGAGCTGGCGCGCGTATTTTCATCCGCCGATGTCAAGACGGAACGCTCCATTCGCTTTGCCTTGTGGAACAACGAAGAGACCGGACTCAACGGAGCGCGCGCCTACGTCGATCAGCGCGCCGCCCTGCAAGGAAAAGAAGAGCCGCCGCGGTCGGGGCGATATCCGGAACCCAAGTGGCTGGGGATGATTCAGCACGACATGATGATGTTCGATCACGGCATGCCGCGCGCCGACGGCACGGTATCGAAGCAGCAGCGGCCGGAGGCGGACGTGAACATCGAATTTCAGTCGCGTTCCAAAGAGGCGGAAAGCGCCCAAAAATTGGCCTGGGCATTTTATGCTGCGAACGAGGCCTACGCGACCGACTACCCCGCCGCCGTCGGGCCCCATATGACCAATACCGATAGCACTCCTTTCATGGATCTCGTGCCGGCACTCAGCGTGCGAGAAAACGAGCGTGGAACCCAAATTGGCGCAGGCTGGGATCCTCAGTGGCATCAACCCACGGATGTCTATGCCACCTATTCCGACGCCGACTTTCGCTTAGGCTTGAATGCTGCGCAAACCACGTTAGGAGCAATCGGAAGGCTGACGGGTGCAACCCTGAAATAAAGGAACGCAGTCCCGAGCTGCCAGGCCGGCCATTATTTTCAAGCGCCGCGTCAACGCCGGAAGTGTGCCTGCGTTGGTCCCAGCATGGCCGACGCCTACGTTTATTACTTTTTGATTCGCGACCGTTCGACCGGCAGTTTGGCCAGCTCGAAGCAGAGAGCGAAAGCTCATCCTGTGCGTGGAAAGCCGCGAGCTGCGATACCGATCAGATCGACTGCAGCAGCTCATCAATCAATGAAGCGAACCCGCCGCAGACGCGGCGATTCAGAAACCCGCGCCGGCCAACGAGGCGGCACACTCGCAATTTTTCAAGCCCGAATGATCAGGTGCGGTGCGACGCATCAACCGTCTTGCACTGTCCGCTGTACAAGGGTCCGGAGCTGCCGGTGACACGGATAAATCCGCTCGAGCGGTCGATCGCAAAACTTAAGGGAACGCCATTCCCCAAATCCACCCGAAAGGTAATTTTACTGTCGGTGATGGCCGCGGTGGACATGGTCTTGGCGATGTAGACCAATTGATTCTTTTGGTCAAAGCGCAGTTCCCACAGCCGGCGAGCGTGGTTCGGTCCGGACTCTTCGACCGCGCACGACATCACGACTTCCTCGGCGCGGGCGTGCGAAGCGACAATAGAGTACGCAGCGACTAGGACGCCAAAAGCTGCACGCATAACCCATCCGTGTTCTGAATCCTGCCCGCATCGTATCAAACTTAATCGCATGCGCCGCATGTGTTCGCGCGCGATACAATGGCGCGGGCTCGATTTGGCGGCGGAACTTGCGCTGGAGGGGGGAACGTGAAGAATCTTTTTGCGATTGCTGCCATTGTTACACTGGCGCCTGGGTTATCGGCGCCCACATGGGCCGAAGATCAAGGCGTGCCGGCCGCCTCCAATGTACCGGGCGCACAGAACCCGAGCATTCATCCAGACCGGCGCATCACCTTTACCCTCAAAGCGCCGGATGCCGCCAGCTTGCAGGTTGCAGGCGGCGACGGATTGGGGGTGAGCCCCTTTCCGATGAGCAAAGGGGCTGACGGCATCTGGAGCGTCACCACACCGCCGAGCGTTCCGGGATTCCATTACTACTGGTTTGTGCTCAATGGCGTCGCAGTCAATGATCCGTCCAGCGAGACCTACTTCGGTTACGGCAAGGAGACCAGTGGAGTCGAGGTACCCGAGGCCGGTGCCGACTACTACGCCATCCAGAATGTTACGCACGGCGATGTGCGCGAAAAGTGGTACTTGTCAAAAACCACCGGCGAGTGGCGCCGCGCGTTTGTGTACACGCCTCCGGGATACGATGCACATTCGAGCAGCCGCTATCCCGTGCTGATTTTGCAGCACGGCTCGGGCGAGAACGAAACCGGTTGGACGCGGCAAGGCAGAGCGCAATTCATCCTCGATAATCTGATCGCTGCCGGCAAGGCGCGGCCGATGATCGTGGTCATGGAGCACGGCTACGCGCAGCGGGCGGGAACATCCGCGCCGGCGGGCGGTTCGAGTGCGTGGCTGCAGGATTTGCACGATGCCTTCACGACGTTCGAGGACGTCGTCGTTCATGACCTGATCCCGATGATCGACGCCTCCTACCGCACCATTCCTGACAGGGAGCATCGGGCGATGGCGGGCTTATCCATGGGCGGGATGCAGACTCTATTTATTGCACTTCAACATTTGGACTTGTTTGCGTATATCGGCTCGTTCAGCGGTCCCATCGTCCCCAGCCTCAATGTCGGCAATCTGACCGTAAACCGGACCGCGGAGCCCTTCGATGCCAAGACAGCCTACGGCGGCGCGTTCGCGGCTCCGTCGGCTTTCAACAAACGGGTGAAGCTGCTCTGGCTCGGGGTGGGCAGCGCGGAGCCTGAACAGTTCCGCAACGGGATTGGGGGTGCAGTCGAGGCGCTGCGTATGGCCGGCGTGCGTTTGGAGTACTTCGAATCAAACGGCACCGCGCACGAGTGGCAGACCTGGCGACGCGACCTGAATGACTTCGCGCCACGGCTATTTCGCTGAGCTAATAATGCTCGTCGGCTGCGCCGCCCGCGCAGCTACACACTTTGTACAAACGCTCCGGCAGACTTTGGGTTTGGTGCATTTCAAAATCCAGCAACACGGCCTTTGGATCGCTCGCTTCCCGATCGACCAATTCATCGCCCGAAGGGTGCCTGCCTTCGATGGCGCCGTACTGAACAAAGCGACAAGTGCGCAGATGCGCCGTCGTCTGGCGGATGTACGTGCTTATGCGGACGCGATAAACAGTCATGGCATGAGCTTAGCACTGCCAAAAAACAGATATTTGCCAAAGTGACAATATCCATTTGAGACCGCTTAGGCGTTCTCACGTCGTGCCGCATTAGCTATCATCAGCGGTAATGTCATGGCCCCGCCACCGGTACGTCTGCCGCGCTCTGCGCGCCTGTTTTGCCCCGCGATTCCGGCATATACAAATGACCTCCGGCCGACGAGCAAGGATTGTCTGACGCTGAATATCTGGGCGCGCCGCGAACCAACCGGACTGGCCTGGCTTCGGATCGACGCGCGCCTACATGGATTTGCGTCAGCCCATGAAGATCAAGGGCATCGACGTGCAGCTCGATCCTTCGAAACCACTCACCAACCGATACCGTAGTCCTCACCGTGGTTGCTCGATCCGCCCCACATGGTTCCATGCGCGCGGTCGAGCTCGATCGCGTTGATCGGACCCGAGCTGCGCTCTACGAAATCGAGCTTGTAACCCATTCGCACCAGCTGCTCGCGCACCCAGGGCGGCGTCGCGGTATTCACGGTGAGGCGGCCGGGAATCGACTCATGCGCGCCAAAGGAGTCGCGCATCTGGTAGCTGGTGATGTTGGCGGCTTCAGTGGCTTCCTGCGGGGTCATGCCGAACTCGACCACGTTCAGGAAAAACTGCAGGAGGTTTTGATCCTGGGTGTCGCCGCCTTGTACGGAAAACACAAGAAACGGCTTGCCGTCCTTCAGCGCCAGAGTCGGCGTGAGCGTTGCGCGCGGACGCTTGCCGGGCTGCAGTACATTGAAAGGATTCTCGGAGGCATCGAGTACGAAACTCTGCATGCGCTGGCTCAAGCCCACGCCGGTGTGACCCGCGATCACGGCCGGGGTCCAGCCGCCGCTGGGCGTGACCGATACGGCCCAACCTTTTTCATCGGTGGCTTCCACGCTGGTGGTTCCCAGCCGGAATGTGCGGTCGTGCTCGAGCAGCGCCGTCGGGCTCCACTCGGCTTTGGCAGAGGGACTCGCCGGCATCTTGCTGTGCCACTTCTGCAGAATTGCCGTGAAGGGATTCTTACCGCCCTGATACGGGTACGGATCGCCGGGACGAATGTCCGGATCATTGTGGTCAAACTGGATCAGCTTCGCGCGGTCGCGCGCATAGTCCTTCGACAGCAGTCCTTGAATCGGCGACTCCGGCGAGAAGTACGGATCGCCGTAATAGAAGTCGCGATCGGCGTAGGCCAAGTTCATGGCTTGATACAGCGTGTGGATGTAACGGGCGCTGTCGTAGCCCATGGTTTTCAGGTCGAAGTTCTCGAGAATGTTCAGCGTCTGGAGCATCACCGGGCTTTGCACCCAGGTGGTGAGCTTATAGACCTCGATGCCCTTGTAGTTGGTGTGCACGGGCTCTTCGATATGCACTTTCCACTTTGCCAGATCCTCCATGGTGAACAAACCGCCCTGCTCCCGGGTACCGCGCACAATCTCCCGCGCAATATCACCTTTGTAAAAGCGGTCGTACGCGGCGTAGATAGCGGCCTTGCGATCCTTGCCGGCGGCACGAGCTTTGTGCTCCGCTTCCACCAGTTTACGCAAAGTGGCGGCGAGTTCCGGTTGATGAAAAATCTCGCCGGGTTGTGGGCCCTCGCGCGCCTCGCCCGGGTGGATGAGGATGGTGGCCTTGGAGTAAGGCCATTGCGCAATCTGGTCTTTGTAATGATCGATGGTGTTGGACAGTTCCGCCTCCATCGGATAACCGTCGGCCATCTGGATGGCGGGCGCCAGCACTTCGGCGAGGCTCATGGTGCCGTACTCCGCGAGCATGGTCATGAGGCCGCCCGGCGTTCCCGGGGTGACGGCGGCAAGCGGGCCGAACTCGGGCGGATAGTTCATGCCCTTCTTGTGAAAGAATTCTGGTGTCGCACCGGTGGGTGCGACGCCGAGTGCGTTAATGCCGATGACTTTGCCGGTGTTCGGGTTGTAGATCAGCGCCTGGGTCTCGCCGCCCCAGGAAAGCGTGTCCCACATGGTGGAGGTCGCGGCAATCATGGCGCAGGCGGCATCCACCGCGTTGCCGCCTTTCTGAAAGATCATCGCCCCGGCCGTCGCGGCCAGCGGCTTGCCGGTGACGGCCATCCAATGCTGGGCGTGAAGCGCAGGTTTTTGAGTGTGCGCCTGCGCGGTTTGCATTGAACCGGCCATGATCGCCGCTGCGCCTAGAAACACTGCCAGCCGATGAGCGCTAATTTTCATCTTCAGTCCTTCTGAGCCATTCATTGTGGGTGGGCAAAGGATACGGAAACAGTGCGCGACAGAGTGAGCCGCGCGAAGAGCAGGCCGGCAACGGCACCGACCAGCATTTGCGCCGCGAGGCCTGCCGGTCCGCGCGCGCCGAAAATGCCCACCGTTCCCAGCGCGCTCCTCAAGATCGTAAACAGCGCGAACAGCGCCATCGCACCCGCAAAGCCGAAGACAATCGCGCGAAAACCGATCAGACGGGCCAGTGCGCCGGCAATCAAGAATGCGACCAGCAACGCGATGGAAGTCACGGCGGAATACGGCACCACCATGCCGAAAAGGTCATGCACGGCCCAGGAGATGCGATCCGCAAATGGAATGGCGGCCGGCGCCGTTCCCAAGGCGCGGCCCGCAGCACCCGACCATGCGTGTTGAACTAAAACCGAGGAGGCGGCCGAGCCCAACACGATCATGGCGATCGCAGCAACGACAAACGCGACCACTCGGCGTAGCATCCAAACTCTCCACGGCTGTCTCATGTGCATATCCTGCAAGAGGGGTGTCTATCATAACGGATCATCATTCCATCCAGGGGATTGGCACGCGCCTGTGCATTCTCATCGTCGCGGCCGCTGCGTTTTGTGCAACGGCGACGGCCGACCTCGCACCGGAACCGGTGCGCGCGATTCCGCCGGCCCCGCAGCCGGCCAAAGTCATCAAGACCGGTTATAAAGTCACCGAGATCGCCAAGGGATTGGATCATCCGTGGTCGATGGCGTTCTTGCCAGACGGTTCGATCTTGGTGACCGAGCGTGTGGGTCGATTGCGCCTGATCAAGGGCGGCTCGCTGCAAACGGCGCCGATCGCTGGAGTTCCTGCGGTGCATACCGGCAGCCAAGCGGGACTGTTCGACATCGTTCTGCATCCGAATTTCGCACAAAACAATATTGTCTATCTCACCTATGCGGCAGGAACGACGGCGGCCAATGGCACGCAGGTGGCCCGCGCCCGTTTCGACGGCAGCATGCTCCAAGATCTGCACGTGATTTTCAAGGCCATGCCTTTGAAGGATACCGACAATCACTATGGTGGGCGCTTGGCGTTCCTCGCCGACGGGACCTTCGCGCTGAGCATCGGCGAAGGATTCGAATATCGCGAGAAGGCGCAGGATCTGACGTCGGATCTCGGCAAGATTGTCCGACTGAACGAGGACGGCAGCGTACCCAAGGATAATCCCTTCATCGGACAGGCTTCCGTTCGTCCGGAAATCTATACCTGGGGCCATCGCAACGAGCAGGGCCTGCTCTTCGATGCACAAAGCGGTCGGCTATACGAAACAGAGCACGGTCCGCGCGGCGGCGATGAATTGAACATCATCGTGGCACGCCGAAACTACGGCTGGCCCGTGATTACATATGGCATGGACTATTCGGGTGCGTATGTGTCGCCTTATACGCAGCGCCCCGGGCTCGAGCAACCGGTGATTTATTGGACGCCCTCGATCGCGCCGTCGGGACTTGCGATCTATCGCGGCGATAAATTTCCCGCCTGGCGCGGCGATCTTTTCGTCGGCGCCTTGGCTTTCAAGCATTTGCGGCGCGTCCATCTGGATGAGCGCGGCAACGTCGTCGATCAAGAGCAATTGCTGAACGATCTTAACTGGCGTATTCGCGACGTGCGCGCGGCACCGGATGGCTATCTGTATGTCTGCACGGATGAAACCGACGGCCGCGTGCTGCGGCTCGAGCCGTAGCGGTTCGACGGCCGCCTTCAGAGCCCCGTGTCAACGGCATTGGGTCCGCTGCCAGTCGCGATCGTACCGATGAATGTGAGCGCGCCGCCCGTGCCGAGACTGTACTGCGAGACGGTGTTGTCGTTGAAGTTCGCGACATAGACGTACCGGCCCGAGGCTTCCACGGTGATGTACCACGGGCCGCTTCCGGCCGCGATGGCGCCGATGGCAACCAATGCACCGCCGGTTCCAATTTGGTATTCCGACACCGTGTTGCCGCCATGATCGGCCGCATACACATAGTGCCCGGTGGGATCGATCACCAGCGATTCGGGCAGGCTGCCCGCGGCGATTGAGCCGATCGCGGTGAGCGTGCCGCCGCTACCAATCGTGTACTGCGAAACGGTGCCGTCGTTGTAATTCGCCACGTAGGCATAGCGCCCCGTGGGATCAATGGCCACCGACTGCGGCAAGCCGCCCGCTGCCACCGTCCCCGCAGAAGTAAGCGTGCCGCCGGCGCCGATCGCGAACTCCGAGACGTCGTTGCTGCCTTGATTCGCGCTGTAGACGTAGAGACCCGAGGGATCGATGGCGATGCACGCAGGTCCGCTGCCCGTCGCGATGGTGCCGATATTCGTGAGCACCCCGCCCGCGCCAACCGCGTATTCCGAGACGGTATTGCCTGCCAGGTTGGCGACATACACATAGCTGCTGGTCGGATCGACAATAATGGACGCGGGGTTGCTCCCGGTGGCCACCGTCCCGATCGCGGTGAGCGTGCCGTCGCTGGCAATCGTATATTCCGAAAGCGTGTTGTCGATCCAGTTTGCGACATAGAGATAGCGGCCCGATGGGACGACGGCAATTGCGTTGGGCTCAGCGCCGGTCGCCTGGGTGCCGGTGAAAGTCAGGGCGCCGCCCGCGCCAATCGTGTACTGCGACACGGTGTTGTCGGTTTGATTGGACGCATAGGCGTATTCCGGCGCGGCTGTCGCAGTCAAGGTCGCGATAGATGCCGTAACAGCGCCCAAGGTCGCGCCGATCGAGGTCGTGCCGATGCCCACAGCCGTGGCAAGTCCGTTCGAAGCCGGCGCATTGCTGACCGAAGCGATGGTCGTATCTGAAGACGACCACGTCACTGAGGCGGTCAGGTTCTGGGTGGAATTGTCCGTGTAGCTTCCAGTTGCCGTGAACAGCTGAGTCGTCCCATCGGTAATGTTGGGACTGGCGGGCGTGATGGCAATCGACACCAGCGTCGCAGCACTGACCGTCAATCCGGTCGAACCGGAGACCGCATCCAGAGTTGCGGCGATCGTTGCCGTTCCTTGACCCGCTGAGCTCGCCAACCCTTTCGAACCGGACGCGTTGCTGATCGAAGCGACCGTCGTGTCAGAACTGCTCCAGCTCACGGCGGTCGTCAGAGGTTGAGTCGAGTTGTCGGTATAGGTTCCGGTCGCGGCGAACTGTTGGCCGGTGCCGTTCGCGATGCTGGTGTTCGCCGGTATCACGGCGATCGAGACCAGTGCCGCGGGTGTGACCGTCAGGCCGGTTGAGCCCACGATTGCGCCCAGCGTCGCGGTGATGGAGACCGCTCCCTGACCGACCGACGTGGCGAGTCCATTCGAGCCCGCGGCATTGCTGATGACGACAGTGGAGTCGGAAGAACTCCAGGTGACCGCCGCAGTCACATCGTGAGTCGAGGCGTCGGTATAGGTGCCGGCTGCGGCGAATTGTTGACGAGTACCGTTGGCGATGCTGGGATTCGCCGGTATCAGCGCAATTGAGACGAGTACCGCGGGCGTGACCGTCAAATCCATCGTGCCGGATACGCTGCCGCTGGCAGCCGTGATCGCTACCGTTCCTGGGCTCACACCCGTGGCGAGCCCGTGAGAAGCCGGCGCATTGCTGACCGACGCCACCGTGGTATCGGCAGAGGTCCACGCAACAGAAGCCGTAAGGTCCTGCGTTGAGTTGTCGGAATAGACGCCGGTCGCCGTGAACTGACTGGTGAGACCGTTGGCAATACTGGGGTTCGCAGAGGTCACGCCGATCGATACCAGCGTTGCGGGAGTGACCGTTAAAACCGATGAGGCGGACGTGCCGGCCAATGTAGCCGTAATCGTCACCGAGCCAGGATTGAGCCCCGTCGCCAATCCGTCATAGCCCGCTGCATTACTCACCGTCGCCAGCGTCGGATCGGAACTGCTCCACTGCACTTGCGCCGTGAGGTTTTTCGTGGAGCTATCGGTGTAGCTTCCGACGGCGGTGAATTGAGATTTCAAACCTTTGGCGATGCTGGGATTCGCGGGTGTTACACCTAAGGACACGAGAGTCGCGGTCGTGACCGTCAGGTTGGTCGAACCAGAGATTCCGCCGAAGGCTGCGTTGATAGTGGTCGAGCCGGGACTTGCGGACGTTGCCAAGCCGTTCGAACCAGGCAGGTTGCTAACGGATGCGACGCTCGCAACCGAAGAACTCCATGTCACTGAACTCGTCAGGTCATGAGTCGAATGATCGGTATAGATGCCCGTTGCCTGAAGCGCGTCGCTCAAGCCGTTGGCGATGCTCGGGTTCGTCGGCATTACTTCGATGGACACCAACGTCGCGGAGGTCACGGTCAGCGGTGTGGATGCGGACAGGGCGCCGAGCGTTGCCGAAATCATCGTCGAGCCGGGGGCGGCGCTCGAGGCCGTGCCGTTTGAGCCCGGCGTATTGCTGATCGAAGTGACGGAATTCACCGAGGAAGTCCATGTCACAGCAGCGCTGATGTCGTGCACCGAATTGTCCGTATAAACGCCGGCCGCGACGAAACGAGTGCCAAGGCCGCTGGGCACGCTGGCATTGGTCGGCGTCAGGTCGATCACCACCAGCGTTGCTGCAGTGACGTTGAGGTTGGTCGAACCGGTCATTTTCCCCATCTTCGCGGTGATCATGGTTGACCCGGGGCCGGCCGCGGTCGCAACTCCCGCACTACTGATCCAGGCGGCGGCCGCATTCGCGGAACTCCATGTCACCTGAGACGAGAGGCCTTTCTTCGAGCCGTCCGAATAAAGACCCGTCGCCGTGAACTGGCTCGATAGGCCCATCGCAACGCTGCTGTCCGGCGGTCCGACCGCGATGGAGGTGAGTTGCACGGGCGGCGGCGAATAGGATGCGGACGAGGAGTGACAGGCACTCATCAAGGCCATGACGCATAACAGATGAAGCGCGACAAGCGGCTTACATCCACCAAAAAACGCGCGCGCAAAACGCAGTCCACCTGGGAGGATCATTCATTGACTCCACGATCGCCTGCTTCATTGCAGGCGCGAAGAGTGTAGGGATAAACCTTACAGTCAATCCGTGATGGGTCCGGCGACAACGCCGCAGTGTTTCGAGCGCTGGTTCACCGTCGAGAGAGATCGTGGAAATTATGTCCGCTTCGCTGTGCGTATTATGTCGCCATGGCGGGGTTGCCTGGCTTCGCGCGGATTAGCCGATGGTCAGCTAAAGAGCCCGTCCTTGCTAGTGAGTGAAAGCGTTTAACCGCGATTCTTCGATCGCTAATTGCTGATGCTCACCGCGTTTAGAAGCCCGATGGCGACTGAGAACGTCGCAACCATGATTGCCGAGCACACATGTCCTTCTTCGATACGCTTCGCCTGACCGCGAAGCGCGATCAGTACGGCCAGCTGCCCGAGGCAGGTGATCGCGGCCCATACCATCATCTCAATGAGCGAGTGGGTATAAAAGATCGCAGCCACCATCGGAATCGTGAAGCCAATGACGGCGCCGGCAAAGTCCTAGCCCAACTCGGGATCTACCTTCCCGCCACCAAGTCCGCGACGACGAGAATTAGTTCGCCCACATCGAATGGCTTCGCCAAGTGAGCTTGATACCCTGCAACCAGCGAGCGCTTTCGATCCTCTGCGCGCGCAAACGCAGTCAGAGCCAAGGCGGGAGTCCGCTCGCGCCGAGACTCCTCGGCGCGCAATGATCGGATGAGCTGATAGCCGTCCATTTTTGGCATGCCAATGTCGCAGACAAGGATGGTTGGCTTGGTGATCTTCAGCGCGGCAAGCGCATCCGCCGCCGACGCGAAACTCGTCACCTTGGCGCCCTGATCTTCCAGCACCCTTCGTAGCAAGTCGCGCGCGTCCGGCTCATCGTCGACGGCAAATACATGCACGCCTTCGAGTCTTGGTAACGGCTGCATCTCTCCCGGGTGCGTCTCCGCGGTCGGATGAACGCGCGGTCCGTTCTGATCGCCCAGATGGACAATCGACACGGGGAGCTGGACGGAAAGAGTGGCACCCTTGCCTTCTCCCGAACTTGCAGCCCTGATCGAACCGCCATGCAATTCCACCAGTTGCTTGCAGATCGCCAGCCCCAGCCCTAGGCCGCCGAAGTTCCGGGTTGTGGAACTGTCTTTCTGCGAGAATCGGTCGAAGACGTGCGGAAGATAATTGGCTGGAATGCCGATGCCGGTGTCGCTGACGCTCAATTCGAGGTGCGAATTCACGCGTTGCAGCAGTACTTGTACTTGCCCTCCCTTCGGAGTGAACTTGATCGCGTTGGTCAGCAGGTTCCATACGACTTGTTGCAGGCGGGCACTGTCGGCGCTGACAATGTCCTGGCTCGACGAGTCCAAGATCGCCTTCAACCGGATGCCTTTGACGTCTGCCGATGGCCTGGCGGATTCGACGGCAGCCTTTACGACACTGGCAAAGGAAACCTGGTGAAGATCTAGTCGCAGCTTGCCCGTCATGACTCGGCTCAAATCCAGAAGATCGTCGATGAGTTTGACTTGAGCGCGTGCGTTGCGGTCGATGACCTCGATGGCCCGCTTTTGCTCTTCCGGCCCCTTGCGCGGCTCTCCTCTGAGCAGCAATTGCGTCCAGCCTAAAATTGCACTCAACGGGGTGCGCAGTTCGTGCGACAGCGTCGCCAAGAATTCGTCCTTGAGCCGAGTTGTGCGCTGAGCGGTCATACGTGCATTTCGCTCGGCGTCCAACAGCTCTTGGCGCTGCTGATTTACAGTCTCAATGGCCTCGACCCGCTTGGCCTCTGTGAGATCGCGCGTGAGCTTGGCATAGCCCAAGAGCTGGCCGGCATCGTCGCGAAGGGCGGTGATCGTGACATTGGCCCAAAACGTCGCGCCGTCCTTGCGCAGCCGCCATCCGGTATCGACAAATTTACCCTTTTCCGCGGCGACCTGTAGCTCGTGATCGGGCCATCCACTTTCTCTCACTTCCTGCGGATAGAATATTGAAAAGTGCTGCCCGATGATGTCACTCGCCGTGTAGCCCTTGATCCGTTCTGCGCCGCTGTTCCAAGTGGACACTCGGCCATTGGGATCGAGCATAAAGATTGCGTAGTCGGAGACGCCTTCGACGAGCAAGCGAAAGCGCTCCTCGCTTCGACGCAAGTCCTCTTCGTGGACGCGTCGTTGCGTTAGATCGCGTGTGACCTTGGCGAATCCTACCAGCTCGCCCTGGGCATCCCGCATTGCCGTGATGACGACGTTCGCCCAGAACAACGAGCCGTCCTTGCGGACGCGCCAGCCCTCGTCTTCGAATACCCCTGTCTCCTTCGCGACGTCGAGTTCATGCTCCGGCAGTCCGCTTGCTAGCGTTTCGGGAGGATAGAACTTTGAAAAGTGTTCTCCGATAATATCCTCGGCTCGATACCCCTTGAACCGCTCGGCCCCGGCGTTCCAGGTCAGAACGTGACCCTGAGGATCCAGCATGAAGATCGCGTAGTCCCGGACGCTCTGGACGAGGAGCTTGAAACGCTCCTCGCTTTGCCGCAGTTCTTCCTTCCGTTCGCCGCTCTGTTCGCGTGGCATACCTCACACAACCTAGCATGCTGCGAGTTCCCGTATCCCCTATCCGCGCGTAGGTTTCTTCCCACTAAAGGTTGCCGGTCCGATTGCATTGTTCATAAGCCCCAGTCGCATCTGGCAGCCGCGGGTCGAGTTTGTTGCTTCAGCGAATCGCCGCAATCGAGCTGTGGAGTGCAGCACTATTTGGATTGGCCCCTCACCGCTGTAACAGATTGCTGATTCGCTCCGCGAGAATCTGCATTGAAAATGGCTTCGTAAGGACATGCATACCGTGCTCGAGATGACCATGACTCAAAACGGCATTCTCCGCATAACCCGTGATGAACAACACTTTAAGGTTCGTGCGCCGTATGCGCGCAGCGTCGGCCATTTGACGTCCATTGATGCCACCGGGTAAACCTACGTCCGTGATAAGCAAATCAATACGCGCGTTTGACTGGAGAATCTGCAGGCCCGACGCGCCGTCGCCGGCTTCTATCGAGTTATAGCCGAGTTCGTCAAGAATATCCAAGACCAACATCCGCACCGTCGGCTCATCATCCACTATCAGCACCACTTCCTCATGCTCCGCACGCACAAGTGACGATGATCTATCCAATACTTCGGTGGCAGCAGCCTCGCCTAAGTAGCGGGGAAGGTATAGGCAGATCATCGCTCCTTTCCCCACCTCCGAGTAGATGCGAACCTGGCCGCCAGACTGGCGTGCAAACCCGTAAGTCATTGACAGTCCCAGGCCCGTGCCTGTTCCCAGCGGTTTCGTCGTAAAGAATGGATCAAAGGCTCTGGCAATAACCTCAGGCGACATCCCTGTGCCTGTGTCGCTGACGCACACCGATACATATTGTCCCGGCGTCAAATCCCGCTCTTGCGCGGCTCGAGTGTCGAGCCACCGGTTTCCGGTCTCGATCGTCAGCTTCCCACCGTCTACCATGGCGTCGCGTGCGTTGATACACAGGTTCAACAGCACATTTTCCAACTGGTTCGGATCCACCAAGACAGTCCACAGACCTCCGGCGCCAATGTTTTCGACAGTTATTGCCGGTCCCATGGTACGACGGATGAGATCTTCCATGTCCGCGATCAATCGATTGGCATCCACCGGCTTCGGATCCAAAGTTTGACGCCGTGCAAATGCAAGCAACCGATGCGTGAGGGCCGCAGCACGCTTGGCCGCACCTTGCGCGGATGTCACGTAACGGTCAATGTCAGCTATGCGTCCCTGGCTCAATCGCGAACGCAACATTTCCAGACTGCCAGTAATCCCAGCGAGCAGATTATTAAAGTCATGCGCGATGCCACCGGTCAGTTGGCCGATGGCCTCCATTTTCTGCGACTGGCGTAATGTCTCTTCCATCGACTGCCGCTCGCTGATCACCCGCGCCACACGGTCATTCAGGTTGGCGTTTATCGCCTCAATTTCCGCTTTGCTGCGCACCTGCTGTGTCGCATCGTAACCGCCGACAAAAATGCCGGTTACCGTCCCTTGACTGTCACGAATCGGATGATAGAGAAGATCGACGAACCGCTCCCCCTCCTCGCCGGCGAGCCTGATTGGCATCGCCCGAGAAACAAATGGCTTGCCGGAGCTATAAACCTGATCGAGCAATTCGTAAAAGCCTTGACCGGTTAGTTCCGGAAATACATCTCGCACACTGCGGCCCAAGAAATCCCGAGGCCCGGAAATGGCGATGTATGCATCGTTCACGTATTCATAGATGTGATTGGGGCCTGACAAAACGCCGACAAATCCTGGCATCTGCTTGAGAAGGAGGCGCTGTCGTTCGCTTTCTGCGGCGATTTGTTGCCTGAGCCGTATTTGAGACGTTGTTTCAGAACAGACTACCAAGATTCCGCCAATTCCGTTCGGTGCGTTCTCATCGTCGATTGGGCTATAGCTATAGGTCCAATACACATCCTCGCGAACACCGTTTCGCGTGATGGGAACCAAGTGGTTCTCGTTCCAAGTCGCTCCGCCGCCACTCATCACTTGGAGGATCTGTGGACCAATGATGTGCCAGATCTCATCCCATACTTCGCGGCCCTGCTTCCCCAACGAACTGGGGTGACGTTCTGAGCCAATGGATTGCCGGTAAGCGTCATTGTAAAGACAGATGAAACTGGGACCCCACCAGATGTACATCGGATGACGCGTGTTGAGCATCAGGCGCACCACCGTGCGCAAGCTCTGGGGCCAGTGTTCGGCAACGCCAAGTGAGGTCTGACTCCAATCGTACGCGCGGATGAGCGCGCCCATCTGTCCGCCGCCCCGGAGAAACGACGGCGCGTCTTGAACATCCGCCATAGCGCTGTCGCTTGCATTCATTCAGCTATCTTAGTGGCAAAACAAAAAAAAGAGTGGGGTACCGACCATCCTCGCTGGGGTCTTCTTCGGCGTTCAAGCTGAGCAACCAGATCCTTGGCCCCGGCATGTTCGACGAGAGCCTCGTCCATCAGGTCTGCGTCCTCGATGGCTTTACGCACGGCTGGGTAGAAAATCTCCTCCCCCAGCTCCGTATGAACCTTAAGTTCGTTGCAAATTTGATCGACGATTGCATTCTGAGCGTGAGTGCCGCTGGCGGTTCTGTTGGTGTCAGTAGGCATAAATAATCCTTTGTGTCACGTACTGAGAAATTAGTTCGGTGGCTCATGACCGTCGTCTTTCAAGCGCGCGCACAAGCAAACGACTACGCGCGGTATCTCTTGCTTACTTGCTACGTGCAATTTTCAGGTCATTCGTAACCTTGCTCTTACCGGCGATATTGGCCGCTTTCATTTCGATCGCGTCTTTCTCATCTTCCGAGCGTACGACGCCATTTAAGGTCACCTTCCCGCCTACAGTCACGATCTTGATGTTGTGGGCGTAGGTTGAGAGCGATTTGTCCCGCATGAGACTTTGACGAATGCGCTTTGTCAGGCCAAGGTCTGTGGCGTTGTTGGTTTGCGAATCGGCAGTCGCCGTCGCGTTAGATGTATCGACTTTGTTGCTCTTGGCATTATCCGGGGCACTGGCAGAGGTGCTCTGAGCAATGACGTACGGAGTGGCAAGCATCGCTAAGAGCAAAAAAGAAGCAGCGGACTTATTCATGGCGTTCCTATTAATGGTGGTAAGGAGGCCACGAGCCGGGGCCTCCTGTGAAATGGAACATTTCTGCTAAGCGACACGCGTATCCGAGTTGATGCCGGCCGCCTCGCCCGTGGACGCGACATCCATGGCGCCCGTACCCTTAAGCAGGTTCTTGGCGCGAGAGATCTGCTCGGACGTGTCGCAGTGAACGGAAAGAAGCGTACCGCCGTCCTTCACCTGCCCTTCGTAGCGCTTGGCTTCGTATTCGGGGATTCCCATGCCAACCAACGCCCCGACGAGGCCGCCGACTGCCCCACCGACGCCCAAACCTGCCAATCCCGCCATGATTGGACCGGCCGCGATCAACGGTCCTACGCCCGGGATGGCGAGCGCGCCAATTCCCGCGAGCACCCCCAGGGTACCGCCCACGACGCCGCCCACGGTCACACCCGCCGTCGTCCCCTCGGGCGCTTTGGTGTCCTTTTCATGCGCAAACTCTTTCGTGCTACGGCTGTCAGGCAACAGAACTGAGATGGCGGTGCTGGCATAACCTGCCGCAATCAAACTGTCGACTGCTCTTTCAGCGAGCTCCGCTGACTTGTAGATGCCAAATACGGCTGTATTCTTGCTGCTCATTTTTTCGTGACTCCGGAGGTTATAGAAGCGACGGGCTGTCGCCGGTGTGCGCTGAACATTACGCGCGCCCCAAAAACCCGGAAGTAGGACAATCGCTATGAATACGCGAGATTTTGACGCGCAGCGCTGTCGGCGACGCCTCAGTCAAGCGCCGGACTGAAAGACCTCGTTTGATGCTTGCAACGCTTCCAATTCCCAAACCTCGGCCGAGGGAGCTTCGGCATTCAACCGGGCCGCAACATTGGCAGACGCCTTGGTCATGCCACATGGGCTGTTGCCGCTGACCGCATCGCAGGCGCTCTTCATGATTCGCCAATCCAAAGGCGAAATTCCTTTCATGACCTCTTTCTGGAATTGTCGCGCAGCGGATGCAGAGGCCATGGCTGCAGCATTGAGGCCGATCCATGGACTGAGTAATCGCGCCGTACTGACGAGCGCAACGATCCGCCAAGCATCGGGCTGCGCGATTTGCTCCGCCAGCGCACGGCTGACCAGGCAAGCGACATCCCCCACGACCGCGCGCTGATGAAACGCGAGCGCCTCATCACGATCAGCAAAGTAAAGCGCGATGCCCGTTTCGACGATCAACACTGTGGCGCGCACCAAATCGTCGCTGTCCTGGGACACCCCTCGGGCCGCAGGAACTATCCCTCGCGCTCTTAAGAATCTCTCCAACGGCGCCCGACGCAGTCTGGTCTGCAGCGCCCCATCCCAGCGGCGGGCCACCGCTTTGCTTGGATACACGATTCCCATAGAAATTCCCGCGTGACGTGCACGATAGCGAGAGTAAATTCCTTCGCTACTATCATGGCGGCGCGAAGATGTATAACTTAACGCCATGAAGACGTAGAGATCTGCGACGCGTGTCTTAAAAAGCGCAGCTAACTCCGACGAAGCGCCTACCCAGACCTCTCGGAATGACCGAGCTCATCCAGCCAATCAATTCAGCGGATCGAAAGACTAGCGTGATCACCTCACACCAAGCGGACGGCGGTGATGTCTACGGGGTTACGCAAGTACGACGCTGCCTCGAGAGGGGCGCAGCGGCGGTGCAGATCGATTTCACCGAGGGTCGTTTCGCGCTCAAAGTCGATCCCACTGGGCACTGCTCTCGAGTTTCATCGATCTGAATAACCTCGCTTTCAGCCGGCTGTCGAGCAAAGAGCGACAGGTCTTGGGCGTTCATACCTGCCCCGGAAGTGACGCCAGCGCGTATTCGTCGAAGTGACTGCGCCGACCGATCCTCGCATCGAGACGGCAGAAGAAGTGCGCGACCGCGTGTTCGAAGCCGCGCAGTTTATTCCGCAAAGCAATTAGGTACCACCGACGATTGCAGCTTCGCACCCTTCTGCGATGACACCTCCACGACCCGTGAGACGGCCTTCGCCAAGGTTCGTTCACGCGTTAAAGGGACTGCTCTTGGCGGCGCAGATTTTGGAGGCCCGAAGTGCAGCAGGATGAGGACGAACAGCGCCTGCGCGCCGCGGCCTTAAAAAATATCGAGAGCATTCAGATCGCTCGGCAACGCGCCGAGCGTGAGTTGCTCGAAGCCAAGGAAGCTCTTGAGCGGCGAACCCAAGAGCTTGAGCTTGAGCAACAGCGCGAATGGTTTGAGGTGACGCTCGCAAGCATCGGTGATGCCGTGATCACGACCGACGTACAAGGCTGCATTACTTTCTTGAATCCCATCGCGGAGTCGATGACGGGCCCGGAACGGAACCAAGATCGCAATTGAGGATAGCGCGGCCCCGATTCGCAACTATCGCGGCGAGCTGGTCGGCGCGGTCATGGTCTTTCGCGACGTGACGCAGCGCCGTCTTGCCGAGCGGGCGACGCGGCGCAGTGAACAATTATTGGCGGATTTCTTCGAGAACGCCGCGGTCGGTCTGCACTGGGTGGGCCCGGACGGTATCGTCCTTCGCGTCAATCAGACGGAACTCGACCTGCTCGGGTTCACACGGGAGGAATACGTCGGGCACCACATCGGGGAGTTCCATGCCGATGCGCCGGTCATCGAGGATATTCTCACCAAACTGGGCTGCGGCGAGTGTCTGCAGCACTACGAAGCGCGCTTGCGTTGTAAGGACGGCTCAATCAAGCACGTCGAGATTTCTTCTAACGCCCTCTGGGAGGACGGGAATTTTATTCACACACGCTGCTTCACCCGTGACCTGACGCTGCAGAAGCAGGCTGAGATGGCCCTACGCGAGGAGATTGCGATACGAGAGCGAGTGGAAGAGGCGCTGCAAGAAACCGATCGTCGTAAAGATGAATTTTTGGCGACACTCGCCCACGAGCTGCGCAACCCCCTCGCACCGATCCGTCAAGCCGCTCTGATCTGAAAATCGGCTGATGCGACTGAGGCGCAGAAGCGCTGGAGCCACGATGTTATCAGCCGGCAAGTACATCACATGTCCTTGCTGCTTGATGATCTCCTGGACGTCTCTCGCGTCACCCGCGGAACCTTGGAGCTGCGCCCGGAGATGACGGAGCTCGCCGCCGTAGTTGATGCAGCGGTCGAGACTGCCCGGCCTGTCATCGACGGGAAAAGACATCGCTTTTCGGTCACAATGCCCTCCGAACCCGTCGTATTTGCCGCAGATCCGCTCCGGCTGGCTCAGATCCTGTCCAACTTGTTGACCAATGCGGCGAAGTATACCGATCCGACGGGTCATATTCGGCTTGCGGCCTCCGCCGATGCCGAGCAGGTCACGATCCTCATCTTGGATACCGGCATCGGAATGTCGGACGATGCGCTGACGCGAGTCTTCGTCATGTTCTCTCAAGTCCAGTCGAGCCAAGACCGATCCGAAGGCGGCTTAGGGATTGGTCTTGCCCTCGCCAAAGGCCTCGTAGAGCTGCACGGCGGCGTCATTGAGGCACGAAGCGGCGGCCTGGGAAAGGGCAGCGAGTTCACCGTGCAACTACCAAGGCGCAGCATCGTCACCTCCGAACGGCCCCTCGCAAGGATCGAATCGGCTGAGAGGGCCTGTCGACGCCGGGTGTTGATTGCCGATGATAATTGCGATGCGGCAGAAAGTCTGGCTGTATTGCTGCGCTTGGATGGTCACGAAGTTACCGTGCTCGATATCGGCATGCCCGAACTGGACGGTTATGAAGTGGCACGCCAGGTTCGACAACGCTCGATGGGACGGGCAGTCACCTTAATTGCGGTCACCGGGTGGGGCCAGCAAGCGGACCGGACGCGTGCGCTCGCGGCGGGCTTCAACCATCACTTCACCGAGCCCATTGATCCTGAGCTCATAAGTCAGTTGCTGCAACGGGACCCTCGCATGGAATGATGCTAGAAGTCGCCGCCGCAGAGCGCCAGCGGGGTCGTGACACTCTCCGCCGATGCGTTACAAAAGTGACGCCTGTCACGGGTCCCTGTAAGGCGTAAGTAGATCGCGCTAACCTAGGTTAGCGCGCCGCGCCCGCCGCAAACCTTCCCGTTCGGAGTGTGCACCAGCTATCAGCGTGGCCCCAGGGTATTCGCGATAGTGCTTGGAACTTAGCACCGACCTCAAGATTATGTCTAACAACGTTAAACTCTCAGTGGCCAGACTCGCACGCCTTCGTAATCGTTTGTCTGGGTTTGTGCCGGCGATCTTCTCATGAATCCCGTCTTGATCATCGGGCTCATCGCATTCGCCTCGCTGATCGGGCTGATCCTATTGAACTATGTGCGCAAAGCGCGCCGCGCCGACTCCCACTATAAAGAGATCATTGATCAGACCAACGATGGCGTTGTCATTTGTGACGCGATGACGCATCGTCTGCTGTACGCCAATCCGGCGATTCAACAACGCCTTGGGTACGAGCAGCACGAATTGCTCGCGATGCGTCTGGATGATATCTTCGCCGCCGACGATGAATCGTTCGAGTCGCCGAGCTCGCGCCTACAAGACGTACAACCCCATGTGGCAGTAAACATGCAGCATCGCTGCAATGACGGCAATACGATCGAGGTTGAAGTTCGATGCACCAGCCTTGAGATGGACGGTCGACAAGCGCGCGCTTACTTGACGCGCGATGTATCGGTAAGCAAAAAAGCGGAACTTCAGTTAATCGAGAATCAACATCGGCTGGCGCGCATGGCGCATCACGACCAACTCACCGGCCTGCCCAATCGTCACTATCTCGCCTCCTTTTTGCCGGACGCCATTCGATTTGCAAAGTCAAAAGGCCTGATGCTCGGCATTGTGTTTTTGGATCTGGACCGCTTCAAGCACATCAATGACACCTACGGTCATGAAACAGGCGATAAACTTCTCCAGGTCGTCACGGCCCGGTTAAAGCAATGCGTACGCGGCGCCGATGTGATCGTGCGCATGGGCGGCGATGAATTCGTGGTGGTTTTCTTGGATCTGAAGTCAGACGAGGAAGTGACCGCGGGCGCAGGTCGGATCATCGCCATGCTGAATACGCCCATCGTAGTTGATGAACGCTCTATGCAAACCTCCGCCAGTGTCGGTATCAGTTTATTTCCGCGCGACGGCGAAGACATGGTCGAACTCTTGAAGCACTCGGACACGGCCATGTACCAGGCGAAAGACCGCGGCCGCAACAACGTGCAGGTATTCAGCCAACACATGAATGAGCGCCTGAAACATCGGGTCGCCGTCGAGGTCATGCTTCGCGAAGCGTTGCAGCTTAAACAGCTGGATGTCTACTACCAGCCCTTAGTGAATCTGGGCACTCGCAAAACCATAGGACTCGAGGCGCTGATTCGCTGGCATCATCCGATACACGGCATGATTCCCGCCGACTGGTTTATCCCGGTTGCTGAAGAAACCGGTTTGGTGGTGCCGATTGGCAATTTCGTACTGCATCGCGCGTTGCAAGACATGAATACTTGGCGCAAAACTGGCGTTACACTCGTGCCGGTTTCCCTGAACGTCGCCCCATCGCAGCTGCTCAGGGGTGAGTTTCAAGTCAAGATTAGCACCCTGCTCAAGAGCCATGATATTCGGCCCGAGCTACTTCAGCTCGAGATGACCGAGAGAGGCATTTTTGATAGCCGTGTGCCCAAATCGGGGGAGAGCCGACAGGACACGTTGGCAAGCTTGCGCGATGCCGGGATCAAGATCGCGATTGATGATTTCGGCACCGGCTACTCGAGTCTGGCGTACTTAAAACATTGGCGAGTCGATATGCTCAAGATCGACAAGAGCTTTGTTCGCGATATCGTGACTGATGCGAGCGACTTGGCGATTGTGAGTGCGATTATCGCCATCGCGCGTAATTTGCACATAGAAGTGATCGCCGAAGGGATCGAGAGCTATCAGCAGGCCGAGATCTTAGAGAGCCTGGGCTGTCATCACGGACAGGGCTTCCTTTTCGCTCGTCCCATGCCGGCGAACAAATGCTTGGGATGGCTAGCGAAAAGGCCTCCCGAGGAAGAATTTGAAGACATGATCGACAATCTCGCGATAACGGGTACCCATAAGATCTAGCCGCTGCTCTCTGTGCGCAAATGAGGTCCCATTGCTGATCGATCTTGGGAATCGTCTGGCGCAAAAGACCCTTCGCACAACTGCATACTTTCACCGTGCCATGATATTGCTCATTCAAGACGATGCATGCCTTGGCCGAGGTAATCACGTCGAAATTACGCAACGTGTCGTCGGATTCATGGAAGCCTGTGTTGTGTTTCGGCTGCGGATTGACAAGCCGGGCCTTCGGGCACGTCGACCTGTGTAGCGTGGGCGCCTTACGCCTCTGATCAAACCGCGCCCTGTAGGCCATCCTGTTAGCACTCCAGCATGCTGAAGGCCAGAGTACCAATGGCTCCTGTAGGAGATTGGTGATCGGCGTCGCAGCTTTTCCTCGTAGTTTCCCTGTGTTTCAGCGCTAAAGCGGTAAGCGGCCGCGAGCCCTTCATAAGACTCACTTGCCCCTCGTTGTATGAGACCGTGACGCGACGCGTGGGCCACGATTTCCCCACAAGCCAACTCTCCGTCACGAATGACTTTAGTTGCTTTGAGCAGGCGCGCGCGACAGAAAACACCCACGTTTATTCGGGAAGAATCCTTACAGGTTGCAAGTTTGAGTACGTCAACAATGCATCATGTCGAGGTCCAGCGTACATACTCAACGAACACCCGCATCGCTCGAACGATATCAGCAGAAGCGCGACTTTACGCAGACCGCCGCGCCTAGCGGTCGCTTGCGAGTCAGTGCCACAAGTCGACTGCGCTTCGTGATTCGGAAGCATCCGGCCAGTCATCTGCACTACGACCGGCGGCTCGAGCTCGACGGCGTTTTCAAGTCTTGGGCGGTGACCAAGGCCCTCCATTGACCCCGGCGACAAGCGTCTGGCGGTGGAAGTGGCTGGTGTTCGATCTCGATCCCGCGCCCGACGTGAAATTCGCCGCGGTAATTACGGCAGCGCTTGAAATCCGCGAACGGCTGAAGAGAGTCGGCCTGCAGTCCTTTTGCAAGACCACCGGCGGCAAGGGCTTGCATGTGGTTACGCCCTTAAAGGGCGGCAAGGATGCGGTGCCTTGGGCTGCGGCGAAGACTTTTGCGCACATGATCGGCGCGCAGATGGCGCAAGACTCGCCTGGAAAGTACCTAGATACCATGACTAAGAAAGATCGTGCGGGCCGGATATTCTTGGATTACTTGATGCCGGTTCATTGGAAGGAAGTGAAAGCGGGCTTGAGCCCGACCCGCTTCACTGTCCGTACCGGCGCCGCCATTCTCGCCAAATCAAAACCGTGGGCTGAATACCGCCAAGCGGCTGGATCGTTGGCGAGTGCCATAAGGCAGATCACGACTGACCGGCCCCGCATCGGCAAAGCTTCCTCGAGCAGTAGGCTCCGCCCGCGCAAAACGCGCAGCGCCGAGTCCCTTAGCGATCATGAAAAGATCCGCTCTAACCGTAAGGGCTGTCAGGCCAGATTCTTGCCGGCACTCCAGCGGCTCCGGGCGCCCGGCATGCGGTCAACTTCCGCAGCGGCGCCGGCCCAATCACGCCAGGGATGATTTTTCATGGCGTTCTTGCGCAGCGGCGCAAGTTCCTTCACAAGTTGTCGGCGCATCGCCATCGTGAACGATGAAGTAACGCCAACATGCTGCAAGACACCGTTACGATTGTAGAGTCCGAGCAGCAGCGACCCGACGGCGAGCAAGTCGAAAGCAATGAAAGCCGCCGGGGTGTCCCTCGCCAGCTTTTCGACCCGCGAAGCAGAAGGGTGCAAACGTAATTGCAACGCGTCGAAATCCAGTCCTTGCGATGTTGCGATCACGATCTCTCCGTCGAGGACGCAGTTCTAGGCCACTCGCTCGAGCAATTTGGCCTGCAATTCCGGAAAGTAACGCTGCAAAGGTCGCCTATCACGGCTCTGCATGTATACCTCGTCCCGATAGCGAAATACCAACGCGCGAAAACCGTCCCACTTAGGTGCGTACAAGTAGTCTCCCACTGGCACCGCTTCCGCCGGTTTGGCGAGCATCGGATCAATCGGCGGTTTCAGAGCAAGCGCTGGCGGTTTTCGCGGGTTCTTCGTTTGGCGGCCCATTTAAACCGCGACGCGAGCCGAAGCGGCGCACCCCAAACTCCCTCCCTTCCAATCATTCGCCTGAACGCGGCCCCTTGACTATTTGACGACGCGGCGAAGCTTGCCGAGACCCTCGTGTCGCGTTGCGATATCGCTGCGATGGGCAGCGAGCCGCAAGTCGCGCAAGACTTCGAGCGAGCGCAGCAGCATCGGCAGCGGCGGTCCGCTGGCGGTGATTCCCGCGAGGCCTTGCTCGTTGAGATTCGCCGCGGGCGCCTCGATGAACCGCTTCACCAAACCATCGTGGTGCTGCGCCGCCGCCTGCCCAAACAAGTCGCAGACCTCGAGGTAAGCGCGGGCGTTCTGCTGAAACCAATCCGCATGTTGGTGGTCGTCGATAAACGACAGCAACTCATCCAGCAGGCTCGTTCGCGTCATACAGTCGCGCAGCCGCGCCTGATCGGACGGCAACATGAACAGCATTTTGTCGACCAGCAACTGTGCATAGTAGGGGTCGTTGGCGCGGCACAGGCCCAAGAGCAGGTCGATCTCGTTGATGCCGGAAAAATCCCCGGCGTTTGCTCCGCGATACTCCTGCCGACCGACACGGTAAGGCTTGTAGTATGGCCGCACCGAATAGAAAAACCGGTCGACATCCAGCTGCTTGATCAGCCTGTCGTTGAATCGTATGACATCTCGAAGCGCCTGCTTCGCGGCATCAAACATGACGTCCGCCACGGGACTGGAGACTCCGAGATGGACGATACTCGTGAGCGCATCCGCGGCGCGCTGCAGCGAAAGAATTCCGCGCGTGTTCTCGTCAATAAACAGGAATTCATCCCGGAGTGATGTAAAGCTCTTGCGAACACCGGCGCGCGCCCTATTGTGGGTCGCTAGGTGCCCGGTCGAGAATCTCGGCGCCATGCCCAAAGATGCGCCGACGTGCAGCGCAAGCGATGATGCCTCGGGGAACGGCGACCGCTCTTCTCGCGCCGGATTGGTCAGTTCATGCCGCCGCAATGCACCGAGGTAGAGACCCACGCTGCCAAGCACACCGTAGGCGCTGTCAAATCCCTCTCCGGTGTTGCCCTCGGCCAGCAACGCGACGACGTGCGTATGACCCTCGTCGCGAAGCGACAGCTTGATCGGATCTCCACAGCCGATCACTTGCGCGCGGTCCTCCTTCGCAAAGTATAGATTCTCGAGTTCGGTATTCATCTGAACAAAGGATGTACGAATCCAATGCTCGAATGCTTCTGCCCTTCTGCTCATGCGCACCTCGTCTCAGCGCTGGGTATGCGCCGCTTCCAGCAAGCCAAGCCGGTCGCGGTCAGTTCAAAAGTACGGCGACATTGATGAATGATAATAACAAACCCTTACTTGCCTGGATCGCACCTCTTTAGGTCTCGACGGCGTTGCGCGCTCGAAAATTGGACAGCGCCGCGCAGACTGCGACAAGGACAATGAGATAGCCCGCCGCCACGGTCAAGACAATCGGCGGTCCGAGCCCCGCCTTCGCAGCAAATACATGCGCACCGGCAACAGCCACCGCGGTCGGCGCAGCTTGCGCGGCCATCCGCCGCGTACAGCGGCACGGTCGGCCAGGGCGCCGCCGATGAGCACGCCCCACCGAAGCCTATCGTTAAAAGCAGACCCAATTCGACGCCGATTTGGGCCGGGTCTTTGCTGAAGTCCCTAATGAGCAGCGTCGGCGCCCATGCGCCCACTGCGTTGTCGACGAACGAAGCGGCCGCCAATATTATTTAGATCGGCACCACCCGAGCCCATGGCGTAGCCCGCCAGGTGCTGCCATCCGCTACGCCAACGGAGGTCGAGGCGCCCTCCGTAATGTGGCAAACCGGCTCGCGAATGAGCAAAATTGCCGGAGCCCACAAAAGTCCGGGCCCCCCTATAAGGAGCAG
>JBDTAV010000126.1:0-19790 GCA_039924385.1 Steroidobacteraceae bacterium
GGCCCCCCTATAAGGAGCAGCACCATCCGCCACAGTGCGTAGGTGGCCAGGGGTGTAGCGGCAAGAGCGCCCAATTCTATGGCGTGCAGAGCGCCGCCGCCGATGAGAATAGCCGCACCGCTCCCCATGGCAATGCCGCTGAGAAAAAGTCCGACGGCAGTACCCCGCCTTGACGGTGGAAAATAATCACTGATTAGCGATATGGCGGCCGGAGAAAGTGCGGCCTCGCCCAACCCGACGACTATGCGGCTCGCGAAAATCTCACCGAAGTTGTTCGAAAGATCGCAAGCGATCGTGCCCAGACTCCAGACGGACACGCCGGTGAAGATGAGGTTGCGCCGCGCCAAAAGGCTCAACACCTGGCGATCGGCGTACGACAAGACCGCCGTCGCAATCAAAATTGCAACGACGGTCCAAGCGTAGGGACGACTGGGATAGGCCGCCATACCTAAGCCTTCGGAACTTGAAGTTCAAATCGACGCCAATCGTTCGCGGCTGGTTCGTGGCGACCCGGTTCAATATCGAGATGTTCGCCGACAGAGCGCCCGTGTCGCTCAGCAAGGCCATCTTGTTCGTGAGGTTGTCCGCGAACAAGACCGCGGACCAACGGCCGTCTCGACCCCCGTCCGCAGTCCAACAAGATCGTATGCCGGCAGCGAATTGCGCGTGAATGTGATGTCTTGGATTGAATCGACGCAGCTGTTGGTCAGGCGCGCGACGAAATTCATGTCATTCGCGAACGGCCGCTTGAAACTGAGAGCGGTGTTGGCTGTCAATTCCGGCACGTTTAGGAGCCGCTGTAGCGCCACGACGCCGGCGGCCGGCAGTGTGGTCGAGTTCGTCGCGTGAGTATAGCCGAGGTTCTGCGACAGCACGAAGCCCGGCATAAGCACAAGGTCCACTTCGAGTTCAGCGTCGTACACCGTTGCTTTACCCGCGTTCGCGGTAAACTTGAAGCCGCAGCTCCGAGCCACTTGCTGCTGCACGTTCCTCCAGTCTTCCTCTTGCCGCGCACAGTAAGGCAGTGATCCGCTATGAGCGCCGCGGCATTCGCCTTTCTCGGTCAATTGATCCCGTAAAAGGAGCAAACAAACGCAGCGTCACGCATTGCGGATGAAATTAGGACGCGACTTGATGAATGTGCCGAGCGCGACGACCAGGCACGACCGCGGCTCGGCGTCAATCTCGGAGTAAGGTACTATCGAAAGCCCCGGGCCTCGTGCCTTTGCGCATCAATAGCTCCTGAATTGACGCTCGATGCGCAACAAGATCTTTTTTGAGCTGAGTCAGGTCAATACCCGCGGCCCGCAACGCCGCGTCAACCTGGCTTCATGGTTTTGCTCCGCAGACTGTTTCGGGTACTCGCTACATTGTAAATGATAGCCAATTACCACAATAAAATGATTTTTTCGAAGAATATTTATTTTGGCGGCAGAAGACTACACTTGCCGTCGTCGTGCAAGCGCGTGAGTCAGTGAACAGACCTGTGACGGCGAGTAGCTGGATCCGGCACGGACGCCGCATCGGCGCGCCGGCGTATATTGGTGTCATAGCCTTATTGACGCTCTGGATGACTTGCGGACAGGCGGACACAATGCGCGAAACGGATCGGACCACTGAGTGGAGCAAGACCAGCATTCACGGTCACAAAATCTATTATGCCGTGCGGGGCAGCGGCCCGACGCTGGTCTTTTTGCACGGCGGAGGCGACTCGGGTGAACACTCGTTCGCGCGCCAATTGAACGTATTTTCAGAGCATCACCATATCGTGGCACCCGACCAGGTCGGCCAGGGACGTACGCCCGATGTGCCGGGACCTTTGAGCTATACCGCCATGATGGAAGACACCGCGGAACTGCTCAGACTGCTGAAGCTCCGGCATGCTGACGTCGTGGGATTCAGCGACGGCGGTATCCTGGCTCTGATGCTCGCCGTCCGGCATCCTGAACTGGTGCGACGACTGGTTATCAGCGGCGTGAACATTGCTCCCGAGGGACTACGACCTGAGGACCTCGCGGACCTGCGGGCGAGCCAGAGTCCTAAACCCACGACCATTGACGAAAAGCTTTCACAGCTGTGGCTCACATCGCCCACCGAAGCGGAACTGAACCTTGGGCTGCTGGCAAAAATTACTCAGCCGGTGCTGGTGATCTCAGGCGATCGCGACGCCATCACGCTCGAGCACACGCTGACGATATTTCATGCGCTGCCTGATGCGGAGCTGTGCGTGCTGCCCGGCACCGATCACGCCACGTTCTCAGGACGGTCTGAGTGGTTAAACCCGATCATCGGCGCCTTTCTCGATCGCGTGCGAAGCAACGCTTCCAACAATGAGGCCCATTAGCCAGCTCTCGACCAACACGGCACTGGTTTCCGGCACCGGAATCGCCGGGTGCGGCCATGTCATCGATTTTTGGGGCGTCGGGTACGAAATTGCCAGCGCATGGGTATGAAAGCCGACATCGACACGCTGGCTATCACATGCGCGAAATGCGGATCGTGAACGATCAGGGTCATCACTGGATTTGGAACGCGAGTGCCACGAGACCTAACGGGCGGACAGTTCGTAACGCTGGCTCGCAGCGATCTGGCGCTTGCCGTTTGAACGGATATCCGATTCAACCGAGGTGCTGTTCGCGATGAAATACTCGGTCTCGAAGCGGATTACATGGAAGTGAGTTTCCGCCACGCTGCCCCGCGGCGTTTGAACTGCCGGCGTACCCGTGGCCGCGCGCGCTTAGCGACAATTAAGGTCAGGCTGTGCGGCGCTAACTCAATTCGTTTTGATAGGCAACCGGTCGGATGAAACGCGCGAGAGCGCGCGTGCCGACGGACGTGAAGCGGCTGTCGGTCGTCGCTGGGAATGGGCCGCCATGTACCGTCGCCTTGCCGACTTCAACTCCGGTGGGAAAGCCGTTGAACACCAGACGCCCGGCGCGCTGCTCCAACGTCCATAAGAATTCATCCCGGCCTTTCAGCTCCTGCGGCTCAGCCCACACTGTGGCTGTGAGCTGGCCTTCGAGCGCCCGCGCGCAGTACAGAAAGTCTTTGGGACTCGAACATTGAACGATGAGACTCGCGGGGCCGAAAATCTCATCGTGCAGAGCGGGCGTCCGGAGGAAGATGTCGACATCGACGCCCAGCAGCGCCGCTCCCACTTGGGTCGGACCCGAGACTGCCTGCGCGAGGGGCCGAACGCCTTCGATGCCTGTGCGTTCGTCAAGAAGGCGCTGACACGTGGAATGTATGGCGGGGGTCAACATGGTGCTCGGTCTGCTCTGGGACAACAGCGGCGCCAGAGCGCCGAGCCAGACCTTGGCCGCCGCGTCATCGACAACGAAGACAAGACCGGGCTTGGTGCAGAGTTGACCGACGCTGCCGGTGATTGACGCGTGCAGACCGGTTGCAAGCGCCGGGCCCCTCGCAGCGGATGCGCCGGGGAAGACAAAAATCGGATTGACGCTCGACATTTCCGCAAAGAATGGAATGGGCTGTGCGCGCGCCTGTGCCGCCCGCCATAGTGCGACGCCGCCCGAACGCGATCCCGTGAATGCTCCCGCCATGATTCGAGGATGTTTCACCAAATTGACCCCCACTTCGTAGCCGGCGTCAAACAACAATGAAAATACGCCCTTGGACAACGCGCATTCCGCGGCGGCGAGGTCCACGACTTTTCCGACCAGGGCAGAAGTCTCCGGATGCGCCGAATGGGCCTTCACAATCACTGGACAACCCACTGCCAATGCAGATGCCGTGTCGCCGCCTGCGACGGAAAAAGCCAGAGGAAAATTGCTGGCCCCGAAAACCACGACCGGACCCAAAGGCACAAAGCGCGAGCGGATTGGCGGTTTCGGCTGAGGAGTGCGTGTCGGATCGCCCGCCTCAAGGCATTCGTCGACCCAATGGTTGGCCTCGGCGATGTCGGCAAACATTCTCAGCTGTGCGCAAGTCCGGGCGCGTTCGCCCACGATTCGTGCTTCTGCGAGCGCTGTCTCGCGCGCGGCGCATTCAATGAGAGTGTTGCCCAAGGCCTCGATGCCATGCGCAATCGCGCGCAGGAACCGCGCCCGCAGCGCCGGAGCGCTGCGGCTGTATGGATAGAAAGCAGCCGCGGCCGCTTCGGCGGCTGTGTTGACTTCTTCGACAGACGCGGATTTTACAATCATGCAATTTGCTCCGTGGCGAACCGTGTATCGGGTAAGCCTTTAACATTGACCTTGTAGACAAAGACGTCGCCGGCATTGGGCTGTTCCTGAAGAATCGCATCTTTCATGCCTTCTCTCGCTGACGTAACAAAAAGCAAATCAAGAGCCGCACCGCCGAAGGCGACGCAGCTAACCTGGGTCGTCGGGACCTCAACGATTGCGCCGATCGATCCATCAGGCGCATAGCGCACTACCCGCCCCGCACCCCAATGCGCAGACCATAAAAAGCCCTCGACATCGACGTTCGCGCCGTCCGGAAATGCACCCTTTGGGGTCTTTGCAAAAATCCGGCGATTGCCGATCGTGCCGCTCGCCGGATCGATGTCATAGCGCAGAATCGTGCGTAGCGGCGAATCCGCGAAGTACAAGTGTTTGCCGTCGGGACTGAAGCAAATGCCATTGGATATCGAAATGCCGGTCAGACAAACCTTCACCTCGCTACCGGCGAGGCAGTAGAGCTTGCCCTTGGCTTCACCCTCGCCCTCCACCATGGATCCTGCCCAGAAGCGGCCCTGCCGGTCGATGCGTCCATCATTGAATCGCACATTGGCAGCGTCGTGTCCCGGGCGTGAGACCCAGTGGAGATGGGTCGACTCGGGGTGATAGTGCGCGAAACCCGACTCGAAGGCGGCAATAATTTTGTCCGAACCTTTGATGAAGCCGAAGGAACACAACCTCTCCGGCAGATCGAACGACTCCAACACGCGGCTCTGCGGGTCGTAGCGGAACAGGCGCCGTTCCTGAATATCGGTCCACCAGGTGCGCTGTCCCGACGGGTCCCACACCACGCCCTCGCCGAGGGTATTTCCCACGGAAACGATTTCGATGAGTTCGCTATTGATGGTAGTGGTCAGTGCGGTGCGTTCGAGACGGTCACATATGATATCGAATCGGGCTGTGATAGATTTAATGTCAGACAAGAGGGAATTGCAATGCAACCCCTCTCCCGCCGCTCAATCTTGAAGTTTGCCGGCCTGGCAGTCGCGGACACCTTGGCCGGTCGCGCTCGCTTCGCGCACCCCCTCCGCTTCGGATCATGTCTGGCAACGCAGCGTCGGGCAGAACTCCTTGAACAACATGCGCAGGAAAGCAGCCTCGCGAACCAAACGCGCGCCGCTTGGCGCCAAATTTCAAACATCGAAGCTCAATCCGGCGTGTTGAGTTTGCGGTCGCAGGAATATCGTAGCGTGGGTGACAGGGTGGCTGCAGATGAGTCGGTCGCGGGCGCCATTAGCGTACTTGAGTCGTTACCACGCAGTGCCAATCTGGCGATGGCCTATAATTGGCGATCGTTGCTGGCGGTCAACAGAGGTTGGGAGCGCGAGGCCCTCGAATTCGGGCAGCGCGCACTGCGCGCATCGCGACCGAGCTGATGAAGAATTCCGCTGTTACCGGAAGACAGCAACGGGTCACTATCATGACTACGCTTGCGCCCGTGCGCCTACGCCGCGGAGATCCGGGCGCGGATGATTTGCTGGATCAGGCGATCGATCTCGCCCTACCCACAGGTGAGCTGAACCGCATCGGACGCGTCACAGCCGCGCGCGCAGAGAAGGCCTGGTACGAAGGAAGAGACGCCGACGTCGCGCGCGGGACCGCAATTGGACTGGCTCACTTGTGCGGGCACACAGCACCATGGATCCAAGGTGAGCTGCTGTTCTGGCAATCCCGCGTCCGACCGGACATGGTGTGTGTGGGCGAAGTGGCCGAGCCCTACCGCCTCGCTGCAGCTGCTAGGCGTAAAGCTGTTCAAGCGCGCAACTCGCGCGCCGATTGCATCGCTCCCCCAAAACCGTAGACCATCACGTTTGCTTACTTTTGGAGAAGCTCGGCGTGCATTCACGCACCGAAGCCGTCGCGGCCGCATATGCGCGCGGCATCGTCAGCGTTCATCAACCTACCCCGACACAACCGGCAGATTGAGATTGAGATTGATCTTGCGCGGGTACCGTGCTTAGTTGCTTTAGAGAATCAGCTCGTAAGTCTTTGATAAATTGGTGGGACGGCTGGGACTCGAACCCAGGACCAAAGCCTTAAAAGGGCCTTGCTCTACCAGCTGAGCTACCGTCCCATTTACAGGCGCGCATCATAGCCGAACTTCGCCGCTAGATCACCGCAAAGCGCCCGCCCCCCAGGAGCGCGCTTGGTCCGCATGGGCGCGGCGCGCTCTAACGGTAACGGGTCGGATCGGGCGTATTCGCGGCCGCGAAGCCCGCCGCGCGCAGCCGGCAGGAATCGCACTTGGCGCAGGCCCTGCCTTCCGCGTCGGCCTGATAGCAGGAAACCGTCGCGCTGAAATCCACGCCGAGGCGCAAACCCGCCTGAATAATCTGCGCCTTGCTCATCTCGATCAGCGGCGCATGAATCTTGAAGCGCGCCCCCTCGAGGCCGGCCTTGGTGGCAATTCGCGCCAGCTTTTCGAACCCGTGAATGAAGGCGGGCCGGCAATCGGGGTAGCCGGAATAGTCCACTGCATTGACGCCGATAAAAATATCATTGGCGCCAATCACCTCCGCCCAGCCAAGCGCCAGCGACAGGAACAAGGTGTTGCGCGCCGGCACATAGGTCGCTGGAATTCCCGGCTGCGGTATCTCGGGTACTGCGACGCGGACGTCGGTCAGCGCCGAACCGCCGATCCCCGCCAGATCCACCCGCATGGTCCGATGCTCATGGGCACCGAGTGCCGCTGCGACTCGATGGGCTGCATCGAGCTCCGAGCGATGGCGCTGACCGTATTCAACGCTCAGCGCGTAGCATTGGTACTTCCTGGAACTCGCCATTGCGAGCACGGTCGCCGAATCGAGACCGCCTGACAGCATCACGATGGCACGCGGGGCAGTCACATCACTTGCCGGGCACATCGCCCCACAAAATCTTGTGAAGCTGCATCTGAAAACGTACCGGCAGTCGATCCTCCAGAATCCAATCCGCCAACGGGGTAGGCGCGAGCTGCTTATAGCTGGGCGAAAAAAGAATGCGGCAACGTTCCGTCAGCGCGTGCTCAAGCAGAAATGCCTTGCTCCAGTCGTAGTCCGCACGCGAGCAGATCACAAACTTGAGCTGGTCGCGTGGCGTTAGATGGGCGAAGTTTTCAACCCGATTGCGCGCAGCCTCATTTGAGGCAGGCGTCTTGACATCAATCACGCGCGACACACGCGGGTCGACAGCCGCCACGTCGAGCGCGCCGCTGGTCTCCAGCGATACCCTAAAGCCGGCGTCGCAGAGGCGTTCCAGGAGCTTCAGGCAGTTCCGCTGCGCCAGGGGTTCGCCGCCCGTCACGCAGACGTACCTGGCCTGAAGTTCGCGCACCCTTAGCAGGATGGCGTCGAGATCGAACCATTCGCCGGCGTGAAAGGCATATTCGGTATCGCAGTATTGGCAGCGTAGCGGACAGCCCGTCAGCCGCACGAACACCGTTGGAAAGCCTACGCAGTCAGCCTCGCCTTGCAACGAAATAAAAATTTCATTGATACGCAGTCGCTCTGATTTGACCGCCTGTTCACTCAATGTTTCTCGATCGACATTTTATCCAGCCGTTGTTGGGCCAAGCGCGCCGCGGGCGTATCCGTAAATCGCGCGACTACCTGGCCGAGCACTTCGCGCGCCGACTGCCATTGCTTCATCTCATAGCGGCAGAAGCCAATCTTGAGCAGCGCATCGCCAAGCTTGCGCGATTGCGGATACTTGTCGACAACACGCTGAAATGCCGCTTCCGCTTCCGGATAGGACTTATTCACATAGTAGGCCTCGCCCAGCCAGTACTGCGCATTGTCCGCCAGCGAGCTGTCGGGATAGGTCGCCAGAAATTTCTGGAATGCCGCAATGGCGCGCTCGTATTGGCCGTCTTTCAACAGGTTGAAGTCCGCCTGATAAGCGGCTTTGTCCTCGCCGGAGTCCGCGGGGCTTGCCGGCGCTGCTGCGGGGGCGGCGGCAGCGCCGGTCGGGAGCGCGGCACTCGCCGCGGTAGCAGCGCTGCCGCGCGACTCGAGGTTTTTGAGGCGCCGATCCAGGTCTGCGTACATGTCTCTCTGCTGTTTGCGGCTCGAATCCAGAGCATTGGTGAGCTGATCGACATCATTGTGCATGGCGCGCACGTCGCTGCTCAGGGCTTCCAACTGATTCGACACCTCGAGCAGACTCTTGTTGGCCATCACCCGTTCGATGCGCACCAGACGCGTATCCAGGTCCTTCAATTTGATTTGCACCGGATCTTCTTCCGGCGGGGTCGATGCACAGCCGCTCAACGCCCAGGCAAGGCAAGCTGCGCTTACGCCCAGTCGCGTGCGCGTGTTCACGGCAGATAGACCAATTCCACGCGCCGGTTTTTCGCCCATGCTGCTTCGTCATCGCCTTCGACGGCAGGCCGCTCGGAGCCGAAACTGACCGTGGAGACCTGCGTTTCCGCCACGCCCTGCAGCATCAGCGCCCTGCGCACGGCCTGCGCGCGCCGCTCGCCCAAGCCGATGTTATATTCGCGCGTACCCCGCTCGTCGGTATTGCCCTCGAGTTTCATCTTCAGATGTGGATTGGCGGTCAGATTGTGGGCCGCGGCGGTCACGATGTCAGCGAACTCGGGCTTGATCTCCGACTTGTCGAAATCGAAATAGATGATTTTGCGGGCCAGCGGTCCCGTGCCTTCGCCATTTTGGCCGCGCGAGCTGCTGTCGGCATCGCCGCCGAGCGGGGAAGTCGAGGTCGATGCGCCGTCCACCGAGCCGGCACTGGAATCCGGAACCTGGGTGCCGGCGACGGGTGTGTCATGCACATTGTGCTTCTTGGGGCAACCGGCCAGCAGTGCGGCTCCGGCGATGAGCACAGCGATCGATAGGATGCGTTTCATTTATTTCTCCGTCCGAGGTCCGAGTAGATCCAATGGGTTGTAAGGGTACCGACGATAAGCCAATTTGTGTATTAGTTTGTGCTGTCAGAACGGCGCCCAAGCCGGCTCTTGAAGCTCTCCTTCGCTCGATACCAGCCGCTGCTGCACTCTGCCGTCGGCGCTGACCAGGGCCAGCACGCCTCTTCCCTTGTCGCGGCTGGCGTAAATCAGCACCGCTCCGTTGGGCGCGTAGCTGGGCGAAACGTCAAAATGACCTTTGGTCAGCACTTGGACATCGCCGCGCCCGCGAAGATCCATGGTCGCAATTCGATAGTCCCCGTTTTCCTGGGTCACAAATGCCAGCTGCGATTCATCCGGCGAGATGCGCGGCCGCGCATTGTAGCTGCCTTGAAAGGTGAGCCGCCGCGGCTTGTCGCCGGGCCTGACTCCGACCTTATAAATCTGCGGTCCCCCCGCCCGATCGGAGGTGAAATAAAGACTCTGGCCGTCCTTCGACCACTGCGGTTCGGTATCGATTCCAGGATCGTCCGTGATGCGGGTCAGCTGCTGGCTGGTCAAGTCCAATATATAGATATCCAAGTTGCCATCGCGGGTCGACAGCACCAGCGCCAGCTTCCTGCCATCCGGAGACCAGGACGGCGCCTGGTTCACGCCGGCATGCGCCGAGACTACGCGCCGGACACCAGTTTTTAAGGTTTGCACATACACCGTCGGCAATCGCTGCTCGAAAGAAACGTAGGCCAGATTCGAGCCATCCGGCGACCAGGACGGCGACATCAGCGGTTCGCGGGATTGCATGACGACGCGCGGATTTTCGCCGTCGGCGTCAGCGACGATGAGCTGAAAGGTCTTGTCGGGCAAATGCCCCAGCACAGAGACATAAGCAATGCGCGTGGAGAATGCGCCGCGGATACCTAAGATTTTTTCAAAGACGGCATCGGCGATCTGATGGCCCGCGGATCTTAAACCCGCACGATTCGAGCTGACTTGAAAGCCCAGCAGGCGCTGCCGGGTGAGGACGTTATACAGCTCGTAGGTAATGCTGTAGCGATCCGTGCCGTCCGCTTGCATGGCACCGACGACCATGTAGTCGTTGTTGAGCCTGCGCCAATCATCAAAGCCGATCTTGGCGCCGGTGTGCGGCTGATCGATCATGTCCTTGCGGTCCATGGTTCTAAATCGACCGCTGCGTGCCAGATCATCGCTCACCAGCTGCGCAACATCGAATGAAGCCGCGGTGAGTTCCGGCGATGCGAACGGCACGACGGCAATCGGAATGGCTTCTGTTTGACCCTTCGTCACCTCGACGACGAACTCGGCCTGTGCCAACCGGCACGCCAAGGTCAGCACGAGGACAGTCAAACACGACAACAGCTTATGCATGGGTGAACTCTATTCTTCAGGATGAAAGTGAATCACAAGATTGCGCTCAAATAATGCCGGGTCCGGGGGCGCCGGCAAGGGCGAAGCCCGGTATACGGCATTCTCGATCGACTGGCGGGCGGCAGCGTCGCCGTTGCACTGGCTGACGTGAGCGCTCGTCACCTCGCCGCCCGGAATCTGTGTAATGTTTACAATGCAATCGAGCCCGGCCCGCGCCGATGGCGGCTTGATCCAGGCATTCTGGATTCTGGCGGCCAACCGCGCAATATATTGCGCCCGCGCGGGGCTGGCCTCTACAGCGCTCACATGTTCCTCCTCGGCTAGCTGACGCTTCAATTCCGCCTCGCGCTCGGCCTTTGTCTTGAGATCTGCGGCATGCTTCGCATCATCGGCCTGCTTGGCCTGCACCGCACGCTTTGCCTCATCGGCGCGTTTGGCATCCTCTGCCCGTTTGGCGTCCTCGGCGCGCTTGAGTTCCTCGACATGCTTCGCAGCGGCGACTTTCTGCGCCTCGGTTGCCCGGACCGACTCGGCCTGTTTGGTGCGCTCAACCTGGACTGCAGTCTCCTTGACCTGTTCTACTGCGCGCTCCTTCTCTGCGGCCATTTGCGCATCGGCGGTGGCCTGCGCGGCGGCGGCATCCGCTGCGGCCTTTGCATCCGCAGCCGCGCGCACATGTGCCGCTTCTTGCTCGGCTCGCTCAGTCAATGCACGCTGCGCGGCGTGCAGGACTTGCGAATCGATGACAACGGCATCGACCGGAATCGGCTGCAGCTTGGGCAGCGTGTGGTTGATGGAAATCAGCGTTGCCGCCAGCAGCGCGGCCGCCAGCGATCCATGCAGAGCCACGGACAGTACAAAGGGCCACGAGTGTTCGCGAAAGAAACCAGGCATTCAGCGCGCCCCGCTGGCGGCTCCATTGGGGCGCGGGGCAGGTACATTGCGCACCGGGTCAGTCAGAAAGCCGACCTTCGAGGCACCCGCCTTTTGCAGCAGCACCATGGCCCGCACCACCGTGCCATAGGGAACGGTGGTGTCGGCCTTGACCAGAACCGGCGTCTGCGCATCGCGGCGCAGGAGCGCTGCCGTGCGCGAGCTGACGGTGGATTCGGACACGGGCTGATCTTGATTTTGGCCAAAGTTGATGAATAAGCGCCCATGCGAGTCAATGGTCAGGATCAGAGGCTCATGTTTTGCCAGGAAATCCGCATCGATCGGCTTGGCGCCCGCATCAGGCAAATCGACCTTGACGCCTTCCTTGAGCAGAGGCGCGGTAATCATGAAAATGATCAACAGCACGAGCATGACGTCGATGTACGGCACAACGTTGATTTCGCCCATCAATCGTCTGCGACGTTGCGGCGCCGGCATCGTTACGCCTGCGCCCGGGTGGAACCGTGGCGCTGCAAGATGGTGGAGAACTCTTCGACGAAGGTATCGAAGCGCAGCTCGAGGCGGCTGACCTGATCGGCAAGGCGGTTGTAGGCGATCACGGCGGGGATGGCCGCGAACAGGCCCACGGCCGTTGTGATGAGCGCCTCGGCAATGCCGGGCGCAACCGCGGCGAGCGTCGCCTGCTGCACATTGCCGAGATTGTGGAACGCACTCATGATGCCCCAGACCGTGCCGAACAATCCCACGTAAGGACTGGTGGAGCCCACGGTCGCCAAGATCGCCAGGTGTTCCTCGAGGCGATCCAATTCGCGCAGTTGCGCGACGCGCATGGCGCGGCGCGCGCCATCCAATAGCTGCTCCGCCGGCACCCCCTGCTGCCGCAACCGGCTGAACTCGCCGAATCCCGACTCGAAGATGCTCTGCAAACCGGTGCCCGCACGTCCCTTGGTTTCAATATTGCGATACAAGGTGGCGAGATCACCCCCGGCCCAAAACGCGATTTCAAACTTTGCGGCCTGGCGGCGCGAGCGCCCGATCACCTGGCTCTTGCGAAAAATGACAGCCCAGGACGTCAACGAAGCGATCATCAGCAGGGCCACCACCACCTGCACAATGGGGCTCGCGTCCAGCACCATGCTCCAAACCGACAAATCATTGGGCATTGCGCCACTCCGTGAAAAGATCCTTGGGGATGGCGCGCGGCTTCAGCGTGCCGGAATCGAGGCAGGCAACACGCACAGTGGCATCAATCAACTGCTCACCGTCCCGCTCTATTGTTTGCTTGAAATGTATTGTGGCACCGGCCAGACGCTCAAGGGCCGCCGTGACGAGAATTTCATCATGCAGCACCGCAGGCCGCAAAAAGTCAACGGTAATATTTACCACGACAAATTGCAGGCTTCGATCGGCGCGCAATTGCTGCTGATCGACGCCTAAGGCTCGCAGCCAATCGGTCCGGCAGCGCTCCAGGAATTTTAGGTAATTCGCGTAGTACACCACGCCGCCCGCGTCGGTGTCTTCCCAGTAAATGTTGAACGATGCGGCGAAGCTCGGCGCAGAGATCATTTACTGATTGTCCCGAAACAGGGGCAGGTTCATGTCCCGTTCGGGAGGCGCCAGGCCAAAGTGCGCGTAGGCGTTGCGCGTCGCGACACGCCCGCGTGCCGTGCGCATCAAAAATCCCTGCTGAATGAGAAAGGGCTCGACGACGTCTTCGATGGTGCCGCGCTCCTCGCTCATCGCGGCAGCCAGGCTGTCCACCCCCACCGGGCCGCCGTCAAATTTCTCGATGATCGTCAACAGCAGCTTGCGGTCGAGCATGTCGAATCCTTCCGGGTCCACCTCCAGCATCGTGAGCGCCGCCAGAGCAACTTCTCCGCTGATGACGCCGGCCGCCTTGACTTCGGCAAAATCGCGCACGCGGCGCAGCAATCGATTGGCGATGCGCGGTGTGCCGCGCGATCGCTCCGCGATGCGATCCGCCCCGTCCGGCTGCAGGTTCAACTGCAGGATCGACGCGCTGCGGGTTACGATCTGGGTCAAATCCGCGGTGCTGTAGAATTCGAGCCGCTGCACGATCCCGAATCGATCGCGCAGCGGCGAAGTCAACAAGCCCGCGCGCGTGGTGGCGCCGACCAGGGTAAACGGCGGTAGATCCAGTTTGATTGAGCGCGCGCCGGGCCCCTCGCCGATCATGAGATCGAGCTGCGAGTCTTCCATGGCCGGGTACAACACTTCCTCGATGACCGGACTCAAGCGATGGATTTCATCGATGAACAGCACGTCCCGGGGCTCAAGATTGGTGAGCAGTGCCGCCAGGTCGCCTGCACGCTCGAGCACCGGGCCCGAGGTCTGCCGCAGATTGACCTTCAATTCGTTGGCGATGATGTGCGCCAGCGTCGTCTTGCCGAGACCGGGCGGCCCGAATATCAACACGTGGTCCAGGGCTTCGCCGCGCATGCGCGCCGCCTGGATGAAAATATCCATCTGTGTTTTGACGTTCGGCTGCCCGATGTAGTCGCTTAAAGTCTTGGGCCGCACTGCCCGATCGACCAATTCATCGTCGCGGCGGCTGGTACCGGCAATAACCCGATCCTGTTCGATGCTCATACGCGACTTTAGGCTTTCACCGCGGATTTAAGCGCGCGCCGAATGATCTCGGTGGTCGACAGTCCCGGCTCATCGGCCGACTTCAAGAGCCGCGTCACTTCGGGAGGTTTATACCCCAGGGCAATCAGCGCGCTGAATGCTTCGCTTTGCGCCGATTGCGGGACTCCTGGGTTCAACGGATTGCCCGAGAGGGCCGGCAACGAGAGTTTCTGCACGCTGTCGCGCATTTCAATGATGATTCGCTCCGCGGTTTTTCGGCCGATGCCGGGAATTCGCTGCAGCATCGCCGCATCCTCGGCCTCGATGATACGCAGAAAATCCTCCACGCTCGCTCCGGACAGCACGCCCAGCGCGATCTTCGGCCCTACTCCCGATACCTTGAGCAGCCCGCGGAACAAACGCCGCTCAGCGTCGGTGCCGAAGCCGAACAGAATGTGAGCATCCTCGCGCACCACCAAGTGCGTGAACAGTGCGACCGCTTCACCGGTGGGCGGCAGTCCGTAAAAAGTCGACATCGGCGCTTCCAACTCGTAGCCGACGCCGTTGACATCCAGCATCAGCGTCGGCGGCTGCTTCATCGCCAGCCGTCCCTTGAGGAAGCCGATCATCCGCTGAAAGCCGCTTGCAGCAGAATCGCCCGCGCGCGCAGCGCGTGGCACACCGCCGCGGCCAGGGCGTCGGCGGCATCAGCGGGCACCGGTCCGTCGAGCTTGAGCAGGCTTCGCATCATCAGCTGCACCTGCGCCTTTTCGGCATTGCCCGTACCGACAACTGCCTGCTTGATCTGGCGCGTCGCGTATTCGAACACTTCGACCTTGGCGTTTGCCGTAGCGCAAATGGCTGCGCCGCGCGCCTGGCCCAATTTTAAGGCGCTGTCGGGATTGCGGTTTACAAAGACCCTTTCAATGGCCATTTCCTGCGGGTGATATTGGGCAACGATGGTTTGCATGCAGCGGAAAATTTCGCACAGCCGGGCCGCGAAATCTGACTGGGTGGTGCGGATGACGCCGCTCGCCACGTACGTCAAACGGGAGCCCGCAGCATCCAAGACGCCGAAGCCGGTGCGTTGCGAGCCCGGATCGATGCCGAGCACGCGGATGACCGCGACCTCACGCTCGCGCAATTTGATTCGTCGTTGGGGCAGGCATGGCCCTAGTATGATACCGGCAATAGACGCCTAAACCCACCGAAAGCATGGAAACAACCGCACCCACCCGGATCCCGAGCGGCCGATTGCATGCCGCCATCATCGCCTTGCGCGAGATCGAATTGCCGCCACAAGGCGAGCTGGTGCGCAATGCCGCTTTGGAGGTGGCCGACATCGTGCGCTTGCTTGACGCCGACGATGATGTGGTGGTCGCGGCGATGATTCAACCGCTGCTCGACGCCGGCTATATCGAGCGCGAGGGCGCAGCGTTTCGCTTCGGCGAGGAACCGCTGCGCCTCGCCCAAGCGCTTCGCCAGCTGGGGGAATTCGGCCTGCCGCCCGACTGGGCACCGGAGCGCGGGCTCGAAGCGGCGCAGGCCGAAGCCTTGCGCAAAATGCTGTTGGCGGTGATCGGCGATGTGCGGCTGGTCGTGGTGCGTCTGGCAGAGCAGCTGCAACGCATGCGCTCCGCCAAAGCTTTGGGCGCGGCGCGGCAGCGCAAGCTCTCGGTCGAGACCCGCGAGGTGTATGCACCGCTCGCCAACCGTCTCGGGGTGTGGCAGCTCAAGTGGGAACTGGAGGACCTGGCATTTCGGTATCTGGAACCGCTGCAGTACAAGCATATTGCCGCCGCTTTGAAAACGCGCCGGTCCGAGCGCGAACGCTACATCGACGAATTGAAAACAGTGCTCGAGATTGCGATGCGCGGGGCCGGCATTGAAGCGGCCATCGAGGCGCGGCCCAAACATATCTTCAGCATTTGGAAAAAGATGCAGCTCAAACAGCTGGCTTTCGAGCAGCTGATGGACATTCGCGCCGCGCGAGTGCTGGTGAACAGCATCGCTGATTGCTACGGAGCGCTCGGCGTGGTGCACTCGCTATGGCAGTTCATCCCGGACGAGTTCGACGACTACGTCGCGACGCCGAAGGACAATCTATACCGATCCATTCATACCGCAGTAATCGGCCCCGGCCAGGAGCCGATCGAAATTCAGATCCGTACACACGCAATGCACGCCGACTCCGAGCGCGGCGTGGCGGCGCATTGGCGCTACAAGGAAGGCGGCCGCGGCAATCAGGCCTACGAGCGAAAAATCAACGAGCTGCGATCGCTCCTGGCGCCCGCCGAGAGCGCGGAAGGCAGCCGCGACTTCCTCGATCGGGTTCGCGTCGATCTGTTTCAGGACCGTATTTATGTAATTTCGCCCAAGGGCGAAATTGTTGACGTGCCGGTTGGCGGCACGCCGCTCGACTTCGCCTACCAAGTGCACACGGATCTGGGACATCGCACGCGCGGCGCCAAGGTCAACGGCCGCATGGTGCCGCTCGACTACCGCTTGAAGAACAGCGAAACCGTGGAGATCATTACTGCCAAGACCTCGCAGCCGTCGCGCGACTGGCTTTCCGCCCAATCGGGGTTTTTGGCGAGCCCGCGCCACCGCAACAAGGTGCGGGCGTGGTTCCGCAAACAGAACGAAGTGCAAAACAAGGTTGAGGGCCGCACGATGCTGGAGCGCGAGCTGCAGCGCCTGGGCGTCAAGAGCCCGCCCATGCCAGAGCTGCTGCGCGAACTGGAACTGGATACTGCCGAGTCGTTGCATGAAGCGCTGGGATTGGGAGAGATCAGCGGTGCGCAAGTCGCCGGAGCGATGCAGCGCTTGCTGCATACGCGCGACACTCGCATGCAACACTCACGGCCGCCCAGCGGCGGCCGCGCACCCGAACTCGCCGTGCAGGGAATCGGCGATCTGTTGTCAACCTATGCGCGCTGCTGCAAGCCCGTGCTGCCTGAAGCCATCGTCGGCTACATCACCGTAGGACGCGGCGTCAGCATCCACACTCAAGCCTGTGCCAATCTGGCGCGGCTCAAGATCAAATCGCCGGCACGGGTGCTCGCCGTCGACTGGGGCAAAATGGGGGGTGGCGAATTTCCGGTCGATATCGAGGTGCAGGCCTTCGACCGCCGCGGCCTGGTGCGCGATGTCAGCGCCGCTTTGGCCGACGAGAGAATCAGCATCCAGGGGATGACCACGGTCACCGACCAACACGACAATGTGGCGCACATGCGCATCGGCATTTCGATCTCTGGATTGCCGCAGTTATCCAAAGTGCTGTCGCGCATCGCGCAGCTGCCCAACATCATCAGCGCAAGACGCAAGAAATAGGCCTGGGAGCCTGTCTGGCTTCTATGGGGCGGCCGTGTAGGGTATCGAGACGGTTCCGGTTTTCGTAGTCCCGGCGCTGTTCACATAGCTGAAACCAAACGCCAGCGTACCGCTGGCCGCGGCGGTTGGCGCGTAGGTCAGCACGACTTGACAGGTCGCCCCGACGCTCACGCTGGCGCAGGCGAAGCTGCTCGCCGGCGCAGTCCAGCCAAGCGGCAGTGCGGAAAGATCCGCCGATAACGCGCTGGCGAAATTGCCGTCATCGGTGGTGAAGGTGACCGCTACGAGATTGCTGCTGCCGGTCACGGCCGCCAGCATGATTGGGTTGGCTGTGCCCACCACATTGTCATTGGTCGTCGTCTGGTACGGGATGCCGACCGATCCGCTCTTCGACTCGCCGGCGTTGTTCACGTAAGCGTAGCCGAGGTTCAGCGTGCCGTTATCGACGCCGGTGGGTGCATAGGAGAGCATGAGCTGACAGGTCGTGCCGCTGCTCACGACACTGCAGCTGAAAGGGCCTGTGCTGCTCCATCCGGCGGGTAGCGCGGTCAGGCTGCTCGTCAACTGCAGCGCGGTGGCGAGACGGCCGTCGTCGGTCGTGAAGGTAACACTGACGGGCTGGCCGGGCGCGCCCAACATGGCCGTGATCTGGCCGGACGGCGCTGCGGTGCCGATGACATTGTCGTTGGTGGTCGCGGCGTACGGGATATTCAACACGCCGAAATTGGGGTTTCCGGCGGCATCGGTATATCCATAACGCAAGCTGACAGTCCCGGCGGCCAATGCCGTGGGAGTGTACTGCAGCTGCAACTGACAGCCGTTGCCGGTACTGACGCTGGCACAGCTAAAAGTGGTCCCGGAACTGCTCCAGCCCGGCGGCAGTTTGCTCAAGTCGGTCAAGACGCTCAACGCGGTCGCGGTCTTGCCAGCCGCTGTGGTGAAGGTCACCGCCACAGACTGGGCGCCCCCCGTGATCGCCGCGTTGACCTGGCCGGCCGGAGACACGCTGGCCGCAACCGTGCCATTGCCGGCCGTGGCGTAGGGGATATTGAGTGCCCCGCTGCGCGCGAGGCCGGATCCATCAACATAATTGTAGTTGAGCGTGAGCGTGCCGCTGCTCATCGCCGTTGGCGAAAACGCCAGCGGCAGCTGGCAGCCGCTGCCCGTGCTCACCACGACACAGGACAATCCCGTCGCTGTGCTGCTCCAACCCGCGGGCAAGGCACCCAGGGTCAGGCTCAACGCGGTCGCCGAGTTGCCGTCATCGGTCGTGAACGTGACATTCACGGATTGTTTGCTGCCGCCGATCGCGGCATCGACCTCGCCGCTGGGCGAAACGGAAGCGACGATATTGTTCGTCATGGTCGAGGCATAGGCGAGGGTAAGGCATGGACCCGGCGTTCTAGGCAAGCCGGCGTTATCGACATACACGCAGTCGAGATTCAACGTGCCCGTTTCGACCACGGTGGGAGTGTAGGAAAGCGTGAGAACGCAGCCGCTGCCCGGTCCCACGCTCGCGCAGGTCAGACTGCTGGGCGCGACCCAACCGGCAGGCAATGCACCCAAGCTGCCGTACACCGAGAAAGCCGTGATTGGCAGGCCGTCTGCCGACGTGAACGTGATGCTGATGGTTTGGCTGGCACCGACGGCAACACTCAATGAACCGACGGATGCAGTCGCGGAAACCTTGTTATCGACCCCCGTAACGCCGCCGCCGCCGGGCCCAGCCTTGGGCGGCGTGACCGGTGCGGTGGGCGGGGTCCCGCCGAGCCCCGTGGGGGCCACTGTGCCGCTTTCGCTACCATGCGAGCTTGACCCGCAGCCGCTCAATATCGGCAGCGACAAGACTCCCAGCAGCAGCCATTGATGGCTTCGTAGCATTTTTCCCGACCTCAGCCCAGTGTCGTACAAATCGAACGTCTCGGACCGGCGACGCCGTTCGAAGGGCTAGAAAGGTAAGCTGCGAAGGGATGAGTGGGTGTGAACTGCGTCACGCGGCGGGGCGCGTTTCGCTTATCGTCAAATGAGTTTTCGCTCTCCTGGGTAGGCAGGTCGCCGCGACGTGCGTTTGTTGGACAAACGCTACAGCTTAGACTAAAAGCCTAGCGATTCAGCGCGTCGATCGCCTTCTTGTCGACGGCGAGCGCCGCCTCGTGAATCGCTTCCGACAACGTGGGATGCGCGTGAATCGTGCGCTGAATGTCTTCGGTGCTCGCCGAATATTCCATCGCGAGCACGGCTTCAGCAATCAGTTCACCGGCCATGGGTCCGATCACATGGACACCGAGCACCTCATCGTCGTCCTTCGCCGAAACAATCTTGGCCATGCCGGCAGCTGCTTCCATGGCGCGCGCGCGGCCGCTGGCCGCAAAAGGAAAAGTGCCGATTTTGTAGGGCCGCCCACTGGCCTTCACCTGCTCCTCGGTCTGCCCCACCCAGGCAATTTCCGGTTGGGTGTAGATCACGGAGGGGATCACTTTGTAATTCACTTCGCCATACTGACCGGCAATCAGATCGGCGACCATTACGCCCTCTTCTTTGCCCTT
>JBDTAV010000127.1:0-11632 GCA_039924385.1 Steroidobacteraceae bacterium
CGCCGCGTTTGTAGTCGCGCTCAACCGGGCCCTTGCCGGCAAAGAATGCGACCAGTTCGTGCTTGCCGACCTTCAAATTTCCCAGATAGATCTGCTGCACGCCGCCCTTGAGCAGCGCATCGGCTTCGCGCGCCGTATACAAATAATTCTTTACTTCCTTGTTGTCGATTTTGACGGTCACCGAGTCCAGCGCGAAAAAAGTCCCCACATCCATCGATATATATAGAGCGACCTGTGTGTTGGCCGGGAACAGCAGTTCTTCCTGCAGCACGAATAAGTCTTTATTCAGATCGATTACATCCTTCTTCAACCCTTGGACCTCTTGGTCCAAGGTCTTGAGCTCGGGCGGCGGCGCATCGGGCGCCGGCGCGGGCGGCGCCGCTTGCGCATCCGCGGCCGGGGCAGGTGCATCTGCCGGCGGCGAAGCCGGTGAGGGCGGCGTCTGCGCAGACGGCGGCGTCTGGCCGATTGCCAGCCCGCCGGACAGCAGCACGGCGCACGCCGCGATGGAGACAATTCGATGCTTGAGATTCATAACTGACCTATCGTTTATTCGCGCAGCAATTCGCGGATGTGATCGAGATAAACGCGCTCATCGCCGCGCTTGAAGCCTACGGCCGAATAACGCACGACGCCGGAGCGATCCACCAGGATCGTCATCGGCATTTTCTGTAAGTAGTAATCCTTGCCGATTTCGGTGCCAGTATCGAACAAGATGGGATACGACACGCTCATGGCCGAAGCAAATTCCTTTGATCGCCGCAAATCCTCATCCACCGATACGCCGAGAACGACGAGACCTGCTCGTTGGTAGGTAATGTTGATGCGGTCGAGCGCCGGCATCTGCTGCCGGGAATCGCCGTCCGAGCGCGTCCAAAAATTCACCAGAACAACCTGGCCGCGAAATTCGGACAAGCGCAGGTTGCGGCCATCCAAGCCGCGCAACACGAAATCAGGCGCCGCCTTACCCACGATGCTGGGTGCAGCCGCGATCGACGCTGCCCCGATCGCGAGCCCAAGCATCAGGCCGCCGGCGCGAAGTGTTCTACGCAAGCGCTGCAACGGTAAAAATGACGCCGAAGCGCCGCGATTCATCAATCACGCTGGTAACCCCGCTGTGCTAGACCTCTCTGTGAAAGATGGGCCCCGTACCGGAAGCTTTGCGCCCTCACCTTTCGGCAAGTTTGCCCTGATCAGACCTTATGCAAAATCGCACAATGCGAGCCGCAGTGTCAACGCAACGACCGCGCCTTCACTGATTTTCTGTATGACTTAGCGCACATTCGTGCAAAGTCATCGAGCGCCGAAGCAAAGGCGCCAACGCAGCTTGCTGCAATGTACGGCGGGCTCTTGCAAGCCTGACAAGCCGGCGATTGAATGGGTAACTGTCTCTGGAATGAGACATGAGAACGAAGCAGGGTCCGACGAATCGTCGGACCCTGAGTTATGAGTCACACTTTTAGGTGACTTTTCCGTTCACCAATCCCGCGAGAGGTTGGAAGGCAATCAAAGGATCGAGCGCCGCTCCGCTGCCAAGCGTGTTGTTCAAGTTCGGCGCCGGCCAGACCGTCGGCCACGCCGCGGCCGCGCCCGCACTGTGCAGTGCCATGTAGTTCAGCACCACCATCTGCACCAGATTGAGCACGTTGTTGCCGGCGGGGCTGCCGGTCGTATTGAGCGACCCGTCAGGATTGAAGTTGCCGAGCTGCAAGCTCATCTCCGGGTTGGCCTGGGCGGGCACCGGCTTGCCGTTCGGATTGAAGACCAGAAAATATGTGGCCGCGACACTTTGGTTGTCCGCCGTCCACACGCCTTTGCCGCGTCCTCCGGCCGAATTGTCGATCATGCCGCTGCTGGCGAGCGACCCATCGGTGAATACATAGATCATGACGGGCTTATTCACCCGTGAGGCATATTCCAAGCACGCGCCGATACAATTACCCAGGTTCAAGTCGCGCGCTTCACCGTCCATACGATTGCCGCTGTGATAATCGAAGCCGCCCATCTCGATGGTGCCGGCGGCGGCATTGCCGTCGATGACCAGTTTCATGATCGCCGCGGTCTTCTTGTAATCCGAGTTCGCCTGGTACTCCGCGGTGGTGAAAATGCCGCTCGGGCCGACGATGTTGGGATCCACGTCCGGGTTCACCGCCGAAGGGCTGTTGTACTTATCAACGATGTACGCCGACTTGGCGTATCCGCACGCCTGAATTCCCGCAGGGCCCAGCGCCGCCGTATTCAATGTTGGATCGGTATACGCCGAGACCTGTGCATACTTGGCGTCGCTGATGCGCTTCATGGATTCCAGCACATTGGTGACGTCGGCAGCATTGGGCAACAGGGTGCTCAGCTGTCCGGTGCTCACCAGACCCTTGCTGTCCTGGGAGCTGGAAATCTTCGTGGGCATTGCCGAAGCAATGACCATGGTCGGCGGCGACATCGAACTGCCGCCGGACTGGGAACTGTCCGAGCCGATCAGATCCAGCAATCCGCCGCGGGCGCCCGCTTGATAAATGCCATACATTGGATTGTGCGGGTTGGTATTCGTGTCGTTGTTCGACATTGCAGGAATCACCGTGCCGTTGGTTCCTGCCATGGCCTTGGCGCTGGCGCGAATTTTCATGCCGCGTAAATGCGCGCTATCCGAGTGATAGCGCAGCCCGAAGCTCGCGTCCACGAAACTCCCGGCGGCGCTGGCATTTGGCACCATGGAGCCGGGCAGACCGAGCTTGCTGTAGCCCGCGACCGTCAGGAAATCCAGCTGTCCTTTAGAGCCGCCAACCAATACGTTGGAGCCGGCGATGTTGCCGCCACCCGCGAGGTCAAAGCAGATGAACGGAATCTTACCGGCGCCCGTGGTGATATTGCAGTTTGTCACTGCGGTTTGGATATCCGGAGCGAGCGACGCCCGCGCGGCGCGCGGATAGGCGAGCATGCCCGCCAGCGTCGGGGCGATGACCGTGGCGGCCCCCGTCATGAAGCCCTGCGCGACGAATTCGCGGCGCGTGCGCGGCCGAGGGTGGTCTTGATGACGGAACGGTTCGTTCAAATCCGGCACCTTTGATTTCTTGCTCATAAATTTCAGACCTCTTCCGATGCTTAATTGATCGACATGTTGGCGTTGCCGAACGCCGTCGCACACGCTGCGGCGGTGACGGCCTGTACCCGGACCACGCTGTTGCAAGCCGTCGCGGTGCAAAGATTGGTGATGAGTTTGTCGAGCTCGCCCGATGCGCCCGTCATGGTCGATGCCGCCGGCATGCTATGCAGCCCGCTGCCCAGCACCCGGGCTGCCAGCGGTGCGGTCACCTGATCGATACCGGCTTGCGATGAGTACTGCGAGGCGCTCAAGGTCACCCCCGGAAGAACGTTCGCGAAATAGCTCGGGGTATTGACCATGACGTTGCAGTACTGAACTGCCAACTGCGCAATGCCGACCTGATTAGCCGATGAGAATGCTTCGAGCGTCGGGGTCGCCGGCAGCTGCTGCTGCACCGCCAAGTACGTTGCAGCGACATTCGGATCCGTCGTGGGCACTCCCGTCAGCACCGACAGAGTCGAATTGATCTGGGCAAAGGACTTGACGCCGATGTCGGCCACCACCGGCCCCGGCGCGGGCGCCGGAATGGCGGGTGCTGCCTCGGTCACCACGTTGGTGTGACTACCCAGGACATCGAAGGTCAGGAAGAACCGGTCGGTCGCAGGTCCGCCCTGCAAGCCGATGACCGTACCGATGCTCGACAACACTTCACCCTGCGAGGTGTAGTTGGCCGGCGTGATCGTGGTCTTGAGCGGAATATAGGCCTGGCCCACCTGCGGCACCCCGCCGTTCAAGCCGATGCGCAATCCCTGCACCGGGATGCTGGGAAGATTGCTGGCTGTCACAGTGGGATCCAGCGAGATGAACGTGGGCTGGTAGAACAGATACCCGTAGCTGTCGTACTGGCTGACCGTGAACATGACGTAACTCTGCGATACGCCCGTCACCGTCGATACGTTGAACAGCACGTAGTAGCGCTCGCCCACGCCGGCATTGAAGTTCTGCATCACTTGCGCGGGCGTCATGGAGCGGCTGTGGATGGCCACGAATTTGATCAGTCCCTGCCAGGAGCGGTCGCCCGACACTTCGTTGCCGAGAACCAGCGCGAAGGTGCTATCCCAGTTGGAGATCGTGCCGCCCTTCTGCGGATCAGCGCCAGGCACCAGCACGCCATTGACGTAGATCTGGCGGCCGTTGACGGCGTCGTACGTGAGCACGACGTGTTGTAGAGAAGCCTGCAGCGCCATCGCCGCGTTCGGCGTCTGCAATTGCGGCAGACCCGTCAGCGCAGTATTCGAGTTGCGCAGCATAAAGTCGTAGTCCTGGTTGGTCTGACCCAGCGTGAAGTTGCGCGTGGTGTCGCCGCCGGAGTAACTGACCATGTAGGACTTGTCGGCCGCCACCAGTGCGGGCGCCACCCAGGCCTCGACCGAGAATTCACCGGTCGCCTGAATGAAGTTGTAGATCTTCTGGCTGGCTTGGGTGGTCGCCTGCGCCTTGCCGCCGGCGCCGACATTGATGCCCCAGCCGCCCGCCAGCGTGACGTTGCCCGAAATGGTCAGGTCCGCCGAAGGATCGATACCGCTGGTGTCGAACGTCGTGTTGTTGACCACCGACTGGAACTCGTACTTGGCGATGGTATCGGCATCGTAGCGGCTCGCACCGCTCGCGATCGTCCCCTGGGTCAATGAGACCGCCTTGCTGGTTACCAAGGTCGGATCGAGGTTCGAAGGCGTCAGCTGTGCGGCGAACGCCTGAATTGCCGCCAGCATCGTCGCGGAATCGGCCGCGCAGGTGGTCCAGCAGTTGTGGTTGTCGGTCAGCAAACGCTGATAGAGGCGCGAATTCGTACCGCAGGTACCGCCATTGTTGCCGCCTGTGCCCGCGCAACCCGTGAAGTCGATTTTCGGGATCGCTGCAGGGTAAGCAATCGCGAGCGAAGGATCCGCATGATAGGGCGACTGCTCGACCGACGGGTCAGCCGTCGTCGAATGGCAGCGCACGCAATTCGTATGGGTGATGGGCCAAACCGTGCTGCCAAAGGCGCTGGAATCGGCCGGGAAGTTCAAGCTCTGGCCGACGGTTTGATCCGGCGGGGCCTGCAGCTGCACCGTGGTTGCGGACGCGGCGCCCGAGGCGCCCGCCCAGTTCGCGATCCACGTGGTCAAGATTTGGCCGCAAGCGCTGTTGTCGGCGAGCCAGCAGTTATGGCCGCCGGCCACCTTGGTCACGATGAGCGAGGTCGAGGGCGTGGCCAGATTGACGACGGTGTTGGCTTGAGCGTAAGCGAGATTCACATCGTCGCTGCGCGCGAAATTCGGCATCTGTGCCGGCGAGGTTGCATTGTGGCACTGGCCGCAACGGTTCTGGACCCGGACGTTGTTCCAGAAATTGACCTGGAACGCCGTCACATCGGCGGTCGCTGCAGCCGGTCCGGTGTAGGCGTCCGCCGTGACTGTTTGCGAGGGAGCCGGGTTGGTCGTTGTCGGAGCGCCGGCGCCACCGCAGGCACTCAAGGCAATCGACGCCGCGAGCGCTGCTAAGCCGGTGATGCGTGTAACGTTCATGCTCAGGTCCCCATGCAGTAGGCGGCGCCTTCAGCGAAGACCTGCCGCAATTTATAGCCATTCGATTGGAACGAAGAGATCATCGAGTTGACTTGAGTAAAGTCAGCCGAGGAGTTCGGTGCGCGCAGACACACATCCTTGAACACCCGCGTGACTTGGCAGCTGGCGAAAGCAGCGCTGCTCTCTAACTCCAGGCCCAGAGATTTTGCACCGTTGCCGCTGCCGGGAAGAGATGAACTCCACCCTAATATGGAGTTCGGGCCGGCGCGCCAGTGGTTGTTCCAGGAGTCGTCCATCGTGACGAAACCCTGCGGAAAGTTTGTATTGTTGATCGAGTACTTCGGCTGCACCTGACCCGCGGTGTAAACGACCGTGCCCATGGTGTCTGCGGTGGTTGGATCGGTGTTGTTGAAATTGTAGAAGGCGAAGGCTCCTGCCATCGGATCAATTCCCGAGTGACAGCCCACGCAGTTGTTCAAGAACAGCGAGCTCTGGCCGCCGGGGCTGCGGGTCACGTCCTGGCGAATCCGATCCGGCGGCCGGGTGATGTCCATGACCAGCTGCATGTCGTTGCACAGATGATTCAGCATCGTGAAGCGGAACATCGCCCGGTTCGTACCGTTGATGAAGAAAGCGCTGCCTGCGCCGCGCGTCGTCATGATTCCTGCCGTCGCAGCCGCCGGTATGCCGGTCAGGGCAGATTGGGTGTTCGATACCAGGTGCGCCTTAAGATCGACATTGTTGGCGTCCATCGCATCGTACATGGCGTTGCTCGAATAGGAATAAGCCGGCACACCGGAAGCTGCGTCGGCGGTGTAAACCAAGTCGGCGCTGAGCAGCGTATTGAAAGGAACGTCGTCGCGCACCATGCCGACCACCGTGGCGGTGTAATCGTTAAGGGACACGAACACCGATTGGTCGCGGTTGGTCCACGGCGATGCCATGTTGCGGATGGTGTTGTTGTAGAAAGCCGGATCTTGGGTCGCTATCAACGCGGCACTCACCGCGTCGGTGGCCGTCATCTGGGCTAGCTGCGCGGCGTTGGGCGGTACGCCAGCAACGCGATTGTATATGCGCGTCGCTTGATCGGCGTTGGGGTTCGCTGCCAGCGCGTTTGTAGCGACCAGCGCCAGGGCGCCGGCACAGATGGTGGCGCGTACTGCGCGCGCAACAAGATTTGGCGTCGCTGCCATACGGCGTGCGCTCTGCATCATTGGTTTCTCCATCCCGTTCTTCATATGCACATCCACTCGCGTGAGTTGTGGGTTTCGACTTGGTTGCGAATATACGCAGCCAACTTGGCTCTAGTAATGTCTCATCTGAACGACGTCGGCGTTTCGCGACAGTACCGAGGCGCAATACCAGACCTATATCCTGACCTCGATTCCCGCACGGTCTAGCGCGGCGTGCACAGAGAAACGGATATGGAGAAGTTCTTCTGTGAGTGCGTTAACAGTATGCGTATGAACATCGAACGAAGATGTGCGCATGCGACCGATTAAGTTCAATGACGCCGGAGACACGCACGCCGGTAGATCGCTGAACCGAAACTATGAGTACAGGTAGCCCATATGAACATTTTCACACTGCGTGAACACCGTCACGGATTGCTAAAGCTCGCGGCAATCGCGCTGCCTCTGCTCGTCGTGCTCGGATGCAGCAGCGCCTCGAGCGGTCATGCGCCGGGCGTTGCCGGCGGCCAGACTTTGACGCCCGGAATCACGAACTTTCCGCTCGCCTATATCAAGCGACCGGTTCTAAGCAAGGACATCGACGTACGCGATCTCATAACTTCCATCACGGGCGGCGACTTATATGTTCGCAGCCAGGCCAGCGCGGCCGGTGCGGAAGTCAACGTTACCGGGGCGATCACCAAGGGCATGGGCGACGTGCGCGACCTCGACGTTTCGCCCGACGGCACCACGATTGTGTTTTCGCTGCGCCTGCCGCTGAATCCGAAGAAGCCCAACACCGACGTGACGCAGCCGAATTGGCATATCTATACCTACAATGCCGCGACGCAGGTGGTGACCCAGCTGACCAACGACGGCATTACCGCGGGTCACGATGTGGGCGCACGCTACCTGCCCGACGGCAGGATCGTGTTCGCCTCGACGCGCCAGCTCGCGACGCAATCCATCCTGCTCGACGAGGGTCGGCCGCAATACCAGGCGCAAACCGACGATCGATCGCAGTCGATTTTTCTGCTGCACGTGATGAACGGCGACGGCAGCAACGCGCATCAAATCAGCTTCAATACCAACCACGACTTTGCGCCGTCTGTTTTGGGCAACGGCCAGCTGGTCTTTTCACGCTGGGAATCCACGAACGGCGGTCAGATCAGCTTGTATCGCGCCACCCCGAGCGGCAGCGGACTCGAACTCTTCTACGGCGCGAACAGCCACGCCACCGGCGCCAATATTGCCGGCACCAACAACAATGTCATTCAATTCCTGAATGCGCGCGAACTCGCCAACGGCACGCTGGTGGCGATTGTGCGGCCCTTTCTGGGTACGCAGCTGGGCGGCGATCTCGTTCAGATCAACGCCGAAGGCTTCGTCGAAATCCATCAGCCGGCCACGCCGGGCGGCCCTGCCGGCACCGCGCAGACCAGCATCACCAATCTAGGCGTCACCACGGATGCAAACATGCCGTCCCTCGGCGGCCGCTTTGCGTCGGTGTTTCCGCTGTATGACGGCACCAACCGCTTGTTGGTGAGCTGGTCGCCGTGCTTGGTGCTCGACACCACGGTGACACCCAACGCCACCAATCTTTGCACGTCAGCGAATACTGCCGGTGCGAACGTAACGTTGGCTCCGCCGCAGTACACGCTGTGGATTTATGACCTTGACAAAGGCACCTTGGGTCCCGTGCTCAGCGCCGATGTCGGCACGATGGTGGTCGAGCCCGTGATCTTGCAGCCGAGAAAACCCGCTCCGGTAACTCTGGTCGACGCCGCTCCGGCGTCCGGACAGGCTACGACCATGGCAAGCGCCGGCGTCGGCCTGCTGGATATCAGTAGTGTGTACGATGTCGATGGCGTCGATACGGCCACCCCCAACATTACGGGGGTGTCCGACCCGAGCCAGCCGACCTTTTATACCCGCCCCTATCGATTCATCAGAATCCAGAAAGCCGTGGAGATTCCCGGCAAGACGGTGCGCAAGATCAACAATTCTGCATTCGGACCGGCAGGCATGGGAATGCGAGAAATTTTAGGCTACGCGCCCATCCAACCCGACGGATCGGTTCAGGTTCAAGTACCCGCGAATGTGCCTTTCACAATCGATATCGTCGATGTGAACGCCAAGCGCGTCGCGGCCCAGCACACCAGCTGGCTGCAAGTGATGCCGGGAGAGACCAGAACCTGCAACGGTTGTCACACCACCGCCAACATGACTTCACATGGCCGCGCCGGATTGACCAACCCTGTGAATCCGGGCGCGCCGACCACCGGCTCGCCGTTCCCGAACACCAATCCGGCCATCGCCCTGACTAACGCCGGCGCCACCATGGCGCAGACGTTGGCGCTAAGTACCTGTACTGGTAACGGCACGACTCCGAACGGCGCTTCCACGCCGTGCTCGCAAATCTTGAGTTCGGACGTCATCTACGATGGCATCTGGACTGTCGGCACAACGCCGCCGCAGGCGGATACGGCCTTCGCGTACACGTATGCGGCTGCGACGCCGACGGCGCCGACCAATTCGAGTTGCGCAACATGGAGTGCGCAATGCCGCAGCACGATCCACTATGCGGTAACGCTTGCCGGCGTCGCCACGCCCAATCTCTTTCTGCAGTCGATATGGGAGAAGGCCAGCCGAACCAACCTGGTCAACGGCGTGGCGACCTCGACCACTTGCTCGGTTTGCCACAACCCCGTGAATGCGATGGCGATGGTGCAAGTACCCCAAGGTCAGCTGGATTTGAACGGCACGGCATCAAACGTCGACACCACCGTTGTCACCTCCTATGAGCAACTTCTGTTTGCACATAATGCACAGACGCTTAATATGGGCGTGCTGCAGGACTTGTTGGTACCCGCGCCCGGACCTCCGGACCCGGTGACCGGCCAGCCGACGACCATCATGGTGCCTGTCCCATTGGCGCCGCCGATGAGTGCCGGCAGCGCCGCGGGCTCGACAACTTTCTTTAGGATGTTTGACGGTAGTTTTCATGACCCTGTACTCGATCACACTGGCTTCCTGTCTCCCTCGGAGTTGCGTTTGATCGCCGAGTGGTTGGATATCGGCGCGCAGTTTTTCAACGATCCGTTTGTTGCGCCCGTAGCGAACTGACCTGATGCGTCGTCTGCTCGCGCTGGTGCTGTTGGTGCAGGCGTTACATCTAGGGTTGGCAAATGCGGCGGCGAAGAGTCTGGTGCTGGTCGTCACCGACCCGTACCTGGAGATGCATTCCGGACCCGGACGGGGATTTCCGGTGGTTTATGTGGTTGGGCGCGACGAAGTGCTCATCGTGCTTTACAGCCGCACCGACTGGTTCAAGGTGCGCGCGCCGCATGGCAATGAAGGCTGGGTGCGCCGGGCGGACCTGGCGCGCACGCTGTTGGAGTCCGGCGAGCCGGCGCCGATACCGCCCTATCCGCAATTCGCCTCGCATCGCTGGGAATTCGGCGCTGGCTACGGCGTATATAACCGCGAGAATCTCGTCACAACTCACGTAGATTTCGGGCTGACCAACAGCCTTGACGTCGAGTTCGCGGTTCAGCAAGCCTTCGGCACGCTCGATAACCGTTATGTGGCGTCGATCGGCGTGCGCCATACGTTCATTCCGGAATGGAAATGGTTTTCGCCCACGGCCGGCATCGGCACCGCGTATCAATATGTGCAGGACAAAGTTCCCCCCGCGCCGCTGCAAAAGAGCAATGAGATGGCCTACGTCTCCTTGGGCGCGCGCGGATTCATCACCCGGCGATTTCTGTGGCGTGTCGATTGGCGCCACTACGTCGTCTTCAACGACCTGAATGTGTATGAGGATTTAGAAGAATGGAAATTCGGCTTAGCTGTATTCTTCTAGCCGCCGCGCTGCTATCCGGCTGTAGCTGGTTTCACCGTGGCCACAAGGCACCGACCGAGGTCGTTGCCGAGGAGCCGCAGGGCGAACCGTCTATTGTCGAGCCTCAGGTCACGCGGCGCGTCGTCAAAACTCCTCATATCAAGGCGAAAGACTTCGAATTGGGCGCCTACTACGGTGCGCTAAGCATTCAAGATTTCGGCACCAATCCTCTTTATGGCGTGCGGGCCGCATACCACGTGTCCGAGGACATTTTCCTGGAAGGATTTTTGGCGCGATCCAAGGCGGGCACCACCAGTCTCGAGGATGTTTTTCCGGATATTACGGTTGTCAGCGACTCTGGGAGGCGCTTCACGTATTACGACCTGGACGTAGGCTACAACGTACTTCCCGGCGAGATTTTTTTCGGACGCGGGCGCGCGTTCAATTCGGCCCTGTATGTAACGGTCGGCATGGGCGATGTGAAATTTGCCGACAAGGACCAATTCGCGCTGAACTTTGGAGTGGGTGAGCGGCTTCTGATAACCGACTGGCTGGCGCTAACTGCTCGTCTTCCGCTCCCGGCGTCTCCTCCCACGACCCAATCTCCAGATGCGTTCGCGCGCGGATGCGCTCCTGCACGGCGTTCCAGGTGAGGTAGGGCATGCGGATATTCCCCGGCAGTTCCCCGCCCTGCACGAACTGCGCGCGCAATTCCTCCGCTTGCACGGCGAGTTGCGTCCCGGCGAGACGCACCGCGCCCGGCTCATCAACGATCACGAGCGTGCCGTCCGGCAGCGCATCGAGGAGCGTCGCCATCTCCGGCAGGAAGTACGGCGTCAGTGGGCCATCGCCAAGGGGCGGCACATCGCCGTGCGCCAATGTCGCCCGGTGCCGCTCCCACTCCGCGATCACCTCCGGTCGCAGATCGTTCAGATCAATCTCACTCAGCGCGGCGACGACAGCGGACGCGCGCCACGGCGGCAGTTCAACCGGCGGGATGATCGCGACG